>NZ_CP029197.1:5554501-6221752 GCF_008639165.1 Streptomyces venezuelae ATCC 10712 | reverse complement strand
CGGGTCTTCACCTGGAGGGCGATCTGGACATCGAGCTCGGGATCCTCGTGGTCCCGCCCGAGGATCATGTCCTTGCCGATGTCCGGATAGGGCACGGCCACCTGGAAACCCGCCGCGGCGGCGATGGCGGCCACGAAGGTCTCCCCGTACCACCCCTGGTGGTTGTTGTGCTCCATCCGCCCCCGCGCTCCGGTCGCAGGCCACCCGCCACGCGCCCACGCCCGGAGTGACACCGATCACTGCCGGCAGAGTAACCGAACGGTGATCTTGCGTTAAGGGCAGATCCGGCCAGGGTCCGCGACCATGTCAGGTCGCGTCGGTCGGGTCACCCGGCACCCCCGGGAGCATCGTCGACAGGGCGGCGGGCCTCCGCGAGCGCGACGGTGTGGACGAACCACTCCAGGACGCCGCGCAACTCCTCACCGTGGTCGGCGAAGACCTCCAGCGGGAACGAGGGACGCAGGTCCAGCTTCGCCTCCGCGAGCACGATGCCCTCCACCCGGTTCAGTCGCGCCATCAGCTCGCGCCGCAGCACCTCGTCGTCGAAGGGCGGCCGACGCTTCAGGTGCTGAAAGACCACCTCGGCGGTGCCCGTCACCGGATACAGGGCCAGAGGCCAGAGCGATCGGGCGCGCGCACCGTCCAGGGACAGCATCGGGAAGCAGCTGGTCTCGCTCTTCTTCCCGTAGTCGAGGGAGCCGCCCTGCTCCTCCCAGAACCGCAGGGTGGCGAGCACTCCCTCCGCCGTGCCGGGCGTCTGGTTGTCGCGCAACAGCATCTCGAAGCGCGCCGCCGCGGGCTCCCCGTCAGCAATGCCCCCGGAGCCTCCTGCCCCCTCGGCGGTCCGAACCGGTGTCTCGTCCTCGAAGTCGTCCTTGCCCACCAAAGCGGCCAGGTCCCCCGCCGTGAGTCGATGGGCCCGGCGAGCACGACCCCACTCGTCGAACGGAACGCCCTCGGACTCCAGAACGCTCTGCGGATCGGGCGTGTCCTCCTGCCCCTCGGGCCAGCGGAAACCAGGCGAGATCTTGCCGTCGGCCGTCAGCACGCGATAGGCCCCGTGCAGCGCGGGACGGGTGCTGATGTGGTTGCCGACCGCGACGGCATGAGTACCGATGAGGGCGGCGAGGTCACCGTACGTCGTCCACGTACCGGCCGGCATGCTCAGCAGTGCCCGGCGCAGCTCTCCCCAGCCGGCCCACTCGGCGTCGGCGTGGACCACCCCGTCGATGGGCCCGGGCCACAGCTCCACGGCCCGGTCACTCATCTCCTCGGCGCGCGCGAGGATCTCCGCCCTCCCCCAACGCTCCTGGGCCGCGATGTGCTGGTTCATGCGCAAGGCGCTGGAGTCGAGGATCTGCTGCTTGCGGTGGAAGGGGTGGTTGGAGAGGCGGGTGTTGTCGCCGGAGAGCGTAAGGTTGCCGAGGGTGTGCACCAGCTGGGTGTGCAGCTCCTCCGGGCTCTCGGTCTCTCCGGCCTCCTCCGCAAGGAGGTCGAACCACTGCTGGGCGGGGTGCTGCGGCAGCACGTGCTCCACGGTGAGCTTCGCCTTGCCGTAGTCGACGGGCTCGCTGGCGGCGTAGCTCTCCTCGAAGCGGCGCAGGATCTCGAAGCGCTGGTGCGAACGCCCCGTCTTGTAGAAGGGGCGGCTGCGGATCGACTCCCGCGTCACCGCGTCGGAGGGCCAGACCCGCGTCCCCGTCTTGGCGGACAGAGCGCGTCGTACCGCGTCCGCGAGCGAACGCCCGTTCTCCAGCTCCTTCTCCACCTCCTTGGGCAGTTCCATGAAGGTGCGGTTGTTACCCGTAGTGGAGTGGCCGGCGAACAGGCGCCGCACCATGTAGCTCTCTGCGTACGCGAGAGCGGCGCTCGCTTCCTTGGGGTCGCAGTCCCCCTCGTCCAGCCGGTCGAGTAGCTGGAGCGCGAGCGGATAGTGGGTCTGGCCGCCCCAGCGGGCGAGCCTTTCCAGGACCTCGCGCAGACCGGGGTCGCTCTCCCTCGACGGCTCGACGATCCGCATGAGGCGACCGGCCCGCACGTACAGCCTCGAGACCTCCGCCTCCAGTGCGTCCTCGTCCGAACTGATCGGTTCGAGACGCCTCTTCTGGTCCCGGTAGATCTCGCTCTGCTTGGCCCGGTTGTCACCGTCGACGACCAGGTCGAGCCAGACGAGCAGCTCCAGCCTGGCCGGGCCGAGCAGCTCCTGCATCGGCAGCCACAAGGTGCGGTAGACAGTCTCGCCACGCTTGGGAAGGCACATGAAAAGGTAGTTGCGCAGCAGATCGCTCTGACTGAGGCCGACACCCGTGTTGTTGATGGACTCGAAGATCCGGTACACGTTGTCGCCCTCGGTGGCGGTGATCGACACGATGGAGAGGAAGCCCCTGAGTACGGACTCCACGGCGCCGGTCCATTGATCGTCGGCGCGCTCCTCACCCTCGGTCAGAGCGGCCAGGAAGAACCGGTAGGCGCCACCGATGTTGCCCGCGCCGCCGGCCGTGGGGAGCGACTCCACGCAGGCGACGAACGCCTCACGGTCGGCCTGCGTCGGCAGGAGACGGTAGTGGTCGTTCCCGTCCTGGTAGCCGTTGACCAGGATGAGGTCGTGGATGCGGGCGGCCTTCTTCTCCCGCCCGCGAGCGCGGTGGTGATCCCGCAGGGCGGTGAAGGCGAGCATCAGCGTGGTCAGCCGCTGCTGGCCGTCGACGACGAGCCAGCGCTGCATCCCGCCCGCCGCGACCCGCTCCGGCGCGAGCACCACCGACCCGAGGAAGTGAGCCGCCGGCTCCCCGCCCTCCAGCTTGTCCTCGACGAGTTCCAGCACGTCGTCCCACAGCTGCCGCAGCTCGTCACGCTGCCAGGTGTAGGTGCGCTGATACAGCGGGACCTGGAACTGCGTCTCGCCGTGGACCAGCTTGCTGAACGTCGTCTGCTGCGCGTGCACGCCCATTCCCTCCCCAAGTCTTGCCCCGTCGGCCCGTCATTGTGCCGTACCCAGGTACGGTGATCAGCGGAATCGACGACCGTACGACCGGGGGCGCACCATGGCGACACTGGGAATCCACAAGGACTTCCTCCTGGAATTCGCCAAGTTGGAAAAGCCTGTCCAAAAACGTGTGCATGAGGTCTTCGACAAGTTTCGGAAACACCGCCACGCGGGGCTGCACTTGGAGAAGCTGGAGAAGTCCCGCGACCCCCGCATCCGGACCATCCGCATCAACCAGTTCATGCGCGGCGTGGTTCTGGCTCCGGAGGTGGGGGACAGCTTCCTCCTGCTCAAGGTCATGCCTCACGACGACGCCATCGCCTGGGCGGTCAAGCACCGGGCGACCGTCAACTCGGCTACCCACGGCATCGAGTTGCGCGACGACGTCGCTCTGGAACGCGCGACGGCCGGCATCGACGCCCTTCCGGGCGACCGGCCCGGTGCCGCCGATGACACCCGACGACTGTTCGGGGGGGTTGCGGACAAGGACCTGATCAGGCTGGGCATCGACGCCGACCTGCTTCCCCTGGTCCGGCATCTCGGCACCGAGGTCCATCTCGACGCCCTGCACAAGGTCCTTCCCGAGCAGCAGTACGACGTGCTGGCGGGGCTTGCGGCGGGCATGACTCCGGAGGACGTGTGGCGCGAGGTCGTCGCCATACAGCTGGAGCAGCGCTCCGCGGCCCCACGCGAGACCCGGGCACCACGGACCGAGTCGTCCGCGGCGCCGGTCGAGCAGGACGAGTTCTCCGCGGCCATGGCGCGGTCCCAGGGGCGGATCGCGCTCGTCTCCGGCCCCGACGAGTTGACGGACATCCTGTCCCGACCCTTCGACGCCTGGCGGATCTTCCTCCACCCCAGCCAGCGCAAGCTCGCCTACCGTTCCTCGTACACGGGTCCGGCACGCGTCACCGGCGGCCCGGGCACCGGGAAGACCGTGGTCGCGCTGCACCGCGCCCTGCACCTCGCCCAACAGCTGCCGGCGGACGCACCTGACGAGTCGATCCTCCTGACCACCTTCACCCGCGACCTCGCGGCCGACCTGCGCAGCAACCTCGAACTGCTGATCCCCGAGCCCGCGCTGCGGGCGAAGATCCGGGTCGTCAACGTGGACGCGCTGGCGAACCAGGTCGTCCGGGAGGAGCGCGGCGCACCGCTGGCGCTGCTGGCCGCACAGAAGGAGATCCTCAACCGCTGGAGCCGGACGGCCCAGAGGCTGGAGATCGATTTCACCGACGTCTTTCTCGACCAGGAATGGCGGCACGTCATCCTGGCCCAGGACCTCCGGTCACCGGAGACGTACCTGAAGGCTTCCCGCTCCGGGCGCGGAGCCGCGCTCAGCCCGCTCAAGCGGGCCCAGGTGTGGCGCGCCGTCGAAGCGTTCACCCAGGAGCTGCGCCGGGCCGACGAGTGGACCTTCCTCCAGGTGTGTGCGGAGGCCGCGCGCATCCTCCAGGACCGAGGCGGGGACCGCCCCTTCCGTCATGTGGTGATCGACGAGGCGCAGGATCTCCACCCGGCTCAGTGGCGCATGCTGCGCGCTCTGGTCGCCCCGGGGCCGGACGACCTCTTCATCGCGGGCGACACCCACCAACGGATCTACGGGAACCGGGTGTCCCTGCGCGGCCTCGGCATTTCGGTGGCCGGCCGGTCGACCCGCCTGCGCATCAACTACCGCACGACGAAGGAGATCCTGACCTGGTCGACCCGGCTCCTCGCGGACGCGAGCGTGGACGACATGGACGGCGGGCAGGACTCACTCGCCGGCTACCGGTCCGCGTACCGGGGTGCCAGGCCGGAACTCGGAGGCGCAGCCACCAAGCCGGAGGAGATCACGGGCCTGGTCACCCGGATCTCCGAGTGGATCGGAACGGGGGTCGCGCCGCACGAGATCGGTGTCGCCGTGCGGTACGTCCAGCTGGGCAAGGACATCGCCCAGGCCCTGGAAGAGGCGGGGATTCCCTCGCTCGTCCTGGGGGCGTCGGCGGCGGCCGTTGAGGGGGTCCGGGTCGGGACCATGCACCGCATGAAGGGGCTCGAATTCCGCTGCGTGGCCGTCGCCGGGGTGAGCGACACGGTCGTGCCGATGCAGAGCGCCCTCACCCCGGAGGAGGTCGACCCCCAGCAGCACCGCGAGGACCTCATGGGCGAACTGAGTCTGCTGTTCGTCGCCTGCACGCGGGCGAGGGACGCCTTGCGTGTCTCCTGGCACGGCATCCCCAGCCCCTTCCTTCCCGAGCAGGTCACCGCCTGAGGCAGTCGGCCGATGAAACCGGGCGGCGCCGGAACAGCCCGTCGACGGAGATTCACAAAACCGTGCTCCTTACGGGCGGTCCGGCGGAGGTGGGCGGTGAGGCTGTCGCGGTGCGGTGCTCGTCAGCGAGGGTGAGTCCCTGACTGTCGAGGGCACCGCACTCGTCGGCCGTCTGCCAGGCGGCGCACATAGCCCACCCGCAAAACCGCAGGCCAGCCGCTTTACTTCGCCGGCTCCAGAATCGCCACGCACTCCACATGATGCGTCATCGGGAACGCGTAGAGGCGCCTCACCGCCGAAGAACGTGCAGGTCAGAGGCGAAATCCTCTTGACGCACGGAGCGCCGTGCGTCAAACGTGCGTCACACCCGAAGGCGCATGCGTCAGAGGCTCGTTGCCCGTGCTCAAGCCGATCACCGATCGAACCGCTGCTGCTGACGGTACCGGAAACGCAGCAGCGTCGGAGGGTGCACCCGCAACGGGTGCGCCCTCCGACGCTGGGAAAGTGCGGCGTGCAAGGTCTGCTCGCCTCGACCACGACCACGCTCGGTTATCAAGTTGGGATGCTCAGGCCGCCGCAGCAGGGATGATCAGCTGGGACTCCAGACGCGTCCAGCCACCCAGCACCGCCTGATGGGCGTCCGGGGCGAGGTGGGCATACCGCTGCGTCGTCTGGTAGCTCTCATGGCCGAGCAGGTGCTGCACCTCGTACAGCGACACTCCGTTCTGCACCAGCCACGAAGCGCACGTGTGGCGCATGGAGTGTGGAGGATAGTGCGGCAGCGGACGCAGGTCCCCGGCAAAATCAAGGAACGTCGCCTCCTTCACCGCTGGCCACCAGACGTACTTCCGCCAATTACCGTCGTCGAGCAGCCGCCCAGCCCGCCCTTTAGTAACGGTGGTGAAAACAACACCGTCCTTCTCACGTCCGTGCATATGGCGCGCCAGCGCTTCGAGCACGTGATCAGGGATGGGGACCTCCCGGCGGCTCCTGGAGCTCTTCGGGTACTCCTTGATCCCGGACTTGGTGTTGACCTCCACCACGAACAGGCGACTGCGGCGCCAGTCAATGCGATGGCCATGCAGCCCCGCGAGTTCACCCCATCGCAGTCCGGTGTAGAAGGCCAGCAAGGCCATGGTCTGCCAGGGCTGGTCCAGCTTCGCGAGGATCGCCTGCGCCTGCGGCACCGTGAACCACTGAGGCGGTTTGACCGCTTCCTTAGGAAGATCAATACCGCGACACGGAGTGACCGATATGAGGTCCTCCTCGACCGCTGCCTTCATGATGGACGATGTCAGGTTGTAGGCCCTGCGGATCGCCGAGGCCCCGGTACCGGCCACCGTCATCTTGCGGACCCAGGACTGCACGTCGAGTCGCGCGATGTCACGAAGCTCCCAGTCGGCCCAGTGGGGAGTCACGTGGTTACGGATGGACGACTCATCGCCTCGGCGAGTGTGCGGTTCAACGACGCGCGCTTCCCACCATCGATCGTGCCAGGCACCAAACTTGATCTTTCCAGCAAGAGGATCGCGGTAGGCGGACCTACTGAGCTTCGCCTCTTCGTCCCTGCCCCAGGCATGGGCCTGAGACCTCAGGGGAAACGTTTCGCTAATCCGATCACCGGCCCGGTTCCTGACAGTTACCTGCCACTTGCCGGACGGAAGTTTACGAAGGTAGGCCATTCATTCTCTCTGTGACGCGATGCATACGATCGAAAAGTAGGAGGCGGAGCTAGGCGGAGCGCCTACACGAAGTTGCTGACGTACGTCGACCCACGAATTCATGCACATCGCGACTGGGTATCCGCACACGCGAGCGCCCATTCCCTGTGCGGAGGTCAACGACCGACAGTTCCCCCAACTCGATGTATCGGTAGACGGACCTGCGGCTGATATCGAGCATCTCTGCGACTCGCGGAACTGAGAGCAGGGAATCGCACACAGTTGGACCTTTCACCTCACGCGGCAAGCCCCGTGAGCGCGATCGCAAGTCGGCTGCCACGAGAGCGGAGCTCACAGGAATGGACAGGGAGGCCAGCACCATCCACCGCCAAGTAGTCGGCGCGGCCGATATCCATGGTCTCCAGAATCGCCGGTTAGGCTAACCGGCGTTCATGGGCTATGTTGCGCACCGCTTCAGACGCCTGAGGCAGCCCCTCGTCACAGCTGGACTCGTCAGCGAGCAATCCGATACACCCTCTCGCCTGACGTTTGGCGGTCCACAGCCCAAGCAAGAAGACCTTCCTTTGTGAGTCGAGCGAGGCTTCGGAAGGCGACGCGTTCGCAATCTTCAATGGCACGAGCCACCTGTCGAACATCGACTCCGGGATGCCTGGCCACGTAGGCAAGGACAGCCCGGTCCCGACGGTAGTCACGTTGCAGAAGATCCTCTCCGAACAGCCCAGCAGTACACGCGCACAGACACAGTCCAGTCGATACACCCCCGAAATCAACACGCGCCTGGGCCAGGGCAGCATTCAGCGCACCTAGGGCAAACAAGAGGGGGCATGAAACCCGAACGAACCCCGAAATACCTGAAGCACGAAGACTTGCCAAAATCCACCCGTCTAGGCCACTGCGACAATTGAAAAGGGGACGGAGGTGTAGGTTGACATGCTTCTACGCAGGGTTCCACTCCCACTCAGGAAGTTTCGTCTGCTGTGAGCGATTCCGAACCCCGACCTCACCCCTCGGCGGCACCGCGCACCCACTCGAAGGAATCCCACGTCGAAATAGCGACCACCAAGTTGAGCTTCTTGACGTGCAAGGGCTGCACAGCGGCGATCACGCACGTCGGGATGGAGCTGGGCAGGATGCCCCGGCTGATGACGGCCGTACGGATGGCCAGGGCCGATGAAACCGGCCGGCTCACGCGTCCACGGTGCTCGCGTGCGCAGAGCCGGGGCAGCCGACGAGTATCCGCTGAATAGGGGGCCGCCGGTGCTGCGGCGCGGGAGGACACGGGCTCACGCTCTGGTCCGCCGACGTGCAGCTCGATGCCTGCAAGCACGACACCCTGGCCCGCCTGGGGCTCGCGCAGGCGTCTGCGGTGACGTGCCGCCAGGTGCAGATGGAGGGGCAGCCCTCCTGGTGTTCCTGGTGTCGAACGGGGCGCCCGACCAGGTCTAGCCGGAGGACGACTACACGGGCGATGCCACCGTGGTGGCCTTCCGCCTGGGCTGACGACCACTCCGCGGGCCCAACGTCGGCATTGCGCCTTCCGAGAGAGCCGGCGTCCGGGCCTCCGGTCTTCATTGAACTCCAGGTGCCTGCCCGGCATCAGCCAGTCGGCAGCATGCTGTTCCATCGCCGCGCCCGGATCTCCTCGATTCTCGGGTGCCACGAATTGTGGCGGGAATCCGAAGACCCCATGGGCAGAGCGTGCGCGGCTCACTACGCTGGCGCAATGGATCACAACAGAGCGGGCGCGGAACCTGAAGGCCCGCCGACCAGCCGCGAGCAGGACGCCGTCCGCCTTCTGCTGCTGATCGATGGGGCCTGCGAGCCGCTCTCCGTACCGGAGCTGGCCGAGCCCGTCCTGCAGCAAGCCGTCGGGGTCATGCGGACGCAGGTCAAGCTGCAGAAGCTCGACTTCTGGCTGCGGAACCCGGACTTCCTCGCCAACGAGCTCCTCAACGGCTACGAGGCCACGGGAGAAGGTGAGCTCCTGGAGCACGCTGCGGCGATCCTGGATTCCGAAGAACCCGAGGTTCGCCGTTATCCGATGCTGCGCCACCATTTCGGTGCCTACGGCTGGCTGGATGACGCTCTGTCGGTTCTGCGTAGTGCCGGACTGATCATCCGCCAGCGGCGAGGAACGATCGATCGTGTGCGCCAGCACGACTACTACCTGCTGCAGCACGGCCGCCAAGTGGTGCAGGAGATCATCCGTGAAGCGCCCGCCTTCGCGTACTACGTCGACCGGGTCGGGCTTGTCCTGGCTCTCGCAGGCGACCGGCGGGGAAGCGAACTCAAGGACATGCAGTACCGGATCCCCGAGTACGCGGAGACGCCGCGGGGACAGGAGATCCGGTCGATCAGCGCGAAAGCGCGAGGGCGCCTGGCGGCGCTTCGCCAGGAACTCGCGACACACGGAGGGGGACAGGTGTGAGTGCGCCACAGGCTGAGGTAGCCCTTGAGGACAGGATCGCGAAGAAGGCGGGCGTTCCGGTCGACGACGTCCGTGACGTGTTCGCGGCCTACGGCCTGCCCCTCGTCGTTACGCCCGCCCGCGCCCGACCTCTGCGACTGCATCGGCTGCGGCTAGCTGGGGAGCGGACCGGTGACGTCCAGCCGGGTCCGTTCGATACCCCGCTCTACTTCTCGGAAGGTCTCACCGCCTTCGTGGCCTCGAATTTCCGGGGTAAGAGTTCGGTGTTGGAGCTGGTGACGTGGTGCCTGCGCGGAACCTGGCGCGACGCGCTGCAGACCCGGGTTCGCCACTGGCTCCGGCATGTCGATCTAGACGCGACCGTCGCCGGCACTCCCATGGCGTTCCGTCTGGACCTCGAGGAGGGGGAGATCGTCTCCGCTGTCGTCTTGACCGGCCCGGATATCACCGCGCTCGAAGAAGTACGCGTCCCCGACCCCCGTCGGGGGATCACACCCCTGCTCCGGGCGGCGAGCACCGCAAGCTACGCGGAGCAGATCGCTGGGCTGATGCTGGGCCGGATGGACCTGCAACCCCTCCTCAACAGCCGCAAGGAAACCAGCACCACAACGCACGGATGGCCTGCGTACTTCGGAGCGATCTATCTCCCCACCGGCGCCGACAAGCCGCTCATGGGCGACGTTATGACCGACGGCCTGCCAGGACGCCTGCTGCAGGTCTTCCTCGACCTGCCGGCCGCTGCGGCTCTGACCCGGGTCAAGACGGTCCGCGACGTGCGGGTCGCCGGCAACAAGGCACGCCGCAAGGAGGCCGAAGCGGCGGCTGCCGCGCGTACGACGGAGCGGAACCGCCTTCAGGACGAACTCGGCAAGGCCCAGGAACTTCTGGCCAGCTTGAGTCCGATCGGCACGAGCGATGTCTCGCTGGTCGACCTCGCGCACACCGCCATGGACCTCGCGCAAGCCGTAGCCGACGCGCAAGATGTCTGGGAGGAGGCAGACCGCACTTTCCGCCGGGCGCGCACGGAACGGCAGCACGCCGCGAAACTCCTCAACGACGTCACCGAGAGCGCAACCGCCCGCCTCCTGTTCCACGGACTCAACCCGACCAGCTGCCCTCGATGCGACCAGACCATCGACGACGAGCGTCGCCGCGAAGAGCGCCAGGCGCACACCTGTGCGGTCTGCGCCAGGGAAGTAGTGGGTGATGACGAAGACCCGCAGGCCGTGACCGCCGAAGCCGAGACCCGACTCGAAGCCACCACCGCCGCCGAAGAAGCCGCGAAGACCGAACGCGAGCAGGCCCGAACCGAAGTTCGGCGGCTCACCGGCCAGCTGGAGGAAGCCCAAGCAGAGCTGCGGCGCGCCCAGTCGGCCGCCGACCTGCCGGCGCGGCTCGCCGCACACGAAGCCGTACTGCGCCTCGAAGGCGCACTCAGCGTGCTGGAAGCCCCGCAGGAGACCCCTCCGGACGAGGCGGAGGAGAAGGCCATCCGCATCCTCGATGCTGCCGCCAGCCTGCTTGACGGTGACAGCAAGGCCACAGCGGCGAAGCTCTTCGAAGAGATCAACGACGAGATCGCCAGTCTCGCCACCGGGTTCGGGGTGCCGTCCCTGCAGTCCGTGTCCATTGACCGCGCAGCCCGCCTGAAGATCTACCCCGTCGGTAGCGCACAGGAATGGTTCCAAGGCCAGACAGCCGGCGCGAAACTCCGGCTACGTGTCGCGGTCGCCATCGCCCTCCTGCGGATCGGCCGACGCAACGGCGTGTCGACTCACCCCGGCCTGCTGCTGATCGACAGCCCGAAGTCTGAGGAAATGCAGTCCGCAGACGCCCATAAGCTCTTCCGAGAACTGGCCGCGGTCGCAGCCGACAGCGAGCTCCAGGTCCTCCTCACCACGGCGGACTTCGATCTTGCCAACGCCACGCTCCCCAAGGACACCATCCGGCAGGCGGCCGAGGGCGCCCCGCTGTGGTGACCCACCTCCGGCACGTTACGAGAAAGGACGAGGGACATGCTCCAGCTCGCCGACCGGCTCACTGAACTGGCCGCGGGCAGCGAGCCCATCACCTTCCCCGCCATCGGTCTGCCCCCTGACACGGTGGTGGGCCAAGCCGGGGCAGTCGCCGCCGGCCCTCTCGCCCCCTTCCTCGCCGAGGCCGTCGCCGACGCCTACAACCGCGGGGACGCGCAGTGGCAGACCGTCGCAACGACCCTTCCGCCAGGCCTCGCCACCCAACCCAGCGTGCTCCACCTGACCGCCTCGCTCGATGCCCTGCTCGACAGCGCACCGGCGGCCAAAGCCCTCGGAAAGCCGCTGACCACCGCCCTCCTGAACGACCTACTGTCCCGCATCGAGACGACGCCGCTGCTGGCCGCCGCCCAGCTCGAAGGAGCCGTACGGCTGGCGATCGCCGAAGCCGTCAGCCCCTTCAAGGTGTGGCAAGCCCTCGAAGAGGTCCCTGTCGACGGACCCGAGGACTTTCTTGAGCGGCTGCCGCGCATTCTCGGCCTCACTCTCGACCGCTGGGCCCAGGAGGACACGATCGCCGACAGCGTCCGAGACCTCCTCGTGCAGCTCACGAATGACGAAGCCGCCGACGCCGATGCCATGTTCGAACTCGGCTGCGACCTGCTGCGCCGCGCACTCTCCTCGAAGACTGTTGGTGAGGTGACCAACCACCTCGTCCAGGCCCGCAGGCACTTCACGCGCGCGGCCCAGGCCGACGAGGCCCGCCACGACGCCGAGACCTTCGCCGCAGTCTGCGACGCAATCATGGCGTTCAGCCGGCACGACGCGAACGCCATCACCGATGCCGCAGACCGGATCGCGAACCTCCTGGACCGGCGCGAGGCCTGGATCCACCGCACTCACCAGCCCGCCTGGCTGCAGCCCAGACGCTCGGCCGAGATCGCCTGGCACGAGCTCGTCCTGCAACTGCGCGGCGCCGCCCACGCCCTCAACGAGGATGCCTGGCTGGACGGCTGGCAGGCCCTGGGCACGGTGCTCACCGCCTACCGGGCCAGCCGCACCGTCCAGCCGATGACCAGCGACAGCAGCCACGGACTCGCCACCCTGGTCCAGCCAGTGATCGAAGACAGCTTCCTGTGCCAGCAGGCCTTCCTCGCACAGCTACGCCGAGCCACCCAAGAGACTGAGCGCCACGCAGACAGCGGTTTCGACGCGGAGACCGCCAACGCCCTGCTCAACGCGATCGAGAACACCTCATCACAGCGCGAATCCCGCGACGCCAGCTCGACAGGCCGAGATCACTCCGAGGACGACGACCCCGACCGGGCCCTCCTGGCCCGCCTGCAGCGCCGGGCCCCAACCCTGCTGATCCTCCTCGGAGCCGATCAGGCGCTGCGCATCGCCGCCGCCCTGGACGATCCCACGCTCCTCGCCCTCGAGGGGATGGCCCACGACAACGACGTCGCCCGTCTCGAAGCCACAGACCCAGTCATCGTCCCCAAGCTCGACGAACTAATGGAAGCGCTGCAAGAGCATCCCGCGTTCACCGGCGAGACACGAAGGACCTTCTCGGCCCTAGTGCGACAGACCCTGCTGTTCCTCAAGAGCCGCTCCGACCTCACCCGGACAAACCTCGTTGGCAGCAGCAAGAAGGGCCAACCTCCGCCTTTCGACTACAGGCGCAAACCCGAAGGAAGCAACGCCCGCAAGCCGGTCGAGGCCGACCTCCAGCGCGACTTTCACCAATGGCTGCAAATGGGTCCGCTCCACAACGCGGTCATGGTCGAACCCGTCGACGTGGCCATGGGCCGCGGCGACGTCATGGTGCACTTGGGCAGCCTGCGCTACCTCACCGAGATCAAGAAGGACGATTCCGACAACAGTCGCCAGTACCTGGAAGGCCGCTACCTCACGCAGACAGCGGACTACAGCAACACCAACGCGCCGTTCGGACAACTCCTTGTCCTCGACCTCACCTCCAAGACCGGCACCAAGGGCAACCTCCGACTCGAAGAGAGCGTGTGGAGCACAACCCACCGGCCGCACGGAGCAACCGTGGACCGCGCCGTCGTCGTCGGCATCGTCGCCGGTAACCGCACGACGCCCTCCAGCTACTCCCGGAAGTAGCCGGTCCCGTGCAGCTCAGCGGTACCAGTCGAGGGGTTCCGCCGCGTACGTGCCGTCGGAGAGGACCGCGTCCGTCAGCTCGAACCGCTGCCGGCGATCGCTGGCCGGCTCCGGCCAGGTGATGACGGTGCCGGCAGGCCGGCTGCTGGCGAGCTGGACCACGTGGCCGTCCGGGGCCCGCGTGCCGATCAGGGTGTACGTGCGGGCGGGTCGCGTCGCCGCCCCGCCTCCGCCTGGTGCGGTGCTGCGCCGGGCACCACGTCGACGGCGGGCCCCTGAGACGAGGGCGACAGTCACGAACACGGCGCAACCCCCCAGCAGCTCCGCGATCGAGCCGGTGATCACATCGTTCAGCATGTCGGTGAGTTCTCTCCCTCTCTGCCCTTTGCCCGCGTCGCACGTGCCCCTGGGCCCGGTCGCGTGACCGCGCGGGGACCGCAAGGCGCCGGTGAAGTTGCCCACTTCCGCCCCTGCGGCCCCATTGAGCCAGACGTTGAATTTCCAGCTCCACGGCACTTCGCGGGGTTCTAAAGTGCGGACGTGAATCGCGACGACACCTCGCCCGCAGACCGGGAGCTGCTCAGGCACCTCCACGACCGCGACCTGGCCACATCAGCGGCGCAGCTGGAACGCTGGCGGCGAGCGGGCCTGTTGCCGCGGCACGCCCGCAAGGCACTGGGCAGAGGCCGCGGCTCATCATCCGTTCTGGACCCCCGCACCGTGGAGATCGCCGATGTCCTGACGCGGTGCAGCGGGCAGGGCAAGGACCTACGCGCCACGGTCCTGGCCTGGTACATGCGAGCCGGTGCACCAGGAGCGCACTCCCGCAGGCCGGTCCCGGAGCCACCCTTCGAACCCGTCCGTGACGCCCTCGTCTGGGCCCTGTGCCGCAGTCCTGTCCAACGCCTGATCGAGCAGGCCCGTCGGGCGCGCGACGACACTGATACGGACGTTCTCTACGCCGACGCGGAGAAATACCTGGCCCGCTCGCCGGGCCCGTTCGGTCATCCGGCACGTATGCGCGAAGCGATGCTCGACGGCGGTCAGGACATCCAGCCGCCACCACGCACTGGGCAGCGCAGCATGGTCAACCTGATCGCGCTACTCGGACTGCCGCAGGGGGAGGTGAGTGGGGAGAGCTTCGCGCAGGCGGTGACCGCCTCTGGGGCACTGCCGGGAGCGGACGGCGCGACGCTGGCCGCAGCTTTCGAGCAAGCTGAGCAGGACGGAACCCTAGAGCACCTCCTACACGTGGTACAGCAGCGTGACATGGTCGCCGAAGCCGAGACCGTCAGCCCCGAGAGGCTGGCCCGCGCCCGGGAAGCCGCCCGCGTCCTGGGCTTCTGCGGCGGCCTATACCTCATGCATGGCCTGCTGCTCCCGGACACCCCCGGCCAGCAAGCCATCCGCGCAAAAATCGACGAGCTGGGCCTGGGCGAAGCCGCAATCACGGCAGCCCAATGCGTCAACAAAGTCATCGCGGCCAACGTGCTCAGCTTCTGCTTGGACCCATCCTTCGACCACCTCATTGCCCAGCTCAACGAGGTCATGATGGAGCACATGGCCGGCGTCTTCCGCCTCCCCGGAGAAGTGGACTCGGCAGAGGACCTCATGGTCCAGTGGCTGGCAGCGCTCCGGGATGAAGCAGAGCAGTAGCGGGGTTGACCGGCAGTTCCCACCACGAACTGCACGGCGGTGTCCCTACCCGACTGCGTTCCATCCCCACGGGCGCGGCCCCCTCCTTCCTCGTAGGCAGTCAACCCGGCCATGTGCTTCACTCCTCGCCGAGGGATCAAGGTCCGCAATCTGTAGAGCGAAGGTGACGAGCCGGAGCTCGCGGATGCCGCGGAGCGTTGGATACCCAGCCCAGTCCATGACGTCGTAACCGTACTGATCGCAGAAGACCCGATACTTCTCGGCGGAGAGGCTCCCGAAGGTATCGACCTCGATAGCAGTCGACGTCAGGTCCCATTCAGGAGGGCCGAGGGAGGTTCGCTCGTAGTCGAGGAGAACGGCTCGCCGGAACGGTCCCTTGATCACCGCACAGTTTCCCGTCCAGGCATCGCCGTGGACGACGCAGTCCCCACGGCTGCCGGGCAGACTCTGCCATTGGCCTTCGAGTTCACGAAGATGACTCAAGAGCCAGGCGCGATCTTCTTCGGATACGGCACGGGAGGCAACGAGCCGTTCCTTGATCCGGACAAACGGGTTGAGCCGACCGATCGCGAAGGTCGGAACAGGGAGGCTATGGAGCTGGGCCAGAAGGCCAGCGAGGTCTGCCTCGGTGCCGGCCTCGTGTGGAGGGAGTAGCGCCCAGAAGGTTGCCGCTCGACCGCCCGCGAGCACCGGCTGGTCTATCGCGAGAGGTTCGACCGTCGGCACGCCGGCGGCACTTAGCCACCGTGCCACGGCGACTTCGCGAGCGGCGGCTGCCTCTTGACCGGGCCTGGCGATCCTGACGACGATATCGGCGGTCAGCCGCCATATCGCGTTCTCGGCCAGTCGGATGAGGGTGGCGCCCTGGGCGGAGAAGCCGCGTGCCGCCGCAGCTTCCGCGAGCAGTGCCCGGGACGCCTCGATGTCGGTCGTGGTCATGCCAGTACGGTACCGATTCTGGCTCGGAGCTCGGCGAGCTCCGGCCTCCGGCTGAAGGGAGCTGCGGCCCTCGCCAAGGAGGCGACATCGGTAGCGGCACGCCGGGAGCGTAGGCGTCCGACGTCGTCCAGGGCCCGGGTGGCCACAGCAACGGCTCGATCCGGCTCGCCTGTCGACATCAGCAGCGTCGCGAGCTTGGTTCCGGATAGTGCTCGGGACCGGGTGAATTCGCTGGTGTGTCCCTCCACCGCGGCCTCAAGACGGTTGCGCGCCAGCTCCACTGCTCCCCGGCTGCCTGGAAGCATCGCGATGTCGAAGGCCGCATGCCCTGTGTCGCCCAGGTGCTGGGCGTGGTCGTAGAAGACCATCCAGGGAGCTTCCTCGCCGGCGCCCTTCGCCCGAGTGACGATGTCGTCGGAGAGGCCGATCGCGGCACGGGCCTCGTCAGCACGCTTCATCTTGGCCAGAGCGCGCGCCCTCGCGTTGTGGAGCATCGCCTGCTCGCGCGGAGTCAGTCGATCGGACCGCACCAGACCAACCTCCGCAAAGGTGAGCCCTTCCTCTGGATGGCCGCGCCAGATCTCCTGCCTCGCACGCCAGTTGAGGGCGCTGGCCCGCAGGCTCCAGTTGTCGGCCTCCTCGGCGCACTGGCGCCCCAGCTCCAGGAGCGTGGTGGCCTCGTCGTGCTGGAGGCGATCGAAGGCTGCGGCGCCGAGCACGATCGCCAGCCGGCTGACGTCCGTGAAGAGGTCCTGCTTGAGCGAGGTGGGGCAGTCGAGCTGCAGGAGGGCTCGGGCCCTGGTCATCTCCCCCTCGGCGGCGCTCTGGACGAGCCCGTCCCCGCCGAACCGAGCATCCCATTGAGACAGGGCAATGGAGGCAGCTCGGACCTGTTGGATGTCCTCCACACGTACTGCCCTCGGACGGGCCAGATCAGAGGTCACAGCCGTGGCTGCAACGCCGAGCCCTCCAAGCAAGACCATCAGCTTCCGGCGTTCCACTGCAGACATCCTCTTCAGGTAGGAGACCGGGATCTCCCCCACCTTGCCCGAGGGCCGGTCGTCCATGCCGCCCTCCAAGGGAAGGGCTGCACCGTTGTCCGCATGGGAGCCCTCCCGCTGCTCCTCGCGTTCCACGTATCGCCACAGTCGCACTAACGCTCCGCCGGCGTCGAGCGCAACGTCGAACTTGGCCGCCAGCTGTGCCGTGCACCTTCGCTGATTCTTCTCGATTCGCTCGATCAACGTGCCACTGAGCTGCACCAACTCGCCCAGGGCCCTGGAGGAGAGCCGCCGCACCCGCCGCCAGTTCCGAAGTTCCTTGCCCCACCAGGCACGCACCGAGTGGTTCTCGTCCAACGGCACCGGCCTCTGCGCCATGGCTCCCCCTTTCGGATTCCCCATGCGGACAAGGGGCTTGTCCGCATGAACAGATTTCTTGAATACCCCACTCCACGCTCCGAGTTAGGCCAAACCGACAGACTCCACCCGCCCAGGCGCGGGCGATCGTGGGGACGGACACGACGAAGCCCGGCTCCTCCCAGGGAGGCGCCGGGCCGACACAGGTGGGGCAGGGGTCAGATCACGCCTTGATCCACCGCGGCAGTGAAGGCTTCCCACGCCTCGGGGCCCACGCTGATCGTGCCGTCGCCGGGTCGCTTGGAGTCACGTACGCGGAGGCCGTTCGACGTGAACGCGCACTCCACGCACTCGTTGTTGGGGGAGCCACTGTACGAGCTGGTGAAGTATTCGAGCTGGTCTTCCACTGGTCCTCTACTTACTTGCGAGCTGCAGGAATCGATCACGCGCATCGGCGATGAGGGCCGCCGATGCGGATGGGTCCAGCGCCTCCCGGCGCAGGTAGGTGTGGCCACCCGCGTATTCCTCAACCGCCTCTGCGTTCTCCAGGAAGACGCCGCCGGTCTGGTGCTCCAGAAAGACGACGTCGAGGGCCGGGTCGGGCCCACCGAATCCACCGTAGATCACGTAGGCGCCGAGCCCCGCGCTATAGGCGCCACCTTCGAATGGGAGCACCTGGATCGTGATGGCATCCTGGCTGCCGCGCTGCAGAAGCTGCGACATCTGGGCCGCCATCACCTCGTGTCCGCCGACGGTACGCCGTAGTACGGCCTCGTCGAGAAACACGTCGTACCGGGGCGGCATCTCGCGGTCGAGGATCTCCTGCCGCCGCATCCGGAGGCCCAGACGGTCCCCCAGGTCGGCCTCTGGCAGAGACCAATCTGGGGTTGCCTTGATGCTCTTGGCGTAGTCCATCGTCTGCAACAGACCTGGTATCACTCCGCCGGCGAGCTGACGGATGTGGGTCGCCTCGTCCTCCAAGGCCAGCAAGAGGCGCATGTGCTCCGGAAGATCGCCTCCGAAGTCCATCCACCACCCACCACGGTCCTGGCTGCTCTTGGCCAGGTCGACCAGCTCCAGGCGCTCATCGTCCGACGCTTCGTAGACCCGGCACAACTGGTCCACGAGGGGCCACCGAACCTTGGTCTTCGCGCGCTCATACCGGCTCAAAGTCGCCTTGGAGATCCCTACCCTGGCCCCGGCCTCCTCCAAGGACAGCCCTGAGCCCTTCCGGAGGGCGGCAAGACGGATGCCGAGCAGGCGAAGGCGGGTGGTCGGACCTTCCCAGCCGGGGACATCAGCCGAGGCGGCTGGCCCTGTCGGCCCTGACAGCATGGCGTACTCCCTTTACGCGAGTGCCGCCATCCTTCCCGCTCACGCGGGGCGGCCACAAGGCAAGTTACACGGCGCGGTTTCGGCAGCTGCATATGCGTGATCCGCTCATGCGGACACTCTCACCGTGAGAGTTTCACGGCTGCCCGCTCAGCGACATACTCCAGTCGCCGCGCCAAGCAGGAAGCGGACTTCGGTCCCGAGCGCTACGCAGCCGTCCCAGTTCAGCGGCTGCAGAGCCGTGCACATCCCGCAGCAGTCCGCCGTCGCGTACGCCTGAGGAGCCTTCCATGGCAAATGAGCGCAACACGATCGCCTCCCCGCGAAGCCCGAACCTCGCACGTGAGCTGATTACCCGGGCGAAGCAGTCCGACGAGCACTGGGCCCGTCTCACCCGGCTGCCGCCGTCCGACCACCAGGTCGGCGTGGGCCGGCACATCGACCACACCAACGCCGAAGTCCTGAGCCGCGCTCTCGCGGAGCACGGGTGGCCGGATGTGCCGCTCGTGGGAGAGGGCGGCGCGAAGGCGGCGTGGAAGCTCGCGCTTCGGGCCGACACCCGCCCCGACCTGCAGCGGCTCGCCTACCGAATGATGCACGCAGCGGTGGAGCATGGCACCGCGTCGAAGCAGCAGTGGGCCCACCTGTACGACCGATGCCTCCTGGGGGCCGGCCGGCCGCAGTTCTACGGCACCCAGTACCGGCTCGGCGCCTCCGGACCGGAACTGGAACCCGTATCCGAGCCGGACGATCTCGACGCGCGCCGGGCCGCCATCGGCCTCCCGTCGGCCTCGATGGCTCTGCATCGGCTGCGACGCCGCCTCGCAGTGGCTCCCCACTTCGACGACGACGAGTACGTCGATTCGTTGGGGCCGCCGCTGAGAGACGTGGCGTAGTAGCTGCCCGCGCGAATGAACCACCCCGCCCCTGGCCACCGAGGGGGCAGATCTGGACCGGGGCCCCTCTACCGGCAATCCGCATTTGGCGGGGGCGGGGTGGCGGCGCACCGACAGGAGTGTGTGCCGCCCCGGCCGCCGAGTGGTCCGTCCCGACCCGAACAGCGGCGGCCGGCTCCTTCCTCTTCTCCTGCTCCTGCTCCTGCTCCTGTA
This sequence comes from Streptomyces venezuelae ATCC 10712, assembly GCF_008639165.1. Lineage (NCBI taxonomy): Bacteria > Bacillati > Actinomycetota > Actinomycetes > Kitasatosporales > Streptomycetaceae > Streptomyces > Streptomyces venezuelae. The sequence continues at coordinate 6,201,908 of NZ_CP029197.1, read as the reverse complement.
CCGAAACCGGCGAAGGATACCGGAATGCCCTGCCTTGCCCCGGCCGGTTTGGTCGTACTGGTGCTCTTCGCGCTTGTGGCCATCGCCGGCCCGTACGTCTCCCGCCGCTTCCGCCCCGCTACCCGATCCACGGTGCCCACTATGACCGACAGCCCCCCTGATCGCTCATCACCGCAGTCCCAGCCCGCTCAGCTCCAGGCCGTCCAGGACCGGCTGAAGGACATCCTGGCCGATGCTCCAGGCCGCCATGTCGTGTCCTTCGAACTGCCCTCTCGGTTGTCGGTGCTCTCCTACCACGGCCCGATCCTGGGGCTGCCCGGGACGGAGTCGAGCGACGTCACCACCATCGGCATCGTCCGTGAGGCCCTGGCCGACGCCGGGATCACCGCGGAAGTCGAGCAGTGCTCCGCCAACCTCGCCTACCCCGGTGTGCGCACGACCCCTTTCGACGTCAGGGACGCCGATCGGCTCGTCCGCCTGGTCCTCGACCGGATGCCGCAGCCGATCCTCGTCGCGCGAAGGCTGGCGCAGGTGCTGGCCGCGCACCGGTGCGTCTACGCCGACAGGGTGGAAGCGCGAGCGGGCATGGTGTGGGACCTGCTGCTCACCCTGGATGACGTCCGTACCGTACTCGGCGCGCTCGGTGAGAGCACAAAGGAGCTGAGCACCTACGGGGCCGAGTTGTACGGACTGGCCGACCGTGTCGCTCAGATCCTGCAGGACCAGCTCGGTGGCAAGCGGATCAGGATCAGCGCGTTCCCTTCCCGCGGTCAATTGTGCGGCACGTGCCACGAAGAGATCCTGGCGGTCGAGCCGCTGTCGCCCGAGCAGGCCGAAGCCCTGGCGGCCGCGCTCGTCCGGATGCTGCCGGAGCCCTCGTGAACCGCCAGCCCCAGCTGGAGCTGGTCCCCGCCGTCGCCCTGTGGAGCGACCAGAGCGTCGACATACCTCCTGTGTGCCTCGCTCCCGAAGGCATCCACCACCAGGGCCCCGAGGAGCGGGAGATGGGGGTTCTGTGGCCGCGGATCTCCGGCACCGCGACCGGAACTCCCCGGTACGCGGACGTCAACCCCTTCCAGCAGCGCAAGGCCATGGCCGAGCTGCGATGCCAGATCGGCATGGGCCCGGCCACCCGGTCGTCGCTGGGCGTGCTGTGGCTTCTGCCCGTGCCAGCAGGCACGGAGGACGACCCGGCACGCGACTGGGAGGCGGGCGAGAACGTGATCGAACCGCCCACCTGTCTGTTCCACGCCCGCGATGCCACCGTCAGATGCCCCGAACTGCGCCATGGCCACGAGGCGGTGTGGGCGGGCGTCACCGAGCTGGTCGGCGTCGCGGGGGTCTACTACCCGCCCGACCGGCCGCAGCCGGTCGAGCGGACGCTCGCCCTCGGCGACCCGAACCTCGCCTTCATGGTCGCCACGGCGCTGGTCCGCTATCTGGGCGCCATCACACCTGTGGACCTGAACGATTCCCGGCTCTTCACCGACGCGGTGCCCTGTAACGCGCCGTCCGGCGACGCAGCCGCAGTCCGCTGTCCCTCACGGCCATCTCTCTCTCCGTGCTCCGACTCTCTCCTGGATTTGACGTGATCGCCTCCTTCCTGGATCGCCGCCGGCCGTCGGCGGCGGACCCCGCCGCCGCGCAGACCGCAGGCATGCTGAGACAGGACATCAGCATGCTGCAGTCGGTGAAGGGCAGACGCACCATCGCGTCGGCCGAGACCGTCGAGGATGCCTACCACCTCGTGTACGCGTCGACGGGACCGTGGCTCGGCGTTGCCCGGACCCGGCGCGCCACGAGCCACTCCCCGGCTGACCAGGCACGGTGGGATGCTTGGATCGCGGCCCTCACCCCGTCCCCCCACGGCATCCGAGGCACCTGGCCCCAGGCATGCCTCCTAGCAGGCCAGGGCCGCGAGATGCTGCGGACGCTCCTCGGGGCCCTCGTGCCGTGCCTTCCCGTCGACCTGGTTGCCCAGGAAATCCAGCGGCGCATCGAGAGCGGGACCTTGGCCCCGTCATCCCGTATTCGCCAGCGTGCGATGGCGAAGTCGCTGCGGGTACCGACCTCCTACATCGGCCTGGCGCTCGTGGACCTCGCCACGACCGGGCTGGTGGAGCTCCACGCCAGCGGGCGCTTTGCTGTCGCGCCCGGCGGCCACCGGGTGAGCCGGCCCGGCCGCTGGCAGCACATCGCCATAGGCGCGACCGAGGCACGTGAGGCATGAGGGCCCGCATGCTCACCCTCGCCGAGGCTCCCCTGCCGCACCTGGAACGGCAGGTCCTGGAGCTGATCGCCGAGGGCCACGAGGACCCGGAGGTCGCAGCCCAGCTCGGGCTGAAGAACCCAGCTCTCGTGCGGTACCGGCTCGCTCGGATCGCGTGCCGTTTCCGGCTCGACGCCGTGGTCCGGCCGCAGCTCGTCGACTACGCCTATACCCACGGCGCTCTGCCCACCCCCGTTGTTCTCCAGCCGCTGGTGCTGGAGGCGAACGCGTACGACCTGGTCCGCACGCTCGCCGCCGGCGAGCCGGTCAACGCCTACGCACGGCGCCTGGGACTGAAGCCCTACCAAGCGGATTACCTGTTGAAGGCGACGCGGGCCAGGCTGGGTGCCACGTCGCGGCCCTCGATGATCCGGCGGGCCTGGCAGCGGCAGGTCCTCGGCCCGACGCCGTTCGCCGCGGACCTGGGCCGCATGTACGACGAAGGCCCACAGCCGCCGGGGGCGGGGCGCTGGGTGATCGTGCCGCTCCTGAGCGGCTACCGTCTCGCGGGCCCGGCCGATGGTCTCCAGCGCACCCGGCACCTCGACGTCCCCGACCAGGAGGCGGCCGACGCCGCCGCGCGGTTCCTCTCCGGCCGTGCGGGCTTCGCCCCCCTGTGGACCACCAAGCCCCCGCGCCCGGGCGACCCAGTCCGCGTCAGCTGGGGCCGATCGCTCCCGGCGGTCCTCGCGGGGCCCAGAGTCGCGCCGGTCCGGCCGCCGCGGCACGCCGCGGCCTCTGCCTCCCCCAGCATGCCTGACCGACGCGCTCCTGCCTCACTTCTCCCCCGTTCATCTCCGGCAAGGACCTCACCTATGTGCGAGCACCCGACCCCCTGCCCGTCCGCCAACTCCCCCGATCGGGAGGCGGCCAAGCCGGTAGCCCCTCACCCCGAGCAGGGCTGGACCCTCCTTTGCAATGGCGTACTTCTGTTCGAGGACACCGGTGAGCTGCTTCCCGACGGCAGCATCATCGCCCCGCACCGCGGCCTGATTGCGGCGGTGGCCGCGTGAGCGTGACCGCCTCCAACGGGCCGACCCCCCTTCAGCTGGCGGGTGCCGCCCTGCGCGCGTTCGTCTCCAACCACCCGTACGACACGGCTCTGCCCGCGGTCGAGGACCTGGCGCGCCGGATCCAGCAGACGGTGCGGCTCACCCGTGCCGCACTCAGAGAGCTTGACCAGGCCGGCGACATCGCCCGGGCAGGCCGCCAGCCCACGCGGCGGTTACGTCCGCACGAGGCGCACCCGAAGGACGCCACCTACGTGCAGGAGATCCGTGACGAGATCGGATCGGGCCGGTACGCCCCCGGGCGCCCGTTCCCCGTGGGCCTGTTCGCCCACCGGCACCGTCTCGGAGCCCCCCGGATGGCCCGGATCTGCCGCCCCCTGCTCGCCGAGGGGCTCTTGACCAACCGTGCCGAGGCCGACGGCGCCCGCCTGTACGTGGCCGACCGGACGCCCGCTCCCGGTGGGGGCCCGGGGCGGATCGAGGACTACGGCCTCCTCGGGGACCAGAGGGGCAGCGCCCTGGTCCGGCGCGATGGGTCCATCGACTGGCTGTGCATGCCGCGGTTCGACTCCGCCTCCGCCCTCTCGCATCTCCTGGGCACCGCCGATCACGGCTTCTGGCAGATCGCCCCCACCGCGCTCATGGCCGGCACCGGCATCCCCGCCTCCTACCGCCAGTACGCGGGCAACTCGCTCGTCCTACAGACCCGTTGGAGCAGCGGCACCGACGCCGTCGTTGTCTCCGACTTCATGGTGCCTGGCGGCGGAACACCCCGTTTGGTGCGGAGCGTGACCGGAATCTCCGGCCAGGTCACCATGCGGTCCCTCCTGCGGGCCCGCCCTGGCTACGGACACATCGTCCCCCGAATCAGCGTGTTCGACCAGCGTCACGCCATCGACCTCTCGGACGAGCACGGCGAAGCCCGGCTGTGGCTCGATGCCGACACGCCCGTCCATCTCGACGGCGCCAACCTCGTCGCGGACTTCACCGTCACCGAGGGCAAGACGGTTGCCTTCGACCTCTCCTGGCGGGAGGGGGTGGACAGCCCCCCGCCGGCGCCCATCGACGACGCGCTGATGAAGTTCACGCTCGACTTCTGGGAGGAGTGGGCGGCTCGCTGCACGTACACCGGGCCGGACCGCGAGGACGTCGCACGCTCCCTGCTGACCCTGGGCGCCCTCATCTACTCCCCCACGGGCGCGATCGCGGCCGCGCCCACCACGTCCCTGCCCGAGGAGATCGGCGGCGTCCGCAACTACGACTACCGCTATGCGTGGCTGCGCGACGGCGCTCTCACCGCTGGTGTCCTGGCGGACTACGGCTACCTGCGCGAAGCCCACGCCTGGGTCGACTGGATGGAACAGACCAGCAGCACCGCGCGCGGACGGCGACAGATCATGTACGGGGTCGGCGGCGAGACGAACCTGACCGAGCGGACCCTGCCCTGGCTGCCGGGATACGAAGGCTCGACGCCGGTGCGCATCGGCAACGGCGCCGCCTCGCAGCTCCAGGTCGACATCTACGGCGAACTCGCGGACGCCCTCTACAAGATCGCGATGGCCGACCTCAGCTGGGCACGGCGGATCGGCGCCCTCGTCGTCACCCTCGCCGCGGAGGCGGAGGAGCTCTGGGAGCTGCCCGACGCAAGCCTGTGGGAAATCCGCGGCGAGGAACGCCACTTCACTCACTCCAAGGTCATGGCCTGGACCGCCGTCGACCGCGGCGTCTGGTTCATTGAGGCCGGCTACGCCGAAGGTCCCCTGGAGCGATGGCGTGCCCTTCGCGAGACGATCCACGCCGAGGTCTGCGAGAAGGGCTACGACGCCGACCGGAACACGTTCACCCAGTCCTACGGGGCGCCGGAGCTGGACGCCGCCCTCCTGCACGCCATGCTGTCCGGCTTCCTGCCCGCCGACGACAAGCGGGTCATCGGCACCATCGAGGCGGTCCAGCGCGAGCTGGGGACCGACGACGGGTTCCTCCTGCGCTACCACACCGCTGGCGAGGAGATCGCGCTGGACGGATTCCCCGGCGACGAGGGCCGGTTCCTGTTCTGCACCGGATTGCTGGCCGAGGCCCTCGCTCTGATCGGCCGTCCCGACGAGGCCCGGACCGTTCTCGACAGCCTCCTCGCCGTCCGCAACGGCCTCGGTCTGCTCGCCGAGGAGTACGACCCGCACACCGGCCGCCAGCTCGGCAACTTCCCCCAAGCGTTCAGCCACATCGGCCACCTGGGCGCCGTCGCACGACTCAGCAGCCTGGCCAGCACCGCCGCGCACCGTCCGAACGGAGCTGCTTCGTGAGGCCCTTGTGGGATCTGCCGGACTGGATGCCGCGCACTGGCGAAACCCTCCCCCGCCCGTGCGGTCAGGACTTCGACGCCGTTCGCGTCGCCGCCGACCTGGCGGTGCCGGCCCTCACCGCGCTCGGGTCGAACGCCGGTCCGGTCCTCGCCAACCACACCACTCGGACGTATTTCTTCCTGGTGAAGCCGGGATCCGTCCTGCCCGGGCGCTGGACCTTGGGAGTTCGGGTCATGCCGCGTGGCGCGATCATCGGCATCCCCCCGATCGGAACGACCGGCGGCCGGGACATCCACTGGGCCATACCCCCTGGCCGTGGCACCACCTACGCCGATGATCTGAAGCGGATCCTGACCAGCGCCGTCCCCTCGGCCGTCATGGCAGCCAGGCCGGGCGGCAAAGCCTCCGTCATACCCGCCGCCTCGGGCCGCACCGCCACCCAGGCCCGCACACGCCCGCTGTCCCCGACTCTGCTTGCGGTCGGTGAACTGCTGCTCGCCGGTCATTCGGAGGCGCAGATCGCCCAGGCACTGAGCCGGCCCCTCTGGACCGTCCGCAAGCACCTGACCAACATCGGACGCCTCTTCGACGCGCCCAACCCCGCCCGGAAAGCCGCCGCCCTCCTGGCCGGTGGCCATCTCTCCCCGCCAACGACCCAGATGCTCGCCCCCGACCTCATCCCGACCGACCTCGCCGTCCTGCGCGTCCTCGCCGGCATCGCCAGGGATGCCGAACTGCCCCCTGAGCTGCGGCCCACCGGGCGGTTTCTCGACTACGTCGACGACCTGCGCGAGCGGTGCGGCGCCCGCACCGACCCCCACCTCATCGCCCTGGCCGCCGTCTGGGGCCATCTGCCCAGCCTCACCAACCCCGCCTCCGGAAAGGAGCAGCCGTGACCCGAAGCGCACGCTTACCCGTCCCCTCGATCAGACTCCGGTGGTCCGCATCCGACCTCGCCGAGATCATCCCCGGCCTCATCGTCATCGGCTGGAACGTCGCAGGCATCGCCCTGGCCGGAACTCTGGTCATCGACGAGATCGACAGCCCCCGCGAACTCGCAGCCGCGACCGCACCGGACCTGGACCCGCACGCCGAAGAGCAGCCGCAGCACGAAGCGACCAACGCCACGGCAAGCACCCTGACGTACCACGGCAAGGCCCCCGCAACGCACCCGGTCCACCAGACCGCCCCGCCGCCGCTCCACAGCGACGACCCCCACGAGGAGCTCTGGTCGTGACCCAGCACCCGACCCCAGAGCACATCGGCGAACGGCCGACCACCTTGGACGAGCTAAACCAGGAGCTGAAGAACGCCGCCGCCGAGCACCCGGAAATCTGCAGGCTGTCTCCCGGGTCCCTTTCTGTGACAGCGGCACCCGAGATCCACCCCAGCCTGTCCCTCCCCGGTCGCGCCCAATTCGTGAGGCGGTCGCTCGCCCTGCTGTTGACGGGCGAGGGCATCCGCTATGCGGGGTCCTCCGTGCACGCCGTGGCCCTGCCAGCCCTCGCCGTCCTCTACCTCCACGCCGGCCCTGGGCAGGTCGCCCTCCTGGCCTTCGCCGCGAAGGTGCCCGCGCTGGTGGTCTCGCTGCCTGCGGGCGTGGTCCTGGACCGCTACCCGCTGCGGACCGTCCTGATCTCCACGGACCTGACCGCAGGCGCCCTGGCGAGCGTGATCCCCCTTGCCGCCGTCCTCGACCAGCTGTCGATGCCGCTCCTCTGCGCCGTCGCCCTGGCCCTTGGTGCCGTTTCAACCCTGCACACGGCCGCGTCGATGGCAGCTGTCCCCCTGCTGGCCGACCCCGCAGAGCTGCACCGGGCGAACTCGCGCTTCACCGCCGTGCTCACCATCGCCGGCACCAGCGGAACCGCGCTGGGCACCCTGCTCATCGCGACGATCGGTGCCGCCCGGGCCTTCGCCGCCGACTCCCTCTCGTACCTCGTCTCCGCGTGGTGTGCCGCCCGGATCCGCGCCCTACCCGCCCCCGACCGCAGAAGGCCGGATCGGCGGTCGGCCATCCAGGAGATCCGCGCGGGAATGGCCTACTGTGCGAGCCATCCGGTACTGCGCCCCCTGTTCCTGGCCCTGGCCGTCACCGGGGTAGGGGACGGGTTGGCCGCGACCCTCCTTCCCTACCACCTCCTGACCAACGTGGAGGTGGGGGCCACGGGCCTCGGCGTCATCATGGGCGCTGGCAGCCTCGGCGGTCTCACTGGGGCACTCGCCGCGCCTCGGCTCGTCCGCCGATACGGGACCGGCCGGGTCCTCCTTGGCGCCTGGCTTGCGTTCGCGCTGATGCCCGTCCCCGCGCTGCTCGCCCGGCCCGGTCCGGCCTGGCTCGCGATCCTCGCCGTCAGCGGATTCCTGCAGTGGGCAACGGCGACCTGCATCGGCACGACCCAGCGTTCCGTGCAACAGCAGTTCAGTCCCGTGCAGCTCCGTTCTCGCGTCCAGCAGACCAGCTTGTGGCTGACCACTGGCATCCTGCCGCTGACCGCGCTCGCCGCCGGTGCCCTCACCGCCCTCATCGGCATCCGCACCGTGATGGCCATCGGCGTGATCGTCCTCCTGCTGCCGGTGGGGATGCTGTGGCGCTCCCCCGTCCGGCGCCTGCCCACCATGGATGAGAGAGCCCGATGAAGGGCCGCCCCCTCCGAATGTGGAGGGCTGTGCCTGTCGGACGTCTACGCGGCGGTGCCGTCAGTGCGGATCGGCGCCGGCAGAACGCGCAGACGCTCAACCAGCTCGACGCCCGCACCGTTCGCCGCCCGGTCGAGAAGGCCAGCGAGACGGGCAAGACGAGTGCGTGCCGTAGCACGGAGCCGCGTGGGCGGGATGAGGTCCAGGACGTCCAACGCACGGCCGGCAGCCTGCTCGGGGGTATCGCGGGCCTCGGCGAGAGCGAGCACGAGGGTGGCCGCCACCCATCCCGGGGTGTGCTCAGGAGCTGCCGCGATGGAGGTGCGGGCGACTTCGGCGGCGCGGTCGTAGCGCTCCAGCGTCAGGTGGGCCTCGGCGACATGGAGGCGGTGCTCGGCGCGGTCGTATCCGAAACGTCCGGGCAGTTCGACAGCGGACCGCATGATCTCGTCGCTCTCGCTGACGACCTCGTCCGCCCGGGAGGCGTGCCCGAGGGCGGCGAGTGTCGGCAGCAGGGCCCAACCCAGAAGCTGGGCGCGGCGCAGGCCGGCGGGGGCGTGCTGAAGTCCGTGTTCGGCGTGCCCGCGGGCGTGGTCCCAGTCCTGGCGGGCGGTTGCCACCATCGCCAGGGCGCCGCTGGACCAAGCGGTGAGGGCCGCTTCTCCAGCGGACTCGCCGATGGCACCGGCCAGGGTCAGGTGGGCGCGTGCTCCGGCGCGATCGTCCAAGTGGAAGGCCAGGTTCCCGAGGAGCGCGGAGAGCCAGCCGACCTGTCGGCGCAGGTCTCGGGCGGTGGCGCGGTCGGCGGCGGGCACCACGGTGGAGAGCAGGTTGCGGGTCGCGCGGACCTCGTCGTGGAGCGTGGCCGGCGGATGCTTGCTGTAGTTGAGGGCGTAGTGCTCCACCGCGGCCTCGGCGAGGGCGACGATCGACGGCGAGCCCTCGGGCGCGTCCAAGACGGCCCACTGCACGGATTCACGGATGGCGGGCAGCCCGCTCGCGGTCGTCATGGATGCCTTTCGGTCGATGCTCTGTTCCTCGCGCTGCCGCCGACCGTAGTCGACAGGCAGCGGGGCCGCGCACGTACGGCACCACAGGTGGTTCGTGGCGAGCCCGAGTTGCTCCGGGTCTGCCCCGTACGCCCGGCAGATCATGATCCTGTATTCGTCGCCGGGCTGTGCCTGCCCGTGCTCGTACCGGCACAGCAGCGCCTGCGACAGAGCCGGCGGCAGCAGGCCGTCCGCCAGATAGACCTGGGCGACCTCGCGGATCGCCTGTGCTCGGGACCATCCCAGAGCCAGGCGCCACGCCTCCAGCGCCGTCAGCTCGGGAAGCTCCGCCCGGAGCACGGTGACGGTCCGCTCCTGGCTGTTGCCGTCCCGCTGGCACTGAGCCCGCAGCCGGTTCGCCTCACGCTGGATCTCCGCACGACGCGCTCGCGTAACTTTCGCCACCGTCCGCCCCTCGGTCACTCTGCCGCACTCCTCGGCCGTGCGGCTTCCGGGGGAATCGGAGCCGACATTGACCGCCGCCATCAATGTTCCTACAGCGCACTGGCAATGACTGCTGGTCAGCACAAGGCGCATCGTGGAATCCGTCGCGGAGCCGTACCGGACCGACCTGAGACTCCGCACCAGCGCTCCCGATTTTTGAACAGCGTGCAGCCCACCCGTGCCGTGCCTCCTGCTCGTTCCGCGCTCCCCCTGACCCGCTTCGGGCTGACCGTCACCAGGCGGTGGCGGAAGTAGTCCGGCCTCGCTCGCATGGCTGGCGGATTCCTCTCCGCCGGCAGACCCCTGGTCCACAAAATCCACTGCCCCGGACACGGTTCGGGGGACCTCGGAAGGACACACCCATGCCTCGAACTGCCGCACCACGTCACGCGGTGCTCATCTTCTCCGGCGGCCTGGACAGCGCCGTGACGGCCTACAAGCTCCTCGACGCGGGCGTCACCGTCAGCCTGCTGTCGTTCAACTACGGGCAGCGCCACGTCAAGGAACTGGCCCAAGCCGCGACCCTGGCCGACCAGCTCGGCGTGTCCCACGACATCGTCGACCTGACATCGCTGAACCGGATCCTGGGCGGCTCCGCCCTCACCGATCCGGCCATCGAGGTACCGCACGGCCACTACCGCGCCGAGACCATGCGCAGCACGGTCGTCCCGAACAGGAACGCGATCATGCTGGAGATCGCGGCCGGCGCCGCGGTCGCAGCGGGGGCGGACGCCGTGGCGTTCGGCGCGCACTCCGGGGATCACGCGATATACCCGGACTGCCGGCCGGAGTTCTTCACCCTCATCGAGGCGGCCATGAAGGCCGGGAACGAGGGGCACATCGTCGCCGACTTCCAGCTCGTCGCCCCGTTCCTGCAGCTCACCAAGGCCGACATCGTGCGCGAGGGTGCTCGCCTTGACGTGCCGTTCAAGCTGACCTGGTCGTGCTACGAGGGCGGCGAGCTGCACTGCGGAGCCTGCGGGACCTGCGTGGAGCGCCGGGAGGCGTTCGACGAGGCCGGGGTGGCCGACCCCACCCTCTACGCGGCGGCGCCGAAGGGAGCCGCCCGATGAGCAGCACCCAGCAGCCCCTCTTCCGGATCGGGAAGAGCTTCCGTTTCGAGGCCACGCGACGCCTCGACGGCGGCACCTATGACGGCCACTCGTTCACCGCGGAGGCCGTGCTCACCTCCATGAGGCTGACCCCGGAGGGGTTCGTCGCCGACTTCGGCGACTTGGCCCCGCTCAAGCGGTACATCGACGGGACGCTCGACCACCAGGTCCTCAACGACTACGTCGAGGACGTCTCCAACGAGGGGCTCGCACGGCACCTCCTCGGGTGGGCGAAGAGCCACCTGCCAGCCGACGTCGTCTCCGTGCTGGAAGATGTCCGGGTGCGGACCGGGAGGCCGCAGGCTCTCCCGTCGGCTGCGTTCGCCTCGTTCGAGGCGTCGCACCAGCTGCACGGGCTCCGCGACGGACATCCGTGCGGGCGCCTGCACGGCCACTCCTACATGCTCAGTGTGCCCGTCTCCGCCGTCCCCCGGCTCGGGGACGTCCCCGTGCTGCTGCGGAACCACCTGCGCAGCGCCATACACGGCAAGGTGCTGAACCAGGTGATTCCCGGGTTGAACCCGACGTCGGAGAACCTCGCCCAGTACTTCTCGCAGTGGCTGACCGACCGAGCCATGGGCGGCCCCGGCTGGGATGGCACGTGCGTGCGGATCTCTGAGACGGAGACCAGCTGGGCCGAGTACATGGGAGGCCCGGCGTGAGCACGCTGCAGCACACCGGCTTACGCCTTCGGGTCTCGGAGAAGTTCGGCGGCACGGTTCAGGGCGAGGGCCCGAGCACCGGCGTGCCCGCGTGCTTCATCCGTCTCGCCCTGTGCAACCTCATCTGCTCGCCGTGCGACACCCCGTACACCTGGGACACGACGCGATTCGACCTGCGCAAGGAGGCCCACTACGAGAACGTCGAGGAGCTGCTCGCGTGGGCGCTGGACCAGCCCGAGGACCTGGTGGTCGTCACCGGCGGCGAGCCGCTGATTCAGATGGCCGGCCTGACCGAGCTGGTCAAGGGACTGCGGGCCGCCGGACGGACGGTGGAGATCGAGACGAACGGCACCATCGCCCCCTCCGAGGCTCTGGTCGCGGCAGGCCCCTACTTCAACGTCTCCCCGAAGCTGTCCCGATTCGGCGCGGCCATGCCGGAGACGCGGCGGCTCGTCCCCGACGTTCTGCGGGCCTTCGTCACCACCGGCCGGTCCCGATTCAAGTTCGTCGTCTCCGAGGCGGCCGAGCTGGCGGAGATCGCCGCGCTGGAAGCGGCCTACGCCCTGACCGACATCTCGGTGATGCCGGAGGGCACGGATCCGGAGGTGATCCTCGCGGGGATGCGCACCCTGGAGGGCCCGGTACGTGAGCGGGGCTACCGGCTCGGCACCCGCCTGCATGTGCTGCTGTGGGGTGACGAGCGTGGCCGCTGAACACGGCGGCCCGGGCGGGTTGGTGGTCGTGGCGTGCTGCAAGGAGAAGCGGGTGACCACCGACCCGGTGCCCGCGCTCGACCTGTACGAGGGGTGGGTCGTCCCGCTCATCCGCGACAGGGTCACCGGGTACAGCGGGCTACGGGCCCGGGTCCTGGTGCTGTCGGCGCTGTACGGGTTGGTCACCGCCGACGCGCCCGTCTCCACGTACGAGCAGCCCATGACCGAGGAGCGGGCACGCGTTCTGGCAGAGACGGCGCCCAATGTCCTGCGCCGGCATCTGGCCCGGTTCCCCTCCTCCGAGGCCCTGTTGCTGATGGAGCCCCCGTACGCCCAGGTGCTGGGCCCGGTCCCGGTGGCCAGGACACGTCTGATCACCGACCCCATGGAACGCCACGCAGAGATCCACTCCGTCCTCGATTCCTGGAGCTGGCCGTGACCACCCGCATTTTCGAGAATCGCCGCGTCTGGCAGCTCACCCGTGACGAGTTCCTCGCCGCGGCGTGCCTGATCGCGGACCAGGAAGCCGAGCGGTCGCCGGCAGCCGTCTTGGGCATCGCCCGCGGCGGTATTCGCCTGGCCGAGACCGTGGCCGGGCAGCTCGGTGTCCCGGCCGTCGTCGTCCGGGCCCGCCACAACGAGCCCGAGGGCATCCAGCAGGCCGCCACCGGCCGGATCCTCCTCGACCACGAGTACAACCAGGACGCGCTCGCCACGCTGCCGGTCTCCTCCCCGCTGCTGGTCGTCGACGACATCTGCGGTTCGGGGGCGACCCTGCGCGCGGTCGTGGACATGCTCACCATCACGGTGAGCCCGTCCGAGGTCCGAACGGCTGTGCTCTGCCGCAACGAGGGCACCGACTACCGGCTCGACAGCTGGGGCTGGGACGTCGCCGACTGGGTCCACTTCCCGTGGGAGCCCGAGCCGGACAACGGCCGCATCGAAGCCCTGCCCCCGCTGACCGGTCTACGCACCCGTGCAAGGCCGCCGCGGCCCCGTGCCTGACCGCCAATGTTCCCGCCCGTCCCCCTTCCACGGATCAAGAGGAGGCAGGCCCATGTTCGGCCTGAACCCCGGCGACCGCGTCCTGGCCGTCGCCCCGCACCCCGACGACGAGACCCTCGGCGCCGGCGGCACCATCGCCCGCCTCACCGCCGCGGGCATCGCCGTGCACGTCCTGGCCGTGGCGTGCCTGACCCAGCCGCGGTGGGGAGCGCCCACCGACAGCCGCCTGCGGCAGGACGAGTTCGACGCGGCCTGTGACGTCCTGGGCGTCAGCGGCCGCCGCATCGCCTGGAGTGACGCCACCCCGGCCGGTGACCTCGCCGGTCACGTCGCGGAACTGGTCCGGCTCATCGAGGCCGGCCCGGACCTGTCCCTGGCCGCGCTGGAGCCGGCCGCGCTCCTCATCCCGGCGGCAGGAGCCGTCCACCAGGACCACCAGGTCGTTCACCAGGCCGCATTCGCGGCCGCCCGGCCCAGCGGGGCGCTGCGTCACTGGCCCCGGATGGTTCTCGGCTTCCACGGTCCCGAGGATCACGCCTGGGGCCGGGAGCTTCCCCGGCCCACCGTGTGGGTCGACATCACAGCCACGGCGGCGGTGAAGGACAAGGCGCTGGAGTGCTATGCCCGCGAGCTGCGCGACGGGGACCACCCTCGGTCGCTGGAGCGGATCCGGGCGATCGACCTGGCGACCGGTGCGGCGTGCGGCGCCGAGCGGGCGGAGGCGTTCGTTGCCTACCGGATGGCGTGCTGATGGGCGGCGTACTGGTCGCGCACCAGCCGGCCTACCTGCCCTGGCCCGGCTACTTCTCGCGGCTGGCCGACGCGGACGAACTGGTCCTGCTGGACCATGTGCAGTTCAGCGAACGGGGCTGGCAGAACCGCAACTACATCCGGGGCAATCCCGAGCCGGTCAGGATGACCGTGCCGGTGCGCCGCCGGTTCGGCCAGAGCATCGCCGACACCCAGGTCGCCGACGGCGTCTGGGCCGGGCGGCACTGGCGCAGCCTCGGCCAGGCGTACGGGCGTTCTCCGTACTGGCCTGAGCACCGGGAGGCTCTCGAAGCCGTCTACCGGACGTCGTGGACGCAGCTTGCGCACCTGAACGAGGCGCTGTTGCGGCTGCTGCTCGACGCGTTGGGCCTGCCCGTTCCGATGGTCAGGACCAGCGATCTGCCCCCCGAGGGCCGGCAGACCGACATGCTCATCAACCTCTGCCGCCAGCGGGGCGCGACGCGCCTGCGGGTGGGGACCGGCGCGCTGGCCTACCTCGACCACCGCCTCCTGGCCGAGCACGCCATCACGGTCGAGGTGGCCACGTACTCCCATCCCCTCTACGGCAGCGCGCCGGGATGGCGGCCGGGCCTGAGCGCCCTGGACCTGTTGCTGCACGAGGGCCCGAACGCCCTTTCCGTTCTCCGTGCCGGTGCGCGGACCGAGACGAAGGCCAGCGCCTGATGACGAGCCTGGACAACCCGATCCCGCGGCCGCGCGTGGATGGCGAGCGGGTCGCCGACCTGTGCCGGCAACTCCTGGAAGCTGTAGGTGAAGACCCGCAGCGTGAGGGGCTGCAGGGCACCCCGGAGCGGTTCGCCCGCTGGTGGACGGAGTTCCTCGACCACGACCCCGGACGGACGGACACCGTCTTCGAGGAGGACCTGCCCGCCGGCACCGACCGCGTCGTCATAGTGCGGGGCATCGTCGCCTGGAGCCTGTGTGAGCATCATCTGATGCCCATGAGGCTGGAGTTGACGATCGGCTACCGGCCCTTCGGAAGCGTGCTCGGTCTGTCGAAGTTCGCCCGGATCGTGGGCGCGCACGCGCACCGTCTCCAGCTCCAGGAGCGGATCGTCGACGGCGTCGCCGCGGACGTGGCCAAGGCGACCGGGTCGGCAGACGTCGGGGTGGTCGCCGATGGCGCGCACCTGTGCATGAGTATGCGGGGCGTCCGACAGGACCAGGCCCGCACCCTGAGCCACAGCCTCAGCGGCGCCTTCGCCGACGGGGGCGCCCTCGGCGGCCAGCTCCTCGCGGCGGCCGGGGCCGGTCCCCGGTGAGCGGGCGAGCGCCCGGACAGGGCCGTCTTTCGCCGGAGGCAAGCCCGCGTGTGCTGGTGAGCGGACCGGTTCTTCCTCCGGGGAACGTACCTGCTGCCCGGGACGCCTCCACGGTAGCGGCTGCAGTAGATCCGGTGGAGTGGATCCGCATATCCGGCGGCCCCGTTGCGGCCGGGGAGTGGCACCCGGCTCAGGAGGTGGGCACGCTGTGGTGGGCGGCGACGCCCCTGGCGGTCGCCGGGATGCCGGTCACCGGCCTGGCACTGCCCCACGCCGCCCAGCTCGCCCACCAGCTCGGAGCACGGATCCCGACGTCCGCCGAGTGGGAGTGGATGGCCTCCGGCGCGGTGCGCCGCTTCCCCTGGGGCGACCACGCCCCGAAACGGGGCCACGCCAACCTGCGCGGCCTCGGTCCCGGCCTCCCCACACCCGTCCGGGCCCATGCGGCCGGCCGCACCCCGGACGGCCTCTGGGATGTCGGCGGCAACGTCTGGGAGTGGACGACAGCGCCGTGGCGCCGCGACCGCGTCGCCCTGCTCCGCGGCGGCTCATACAACTCCCTTGCCCAGTACGCCGAGTGCGCCCACGCCAACGACGTCCCGCCTGGCATCAGCTCGCCGGGCATCGGGCTGCGGCCCGTCCGAGACACCGCCCCTACCTCGCCGAGCAGTGGAGACACCCCGTGAACATCGCCTTCGTCCTGCTCACCCACAACCCCGACGAGCCCGCCGGGATCGAGCGTAGCGTCGCTGCGCTCGCCGTCGGCCTGTGCGAACTCGGCCACCGCGCCCTGATCATCGCCGCCGGACCGGGAACCCCCGCCGACGGCGAGGGCCTGCTCCGCCTGAACAGCCTGACCCTGCCCCGGCCCGCGCTGGAGGAGCACCTCACCGCCCTCTTGGCCGATCCGGCCCCGGTGGAGCGGGAGGTCCGCGAGCTTCTGGACGGCCACGCGGTGGATCTGGTGTGCTGGGTGGACGCGGTGTGGGGGCTTGGCTACCTCAGTCCGGCCCCGGCCGGCACGGCCACCGCGCTGATGGTGCACGTCCCGCGCACCGACGCCCCCCTCTACCGCAGCCTGGAACACCGCCCGGGCCGGGTCCTGACGGTCAGCGGCTTCATGGTCGAGGAACTGGCCCGCGAGGGCGTGGACTCCCGTACCTGGGCCGTGGTCCCCAACGCCCTCATGCACACGCTCACCCCGCCGGCGCCGGACGAGCGGGAGGAGCTGCGCGAGCGCGGTCCGGTACGGATCGTGGCCCGGGCCGAGCCCCACAAGGGCATCGCCGAACTGCTGAAGGCGTACCCGGCCGGGCTGGGCAGGCCGCTGCAGATCGTGCTGGCCGAGGCCGGATTCGAGTACTGGCCGGGCATGCAGAACGACGTGGTCGCCGAGTGCCGGGCCCTGGCCGCTGGCCTGCCCGGAGTGGAGATCCTTCCGGCCCTGCCCTGGCAGGAGGTTCCGGGCTTCCTCGCGGGAGCGGCTGTCACGGTCGTCTCCTCGACCAGCCCGGAGACGTTCGGGAACGTCGCCGCGGAGGCCCTCTCGGTGGGAACGCCGGTGGTCGGCTACGGGCTCGGGCACCTGCCGGCCCTCACCGGGCCCGCCGGGCGGATGACCGCGCTGGAGAGCGGGCCCTTGGTCCTGTGGGAGGCGGTCACGAGTCTGCTCGGCGACCCGGCGGGCTACCACGCGGCCTCCGCCCAGGGGCCGCGCCAGGTCGCCGCCCACACGCCGACGGCTGTCGCCCAGGCCTTCCTGGACGCCACCGGCCCGGCCAGGTGAGCGGGAGGACGGCGGCGCACTCGCTGATGCGGCAGGCCGTCGGCGAGCGGGCGCTGAAGCGGGCCGCTCGCCAGTGCATGGGGCGCACCGGCTCCCCCGGTGCCGACGGCATGACCTGGAAGACGTTCCGACAGAGCATGCCCTCGCGTATCGAGGCGCTGTCCGCTGCCCTGTCCGACGGCTCGTGGCGGCCGGGGCCGCTGCGCATCGAGGAGTTCGACGCCTGGGGCAAGCGGCACACCGTCACCATCCCCACGGTCGCCGACCGGATCGTCCACCGGGCGGTGCGCAACGCGATCGAGCCCGTCCTGGAGCGGGACGCCTACCCGCCCTGGATGTTCGGCTGGCACCGGCGGGCCGGTCGGCCCCTCGCGGTCGCAGCCGCCGCCCGCCACCTGCACGCGGGCCTGCCTTGGGTCGCCGACATCGACGTCGCCGCCGCCAGCCGCGGCGTCGCTCTGGAGGACGCGATCACCTCCGTCGCCCGCTTCGTCCACGACGGCCGCATCCTCACCCTGCTGCGCCGCATCCTGACCGCGCTCCCCGACCCGCTCGCCCCGGGCAGCGGCCTGAGCCCGATGCTGACCAATCTCCGGATGACCCCCGTCGACCAGCAGCTGACCGGATGGGCGGCCGTGCGGATGACGGACAACTACACCCTGTTCGCCGTCACCGAGCCCGAGGCGGAAGCCGCCTACCGGCACCTGGCCCACCTGCTCACCGCCCACGGTATGAAGCCGGCACCGGCGAAGTCGAAGATCTGGCGCCCGAACCCGGAAGACCTCTACGCCGCCGGCTGACATACAAGGAGAGGCCCTCGTTGTCCCCGACCAACGCGCTGCTGTACTGCGCCGTGAACGGTATCGCCAACAACACCAACGGCATCGGCCGTCAGACCAAGACCTTCTTGGCTACCCTCGCCCGCCACCACCACCGCCTGAGCGCGCACGTCGGCGCCTTCATTCCGTACCTCGCCGTCCCCGAGCCGACCCCGGCCACCTGGGGCTACAACGAGGACGATCTCCTCTACGCCCGACGCGTCGTCGAAGGGCTCGGCGGCAAGGTGATCATCCTGCCGTACGACACGCGCCGCCCCTTCTGGCAGCCGGACGCCTGGCGGGAACTGTGCGTCGAAGCCGCCCGCGTCGCCACGCACCTCGCCGACCGGCACGCCAAGGTGCTGGCCATCGGCGTCGACACCCCCTTCGCCGGACTCGCCCACCACGTCGGCGTCCACCCGGCCGTGGAGGTCCTGCTGGCCTTGTTCTCCACCGCCCGCATCACCGAACGCCCCCGCCCCGACCCCGGCCGCGTCACCTGGGAGGAGGAGGCCATCGCCGCCGCCAAGCTCCACCCGCGCACCTGGGTCGCCGACATCGGCGACTTCCTCACCCGCCACCTTCAGGGCCAGTACGGCCTCGACCCGGCCAGCCTCCGGCCCTGGCCGTCCGGACTCCACCTCACCTCCGCCGACCTCACCCCACCGACCAGGACCGAAGCCGAACGCATCGTGCGCGCCCTCGGCATCCCCGCTGGCCGGCCGGTCGTCGCCGCAGTCGGCCGCACCGACCACACCAAGGGCCTCGACGTCCTCATCGAGGAACTCGCCCCGCTGCGCGACGACGTCCACCTGGCGATGGTCGCCGTCCCGACCGATGACGACCGCGCCGCCCTGCTGAACTCCTACCGCGACCGCAGCGCCGAGCTCGGACTCAGCGCCACCATCGTCGGCCGCTACGACCGGGACATCCCCCGCGCGCTGGCCGCCTGGCCCGACACCGTCACCATGGCGGTCCCCAGCCGCGGCGAGACCCTGGCCAACATCGTCTTCGAGACCGCCCTGTGGGCCCAGCACACCGGAGCCGTCGTCCTGGCCCCGAACATCGACGGCTTCCCCGAACAGATCACCGACGGCCACAACGGCCTGCTCTACGACCCCGCCCCCGGCGCCCTGACCGCCGGCCTACGCCGGGCGCTCACCCTGACCAACGACGAACGCACCCGGCTGCGCACCGCCGCCCACAGCAGGGTCGTCGCCGAACGTAACGCTGCCGAACACCTCGCGGCGCTGCTGGCCACGTTCTGGCAGTCTCACACCACCCCCGTGGCTAGACTCCATGGTCATCCGGCAACGGACGCCCGTACGCCGCGGTCACAGGCACCCACCAGCACGCACCAGACCCTGGAGGCCACGCCGTGACCGCAACCGCACCCCTGCTGCTCGTCGACGGCCACTACCTCCTCCACCGCGCCTGGTACGGCTTCGCCGCCCGCATCATGAGCCGCGACAAGACCATCGACCGCACCGGCGTGTTCGGCTTCACCGCGCTGCTGCGCAAGGCACAGATCCAGCACGCCGACGCATCCGAGATCTTCGTGGTCTTCGACTCCGAGGACGGCTCCCAGGCCCGCGCCGGGCAGGACAGCGACTACAAGGCCCAGCGTCCCGCCCCCGAGCCCGGCCTGATCGAGTCGCTCGCCCTGGTCAAAAACGCGCTCGAACACACGGGCGTCCGGTGGATCGAGCAGGACGGCTGCGAGGCGGACGACGTCATCGCCACCCTGGCAACCGGCGCCCGCGCCGCGGGCCGCGCAGTCGACATCATGACCACCGACAAGGACTACCTCCAGCTGCTGACCGACCCCAGCGTGCGCCTGCTGAACACCGGCCTCGCCATGGAGCGCCGCTACACCGCGGGCGAGCACATCCTCCCCCGTTACGGCGTTCTCGCCGAGCAGTGGCCGGATTTCCGCGCCCTGATGGGCGACCCCGCCGACAACATTCCCGGCGTCCGCGGGATCGGTGCCACGACCGCCGCCCGCCTCCTGGCCGACGGACGCCAGCTCGAAAACATCCCGGCCGACGAGCTGCGCCCCGCCTGGACGTCGCAGTGGCAACAGGTCCTGCGCTGGCGCGAGATGATCAAGCTCGACACCAAGACCGACCTCCCCGACAACCTCCTCACCGCCACCCCCACCGCGCCGCTGCCCACGGCGGCGCAGGTCCTGGAAGCGCTGGATCTGTGGTGACGGCCAAGGTCGCCATATGGGACTTCGACGGGACGCTCGGCCACCGCCGCCGCGGAACCTGGGCCGAGTGCCTCCTCGAAGTCCTGGACACCCAGCAGCCGGGCCACGGGTGGGCGTTCCCCGAGATGTTCGAGGCTCTCGCGACCGGCTTCCCCTGGCACGCCGCGCAGGACCCGCACCCGCACCTGAACGAGCCGGACGCCTGGTGGGACCACATCACCGCTGTCGTCGCCGAAGCACTCACCCGCCTTGGCACGGCCGGCCCGCAGGCCGCGGCGGCGGCCACCCGCGCCGCCTACACCGACCCCGCCGCCTGGAGCCTCTACCCGCAGGCCCTGCGCGTCCTCGACAGGCTCACCGCGCAAGGCTGGCAGCACGTGCTCCTCTCCAACCACGTTCCCGAACTCCCCACGCTTCTGGCCGCCCTCGGCATCGACAACCGGTTTCGCGCGGTGATCAACTCCGCCGCCAGCGGCTACGAGAAGCCCCACCCCGAGGCATTCCGCCTCGCCCGGGAAGCCGCAGGCCCCGCGCGGCTTGTCATGATCGGCGACAACCCCCGGGCCGACGCCGCGGGCGCCCGGCGCGCCGGCATCGACGCCATCTGGGTCCGGCGCAACCAGCACACCGACACACCCGACCTCGACGCGGCCGCAGGCATCCTCCTGACCTCCACCCCCACCCGGGACTGGCGCCACCCGGCTCTGCATGAGGTACCCCCGCTGGAGGCAACCGCCCCCGGAGCCCTGCCGATCCGGTAACGTCACCGACGTCCGCACCGCGGAAGCCCGGCAGCGCCCCGGCCCATGGCGCACCGGAGCCACCCGTGCACGACACCATCCCCGCGCCCGCGCAGGCCGACTGCCTCACCGCCTTCGGCGCCCTACGCGCCGATGCTGACTCGGACCCCGAGACGACGATCGAGCTCGGGGAGGGCTGCAACCGCTTCCCGCCCTCCCCGGACCTCGCCCGCTACCTGTCCACACTGCTGGACCGGTTCATCCGCGACGGGACCCTCTCCGCATACGCGGGCCGCCGCCCTTCCGACACACGGGCGGCGATGGCCGAACTCCTCGGCAGCCACCTGAACATGCACCTGGACGCCTCGGACATCTTCTTCACTCGCGGCGGCACCGAGGCCATCAACCTGACCATCGCCCACCTCGCCGACACCGGCCACGGTCTCGTCCTGCCGCTTCCGAACTACTACGCCTTCGACCAGTCCGCCGTCCGCTGGGGAGCACCCGTCACCGCCTACTACCGGCACGACGGTGCACTCCACGCCACCAGCGCGGCGCCCACGCCGCGCACCTGCCTCGTCGAAGTCCTTCCCAACGGCGTCACCGGCACTCGCTACGACCTGCCGCAGCTGGCCAGGCCGGACTTCACCCTCATCGACATTCCCTTCCAGGTCGGCTCCGAAGGCCCACAGCCGGCCGCGATACTCCGCGACCGCGCCCACGGCCTCGACCTGAACGCGTGCGCCCTGATCCTCACCGCCTCGAAGGATCTCTCCCTGCCCGGCCTTCGCGCGGCGGTCGTCGTCACGCGGAACAAGGCGCTGCTGAGTCACTTCGGACGCGACCGGTTCGAGCGGATGGCCATGAGTAGCGACCCCGTCGGCGAGGTCGTCATGCTCTTCTACGCCTCCCTACTCGCCCTCGTGGAGGCCCCCCGCGAGCAGACCTCCAAGCTGGTCCAGACAGCTCAGGACTGCATTCACCGCGCCGGTCTACCTGACCTTCCCGACGAAGAGACCTACCGCCGCGTACGCGACCACCTGACCGCCATGGGCGAACGCTTCCGCCGCAACGCGCTCGCCATCGCCAGCCCCCAGTCGCCGCTCCGGCCCGTCACCGGCCTCCAGCCCGCCACCGGCTACTCCGCCTTCGCCGAACTCCGCACACCCCGAGCAGACTTCCTCCAGTGGGTCGCACGGTGCGGGCGATCCGGCCTGCGGCTCAACCCGACCGTCGTCCACGGCGGCACCTCCGGCGCTTGGGAGGCGCTCTACCCCGGTGGCCAACTGCTGAGGATCAATCTCTCGGAGGAGCCGGCCACTCTCGACCACGGCCTGAGCCTTCTCCGCCGCCACGCCACCAACCAGCTCCAGCAGGGCTTGAAGGCCCGCAGCGAGGTGTCCAGGGAGCAGAAGGACACCGACCGATGACCTCCCCCGTCGAGGCGCTATCTCTGCTCACCCCGGGAGAATCCGCGCCTCGGCCAACCGGCGGCGCACGCACGGCTGTTGCTCGATGCGGAGCACGTCTGCCCGCAGCACTCCGGGCGCCAGGCGGCGTGAATCAGGGCTTGCCTGCGAGCAGCACCAGGAGGCCGGCAATGACGCCCTCGGCCCCTGCGTTCGCGAGGCTGAGCTTGATCCTTTCGTCCGCTTCGGCAAGCAGGGTGAGGCATCAGGTTGAAGGCCTTGCCGACCGCGTGCCGCCGCCGCGCTTGGAGGTCGGCGTTTCGGCCATTCCGCGCCCGGCCGAGTGCTCTTGCGCGGCAAGGGTCGATGCACTGCACACCTTCGGAAAGCCGCGGAATCACAGGGCGCCCGATCCGTCCGAAAGGAACAGGCGCTCGAATCGCGCGGCGTCGTTGAGCATGCCGACGCCACCACCACGTCCACGAGGGGGAACACGTTGACGTCAGTCGAACCAGGCAGCGATGAGATCGCAAGCCCGCAGAAGGCCGGAGCCACGGACAGCATCTCGGATGCCGAGCGGGAGCTTTATGGCGGCCGGCTGCGCTACGACCAGTCCTACGTCCGGCACGAAGGCCCGCTGACCCGGCTGAAGTTCGGGCACATGGCTGCCGCGCTGCCGCAGATGGTGGGCATGGTGCTGCGCACCGGCTGGAAGGCGGACCGGCGCGCGCTGATGGGGGTCGTGGCAGCCGAGCTCGGGCAGGGCGTGACGGCCGGGTGGGGCCTGGTGGCGGTCAACGGCGTCCTCGCGCAGTTGTTCGCCGACGGCCCCACCGTGGACAAGCTCCACGACGCCCTGCCGTCGCTCGTGGCGCTCGCGGTCGCGGCGGTGGCCACCGCCGTGCTGTCGGCGTGGTCGACGGCGATGTCGGGCCGTCTGGAGCCGCAGGTGGAGCGGGCGGTCTCCGCCCGGTACTACAGGGCCGTCACCGGCGTGGAGGTGGAGGCGACCGAGCGGCCGGAGATCCAGCGGATCCTGGAGGCGGGAAGGTTCGGCACCGACTCGGCCCGCAGCATGCTGCGGCTGTCGGTCGGCGTGGGCAATGTGGTGATCGGCATGGCTGCGGCCGCCGTCGTGCTCGCGGCGCTGCACTGGACGCTGTTGCCGATGCTGCTGGCGATCGCCCTGCCCAAGGGGTGGGGCGCGGTCCGCTCCGCGCGCCGTGACTACCTCTCCCGGATGGCCTGGGTCGACCACCGCAGAGCGATCGCCTCCTTGCTGGCCTACCTGACACGCCCGCACGCCGCCGGGGAGATCCGCGTGCACGCGGCCGGCACGAAGCTGCTGTCCAGCTACGAGGAGATGTCGAGGCAGACGGAGGCGGAGCAGCGGCGCCTGGCCCGGGCGCAGGCGTCCACGGATCTGGTCGCCGGCGCGTTCGCCGGTGTGGCGTCGCTGGCCTGCTACGGCGTGCTGTGGTGGCTGCTGTCGACCGGTGGCCTGCCGCTCGCCGTCGGCGGGACCGCGGTGATCGCCATCCGTACGTCGACGGCGCGACTCACGTCGCTGGTGCAGCAGGTCAACCGACTGTACGAGGAGCTGCTGTTCCTCACCGACACCGAGGACGCCATCGCAGTGGCGGGCGAGAACGCAATCCCGCACACCGGGACCCCGCTGCCCGCGCCGGCGCGGGAGGTGAGGACGGAGGCGGTGTCCTTCACCTATCCGGGTGCCGAGGGTCCTTCCCTGAAGGGCGTGAGCGTGCGGGTCCCGCGGGGGAAAGTAACGGCCCTGGTGGGTGCGAACGGCTCGGGGAAGACCACGCTCACGAAGGTGCTTGCCGGTCTACTGCTCCCCTCCGAGGGGGACGTGTGGTGGGTGGGTGAGTCGGGCGAGCGGGTCGGGCTGCGTGAGGCGGACCGCGCCCAGGTCTTCGCCGAGGTCGGGCTGCTGGCGCAGGACTTCCCGCGTTGGGAGATGACGGCGGCCGCGAACGTGGCCATCGGTGCCGGCGACCGCCCCCGGGACATGGACCGCGTCCGCAAGGCCGCAGGAGAAGCAAGCGTGCTCAAGCTGGTCGAGGGTCTGCCGCACGGATGGGACTCGATCGTGTTCAAGGGCTACGAGCGCGGTGTCCAACTCTCGAGAGGGCAGTGGCAGAAGCTGGGGTCCGCTCGAACTCGGTACCGGCAGGCGCCGTTCCTGCTGGTCGACGAGCCGACCAGCGCCCTGGATCCCCATGCGGAAATCGCCGCGTTCGAGGGGCTGTGGTCCCTGGCCGAGGAGGGGCACGCGGTCGTGCTCGTCACGCACCGGCTCGCCGCGACCATGCACGCCGACCACATCTACGTCCTCGATCAGGGGTGTGCCGTCGAGGACGGCACCCACGAGGACCTGATGTCCCACGAGGGCGGCCTGTACCAGGGAATGTTCACCGCCCAGGCCGCGCAATACGGCATCGCGCCCGTGGCCGACGTCGTTCCCGGCCCCCGCAGCACCCAGCCGTCCGGACAGGAGACGCCGAGCTGACCCACCCGAGCGCCCCCTTCCCCTCAGCCTGCCCGCCACCCCGCTCTCACGACTTCGAAGGCGAGAGAAGCCCATGTCACCCAGCCCCACCGCGATCCGCAAGACCGTCGAGGCGTACCTCGGCCGACACCCCGGCGAGCGTGACGCCTTGGCAGGACTCCTTGCCGCTCTGGACCGGCCTGTCGACCTGACCGCCCGGACGACGCGGCCCGGGCACGTCACGTGCAGCGCTGTCGTCATCGACCGGCAGGGCCGGGTCCTGCACATCCGGCACCGGGCCACCGGCGGCCACATTCTCACTCCCGGCGGCCACATCGAGCCCGGGGACCGCACACTGCTCGCCGCGGCGCTGCGCGAGGTGTCGGAGGAGGCCGGGATCGCGCCGGGCGCCCTGTGCCTGACCCGGCAGCTGCTCGGCTCTCCTATCGACATCGACGTCCACGACATCGACGCCAACCCGTCCAAGGGGGAACCGGCCCACTGCCACTACGACTTCCGCTACGTCTTCTACCTCGCCGGCGAGGAGCCGCCGACGATCGTGCTGCAGGACGCGGAGGTCTCCGGCGCCCAATGGCTCCCGCAGCCGGAAGTCACCTCGCCGACACTGCGCGCGAAACTCATCGCGGCGGGCCTGGACGGCCGGCCGGAGCCGGTGAACGCTTCCGCGCTGATCCACAACGGGGCGGGCCGATACCTGCTTCATCTGCGCGACCACAAGCCCGGCGTCATCTGGCAGTCGGGCGCCTTCGCCCTTCTCGGCGGCGGCCGCACCCACGACGACCAGAGCCTTGAGGGCACCCTGCTGCGGGAGCTGTCCGAGGAAGTGCCCGACCTCCGCCTTGAGGATGTGAAGCCCTACGCCGTGGAGGCCGCCACGAGCATCGACGGCCTCAGCGTCCCGGTCCAGGTCTTCACCGGCCGGTGGGGCGGCAACACCGACCGGCTCCGGCTGCACGAAGGCGTGCTGGTGCGTTGGTTCACGCCCGACGAACTGGACCGGCTACGCCTGAGCCCCGCAACCCGGGACCTGATTCGCCAGCACGCGGCCGAGAACCCCCCGGACACCGGGTCGGCCGTGGCTCCTGCCGTGTGGGACGGGGGCAGCCGGACCGTGCTCAACGGTGTCGGGGTCCACCTCCACCTCGAAGACGCAGAAGGCCGGGTACTTCTCGGCCTGCGTCACCCCGAGTCGAAGTACGCGGGCGACACCTGGCACTACCTCGCCGGGCGGTGCGAGCAGGAATCTGCCCTCTCATGCCTGGTCCGCGAGGCGTGGGAGGAAGCGGGGCTGGTCATCGACCCCGCGGACGTGGAGCTGGCGCACGTCGTCCACGTCGTCGACGCTCCGGGCAGCCTGCCCCTGATGCAGCTCGTCTTCCGAGCACGCCGGTGGGAGGGCACCCCCGAGGTTCGCGAGACCGACAAGTGTCTGGACTGGCAGTGGTGGCCGCGGCACGAGCTTCCGGACCGCCTCGTGTCCTACACCCGCACGGCCATCACCGCGATCTCCGAAGGCCGCGCCTATTCTCAGCTGGGCTGGCCTCCCGCAGCCCGGACCGCCCCTCCCACCGTGCCCACTGCAGCGGGCACGGACGACGCGCAGCACGACCGCTCGCTCGGAGGCGATGCCTCGTGAACGAGGTGCCGAACTCGACGGCGCCTCCAACTGCCGCGCCACCCGATCCCCTGGTGCAACCCGTGCTGACCGACAACACCGTGCCCGCCGCGCCCCTCCTTCCGCCGCAGTCCGCCGCCGAGACTGCGGCGGCCCGGGCGGCGATGGTCGCCCGGCTCGAGAAGAGCGGAGAACTCGGCCGCGGTCCCGTGCGAGAGGCTCTGCTCGCACTGCCACGCGAGGTCCTGCTCCCGCACGCGTACGTCCGGGTCAGCGGACCGGGCGCGGATCCGATCGACTGGCGCCTCCTCGACGGCTCCCACCCCGACGACCGTCAGGAGTGGCTTGAGCTGATCCACAGCGACGAGTCGATCCTGCTCCAGCGCGACCGAGAACCCCTTGACGCTCTCCCCCGCGGGCCGGTGACCGGCGGACACATGACGTCCATGTCCACCTACACCCCTGCCACGGTCGAAGCTCTCCAAGCCATGGAACTCGGTTCCGGGCAGCGGTATCTGGAGCTCGGGCCGGGTCCCGGCGTCTCCCTCGCACTCGCCGCCGCCATCACCGGCCCCGGCCTCGCCACCGGCGTGGAGCGGGACGGACACATGGCAGCCTTCGCCCAGCGGAATCTGGACCACCTTGGCGTCGGCGCGGAGGTGATCGAGGGTGACGCGCTCGAAGGGCACGAGGCGAGGGCGCCCTACGACCGGATCCACTCCGGCATCGGCGTGCCGTGTGTCCCGGTGCCGTGGGTGGAGCAGCTCGCGCCGGGCGGCCGGCTGCTCACCACGCTCGCGACCCGTACGCCGAGCTGGCCGGGACACCTCCTCGTCACCCGCACTACGGCCGGCACGGTCGAGGCGGTCCTGCGAGGCCGGCCGCGCGGATACCGGCCCTTGCTCGGCTACCGCTGGCTCACTGCCCTGGACCACCGCGCCCGCATCAAGGCCGACCCAGGCACGGCACGGTCCACACCGCTCGCGCCGCCGCCGGACGACGCCTACGGGTTCTGGCTCGCCGCCGCCTACCTCGCCCCCGGTGTGGTCCGGGACTTCCAGGCCGAGACGATGACGATCGTCGCACCCGAGGACGACTCCTGGGCCGTGACCGGCCCAGGCAACGGCACTGTCCGAGTCCATGGGCCGCGTGATGTGTGGGCCGAACTCGAGGATCTGCACGCTCGCTGGGAGCAGGCCGGACGGCCCGAGCGGTACCGGGTCGACCTCCGCGACAGCTCCGGGGGCCAGCACGTCACCTCCGGCGCGGGCCCGAAGACCCTGTCCTGGACGCTGCCTCCGCTCGCCGCCGTGCCCCGGCAGACGCCATGACCGCACCGCACACCAGCCGCACAGCAACAAGGAGTTACGGGTGCTCCAGCCATCAAGCCCTCTTCACCCCCAAGCGGTCAGCCCCGCCGTGCCGTCCGGCTGGCCCGAGACCTTCCTGCGCCACCGCGCCGGCGACGGATGCCCCATGTGCGCGAACGACTACTCCACGGACGACATCGGCTGGGGCCTCCTGCTCCGCCGCGGTGAAGTGGCCAACGCCTACCTGTGGCGAAGCGGACGCCTGCGCGGCTACTGCGTGCTCATCCACCGCGGTGCCCCGCACGCGGCCGAGCCCACCGACCTGTCCGAAGCCGACGCCGCCGCCTACTGGCACGACACCCTCGCGCTCGGCAGAGCCCTGACGGCCTTCTACGAACCGATCAAGCTGAACTTCTCCACGCTCGGCAACGTCGTACCCCATCTACACAGCCACATCTGCCCCCGTTACGCCGGTGACACCGACCCGGCGCCTGGCGGGCCACTGCCCTGGGACGTCCTCGACAACGGGCGCCAGGACGAGGCACAGCTGCAAGCCGACGCCGCCGCGCTGAGGGAACTGCTGGAGGACGCATGACCACCCCACCGCACGACGAGCCCAAGGGTCTGTTCACGTCGACGGCGGCGGACTACGCCCGCCACCGCCCCGGCATCCCGCCGGAGGCCGTCTCGCTCCTCGCCGACACGATGCGGAAAGCCGACCGCCCGGCCCTCCTGGACCTCGGCTCCGGCACGGGCCAGGTGCCTGCCGCTCTACTCCCGGCCGTTCCCCGGATCGACCGCGTGGACCTGGTCGACCCGGACCAGGACATGCTCCGCCAGGCCGCCGCCACACTCGAACCCCTGCTGGGCGGCCGTCCGGCCGGCTACCACCCGGTGGCGGCCGAGGACTTCACGCCCCCGTTCGACGGCTACCGGGCAGACCTGATCACCTGCGCGCGGTCCTTCCACTGGATGAACCGGTCCGCCGTCCTGAAGATGGCCGACCGTGCCACCGCTCCCGAGGCCACGGTGGCGATCATGGGGGACGGCAGCCTGTGGACCTACCGGGCGGACTGGACGGCCGCCCTCAAGCACCTGATCCAGTCCTACCTGGGCGAGGCGCGCCGCGCGGGCACGGGCGGCGTGTATGCCGGACCGGGCCGTCGGTACGAGGACGACCTCGCCTCATCGCCGTTCAGCCAGGTCACCGAGCGCCGATTCCCTGTCCGCCGTGTCTGGACGCCGGCTCAGGTCTTCGGCTACCTGCGCAGCACGAGCTTCGCCCGCCCTGACCTCTTCGGCGACCGCCACGGCCGCTTCGAAGCCGAAGCCCTGGAGCTGCTGGAGCGGCACGGCGAGCCCGGCGGCCTTGTCGAAGACGCGGTGTTCACCGTGCTGCTCGCGCGCCGCCCCGGCGGTGACGCGTGAGCGGCACCCAGCGGCACACCGAGCCGCTCGACGTCCACCTGATCGCCGTACGCGAGGGCGCGGCGGGACCCGAGGTGCTGCTGTCCCGGCGGGCCGGTGATGTGTACGCGCCGGGCTGCTGGCATCTCGTGTCCGGGCACTTGGACGGCCCGTGGGAGGACATGGTCACCGCCCTGGTGCGCGAGGCCCGGGAGGAGTCCGGCGTCGTCATCGACCCGGCAGACGTCCGGGCGGCCGTCACCGTGCACCACCGCGCCCCCGCCGGCGGCGCCCGGATTGGGGTGTTCTTCGAGGTGACGCGTTGGGAGGGCACCCCGGAGGTCATGGAGCACCATGTGTGCGACGCCATGGGGTGGTTCTCCTTCGACGCCCTGCCGGAGCCGATGGTGGCGTACTGCCGCGCCGGGTTGGATGGCTACCGGGCCGGCGCGCGGATGGCCGTGCACTTCCAGGAGCCCGACGACCCGATCGCCTACGACCAGTCAGTCGACCGGCTGGTCCTAGTCCCCGAACCCGACGCGCGCGGCGCGGTCCCGGCGCAGGCAGTGCGCGCGTTCGCCGAGCAGGCGGTCGGCCGGATCACCGCGTGGACGGACGTGTCCTGGGCGCGGGAGGAGAGCCGCGTATGGCGGGCGCGCGGCGCCGAGGGCGGCGAGTGGTACGTCAAGATCCACCAGAACGACCGATTCCACCAGCGTGAAGTGGCCGCCCTCCGCAGCTGGGTCTCCGGTCTCGGGGCGGCCGCACCCCGGCTGGTGGCCGCCGACCCCACGCTGCGGGCTGTCGTGCTCACCGCGGTGGGCGGCCGAACCCTGCACGGCGCCGTCCACCCGCCCGAGCAGCAGCGCCTCATCTTCCACCGCATCGGACAGCTCGCGGCGGCCATCCACCACAGCGCCCCGCCCCGGCCGGCCGCCGACGGCCTGCCGCTGGGGAAGCTGGAGCGCCACCTTGCGGGCGCCCTGCCCCACCTCGCTCCCGGCGACGAGAAATTCATCCGCGCCACCGCCGACAGTGCCGCCGGTCTGGCTCCCTTGCAGACGGTGTCCACGCACGGTGACTTCCAGCTGCGCAACCTGCGTTGGGACGAGAGCGCCGGCGCTCTGTACGTCATCGACTTCGAGCGGTCGGAGGAAGGCCCGGCCGTGCGGGACTTCGTACGGCTCTCCGACGCCTGGCACGGCCGGCCCGATCTCTTCCAGGCCGTGATGGACGGCTACGGCCGCCCCTTCACTCCCGAGGAAGAGGCACAGCTCACGGTCCTGTCCGTCCTCGATGCCATCTCCGGCATCTCCTACGGCGCCGTCCACGGTGATCCCGAGCTGGTGGAACGCGGCCTGCGCACCCTGGCTCGGCTGCGCACCGAACAGCGTTTTGACCCCGCCCCGCCCACCATGAGGAGCAGCACGTTGACGTACACAGCCCGCGACGAGTGGGAGCAGCACTACGGCGAGGGGAAGGGGTGGCGCCGGCTCGGTGAGCGCGAGCAGCAACTCCTTGCCGAGCACGCCCCGGTCCCCGAGGGCGGGGGTCGGGCCCTGGATGTGGGCTGCGGGACCGGGGAGCTGGCCGCCCACCTGGCCGGGGTGGGCTACACCGTGGACGCCGTCGACTTCACGGACGGCGCGATCGCCCGGGCCCGTGAGGAGCACGCCGCCGTCGAGGGGGTGCGCTGGCTGCAGCTGGACATCGAGCGTGACGACCCGGCCCCGCTGCGCGAGGAGGGGTACGACCTGATCCCTGCGGCTGGTGTACCCGTTCGTGAGGGACCGCGGCCGGACCGTTCACGGGCTGGGCGAGCGGCTGCGCGACGGTGGCGCGCTCGTCGTCATCACCCCGGTCGTCGAGAGCACGCCGGAGGAGCGGCGCGGGATCGCCCTGGATGAGGACGAGATCACGCTGCTCGGTGCCGGCTGGGAAACGGTGGAACGGCTGGACGCGGACGGTCTGGCCTTCCTGGTCCTGCGTGGGCCGTGCCACGTCGACACCCGGGCCGTCGAGAAGCGGCCGACCACCGGCCACGCACTGACCGGCGCGCTCGCCGTCGTCACCGACTCCGCCGGCCGGGTCCTGCTGGGCCGCTCCCGGCGCGGCATGTTGGAGCTGCCGGGCGGCAAGACCACCGGCCCGGAGGACTTCGCCTCGGCCGCGGTGCGGGAACTCGCAGAGGAGACCGGGCTGGTCGCCAATCCGGCCGACGCGCACGTGGTGACGATGCTGGTCGACGACAGCCACGGGGTCCCGCGGCTCACGGCCGTCGTCCGCATCACCGCCTGGACGGGCACTCTGACCAACCCCGAGCCGGACAAGTTCGACCGGTGGGAGTTCTTCGACCTCCACGCCCTCGCCTGCGCCGGGGACGTGTTCGTCCCAGCCGCTCTCGCGATCGATGCCGTGTGGCCCGGCATCATTCCCGGCCTGCCGCTGGCGACCTCCTACCCCATCGCCGCCGCCCAGCCGCCCGTGCCGGGGGAACCGGCCGAGGCCGCCAGGCTGCGCGCCGCGATGACCCAGACGGTCATCGACGGCGGCTGGGCCCCCTCCGCGCCGGTGCAGGAGGCTCTGCGGACCGTGCCCCGGCACCGCTTCGCCCCGGAAGTGAACTTCCTGGCGGCGTACGACGGCGGCGACCGGGCCGTCATCACCCGCTACGACGAGACCGGGACGGCGATCAGCTCGGTATCCGCGGCCTGGCTCCAGGCCGACATGATCGAGCACCTGGGCCTGAAGCCGGGCGCGGTCGTGTTCGAGGCGGGATCCGGCGGCTACAACGCCGAGCTGATCGCCCACGTCACCGGACCCGGCGGACGCGTGGTCACCGTCGACATCGACCCGTGGGTCGTGCGCCGCACCCGCCGGTTCCTCACGGAGGCCGGCAGCGGACGCGTCACCGCCGTCGAAGCCGACGCCGCCCTCGGCGCCCCCGCCCCTCTCGTACCGCGCGGTGGCTTCGACGCCAGCATGATCACGTACAACTGCTGGGACATCGCCCCGGCCTGGCGGGAGCAACTGACCGAGGGCGGCCGCCTGGTCCTGCCGCTGGAGATGGGCGGCTACACACGGGCGGTCACCTTCGAACGGCGTGGCCAGGTGCTGCATGCCCTCCACTTCACATACTGCGGCTTCGTCCGCGACCAAGGGCAACAGGCCCGCACCATCCCGGTCCTCTCCCTCCTCGACGGCGGGCTGACGCTCCGCTTCGAGCACGGCGCCGCCGCCGATACGACGGGCTTGGAGGAGGCACTGCGCGGGCCGCGGCACGAGGTCCCCACAGGCGTGACCATGGGAGCAAACGCCTACTTCGGCTCGTTGCAGCTGTACGCGGCCACCACCCTGGCCGGCTTCTGCCGCCTGGCCGCCCATCAGGAACCCGACGAGGGTGTGACCGGCATCGCGAAGGACCGCGACGCTCCCGCGATCGTCGGCGACGCCTCGTTCGCCTACCTGATCCACGTGAAGACCAAGGACGGCGACAGCCCGCAGGACAAGAAGTGGGAGTGGACCGTCCACGCCTTCGGCGAGCAGGGACCCGCGCTCGCCGAGCGGCTGGCGGACACGGTCCGGGCCTGGGACCGCCACATCCGCGCCGAGGCGAACGACCAGCACGCCGATCCCGTCCTGACGGTCCACCCGGCCGGCACGCCCGACCATGCGCTGCCCGCCGGCGACGTCCTGGACAAGGACCTCTGCCGTCTTGTGTTCCGCTGGCCTGGGCGTGACGTGCCGCCGCCCCGGCCTGTTGAGCACTCCGGGGCCGACATCGTGACGAAGGGGGTGTGACGGTGGAACGGGCAGCAGCCGAGGCGGTGTTCGTCGCACCGGCAGAACGTGGTGATCGCGAACGGATGCGGCGCGCGCACGCGGCCGCCGCCCGGCAGTTCCAGGTGGCCGCGTCGGGTCCCGAGGTGTGGGGGTGGCAGGGCCGCACCCTGGGGCGCCGAGCCGGACACTGCTGGCTGCGCATCGTCTCCGCCCAGGTGGACAAGGCGGGCGGACGGCTGTGGGAGGGGACGGCGACCGCGGACACGCACGTCCCCCGGTCGGTACCGCGGCCGCGGCTTCGCGGCGTCCTCGACTGGATCTCACGGGACGTCGCCCACCGGGCCGAGCTCACCGAGTACGTGTCCGTCCCGCCCGTCACCCGAGGCACTCCCGCCCTCGACCAGGACGTCAATCTGCCCGACTCGTGGTGGGCAGAGCTGAAGTCCGCACTCGGCACGCTCGCGACGGTGCCCACCGACCGGGAGTCCGTACGGCAAAACTGGGTCGACCGGAACTTCCGCCGCTTCCTCGGCATCGACTCCATCCGGATCCGTGAGACGACCACCGGGCACGCCGACCTGCACTGGGCGAACCTCACCCGCGCGCCCCTGGTCCTGCTCGACTGGGAGAACTGGGGCCGCCTACCCGCCGGCTACGACCTGGGGCTGCTCCACGCGTACTCGCTCGCCGCTCCGGCGACCGCCGCCCGGATCCGGAGCGAGTTCGCCCACGTCCTGGACACCGACGCCGGCCGAACAGGCGAACTTGTCGCCCTCGCCCAGCTCCTCCAAGCCTGCTCCCGCGGCGTACACCCCACCCTCGCCCCGCTCATCGCCCGCCGGGCCGAAGAGCTCACCCACACTCCCGTCCCCACGCGCTGACCGAACAGCTCTCGGAGGCACCCCTGTGACACAACCCAGCGCACCCTCCGTTCTCGGAGTCTTCGCACACCCGGACGACGAATCCCTCCTCGCCGGCGGCGTCCTCGCCCAACACGCCGCCGCGGGCGCCCGCACCGCAGTCGTCACCGCTACCTGGACCGCCGACACCCACCGCATCCCCGAGCTCACCGACGCCTTGGCTGTCTTGGGTGCCGGTGCCCCGCGCCTTCTCGGCTACGCCGACGCCCGCAACCCCGCCTCTGCACCAGATAGCTCCGCACGCCTCGTCGACGCGCCCCTCGACGAAGCCGTCGGACGCCTCGTCGCACACATCCGCCAAGTCCAGCCCGACATCGTGATCGGCCACGACGTTTTCGGCCAGCTCACCGGGCACCCCGACCACCGGCGCGCCCACCAGATCACCCTCCTCGCCGTCGAGGCTGCCGGCCTGCCGCACCTGTATCCCGACGCAGGCGAGCCCTGGCAACCGGCGGCCCTATATGCGGCCACGCACCCGGAATCCGGGGTCCGCCTGCTCGGACCGCGCCTTCAGAGCGTCGGGAAGACGGTCCACGCGGCGCCGGAGGCGTACGTGACCACGACCGTCGACGTCTCACCGTGGGCCGCAGTGAAGTGGGAGGCGATCCTCGCCCACCGCAGCGAGGCCGCCCGCCCCCGGCCCCTGCCGGGCCTGCTCGCCCGGCTGCCCGAAGCCGAACGCACCGAGATCATCGGCACCGAGTTCTTCACCCGGCTCTCCCCCGGCCCTGCCCCCGGCGACCCCCACCAGCTCTGCGCCCTGCCCGCGGCTGTCTCCAGCGCCTTGCCTGCCTAAGCGGACCTTCGCACGATCGGAGACCGAGATGACCGCCACGCCCTCCCCAGACGCGGTGCCGAACACGTTGATGACTGACGAGGAGTACGGAGCGTTGCGCGGCGTCGGCCGCGCTGTGGGCCGGAACATCCGTTCTCATCACCGACCGGCGCGGCCGGGTCCTGATCCAGCGCGTCGACTACCGCACGACCTGCCTCCTGCCAGGCGGCGCCGTCGACAAGGACGAGTCACCCGCCCAGGGCGCCGCGCGGGAACTGCGCGAGGAACTCGGCGTCGCCATGACCGTCGACCGCGGGCTCGCCGTGGACTGGGTCAGCGCCGACAGCATCAACACGCCCGCAGACATGCGCTTCCCCGGCGAGATCCTGCACGTCTACGACGGCGGTACCTGGAACAACGAACAGATCGCCTCCATCCAGCTCCCCGAAGGCGAGATCGATTCCGTCGAGTTCGTCGAACCCTCCCGCCTGCACGCCCTCATGTCCCCCGGCGACGCCCGCCGGGCCCTGTCCGCTCTGCGCGCACGCATCAACAACGCCGGTCCCGCCCTGCTGGAAGACGGCCGCCCGATCGCCCCCACCGTCCTGGACCGGGCCGGCATCCTCAGTACCCCCCGCGCCCGGCACCACCTCCCCTTCCACACCGGCCCCGCCCCAGAACCGCTCGTGGTGATCCAGTCCTGGGGATGGCTCCTCGCACCAGACGGCCGCGTCCTGCTCCTCGTAGAGCCGGACACCGGCTCGGCCTGCCTACCCGGCGGCACCCCAGAACCCCAAGACAGCGACAACCCGCTCGTGACGCTGCGCCGGGAAGCACACGAGGAAGCTGCGGCCGAGTTCGCCGAACCACTGCTCCTCGGCCACCTCTCCGAGACCAACAGGCCGTATGCCCGCCTCCGCTACGCCGCGCCCCTCACCCACCTCGGCCCTCCAGACACCGATCCGGCCACCGGCCGCACCCACATCCGGGTCCTGGCCACACCCGAACAGACCTTGGAGCTCTTCGACTGGGGTCCCCCGGCGGCCGACCAGCTCGCAGCCGTCCACCAGGCCCGAACGCGGTTCGGGATCCCCCGCGCCGAGCAGCAGCCCGTCACCGAACTTCCGGACGCCGCCGACCTGACCACCTGGTAGCCCCCACGCCCGACCCACATCGAAGCGAGGCCCTCATCCCCACGCCGGACTAGTGTTCCCTCGTGCGGCCGGGGGACTGGCTTTGTCCACGAGAACGGGTTCTGGCTCAAGTTCTGTGGTCTGGCCACGTTGGGTGACGGCATGGGTCGTGAGGTGGGCATCTGAGGTTGCCCGAAAATGGCTCTCTGTTCGGGTGGTTGGGCTGACAGTTCGGGGCCGTGGATGACCTTGGGGCTCGGCTGGAGGATCTGTTGCTCCCGCGCGGTGCGGATGTGGCGGTGCTGTCCATAGACGTGGATATCGCGATAGTGCGTGTCGATGTCCGGTGCACCGCCGCTGGGGCGTCATGCCCGATGTGTGGGACGTGGTCGGATCGGGTTCACGGTTCCTACGTTCGGTTTCCTGCTGATGTACCGAGTGGCGGCAGAAGCGTGGTTCTCCGGTTGCGAGTGAGGCGGTTCACCTGCCCGAACGCCTCCTGCGAGCGGCGGACGTTTGTCGAGCAGGTGCCAGGGCTGACGCGCCGCCACGGCCAGCGCACGGAAAGGCTCCGTTCGACGCTCGCCGACATCGGGCTGGCTCTGGCCGGCCGGGCTGGCGCTCGCATGTCCCGGGTGCTTGGCGCCGGTGTCAGCCGAAGCACGGTCTTGCGCCTGGTCGACGCGTTGGCCGAGCCTGATCCGCCTGCTCCGCGGGTCGTCGGTGTCGACGAGTACGCGACCCGCAAAGGACGGCACTACGGGACCGTCCTGGTCGATGTCGAGACCCGCCGGCCGGTCGACCTGCTGCCCGACCGGGAGGCGTCCAGCCTCGCGGCCTGGCTCGCCGAACGGCCGGGCATTGAGGTCGTCTGCCGGGATCGGGCCCCTTTCTTTGCCGAGGGGGCCGCCGCCGGCGCCCCGCAGGCCGTCCAGGTCGCGGACCGGTGGCACCTGTGGCACAACGTGGGCGAAGCCGCCGAACGGGCCGTCGCCCAGCACCGCCGCTGCCTGCGAGTCCTCGTCCCCGCCGCCGAGCCAGAACCGGCCCCCGATCCAGCAGACGATGAGCCGTCCGGCTCGCCCTGGCCGACCGGCCACCGGTTCGCCGACCGCACCCGGGCCCGGCATGCTGCCGTCCACGCCCTGCTGGAGGCTGGGCACAGCCACCGCTCGATCCAGCGTCAGCTCGGCATGACCTGGCGCACGGTCAAACAGCTCGCCGACGCTACCGCCCCTGAGGAGTTGTTCACCGGCCAGTGGCAGAACCGGCCCTCGGTCCTCGACGACTACAAGCCCTACCTGGACGAGCGGTGGACGGACGGCTGCACCAACGCCTGGAAGCTGTGGGAGGAGATCGTGCCGCTCGGCTACAAGGGTAGCTACCAGCGCGTTCGCGCCTACCTGCACAGGAAGCGAACCTCACCGCGGCCGGTGACCGCCCGGCCGCCCTCGCCCCGAACGGTCACCAGATGGATCCTCAGCCGCCCGGAAACCCTCACGGAACCCGAGCAGCTCCAGCTCAAGACCGTCCGCACCCACTGCCCCGAACTTGACGCTCTCACCCGCCACGTCCGAGCCTTCGCCACCATGCTCACCCAGCGTCAGGGCGAGCACCTTCCAGCTTGGCTCGACGCCGTCCGCCAGGACGACCTGCCTAGCCTCCACACCCTCGCAGCCGGCATCGATCGCGACCTCGATGCTGTCACCGCCGGACTGACCCTGCCCTGGAACTCAGGCGTGGTCGAAGGCCATGTCAACCGCATCAAGATGCTCAAGCGCCAGATGTTCGGCCGGGCCGGCTTTGCCCTGCTCCGCAAGCGAGTGCTCCTTGCGCCGTGAAAGGTGTCAGTGGCTGCTGAGATGCTGGCCGCGGCTCAACGAGCGGATACCAGGAGACGTATATGGGCACGTGGGGAACAGGACCGTTCCAGAGCGATCTCGCCGACGACTTCAGAGACTGGCTCCACAGCCTGCCGCCGCAGGAGGCATTGACCGCCATTAGGGATGCATTCCAGCGAGTCGTCGATTCCGGCTCGGTTGTCGATGGCGAGGACGGAGCGGAGGCAGTTGCCGCCGCTGCCTACGTCACCAGCCAGAACCGGAGACCACTGCCCGAGATGCCGGAGTCGGTGCGTGCCTTGGCTCGTCTGGCGCTCCACCGGGTATTGGGGGACGGGTCCAAACTCGCTCAGGGATGGGTGGACAGCCGCACCGCTGCGGAGTGGCGCCAAGAAGTTCAGCTCATCCTTCGCACTTTCGATTAGCCGTGATCACTCACCGTATCGGCACCACAGAACTTGAGCCAGAACCGGAAGTCGTGAACAGAGCCACTGATTTCGTATCAGATCTCCGGAAGGCGGTCGGCCCGGACTTCCTTCTCTGGCTCCCGGGGGTGGTCGCGGTCGTGCGCGACCAGAACCGGAGGGTGTTGCTGCAACGCAGGACTGCTGCCAGCCAATGGACGCCGCTGAGCGGGATCGTGGAGCCGGGCGAGGCCCCGGCTGCCGCGGTGGCACGGGAGGTGCATGAGGAGACCGGAGTACGGGTGGTGGTCGAGCGTCTGGCAGCAGTGACGAACTCCCCGCCGGTGCAGCACTCCAACGGGGACCGGGCTCAGTACCTGGAGATCATTTTCGCCTGCCGGCCTGCAGGCCCGGACTCCTCGCCCCGTGTCTGCGACGACGAGTCGGTGGAGGTCGGCTGGTTCTCGCTGGACGCGCTGCCGCCGATGAGCGCGCGGATGCGGGAGATCATCGCGGTGGTCGAGAAGGATGAGACCGCGGCGTGGTTCGCGCCGGTTGAGTGACCGCGCGGCGCCAGCATCTTCAACCGTTCGGGGCATCTACCACCTGCAACGCGGCTACGCCGGTCTGCTGCCCAAACTCACCGCGCTGGGCGCCGAGCTGAAGGTCGTGCAGGAGTAGGAACACCCCGAAGTCCTGCTGGGACGCGCCGCCCGCGGCATAGCACGGGCACTGCCTTGGGCACGAGAGCCTCAACTTGGCTGGAGTGGGACGCAATGGGGGTCCCTTCGGCTCTGCGGGCTCCGCCCGGGGCCTCCTCACGAGACCTAGACTCAGCGCCTTCGTCCCGGCCGGTCCGTTGCCGCCCGACTCAGGGTGTGGCGGGCGGCACGATCCGACGATTCCTGAGGAGAACCCCGTGTCTAGGAAGCTCACCAAAGCCAAGGCCCTGTGCTACATCGTGCGCGACGGCATGCTGCTGGTCCACCGTCACGTCGACTTCCCCTGGGAGGAGGTCGGCGTCCAGGTCCCGGCCGGCAGCATCCGCGAGGGCGAGACCCCCGAGGCGGCGGCATTGCGCGAGGCCGCCGAGGAGACCGGCTTCAAGGACTTCACGATCGTGCGCAAGCTCGGCGTGAGCGAGTACGACATGGGCCCGTACCGGGCCGAAATCCAGGAGCGGCACATCTTCCACCTGGAGCTGACCGAGCCGACCCCCGTGCGGTGGCCGAGCCAGGAGGACCACGACGGTGAGCAAGAGCCGACCCGGTTCGAGTGTTTCTGGATCCCGCTGGAGACCGCCCACGTGCTCCAGTCCGGACAGGGCGCGCTGCTCGGACGCCTGCACGACTGACCCATTCGCCTCAACCGGTCAGGGAGACGACTCCTTGGCAAACTGCCCGCCGCCGCAAGCGCCGCCAAGGACTGGTAGCCCCGCGCACCCGCCGACCGACTTCCAGCGCATCGTCACCGCAGACGATCATCGGCCCGGGTATCGAGTCGCTCTGCGTCACCCTGTTCTCCTCGTTCTGCGCCGCAGGCGCTGCCTCAGCCCGTTGCCCGCCTCGCCCACCGCGATCAGGAACACCGCGGACGCACCGCACCCCACCAGGGTCACCGGTTGGCTGGTAACCGCGCTGAGCAGCACCAGTACGAGGGTGACGATGGCCCACCACACAAGGAGGGATCCCATCTGCCGCCGCCAGTTCCGTATCCCGCTCACGGGGCACCTACTCCCGGGGCGCCTGTCGTCGGCAGGGGCGGCCACGGCTGCTCGTACGCCGGGGGGTTCCACGTTTTGGGGGCGGGAGGGGCCGCAAACGGTCCGGCCCGGTTGGCCATGAGGATCATCATCGTCCCGACGAAGAGCACGGTGATGACGATCAGTGCGAGGCCGACGGGGTTGCGCGGGTTGTAGTAGTAGCGGTTGGTTCCCCACTTGCTGCGTTTGAAGACGGGCTCGTCGTCGTGGTGCACAGGCTCTCCCCCGGGTCGAAACCGATTGGGCGCCCCACCGCACACAGGTGTGAAGCGCGGGCGGCCGGATGGCTTGCGGAATTCGATGTGTCCCCCGGTGCGCGCCGGGGCGACTACGGCTGCGGCTAGGGCTCGATCAGGCCGACGCGGATGGCGTAGCGGGTGAGTTCGAGGCGGTCGCGCAGGCCGAGTTTCTGGAGCAGGTTGGCGCGGTGGCGCTCCACCGTCTTGGGGCTGATGACGAGGAGGTCGCCGATCTCCTTGGAACTGTGGCCCTCGGCGACGAGTTTGAGGATCTCCTCTTCGCGTTCGGTGATGGCCCGGTCCGGGATCGGGCCGCCGGTGCGGGCGCGGTCGAGGTAGCTGCGGATGAGGGTGGTCTCCGCGCCGGGGTAGATGAACGGCTCGTCGCGCAGGGCGGCGCGGCAGGCTTCGACGAGGTCGCGGTCGGCGACGGATTTGAGGACGTAGCCGGAGGCTCCGGCGCGCAGGGCTTCGAAGAAGTACTGCTCGTTGTCGTACATCGTGAGCATCAGGATCCGCAGGCCGGGACGGATGCGGGCGAGTTCGCGGGCGGCCTGCAGGCCGGTCTGGCCGGGCATGGCGATGTCGAGGACGGCGAGGTCGATGTCGAGGCTGCGGGCCTGGGTGACGGCTACGGCTCCGTCGGCGGCCTCGGCAACCACGGCCAGGTCGGGTTCGGCGTCCAGGATGAGGCGTACGCCCCGGCGGACGAGGGTGTGGTCGTCGGCGAGCAGGATGCGGGCGGGCCCGCCCTCCGGCTGACTCATGCTGTTGCCCCCGTGGTGTCGTGGATTTCGAGTCGGACCTGGGTGCCGCCGTGTGGGCTGGCCCCGACGAGGAGTTCGGCGCCGATGAGCAGGGCGCGTTCGCGCATCCCGCGGATGCCGGCGCCCTCAGGGGCGTCCCCGAGCCCGTGGCCGTTGTCGCGGACCAGGAGCCCGGTGCCGCCGCGGGGCAGGGGACGCAGGTGGACTTCGACGCGGGTGGCGTCCGAGTGGCGGGCGGCGTTGGTCAGGCCCTCTTGCGCGACGCGGTACAGGACGAGTTCGGTGGCCGGGTCCAGGTGGGGCAGGCCGGGGGTGATGTGGGCGGTGACGCCCAGGCGCGGGGTGGTGAACTCGGCGGCCAGGGAACGCAGCGCGCTGTGCAGGCCGAGTTCTTCCAGGACGCCGGGGCGCAGGCGGCGGGCGATGCGGCGGATCTCGTCGAGGCTGGCGCGGGTGGTCTCCTGCGCCTGGTGCAGGTCGGTGCGAATCGGTTCGGGGGCGCGGTCGGCGGCGTGCTTGACCTGGAGGAGCACAGCGGTGAGGGTCTGGCCGATCTCGTCGTGGAGCTCCTGGGCGATGCGCTTGCGTTCGCCCTCCAGCGCGGTGAGCACCCGGCCGCTGCTGGTGGCCCGCTCGGCCTCGAGCCGATCCAGCATGGCGTTGAAGGTCCGGGTGAGGGCGGCGATCTCCCCGCCGCCGGTGACCGTCGGCCGGGTGCCGGGCTTGAGGAGGTCGGCGGTGGCCATGGCCCGGTTCAGACGGGCGAGCGGGGCCAAGCCGACCTTGAGGAGGACCGCGTTGATGATGAGCATCGCGGCCAGCCCGCCGAGCAGCACGAGCGCCTCCCCGAACAGGACCGGCGTGGATACGGTGACCGGGCCCAGCAGCAAGGCCACCGCGAGGGCCAGAACACCTGCGTTCAGCAGGAAGATCCGCCAGTACAACGACACGGCCACACGCCTTTCCAGCCAGTCCCCCAGCATCTTCCGCGGCCGCCCGGCCTCTCCGCATCCAGGCCCTTTGACCTGCGACGAAGCCCACTTCCCCGCCCCATCCTCACGCCGATGGAACGCTGCTGTCCATCCGTGCCGACACCCATATTTCGGACACGCGGAAAGTGGCACGATGGGCCCGCCGAGCGGCTTCTCCTGCCCGAGACCAGTGTCCGCCGCAGCAGCGTCACGTAGGAAAGCGAACACGAGGGGGACAGCTGTGCCTGCTCCACGGATGAGCACCACACCACTGCCCGGCATCGGGGTCCAGTACGACCTCACCACCCGCGAACACCGCCACCTGTCCGTGGTCGCGCACCGCGACGGCACCCGGACGGTGAACCTCTACCGGGCCGACGACCCCGACGCCTGCGCCCAGTCCCTGCACCTGACCGGTGCGGAGACCACCTCGCTGATCGACGCGCTGATGCCGGCCCACCACAGCCCCAACGTGCTCCACACCACCGACCTCGGCCTGGTCGCCGAACGGATCGAGCTGTCCGGGCACTCGTACTGGAACGGCCGGGTGCTGGGCGAGACCCGCATGCGTACGGAGACCGGTGTCTCGATCGTGGCCGTGCTGCGCCGCGCGGAGGCCCGCCCCTCCCCAGCGCCGGACTTCCGCCTCGCAGGCGGGGACACCCTCATCGTGATCGGCACCCGCGAGGGCGTCGACGCCGCTGCCTCCATACTCGGACGGGAGTGATCGCCTGTGCATTCCGCTCTGTTCCTGATCGAGTTCGGTGCGATCATCCTCGGCCTGGGCCTGCTGGGCCGGGTCGCCGGGCGCCTGAAGTTCTCCCCCATCCCCCTGTACCTCCTGGCCGGCCTCGCCTTCGGCACCGGCGGACTGCTGCCCATGGGCGCCAGCGAGGAGTTCGTCGCGATCGGCGCCGAGATCGGCGTCATCCTCCTGCTTCTCATGCTCGGCCTCGAGTACACCGCCTCGGACCTGGTCTCCAACCTCAAGACCCAATACCCCGCCGGCCTGGTCGACTTCGGCCTCAACGCGGTCCCCGGCGCCGTGGCAGCACTCTTGATGGGCTGGGGCCCGGTCGCCGCCGTGGTCCTGGCAGGCGTCACCTGGATCTCCTCCTCAGGGGTGATCGCCAAGGTCATGGGCGACCTGGGCCGGGTCGGCAACCGCGAGACCCCGGTCATCCTGTCCATCCTGGTCCTCGAAGACCTCGCGATGGCGGTCTACCTGCCGATCATCACCGCCCTCCTCGCCGGCGTGAGCCTCGCCGCGGGCAGTGCGACCCTGGCCATCGCCCTCGGCGTCGCCGGAGCGGTCCTGTTCATCGCCGTGCGCTTCGGGCGCCACATCTCCCGCTTCGTCTCCAGCGACGACCCCGAGAAACTCCTCTTGGTGGTCCTCGGCCTGACCCTGCTCGTCGCCGGCATCGCCCAGCAGCTCCAGGTGTCGGCCGCCGTCGGCGCGTTCCTCGTCGGCATCGCCCTCTCCGGTGAGGTCGCCGAGGGCACCCACACGCTGCTCAGCCCGCTGCGCGACCTGTTCGCCGCGGTGTTCTTCGTGTTCTTCGGCCTGCACACCGACCCCGCGAGCATCCCGCCCGTGCTGTTGCCCGCGCTCGCGCTCGCCGTCGTCACAGCGGGTACGAAAATCGCCACCGGGTACTGGGCGGCGAAGCGCGCCGGGATCGGCGTCAAGGGACGCTGGCGGGCCGGCGGCACGCTGGTGGCCCGCGGCGAGTTCTCCATCGTCATCGCCGGACTCGCCGTCACGGCCGGCATCGAGCCCGCGATGGGCCCGCTCGCGACCGCGTACGTGCTGATCCTCGTGGTGATCGGCCCGCTGACCGCCCGCTACACCGAACCTGTGGCCGCGTGGGTGAGCAGTCGCCGCACCCCGCCGGGGCCGGCTGCCTTGGCCGCGGTGCCGTCCCAGCCGGTATCCCCGGAGGACTTCAAGGACCAGGCGCAGGATCCGGCCGGCCGCGCGTGAGTGAGGACACCTGGGCGGCGATCACCAGCCGGGAGACTGTGCTGCTGCTCGCCGCCCTGGCTGTCTACCTCGGCGGCGCGGTCGGCTTCGCCCACCGCCTGCCCCGCCTCCTGGCCCGTCACCCGGGCTGGCGCCGGGACATCGAACGCGACCCGGTCTCCAGCGCCCTCACCCTGACCCTGCTGATCGTCCTGTGGCCAGCGACCGCCGTATACATGGCAGGGGCGCTCGCGGGGGCGCCCGCATTGCCCTTCACGGTCTTCGTGCCGCTCCTGATGGCCGGTGTCGCCCTGGTCGGCTTCGCACAGGTCTCCCGCCCGTCGAACAGCTCCTAGGTCACTCGGTGCCGCCACCGACCGGTTCGGACCTGCCGTGTTCGCCGAGCCAGCGGGCGAGTTTGCCCCGGCGGCCGACAGCGCGCAGGCGTCGTTCGGTGGCCTGCCGGGTCGCCTGGGTGGTGACGAGGAGGAGCTCGTCGCCGGCCGCGAGGACCGTGTCGGGGCCGGGGACGTGTGTGATCCCGCCGCGGACGAGGAGGGTG
This sequence comes from Streptomyces venezuelae ATCC 10712, assembly GCF_008639165.1. Taxonomy (NCBI): domain Bacteria; kingdom Bacillati; phylum Actinomycetota; class Actinomycetes; order Kitasatosporales; family Streptomycetaceae; genus Streptomyces; species Streptomyces venezuelae. Next base: position 6,157,697 of record NZ_CP029197.1, on the reverse strand, counting down.
ATCACCGCCGGGGGTGGGAGGCGGAGTTCGAAGACGGCGACGCCGTGGAGGCGTGAGCCGGGCGGGATGGTCACGGTCAGCAGGTCGGCGTCCAGGACGTCCAGGGGCGCGCTTTCGACCTGGAGCTCCCGCACGGCCCCGGGCCGGGCGATGTGCAGGAGGCGGGCTGCGGCGGGCAGGGTGGGGCCCTGGACGAGGGTGAAGACCACCACGAGGACGAAGACGATGTTGAGCAGGTGCCGGGCACCGTCGACGGCGGCGACGATCGGGAAGGTGGCGAGGACGATCGGCACGGCGCCGCGCAGGCCCGCCCAGGAGATGAAGGCCTGTTCCCGCCAGGGGGTGCGGAAGGGCTGCAGGCAGGTGGCGACCGAGACGGGGCGGGCGATCAGCAGCAGGACGAGTCCGACCGCGAGGGCGGGCAGGACGGCGGAGGGCAGTTCGCTGGGGTCGACGAGCAGCCCGAGCATGACGAACAGGCCGATCTGGGCGAGCCATCCGGTGCCCTCGGCGAAGGAGCGGGTCGCCGCGCGGTGGGGCAGGCGCGAGTTGCCCAGGACCAGCCCGGCCAGGTAGGCGGCGATGATGCCGCTGGCGTTGACGAATCCGCCGGCGGCGAAGGCGATGACGCCGAACCCGACGGTCGCCAGCGGATACAGCCCGGTGGCCGGCAGCGCGATGTGCCGCAGCGCGGCCACCCCGATCCTGCCGATGGCCAGCCCCAGCAGACCGCCGACGACCAGCTGGTAGACGACGTTGCCGAGAATCGCGGCCGGGCCGGGGAGGTCGGCGACGGCGGTGGAGAAGACCAGCACCAGGATGATGGTCGGGGCATCGTTGAACCCCGACTCCGCCTCCAGCAGCCCCGTGGTCTTCCGAGGCAGGGGCAGGGAGCGCAGCACTGCGAAGACCGCGGCGGCGTCAGTGGAGGAGACGATCGCACCCAGGAGCAGGGCCAGGTGCCAGTCCATGCCCAGGAGGTAGTGGGCCCCGGCACCCGTGACCACAACCGACACGGCAACGCCCACGGTCGCCAGCACACCGGCCGGTGCCAGCCGGCACCTGACGTCAGGCCAGTGCGTACTCAGACCACCCTCGACGAGAATGACGGCAAGGCCCGCGGTTCCCAGGGACTGGGCGAGCTGCGCGTCGTCGAACTCGATGCCGATCACGTCCTCGCCCGCGATCACGCCGACGGCGAGGAACAGCAGCAGGCTCGGCAGGCCGAGCCGGTGCGCGGTGCGGGCGGCGGCGATGCTGGCCATGAGGACGACGCCGCCCACCAGCAGCACCAGGTACAGCTGCTGCAGCGTCACAGCGCGCCCCTAGGGCCTGCGCCGGCGCAGGCGGCGCAGGCGGTTGCTGTCGAGGAGGTTGACCGCGAGCGCGGCCATGATCAGGCCCGCCGCCAGCAGCAGCCCGTGCGGGACCAGTACCCCGGTGACCACGGCGGCCAGGGCCAGCAGCAGGGCCAGCCAGGCTCGGCCGCGCCGGTACTCGCGGGGCCGGCGGGGGCGGCCCTTGCCCAGGCCGCGGGCGAAGTGAGGATCGTCGTGCCACAGCGCGGCTTCGAGGTCGGCGATCCGTTCATCATCGGAGTCGGTCATGGCCTTGCCTCCTTTCATCGGTCAGGCGAGGGCGAAGTAGCGCAGCCACACGTACGCCCCGGCCAGCACGGTGGTGACAGCGGTGACGACCAGGCCGTAGCGGCTGAACTGCCAGAAGGAGATGTGGTGTCCGGCGCGGTCTGCGATGCCGACGGTGACGACGTTGGCGGAGGAGGCGATGATCGTGGCGTTGCCCGCCAGGTCCGCGCCCAGTGCGAAGGACCACCACAACACCTGCGCCTGCTCGCCTCCTCCGGAGGCGGCGACGATCTCGGAGACGACCGGGCTGGTCGAGGCGACGAAGGGGATGTTGTCGATGACCGCGGACGGCACGATCGATCCGAACAGCAGGGCCATGGAGGCGCCGAACAGGTTGCCTTCCAGTGCGCGGGCCGCGGCCTGCCCGAGGTCGGTGAGGATCCCTGTCTGGACCATGGCGCCGACCATCACGAACAGGCCGGCGAAGAACGCCAGGGTCTCCCACTCGACGTCCGCCGCGACCTTGCGCGCATCGAGCCGGGAGACGGCGAGGAGGATCAGGCCGCCGGAGATCGCGACGACCGACGGCTCCAGGTGGAGGGTGGTGTGCAGGACGAAGCAGGCCATGACGATCGTGACGACGATGCCGCTCACGGCCAGGAGCCGGGGGTCGGTGATGGCGTCCCGCTCGCGCATGGCCATGACGTGCGCGGCCCGCTTGGGGTCGTAAGAGAAAGCGCCGCGGAACATCCAGCGGGCCATCAGCGCGAACACCACGACCAGCAGGGCCGCGATGGGTGCCATGTGGAGCAGGAAGTCGTTGAAGGACAGGCCGGCGCGGGAGCCGATCATGATGTTGGGCGGGTCACCGATCAGGGTGGCGGCGCCGCCGATGTTGCAGGCCATCACCTCGGCGATCAGGTACGGCACGACGGGAACGCCGAGCTTGGTGCAGACCGCGATGGTCACGGGGGCGATCAGCATGACGGTGGTGACGTTGTCCAGCCACGCCGAGAGGAACGCGGTCGCGATGATGAGGAGCACCATGAGCCGGTAGGGGCGGCCGTGCGACCGTTTGGCGGCCCAGATCGCGACGAACTCGAACAGGCCGGTGCGTTTGAGGACGGAGACGATCAGCATCATGCCCAGCAGCAGGAAAATGACGTTCCAGTCGATGCCGGCCACGTCGGAGAAGAACGCGTGCTCCGGGCTCGTCGCGCCGATCAGGAGCATGACGACCGCGCCGCCCAGGGCCGCGGCCACCCGGTGAACCTTCTCCGTGGCGATCAGCACGTAGACAGCCCCGAACACCGCCACGGCCAGCCACGCGGTGACGCTCATGGCGGACCCGCCCAGCAGATGCGGGGGTGATGCGGAGGCGGGGGCGGGGTCGTCATCGGCGCGGCTCCGTTCACAGGTGCTGCCGCGAGCACCCGCGCTCCACGAGGGCCTCCCCGAACAGAAGGTGCTCCGGACCCCCACCATCACCTGGCGCCCCCGCCCGGCGCATCGGGGCCAACACCCATCTTCGCCACCCCGGTAACGGAGGAGGAATCTTGCGTCGCGGAGTTGGGCGGAGGAACCAGGTGCCGCGCTTGCGGTCTGACCGGGAGGCCTTTCTCGGCAAGGATCGATCTGGACCCGCACGTCACGCTGGCATTCGCCTTGCAGGACACGAAGTACGCCGCACTGCTCGGTGCCGGCGCGGCCATCTCCCACCCCGCTCGCTACCGCCACTACCGATCAGACCAGCGCGCTCGCTCCCGCCCCGCACCCCGGACTCCGACGGCGCCTGCACAACGCCCTCCCCCTCCCCCTCTAACCGCCCCGGGCGCACTCATGGACGACTGGGACAAGCCAAAGATCAATTGAAGACTCGGCACTGAAATTCGATCTTGGAATTCCAGATTGCGAGACCCTGACCCTTAGGTGACCTTCACAACACGCTGCCCCCATATGGATCATGATTACCTACTTGTAAGATCAGGGAAGACAGGGTGCGCGGTTAGACGGCCGCACATCCTCCATAGGCTCCTGGCTACTAGCGCCTCGCGTACGAGTAAGCGGGACGAGGCTGGCAGTAATCACCTCAGTGGCATCGATGGAGCAACCATGCGTTGGCTTAGGGACTTGTGGCGACGCGCCCTCGCGAGGGAACGCAAGGGGCTGTTTGCTTGGCGCAGAGACCCCTCGCGTCGTGCCCTCGTGCGGGAATGCGAAAGACTACTCGCCGATCTCCCCATCCCCTCCCCATTCAGCGTTGAGGCGCTGGTGCGCAACATGGAGGAAGCACTAGGGCGCCGGATTCTGCTCATACCGATGGACGATCGGGATGGCGGCCTGGGTACGGCTTGTGGCCTTCGGGTCAAGGCCCCTGGTTTCACTCTGATCCTCTACCGCCGCCGCTCGAGCCGCAATCAGACCGTGCACATCATCCTTCACGAGCTCTCACATGAATGGCTGGACCATGGCACGTCCTTGACGGATGAGCAGGTCAAGAAGTACGTCCCCAAGCGGATTCGCGATGAAGTGCTCCGCCATTTCCCTGGGGCACTGGTCCAGGGGCGGGTAGATTTCGACAGCCTTGAGGAGAAGCAGGCCGAGGTTTCGGCCTCTTTGATAAAGCGGTTGGGGCGGAGGCTGTCGGTCACTGGAGATGACATGGTGAGCCTTCTTGAGCATTCACTCGCCCACCCAGTCGCCCCACCACGACGCCGGCACTAGCCTCTAGCGAGTTCCAGGCTCCGCCGACGCCAGGAGCTTCGCAAGACCACACCATCCATCTGTCGGAAACAAGGCCGAGAAGAGCCGACTTGGTCGGTGCCAGACTCAGCCCGTAGACCCCCCTGGTTCCGTGTTCGACTACTTCAAATACCTGACTGCGGCAGTGATGACCATCATCGCCGTGTGGCGTTTCCCCGCGGTGCGATACGGCGACGCTCACCGACGAGCCCTCTGGGGCGGCTACGCGGGATTCGCTGTAGCGCTGTGGCTTTACACGCCGGCGGCGATGGATGCGGTGGATCGCATCCCGGTCATAGACCTGAGTGCGCTGCTCCGGCACTTCGCCAGCACGGCGGCAATCATTGCGGCCCTGACGTACGTCGCTACCAGCTACGGGAGGAGCGCGGAGGCGGTGGTGCCGCGGCACGTGGCCGTCTCCCGCTGGATCGCCCGAGCCTCCTACAGGGCCGGGGCGGTGGGCGTAACACTGCTGACGGTGCTCTTCTTCACTGTCGTGCAGCGCGACAAGCCGAGCGACAACTTTCTGATCGATCATGCTGGGCAATGGGGCGCAGCGGTCTATATGACCGTGTTTTATTTCTTCCCTCTCGTTACGACGGCTGTTTGCGGATATCAGTGGACGAGAGCAGCACGGCAGGCCGAGTGCACCAGCATGCGAATCGGGCTGAGCTTGATGGGTGTGGCCATGTGGATGGGGCTGACCCATACAATGGCACGCATCACGATGCTATGGGCCGATGTCGCCTTCCCGCTGAGCCCTTCCACAATGCGGCTGCTTGTTGACGCGACGTCGATGTGGATGAACCTTCTCTTCCTAATCGTCGCCATCGGGGCGAGCATTCCGACAACTCGTGCCGCGGTGGCACGCTGGAAGACGTGGTGCACCCTGTACAAGATCTATCCACTTTGGTTTGACCTGGTGCAGGCATTTCCGGGTACCAGCCTCTACCCGCCAGGGCGCCGCCTCGCAGAACTCAGACACGTCCGGGTTCCCATCGAAGTCCGCCTTGACCGGTGGACGCAGGATATTGCCGATGCCTGCGAGAAGCTGCGCTACTACGCACCGCGCGATCTGATGTTCGCCGCAGAGGATGTCACAGCCTCACATCCAGACCCCGATCTGGCAGCGGAGGCCTACTGGATCAAGGCCGCCTTGCAGGCCGCCGAGTCGACGCCGGCATATACGCACGCGGCTGCTCCTCTGAGGGAAAAGCCGTTCGTCGACACCGACGGCGAGGCGGCGTGGCTGGCCCGAGTCAGCACGGCCTATTCACACGTCACCCCGGAGCAAGCACAAGATCTTCTCCAGCGGTCGATCGCGGCCGAAGCCGATCCGCGCTCGTAATCCGCGTCCACGGGAACACCTGGCGACTACTCTATGTAGGCGACGGACGACTGCAGAGGACATCAATTCCCGCCCTGGTGGGTGAGATTTCGCACCCATGCCCCCGTGAACCCGGCTGGTACCTTGGTTGATGTCGACTGGAAGGCCCTGCCTCCACCCCGCAAATGCACCCCGGCCTGCGACGCATTCCTGCTCCCGTCGCCACACGTAGCCGGGCCGTGACCCTATCCGGTCCGGATGGGCGTCCGAAATCTCAGCAACCTGGAGTTCTCGCATGTCCAACCGCCCCAAGGGCCTCATCCTCGATTTCGGAGGCGTTCTCACCACCCCTCTGCTGCCCGCAGTGCTGGCTTTCGAACGGCGCGAAGGCCTGCCGCAGGGCGCCTGCCTCACAGCGCTCTACAAGGACGACGAAGGCGTCCGGATCACCAGCGACCTGGAGCGCGGAGCGGTCTCCCAGACCGAGTGGAATGAGTTCGCCGGCAAGATGCTCGGCGTCTCCCCCGAGAACCTCATGGGCAGGATCTTCGGAGACCTCCGCCCCGAGCCTCTGCTGATCGACGCGGCTGCTGCAGCGAGGAGGGCAGGGATCAAGGTGAGCATCCTGTCCAACAGCGTGGGGCTCGCCCCTTGGGACCTGTACGACGGCTACGAGCTTGAGCGGCTGTACGACGTCGTCGTGATCTCCGAGCACCACCTGCTGCGCAAGCCCGACCCCGAGCTGTTCGAGATCACCCTCAAGCTCATGGGCCTGTCGGCCGACGAGTGCGTCTTCGTAGACGACACCGTCGCCTACACCGAGGCAGCAGAGAAGCTGGGCATTACGGGCGTGCACAACCAAGACCCCAAGGAGACGGTGGCCGCCCTTTCCGAGCTGTTCGGCGTGGACCTCGCCACGGCCTGATCCACCGACTGCCCGAGATGGCCTGAAACGCGAAGGACGCTGGTGCACCCCCCTGCAGGGGGGTGCACCAGCGTCCTTCGCGTTTCAGGGCGCCTCGGGCGAGCGCGCGACCCGGGGTGCAGGGCGGCCCTACTCCCCGTCCGGGGCCTCTGGCAGCTTGTGTCTCAGTTCTCCGACGACCTCGTTGATCTTGGCCATCATCTCGACGGACAGGCCCTCGCCGTTGCCTCGGGCCGCCAGGCCGAGGATCTGCCCTCGGCTGATCGAGCCGAGAAACACCAGCGACTCCAGGATCTGGCGCTCATCGGGGCCGAGTTCGGCGTCGTCCCGGAAGACGCGAGGAGGGACCTGGAGGGCGTGGGCAAGGCCGACGCGCACCACGTCGGAAGCCTCGGCCGCCGCACCCGCACGGAGAGCAACGATGTCGTCGGTCGTGACAGCCGTCCCGGCATGCTCGTTGACCCGTCGCGCGATCTCCTCGTCGGAGGGCGCTTCCTGTCCAAAGTAGCCGTGCTGCACGAGATAGTTGATCTTTTCCCCGACCGTCCGGGGCGCAGCCGGGGTGTCCGGGCGCAGCCCGAAACTTACATCCTGGGCCGCGAGCAGCTCCTCCTCGGTCACGCCGTACGCCTGCGCGAGCGGCTGCACGTACGCATCGTTCAGCCTGCGCCGACCGCTCTCGGCGTTGCTCACCGGAACTCGGCTCGCATTGATGACCTCAGCGGCCTGCGTGATGCTGAGGCCGGCATCACAGCGAAGCAGCTGAAGGTCCGCTGGACCGTCATTGGGGAAGAGATCGTCAAGCCGCTCGCCGACAGCTTCGGCAAGCCCAGGGAGCTTCTCGCCTTTGGGGAATTCCTGGTTGTCCTCCCACCGCGAGACGGCCGGCGCCTTGACGCCCACAGCCGCGCCCACATCCTTCTGGCTGAGCTCTTTGGCCCGCCGGGCAGCACGGAGGCGTCTGCCGTCGAACTGACGAGGGGGCACGTGAACTCCTGCGGGGTCGCGATACGGCCGGTGGGTGCGGCCTCTAGGGCTACTGTAAGCCAGGCTTGATGCATCTGGGAAACTGACGTAAGTTTCCGTATCGCACCTGGTGGCCGGGCCTCGCCCTTTCATGGTGCCAGCCCCGGGGAGGACCCTCCATGCATGTTGCTTCTGCGTCGCCACGTGCGCAACGCGCCGTAGACACCGATACGAAGTCGTTGCTGACGGCGGGGCCTCTGACCCGGCGACCCGTCGGCGCCGGCCAGGTTGGCGGGGCGTCGCGGGAAGTTGTACGGGGTTGTAGAGCTATGTCTAGACCTTTCGGCAACGTCCTCGTATGTTCGTCGTCGCTCGCCGGGCAGCCCGCCCGGCCCCAGGGGGAACGGAGGAGGGGACATGAAGAGCAACGGCAGCAACGGCCCCGGATAGCCGGCAGAAACAGCGACGGCGCCTGAGAGCTGGAACTCTCAGACGCCGGACGCTCACGATGCTCCCGCCCAGGCAAGGGCGGAGATCACCTTCATCCGCACCGATCCTTCTCACGGGACCACCGGTGCGGCTTCACTGCACAGGAGAGTGTCGCATGTCTGCTGCCCAGCGCAAAAGACCCAAGCCTTCGGCCCGCGCGGCAAAGGCCCCCCTTCGCAACCCCGCCCGCGGGGGTGCTGCCTGATGGCCCGCATCCGAACGATCAAGCCCGAGGCGTTCGAGTCCGAGGATCTTGCCTCGGTAGGTGTCACGGCGATGGTGACCTTCTTCGGCCTGCTGACCCAGGCCGATGACGCCGGCCGCTTCCGCGACCACCCCGCGATCATCGCGGGACGGCTCTGGGCCCTGCGCGCCGACCACACACCGGCGAACGTGGCCATAGACCTGGAGCAGCTCGCCGAGGCTGGCCTGATCTGCCGCTACACCGGCTGTGACGGGCACTCCTACCTCCACGTGGTGACGTGGGACAAGCACCAGAAGATCGACCGCCCCTCCGCCTCCCGACGCCCGCGGTGCCCGGCCCACCAGGGCCACCAGAAGTGCGGCGCCTGCACGAACGACTCCTGCCCGACGGCCGGGCCTACTCACACCTCGACTATCGGTCTCCCGCGCACCGCCCAGGGCGCTTCGCTGCAACCTCGTCGAACGCTCGATACGCGGGATTCCGCCGCGCCCGCGCCGCTCACGGCCGTCTCGGAGGAGGCCGTGAGCGGCGGGCAGGTGCGAGTGAGCAGCAGCGAGCAGCCTGCCCGGGCCGACTCGGCTCAGTCCGACGAATCCGCAGGTCACGAGGGATTCGTGGATGATTCGGCGAAGCCTCGCGAGGGTGAAGCGGCTGGATCTAGGATCCTGGATCCTGGATCCTTCCCCAAGGGGGGCGAGGCCCCCGCCCCGCAGACCAGCTCGGCGGGCACCTCGGTCAAGGCCCTTGTGGCCGAGTACGTGAGGGAGTCCGCGCACAAGCCTCCGAGGGACGTCGTGGGGCTGGTCGGTCGCCAGGTGAAGCTCCTGCTGGACGAGGGCTTCGACCCGGAGGTCATCCGCGGCGCCCTGAAGCGGCTGCGTCTGAAGGGCCTGCACGGGAGCGTGCTGCCGAGCCTGGTCAACGAGGCGCTGAACGCCGCACGGTCTCCGGCCGCAGTCGGCGCCTCCGGCGCGGGGCCCTGGGCCACCGCCAGCCACCTGCCCTACCTCGACCCCACGTCCGAGCCGACCGGATTCGGAGGCCGGCTGTGACCCGCTACCGCCTCGACGACCCGCAGCCGCCGGTGCCTGAGCGCCTGCGAGCCCGCCTGGAGGCCAAGCTCGCCGAGCGCGGGATCAATCCCGCCGCGGAGCTGCCGGACACCCCGGAGTCGATCCCGGCCCTGGAGGCCGCGCAGCTGCGCATCCCGATCGCGTACCGCGAGGCCCTGGTGGAGCAACCCGATGTCGCGGCCTGGGTGCGGAAGGTCTCCGAGGGCGCGGTAGCCCCGTCCGCCGGCGGACTGAACCCGCAGTTCGGCGCATCCGGGCGGCGGCGGATCATGCACGGGCCGTCGCTGCTGCTCTGGGGGAACGTCGGGACCGGCAAGACACACCAGGCGTACGCCGCGATCCGGGCCCTGACCGCCTCCGGGTGCGGGGTGTCCTGGCACGCGACGACCGCCGCCGACCTGTACGGCGATACCCGCCCGCAGGCCGGCGTGGACCTGGAGCACCAGCTCCGCAGGATCGTCCGGGTACCGCTGCTGCTCCTGGACGACGTCGGCGCGGCGAAGACCTCGGCGTGGACCGAGGAGGTCCTCTTCCGGCTGGTGAACTGGCGCTGCCAGAACCAGCTGCCGACGATCTTTACCACGAACCTGCCGCCGGTCCGCGACCTGGCCGACTCGCCCAGCCAGCCGGTCCTGCGCGACCTGGTAGGCGACCGCGTGCTGAGCCGCATGTCCGGCATGTGCACCCCAGTCCGCTTCACCGGCCCCGACCGCCGCTTCCAGCGCTGACACGCACCTCCTCTCCTCGGCCCGCCGCCGCAGCCGGGCCAATCCCCCCGCCTCACCCCTGCCCCTCCGCCGCCACGCGGCGTCGAGGGAGGCCGAGGCGTACCCGAAAGACACCCTGATGCGCTACATCACCACCAACACCGGTCCGCAGCCGACCATCCGCTCGATCGCCGACCACAGCTGGCACTCCCGCGCCGCCTGCTACGGGATCAACCCCAAGGAAGCCGACCGGCTGTTCTTCCACGGCCCCCGCAACTTCCGCGACCGCCAGCAGGCCAAGCAGGTCTGCGCGACCTGCCCCGTGCAGCGGGACTGCCTCAACTTCTCGCTCGAGAACAAGGTCGAGCACGGCATGTGGGGCGGCCTGACCCTCAAGGAACGCGCCGCCTGGCGCAAGAAGCTGGACAACCGCCTCGACTACGCCCGGGTGCGCTCCGCGATCAACGGGCGGGATGTCCACCTCAGCAGCCTGGAGCGCAAGGCGGTCGTTCGGTATGCCTGCGCCCGGGGCTGGAGCACGACCCGCCTAGCCCACGTCCTGGGCGTCACGGTCGAGTGGGCCCGCGACGTGATGAGCGAGGAAGCCCGCGCCATCGAGGACCGCGACCGGCACAACGTGCACGTTGACCCCGCCCCGGCCACCGACGCAAAGGGAGACGAGTCGAGCGCGGCGGAACCGCCCCTGACCAGTGACCAGGACGCGGACAGCCCCGGCGACAGTCGTCCCAGCGACGAAGTGGTCCCGGTGGACCGGCACGTCCATGCCCCCGTCATCGTCGACACCTTCCGAAAGGCAGCATGACTCACCCTCACGACCCGGCCAGCCGCCCCGCGCAGAGGGCGGCTGAGCGGTACGTCCTGATCGCCGCCGGCGCCGTCATCCTGGCCCTGACGATCGCATCCTTCTGGCTGTCCTACGCTCACCTGGCCGAAGTCGCCGGCCAGCACGGACTGGGCAGCGCCCGTGCTCGGCAGTGGGCGTGGCCGGGGACGGTGGATGCCTTCATCGTGACCGGCGAGCTGCTCATGCTGCGGGCAGGGCTGAGACGGGTCACGGACTGGTGGGCCATCGGCCTCACGGTCACTGGGTCGGTGGGGTCCATCGCGCTGAATGTGGCCGGCGTCCGCGGTAGCAGCGATGGGGCGATCCCTGTGCTCGACTACATCGTCGCCGCCGTCCCGCCGACCGCTGCCCTACTGGCCTTCGGAGTCCTCATGCGGCAGATCCACCAACTCGTCGCCCCGCCGGACAGCGGCAAGGGCGAGGCGGCGTCGGAGACCGACACCGGAACCGAGGCGGGGACCGGGACCGACTCCTACTCCGGAACCGAGACAGTGACAAGGACCGAGACCGGGACCGAGGCCGGGACCGGGACCGAGGCGGGGACGGGGACCGGGACCGACACCGGGACCCAGGCCGGGACGGGGACCGGGACCGACACCGGGACCGAGGCCGGGACCGGGACCGAGGCCGGGACCGACACCGGGACCGGGACCGAGACCGAGGCGGGGACCGAGACCGAGGCCGGGACCGGGACCGAGGCCGGGACCGACACCGGGACCGGGACCGAGACCGAGGCGGGGACCGAGACCGAGACCGAGGCCGGGACCGAGACCGACACCGGGACCGAGACCGAGGCCGGGACCGGGACCGGGACCGGGACCGGGACCGGGACCGGGACCGACACCGAGACCGACACCGGGACCGGGAGCAGCCAGGGGGCGTCACCGGGACCAGGAGGGCGACGCCCCAAGCTGACCGACGACGAGATCGTCGACCTGATCCGGCCACACGTCCCGGACGCCCTGGCGCGGGACGGCAACGAAGCGGTCACCCGCGTACAGCTCCGGGGAATCATGCGCGAACACGCCATCCCGATCCGAAACGAGCGGCTGACCCCGATTCTGGCCCGCCTGAGGACACCACAGCCCGCCGCTGCTAGGAGCACCCGATGAATACGTGCCCGAAGTTCGCCCGCATCCGGGCCAAGTACGAGCAGGAGACCACCTACCTGCTCAACCACGCTGCTCGCTCGACCACCAGGGGCAGCGCGGGGCTGGCCAAGAGCAGCAAGCACCGAATGGCACGGGACCTGTCCGGGCACGTCGCCCGGTGCCTCGAATGCGGGTAGTCCCGCGCCGGCAGGACTGCCAGTGACCCCCACCGCTCCGGATTCTGTCCGGAGCGGTCCCGCTTCCTCCCCGACTCAAGAACGCAGAGATCATGCCGGATTCGCAGGAACCACCCCTCCCCTCGACCAGCCAGCCGAGGACCAACTCGTCACCAGACGAAGCAAGTTATCGGCCAAGACACTCTTCCCCGTCGGGGAAGCGCGTCTTGGCCATGCCCGCCCCGCAGGGGGCGGGAGTGGTCCAGCACCGGGGGGTGCTGGACCACGGGGCAGCGACCGAGGGCGGATCGCAGCCGGAGAAGCTCGAGCCTCGCCGCAAGCGCCGTGCCACGAAGACCACTTCGCGCAAGCGCTCACCCAAGACCACCCCTGACAAGCGCGCCTACGTATGCAGCGTCCGTCTCAACGACGTCGAGAAGCAGCAGCTCGCCGACGCCGCCGCTGCCGCTCGTACGAGCCTTCCCGCCTTCCTCGCCCGTGCCGGCCTAGCCGCCGCCCGCAACCCGGAGTCCGCCGCCGCGTCGATCGCAGGCGAGCGCGAGCTGATAGCGGAAGTCTTCGCGGCCCGCCGGCACCTCGGGCAGGTCGGCAACAACGTCAACCAGATCGCAAGGGCCATCAACCTGGGCGACCGCCCGGCGGACGCTCAGCTCGATGCTGTGCTCAACGCCGTCCGCCGGGCGACCGAGCGCGTCCAGGCCGCCACAGACAAGCTCCTCGAAAGCCGCTAGGAACATGGTCCCGAAGATCCACAAGCGCGGGAAGCGCACCATCGGCCTGCTCTACTACCTGTACGGACCGGGCAAGGCCGAAGAGCACGTCGACCCGCACCTCGTGGCGTCCTGGGACCACTCCGCCCCCGACCCCGGCCGCGACGCCGAGGCCACGTACAAGGAACTCCAGCAGCTCCTCGACCAGCCCCTCGCCCTCCTCACCGACGCCCAGCGGGCGAAGCCGCACGTGTGGCACCTGTCCGTCCGCAACGGCCCCACCGACCGGATCCTGTCCGACGAGGAGTGGGGCGACATCGCCCGGCGCATGGTCGCCGCCGCAGGCATCGACGACCCCGATCAGGGCGCGGGCTGCCGCTGGGTCGCCGTCCGGCACGCCGACGACCACATCCACATCCTCGCCACCCTCGCCCGCGAGGACGGCTACCGGCCCGACCTCGACCGCGATGCCGTACGCGTCCAGGCCGAGGCCCGCCTCCTGGAACAGGAACTCGGGCTGCGCCGACTCAAGCCAGGTGACGGCACCGCCGCCCAGCGTCCCACCAGCGCCGAACGGCACAAGGCCGAGCGCCAGGGCCGCGAGCGTACTGCCCGCGAGGAGCTGCGCGAGACCGTACGCCGAGCCGTGGCCGGCGCGGTCAGCGAGGACGAGTTCTTCGGCCGCCTGGCCGCCGCCGGCCTCCTGGTGAAGACACGCGTGGCCCCTTCCGGTGACCTCCTTGGCTACAAGGTCGCGCTGCCCGACGACCGCAACAAGGACGGTGAGCCCGTGTACTATCCCGGCGCCCGCCTCGCTCCCGACCTCTCCCTGCCCCGCATCCGTGAGCGCTGGTCCGCGGACACCGCCGCCCAGGACGGAGGCTCGGTCCAGCCGCTGCGTCCGGTTCCTGCTGCCCCTGCCGCGGCCCGACGGGACACGGCGACCGTCGCCTGGCAGGCCGTCCTGGTTGTCGAGCATGGCGAGGACGGCCTCGCCGCCGCGCACATCGCCGCGGCCGGCGAAGTCCTCGACGCCCTCGCGAAGACGTCCGCCGCACACACGCGGCGCGAACTACACGAAGCGGCCTGGGCGTTCGAGCGTGCTTCCCGCTCACACATTCGCGCCGTACGAGGCCACGACCGCGCCCTGCGCCAGGCCGCCCGCGATCTCGTTCGCGGCGGGCCGGCCCTCGGACGCGGCGAAGACGGCGCGAGCACAGCCATGGCGATCGACATGCTGTTCTTCCTGGTCACCGCTGCTGCACACTGGCACGCACGGAAGGGCCACGCGCAGCAGGCCGACGCTGCCCAGCAGGCCGCCGAGCACCTTCGCTCCGCCTACCGCGCCGCCGCCGGCCACCCTCTCGCCGTGCTCCATCAGCGAGGCCGACGCCTCTCCCGTCCCCTGCTCCTGCGGCAGACCGCCGTCCTGCGCGAAGCGGTCCCCCACCTCGCCGAGCACGTCCTCACCGAGGAGGGCTGGTACGCCCTGGCAGCCACGCTCGCCGAGGCCGAGGCCGCGGGCCATGACCCCGGTGCCCTGCTCGCCGACGCTGCCGGCCGCCGCGAGCTGGGCACAGCCGAGTCGGTCAGCGATGTCCTCGTCTGGCGCCTGCGCCGCACTGCAGGGCTCCCCGCCGACGCGACCGGCATAGCAGGCGCTGCCCGGCTGGGCACGACGCCGTTCAAAGGAACGGCTCCGGACAGGGAACGGCGCGACCGTCGGCGCCGGTAGATGGTCAGCCCTCCACCACGGCGAGCAGCAAGCAAGGAACGCCGCGCGGGCATGACATTGGCATATCCAAGAGTTGAAGCAGCCTGGCACTGCGCGGCACTATCGCCGTCCACCGAACGCCGTACGAGGGGGAGACATGTTCGGACGCAGGCGTGTGGATCGTCAGCAGCGAGGAGCGTGGAAGTGGGCGGAGGACGTGAGCACGACGCACGTCGACCCCCCACTCAACGCACCCCCTGTAGTGCGCCAGGAGGTGGAGGGGCTCCTGATGACGCACCCCAACCCCTTGGTCGTCGACGGTGACGTGCGGGCCTGCGGGACATGCGGGTCCTACCGCGGCTGGGTCGTGATCAGCCTCCGTGACGAGGTGTGGCTGCGCTGCCCGGCCGGCCACGAGCAGCACGAACCCGGCCTCGACACCGCCTGGTACGACCGGCACAGCGGGCCGGTCACCCAGCGGCACGACACCTACGACGACGGCCTGCGGGACCTCGGCCACTAACCCACGCCCGTACGATCCCGCCGGAGGAGAGCCCGCTTCGGGCCCGGCGCCGTCAGACCCCCGACCACCGAAGGATCCACCGTGCAACGTCGTGCCTCTGCTGCTCTGTCCCTCACCGCCCTCGTCACCCTCGCCGTCACGGGCTGTGGGAACGACAGCTCCACATCCGCTCCCTCCGATTCAGCACCGGCCGCCAAAGCGAGGCCGACTCCCACCGCCGAGCCTGCCGGGGTCCCGCTCACCTCGGCGGCTCTCACTGCGCGGCTGCTCGACGAATCCGACCTCGGCGAGGGCTATACCCGCAGAGCGAAGTCCGACAACAGCGACCGTGACGATGTCACCGTGATCGGCTGCCCGGCGCTGGAGAAGCTCGGCGGTAACGGCGCCGCCGGCGGAGAGCTGGACTTCCCCAACAGCGCGGAGGTCACGTTCTCCTACGCACGCGGCTCGGGCTCCGAGGTGGCCGAGGAGCTCTACAGCGACACCGTCGACAAGCTGGGCCCGAACACCAGGACCGTGTTCGAGGCCATGACGGGATGCCCGCTGTACCAGGTCGTCGTGGGCGACGCCCCGATCGCCGTCGCGACCCAGAAGCTGCCCGCTCCCGCTCTCGGCGACGAAGCCTGGAGCCAGCTGCTGACCCTCACCGCGGGCGGGCGCGACACCGTGATGAAGCAGACCGCCGTGCGCGTCGGATCCGTCCTCGTCGTCGTGTCCGGGTCCCCCGCCCTGGTCGATACGCACCTGACCCGTGCGGTCGAGAAGGCGCGAGGCTGACCGAGCGGGTACGAAGACGGCCCCTGGGCTCCGTATTCGGAGCCCAGGGGCCGCTTTCGTTTCCCGTCGAATATCTCAGCCGCAGTCATGGCGGCGGCACTCGCCGTCGGTGATCACCTTCGCCGTGGCGGTGTGAGTCCACCCGCACGCGCAGACAGCGTCCCATCGAGCACGACCGGTGCACTGCGGTGTGCGGGGCACGCCGCTCGTGGACACCAGGTGTCGCGTTGGCCCGGTGGTCGGGCAGAGGGTGCCGTCCGGGTGGTGGGCTGTGAGACGAGGAAGACGACGTGGCACGAGAGCCTCCTTGGGGTTGCGCGATTGGCGTCGCGGGGCCCGCGTCAGGTTGCCGGGGTGGTGGAGAGTCGGCCGGCGGCGCTCTCCGGTGGGTTGCGGCGCCACACGGGGGCGGGTGAGGCGAGCGATGTTGCGAAGGCCGCGACGAGGTCGTGGGGGGCGCTGGCGCTGAAGACCGCGGTCCACTGATACGGATCGCCGATCACCGGCTCGGCCCACGCCTGCCAGCCGGACAGACCAGGGCGCGGGTCGCCGTCGCGAACCAATTCCGGCAGTTCGGCCCAGGCGAAGCCCGCGGACATGCCGGGGTCCCAGGCCCGGGTGTCGGGGATATCGATGTCCCGGGCCCAGCCTTGCGCACACAGCGCGTCGAGGACGCGCTCGCGGCCGTCGTAGTTGACGGCCGGGTCGGTGCGCGCCTCGATGGCGAGGAGGAAGTCGGCGATGGCTTCGGGAGGTGTACCGGTGGTGAAGCAGGCGGTCCACTCCATCACGGCGCTGGACGGGTGTTGGCGGGCCGAGACGTGCCAGGCGACCTGGAGGTCGCCGAGGAGGAAGTCGTGGGAGCCGCGCACCCACTCGGCCCCGGCGAGTCCGCGGGGGCTGAGGTGCAGCAGGGTGGAGCGAGCCGTCGTCCAGGTCGACCAGCCGGCGTCCGCCAGAGCATCGGCCACGCGGTCGGCGAGTTCGTCGTCGTCACCGGCCAGGTGGCGCGGTCGCACCCAGTAGGCCGGGCGGGCGGAGTGGAAGGGGTGGTTCGGGTTCAGTGGCGCCTCCAGGCGGTGGGGGATGGTGCTACTGCACGGCGATGCCGGTGCGCGAGCGGCGGGGTGCTTCGGTCGGCTCGTGCCAGGCAGCAGCGACGGTGACCTCCGGCGGGACGGGGCCCTGCTGATCCCCGTTCTCCGTCACGTAGACCGTCGTACGTCCGAGCGCGTCCTGCACGGCGATCACGTCGGCGATGCCATGCCGGAACGGGAAGATGGGGTTGATGGCGAGGCACACCGGGGTGTCGGGGTCGACTGCGGACAGCCGGTCGATGAGATCCCGAGCGGTGAGGGTGAAGGACAACAGCAGCTCCTGGAGAATCGTGCGGAACAAGGGCCCCAGGTCAGCAAGGGGCCGCGGGGACGGACGTGGCCAGCACGCTGCCGACGGCGGCGGCGACAATGGCGGCGGGGGTCTCCTTACGGAAGGAGACGCAGTAGCCGGGCACGTCCGCGGTGCCGGTGACGGCGAGCTTCCAGCCCTCTCCGTCGGTGCCGGGCCGGCCATCGGGAAACCAGCCGAGGTAGAGCCGCCCATCCCGGGAGTTGATGTGGACATCAGCGCGGTCGTCGACAACGACCTTGAAGTCGGCATCGGTAAACAGGTCGATGACGTCCACCGGCTGTCCCGGGCCGAGCAGCCACGTCCGCAGCCTCAGATCGGCGACAGTGGTGGAGAAGCCTGGCCTCGCAGCATCGACGGTCATGGGCATACACCTCTCTGACCTGGACTTTTTCGGGAAGGTGTCCACGTTGACATCCCTCTCGCCCGTCCACCAGTCCTTTCGCCGATCTTCCTGTCTGCCCCCGGCGAACCTGCGGAATTGTCCTTTGTCATCCCATCGAGTCGTTTGACAGCGAACCCAGTCGTACGAGGAAGCTCGCACGTTCCTGCTGCATGCCTGGGAATCCGACTGGCCAGATAGCCCCTACGGTCCGCGCCTGCCCTCTGCCGTCGCGGATTGGTCACCCACAAGGGCAGCACACGCGTTGCGGGGTGACGGCTCCTCCGTATGGCGCCGCCGCCAACCATTCGCGTCTAGGAGCGGTCTGAAGATCCCGCTTGTCGTAGAATCACCCCCAGTCTGCGTCAGGGGATGCTCCGATCTGTCCTCGTGGCGACGGCTTTCGCGCGAGGAAGCGCCAGCGGCGACGAGTCGACTAGGTCCTGCTCCCTCGAAGATGGGGGGCGGGCGTGCAGGTACGTCGGGTGGTCCTGGAGAACTTCCGTGGGGTGAAGAGCGGGACGATTCTCCTGGACGGCCACTCCTTGTTGGTCGGCTCGAACAGCGTCGGCAAGTCGACTGTGTGCGAGGGGCTGGAGCTCGTGCTGGGGCCCGAGCGCATGTTCCGACGACCGGTGGTCGACGAATACGACTTCTACGGCGGGTGCTACCAGGAACGGGAGGGCAAGCTACCCGAAGTGAGGATCGAAGTGGTCCTCACCAACCTGTCCGACGCTGCCGAGCGCCGATTCGGAAGCCATCTGCGCCGCTGGTCGGCGCAGACGAGTGACTTCCTCGACATGGTTCCGGCCGCTATCGAAGATGCCGAGACCGGCGAATGGTGCCTGCCGGTGGTCTTCCTCGGCCGCTATGACCCTCAGGAGGACGACTTCATCGGGGGTACGTTCTTCGCGCATCCCGAGAGCGTCCCGGACGGCCTAGACGGGGAGGAGAGCGGGCTCGGCGCGGGACTGAAATCATTCACCCGGGAGGACAAGCGGCACTGTGGATTCCTCTACCTGCGGCCGAACCGTACGGGCAACAGGGCGCTCACCTTTCAGCGTGGTTCGCTGCTGGACACGATCGTGCGGCTGGAAGCCGAGCTGGCGGGTCCGCTGTGGGAGAAGGCGCTGCGTGACCTGGAGCAGGTCGCCGTGGCCGCGGCCGAATCAGGATTCGGAAAGATCCGTACGGAGATCCGCGATCGCGTCGACCGCTTTGTCAGCCTCGGCGACACAGCGGATCCGGTCGACCTGCAGGCGTCTGAACTCACGCGCGAACACTTGCGTGAGGTATTGCGCCTGTTCATCGCTACCCAACCGGGGCCGCACGCCGTGCCGTTCAACCGACTGAGCACCGGGTCGCTGAACCTGCTGGTGTTCGCCCTGCTCACCTACATCGCTGAACTCAAGGGCGACAAGTCGGTGATCTTCGCGATGGAGGAGCCGGAGATCGCGCTCCCTCCGCACGCGCAGCGCCGTCTCATCGACTTCGTGGTCAAACGTATGGGTCAGGTGATCGTCACTTCTCATTCGCCGTACGTGATCGAGAAGTTCGAGCCCTCCCGCATTGTCGTGATCAACCGCGACTCAAAGGGCACGCTCAGCAGCAACCGTGTCGTCCTGCCTGGTGACTTCAAGCTGAAGAGGTACCGGGACAACCGCCGGCAGTTCGCTGAGGCCGTCCTGGGGCGTGCCGTACTGGTGGTGGAGGGTGCTGCGGAAGCGGCCCTGTTCCCAGCCGTATCGGATGTGCTTGAGGCTGATCCCTCCGTCGCGGGCTACGTCCCACTCGACCTGGCCGGTGTCACGATCTTCGACGCTCAGAACGACGTCTCCGTGCCCTTGTTCGCCCCCGTCTTCAAAGGGCTGGGCAAGCCGGTCTACGGGATCCACGACCAGCCCGACAAGCCGCTCGACCCCAAGGTCGCGGCCAAGACTGCCGACTTCACGCACTACACGGTGCTGAACTATAAAAGCGTCGAAAAGCTGCTGGTAGCCGAAGTACCGGTCGATGCCCAGCGTCGCTTCCTCGCCACCGCGGCCCAGCGCACGGACTACCCCTCCGGATGCGCCCGACCCGACCCGTCCGCCACGGACACGGCAGTAAACACCCTCACCCACGAGGTGTTGCGGGCCCGCAAGGGTGACGGCTATGCCGCGCTGCTCATCGCCGAGTGCACCGGCCGAAGTCAACTACCCGCCGTGCTAGCCGATCTCCTTCTCCAAATCGACCGCGACCTGGGAACCTCTGCGAGCGGCGGAGAGACCGACGACACCGCCCACTCGGACGAGACCGATGGAAATTGACCCGGTCAGGCAAGAGATCCTCGATGCCTCCGGCCACCTTCTGATCGTCGGCGGCCCCGGCTGCGGCAAGACCACCATCGCTCTGCTCAAGGCCCAGGCGAGACTGGCCGCCCTCGAACCCGAACAGCGAGTCCTCTTCCTGAGCTTCTCGCGCGCCGCCGTTCACCAGATCACGGACCGGATGTCCGGAGTGCTGGACCGAGCCAGCCGTCAGCGCCTGGAAGTACGCACCTTTCACGCCTTCTTCCTTGACGTCGTACGAAGCCACGGACGGCTGCTCACAGGTCGGCCGTCTTCGTTCATCACGCCCGATCGTGAACGGCAGATCCAGGCGGACTTCGACGGCGACTGGATGAGCGAGCGCCGACGCCTCGCGACCGAGGAGGGCCGCTACGTCTTCGACCTCCTCGCCGAGACAACGGCGACTCTCCTGGAACGCAGCGCCGCCCTGCGTGCCCTCTACAGCAGCATTTACCCGCTGGTCATCGTGGACGAATTCCAGGACACAAACACCGACCAATGGCGCGTGATCAAGGCTGTCAGCGGCGCCTCCACCGTCATCTGCCTAGCCGACCCCGACCAACGCATTTTCGACCACCTGGACGGCGTCGAGGAGCAACGCCTCGACGACGCCGTGGCGCACCTCGCGCCTACGCCCTTCGACCTGTCCAAGGACAACCACCGTAGCCCCGGCGGCGGACTCCTCGACTACGCCAACGCCGTCCTGAATAACACCCTCCACGCCGAGCCGGCCAACGTCCACACCTGGACCTACACCCCGGGCTACGGCGTTCCGTGGCAGACGCATGTCCACCACGGGGTCATCGCCATGCGGGATTACCTCACCACCCAGCTAGCGCACACACCGACCATCGCAGTCCTGGCGAGTGTCAACTCCCTGCTGGGCCAGGTCTCCGAGGCTCTGGCCACCGACACCATCACCGGCAACACCACACTTCCCGCAGTCGACCACGCCCTACAATGGGATCCCGAACTGACCGCCGCGGCCGGCTACGTCGTAGCGTCAATCATGGAATGGCCCGGTCTGCCCCGTGTGGAGGCAGTCACTCGCACCATGCAAGCCCTCGCCGACTTCTACCGGGTCAAGCTGACCAGCGGCACCGCCGGCGCACGCGACAAGATCAAAACCATGGAGAACGGGGTCAGCGCGTTCACGTCCGGCAAGACCGTCCGCTCCAAGACCGTCAAAGCCGTGACCGCCGCCTACGACGCGGGGATCTCCTACCTCGGACAACCGGTTGCTGACTGGCCAAGCGCTCGCGACCGCCTCCACGGCTCCAACGAACTCGAAGAAGTCCTCAAGCACGCACGCCTGTTGCGCCTACTCAACGCTACCGATGCACTGGCCTGGGGCCTATCCGATAGTTGGGACGGCGACTCCGCCTACAAAGACGCGGCAGCCACCGTCCGCGCTGTCCTTGCCGCCGAGACCCTCACCGCCGCCCAACAATCACCAGAGACCGTTTCCCTGATGAGCATGCACCGCTCCAAGGGCAAGGAATTCGACGGTGTCATCATCGTCGAAGGACGCTACACAGGTACCCTGCTCGACCCTAGCTGGTCACCCGAACGGCTCCGTGCCCAGCGACGCCTCCTGCGCGTCGCTATTACGCGGGCGCGCACTATGGTCCTTTTCGTCCGCCCACAGGGCAGTCAACAGCTCACGAGGACGCGCTAACCCCCGGAATCGCGGTTGCGCTAGGGGGCGATCTGCACTGCCTTTTGGACGAATGGCGAAATACTAAGACCGGGGGGAATGGCGGCTTCGTGTACTCGCGAAGCGGTGGGCCAACGCGAATGGCCCGAGCAGGGAACAAGGTCTCCTGCTCGCGTGGGCGGCCGGCTTCCTCGCTTCGGTGGCGGTCATGCGGGTCTGACTCCCGCTGGCGCGCTTCGGCGCGGCCGTCGCCAATACGTCGAGGGCCCCGGGAACCATGACGGTTCCCGGGGCCCTTCGGACTGGGCGTCTCCTACTGGGCGGGACGTGCTGGTGCCGGCCGCGGGGCCGTGTCCCTGGTCAGTTGGTGGCCGGGGTCTCCTCCTCGTCTTCCGTCTTCTTGCGCCGTGCCGCGATCAGGGCACCGCCGCCGGCAGCGATCAGGAGGCCGCCGCCCGCGAGGAGCCACGCGTTGGAGTCAGCGCCGGTGTGTGCGAGGGAGCCCTTTGCGGGCGGGGTGCTCGGGGTGTCGGTCGGGGGCACCGGTGCGGTGGAGGTGGACTGGCTCGGGGTCGGGGTGGCCGGCGGGGTGGTCGCCGGAGTGGTGGGAGGGGTGACCGGCGGCGGGGTCGTCGGGGGCGTGGTCGGCGGGGTGGTGGGCGGCTGGGTCGGCTTGTCCTTCTTGCTGTTGGTGAAAGTGGCGGTGGTCTTCTCACCGGGCCTGGCGGTGATCTTGACCGGGGTGGTGTCGAGCTCGTAGCCGGTGGGGGCCGTGGTTTCGGTGCCGGTGTAGGAGGTGCCGTTGCGGGAGGAGACGGGGAGCTTCGCCGTGACTGTGCCGTCCTTGCCGGTGGTCAGGGTGATCGCCTTGCTGGTGCCGGTGGAGGGGGTGATGTTGATGACGGCGCCGGCCAGGGGCGTGCCGGTCTTCTTGTCGGTCTTCTTCACCAGCAGCTCGGCGGGCTTGAAGGCGTCGATGATCGTGAGCTTCGCGGTGTGCTCGGGGGTGACGATGACGTCCTGGTCGGGGGCCAAGTCGTGGAGGGGGCTACCGGAGTCGGTCTCCTTGAGGCGGTAGGTGCCGGGGTGGACGTTCTCGAAGCGCAGGATCCCGTCGGAGTTCGTCTTGCCGGTCAGGGCTTTGGTGCCGTTGAGGGTGTCGAGGAGGGAGAACGCGGCGCCGGCGAGGAGGGCGCCGTCCGGGTCCTTCTTGGTGATCTCGACGGCGCCCGGGGGAATTTCGGGCGCGTTGGCGAAGGCGGTCGGGGCCCAGATCAGAGAGCTGGTCGCCAGGGTGGTCGCGGCGAGGGTGGCCGCGGTACGGCGGGTGGCACGCATGAAGAAGAGGTTCTCCTCGGTCAGGTGTGTGGTGGGGGTCGCGTCGGAGGCGGAGGTCAGTGAGTGCGGGCAGCCGGCGTCGGGCCGGAGGCCCGGACGGCTCGTAAGGGTGGTGGGCTCGCCCGCAGCGGTGTGGAGGTGGCCGCGTGCCGTCGGGAGGCGGCCTGGACGAGGGAGCGCTGCCGGTCCATCGGCAGGCTGGCGATATGTTCGAGGGCTTCGCCTGTGTCGGGGCCGAGGCGGCGGCCGGTGAGCTGGGTGACAGCCGCAGCTTCCGCGAGCATGCCCTGGTCCAGCGGGAGTCCGAGCACGTCCATCACGTAGTAGCGGGCGTTGCACAGGGTCTGGGTGACGGGCAGGTCGTCGTGGGTGCCGCTCTCGGCGAGGTCAAGCACGGCCTGGGTCGCTTCGTGGAGGCGGGTGAGCACGACGGTGTCGGTCGCCCAGAGCGTCGAGTGCCAGCGATCGGTCCACGGGCCGGGTCCGGCGAAACTCCGGGGCGCGGTGAGGACAGGGCAGGAGACCTGAACGAAGGTGACGATCGCGGACCGCAGGCCGGTGAGGTCGGCTCCAGCCCAGGGAGGCAGGCCGTCCTGGTGCCAGTCGCGTATGACGCCGCGCCCGTCACCGGACCTTCGTTCGGCGTCGCGGCGGGTGAACGTGCCGTGCTCGCTGAAGCGGAGGTGTGCGGTGTCCAGGGTGCCGCGCTCGGCGTCGATGACGGCCAGGCGCAGGCCGTCGTACTGACGGTCCATGATCGTGCGGGCGAACTCGATACGCAGGCGGATCGACGAGTCCGTCGGGTTCGCGTAGTAGACGTCGCCGACGACGGTGCCGAACGGAAGAGGAAGGTCGAGCCGGTCGAAGAATTCCTGCGCGTACAGGGGCAAGAGGCTCCTTGGGTCAGCGGCTGGCCGAGCGGCCGGCGGGCGGTGCCGCGGTCGCCGGTGGCCGGGTAGCGGTGCTCCAACGCGGGACGCTGCGCGTGGTGATCGCCGGGGGCTGGCGCTGGACACGCTGGACATCGAGCGGGGTCGGTGCGGGGGGCTTCGGCGAGGTGAGCGGGGTGAGGTTCGCCAGCGCGGCGAGTTCGGGGGCGAGCGCGTCGCGATAGCGCAGGACCGGGGTCGGGTCGAGCAGGGCCTGCGCGGTGGCCGCGATCAGGTGGGCGGGTGTGCGGGAGGTGAAGCGGGCTTCGGCTCGGTGCCATCCGGAGGGTCCGGCCCACAGCAGGACCGTCTCCTCGTCGAGGTCGTCGCTGCCGACGTCGATGGATACTCCCGCGGTGCCGTCCGGGGCCGTGATCTCGACGTGCGGGCCGTGGACACGGCTGGGGCGGCCCCCAGCCCCGAGGGTTGTCGACCCCGGAAGCCGCTGGGTCTTCCAGCCCGCGTCGAGCAGCGGCTGTACTCGTGTTGCCCAGTACGGGGAGGGGGTTTCGATGAAGGGTTCCTGGTCCTTGCGCGCATCCCAGTCGCGTTCGAGGGCGGTGGTGAAGGCGGCGACGATCTCGGCGGGGAACTCGTTGTTGAAGGCCGCCGACCAGCGGGTCGGGGACGAGGCGTCCTCGCTGGCGGAGATCTTGTAGACGTCGAAGTCGTCGCCGTACCAGCCGATGCGGATGCGCTGGTCGGGCGAGGTGATCAGCATCTGGCAGGGGCCGTCCTCCAGGTGGACGGTGGGCCAGTGCTTCACGGGGACGAAGCCCGCGTCGCCGCACCAGTCGGCCCCCGCGAGGTAGCGCGGGGAGACATACACGTCCCCTTCGGGGATGTACGTCATGCGGCGCCTTCCGTCCCAGGGCCGCCGGGCCGGACGGTGAGGGTGATGTGCTGCGCGGTCTCGGCGAGGCGTTCCTCGACCTTGGCGGCGTCATAGCCGGTGACGACGTAGAGGCCGGCGCGGGCGACGTCGACGTCGCCTTCCGGGGGCAGGACAATCCGATCGCCGACGGCGCCGATCCACTGGACGAGGTCGAGCCACCGGGTCCGTTCGGCGAAGGCGCGGTCGATGGAGCGGTGGGTGAGGGTGCCGGAGGTCTCCGGGTAGAGCAGGGTGACCCCGGCGGCGCGCAGGCGGGAGTGCTCCAGGCGGGGGCTGGTGCCGCAGGCGAGGTCGGCGGCGATGTGGGGCAGGTCGAGGCCGGTGGCGAGGCGGACGAGGTGGCCGATGAGGTCGCCGCCGATCCTCGCGTTGACCTCAATGATCCGCGGGCCGGTGGGGGTGAGGCGCATCTCGACGTGCTGAATGCCGTGGTCGATGCCGAGCGCACGGATGGCGGCGGCGGCGATCGGGGCTACCTCGTCGAGCAGCGTGTCGGTGGCGTCGACGGTGTGGCCGACCTCTTCGAAGTACGGCTCGAAGCCGAGCTTCTTGCGAGTGACGGCGACCGCGTGGGTGTGACCGTTCTGCGTGACGCACTCGACGCTGATCTCGGGGCCGTAGAGGTACTCCTCGACCAGGACATCGGTGTTCTGGCCTCCGGCCAGGGCAGCGCCAGCTGCGGCGAAGTCGAATGCGTGGGCGAGGTCTTCGCTGGTGTCGACGCGGATGACGCCGACGCTTCCGGCCTGGCCGGCGGGCTTGAGGACGATCGGGTATCCGATGTCCTCGGCCAGGATGGTGGCCTCCAGCAGGTCGCGGACGCGGCCGGAGCGTGCCGAGGGAACCTGGTGGGCGGCGAAGAGTTGGCGGGTGGCGTGCTTGTTGCGGCAGTTCTCCATCACGGCCGGCGGATTGGTGCGCAGTCCGAGGTCCTCGGCGAGCTGCGCGGTGTGGACGAGCAGGTTCTCGTTCCAGGTCAGGACGCCCGCGATGGTTCGGCGGGCACTGATCGCCTGTCCGGCGACGAGGAGCTGGTCACGCTGGTACGGGTCGGCGACTTCGTGATCGACGACGTGCTCGGCTTCCCAGGTGAGCGGCTTCGGGGTGATGACAGCGACGTCGTAGGCGGCGGCGACCTGCTCCAGGCAGTAGCCGCGGTACACCTCGTCGCCGGGGGCGACGACGAGGACCGTGGGGCGGCTGGTGGTCTGCTGCAGGGAGGTCGGGGGGACGGTCACGGGGAGGTCCTTGTCTTCACGGGTGGTCGGGTGGTGGCGGGTGGCGGCGTCGAGAAGGCGGCGGAGGTCGGTGGCGAGGCCGCCGGGGGCCAGGAGGTGGCCGGCGAGCGTGGTCGCCTCGGCGGAGGTGCGAGCGGCGAGGCGGTCGGTGAGTCCGCGGACGAGGGAGGCTGCGGCGAGGGCCTGGTCGGCGCTGAACCGCGACAGGTGCGGGGTGGTCATGGGGTGGTGGCTGCTCCGGGCTGGGTGGTACGGGGGCTGCGCATGGCGGGCTCGCGTCGCAGGCGCCAGAACGCGCACGCGAGACCGGCGGCCTGAAGGCCGGCGCAGGCGGTCAGCACGTGGCCGAGCGCGGCGGCCGGGGTGAGGGCGACGACGATTCCTGCGAGCGGGAACGGCGTGAGCATCGCGAGGATCGTGACGGCGAGGGTGGCGCCGAAGACGGGCTCGGGGATGAGGTGGGAGCGCAGGGTGCGCAGGACGACGGTCATGCCGCCTTCGCCGGCCATGAGGACGGCGGTCAGGACGAGGAAGCTGGTGTAGTCGCCGGCCTGGGAGACGGCGAGCCCGGCCAGGGCGGCGACGGCGGCGCTTGCCGCGCCCGCTGGCCACAGGCCGAGGCGGTCGATCGCGAACCGGCAGAGGGCGACGGCGAGCAGGGAGGCTGCTGCGGCGGCTGACCAGATCAGGCCGACGGCGGCGCTCGACTGGCCGAGGTGCTGCACGACGATGACCGGGGCGGCGGCCTGCAGGACGCCGGTCGCCATGTTGGAGACGGTCAGGCCGGTGATGAGCCAGGCCAGTGCCGGGATGGAGACCAGGGTCTTCCAGCCGGTGCGCAGTCCGGCGAGTGCGGGCGCCGGTGGCGGGACGAGGCGCGATTCGCGGTGCCAGGGGGCGAGCAGGGCCCCGAGCAGTGAGCAGGCGGCCATCGTCAGCAGGGTGCCGGTGACGCCGACGGCGTGCAGGAGGAACCCCGCGAACGCAGGTCCGGCGAGGGTGGCGGTCTGGTCGATGCCGAGGAGTACGGACTGCACCCGGTGGGCGCGGTCGCCGGCGTCTTTGCTTGCGGTCGCGCCGGCGGTCTCGGCGGCGATGTAGGAGAACTCCGTGACGACTCCGGTGATCGCGGCGAGCGCCATCACCGTGATGGTGGCTCCCGTGCCGCCTGCCTGGGTGGGCAGGATGAACGCGGCGGCCACGACGACCAGGGCGCGCAGGACCGAGGCGATGCGGAAGACCCGCTTGGTGCCGTGCCGGTCCACCACCTGTCCGGCGAGCGAGAACGCAGCGAGGCGGGGCAGCCACTCCAGGGCGAAGGCGATGCCGGTGAGGGTGGCCGACTGGGTGGTGGCCAGCACGATCAGCGGGATGCCGTACGTGGACATCGCGAAGGCGCCGGCGTCGGCCGTACGAGGGAGGTAGATCCGCCGCAGCAGGGAGAGCTGGGGCGGCAGAGCGTGCCGGGGGCCGGCGATCACGAAGTCGGTCATGTGCTTTCGTCGGAGATCAGGAGCGGCGCCCGCCGCAGGCGGGTGGAAGACGAAGAAGGAGGAGGGGCGGCTACCGTGCGCCGCGGCGGGGCGCCGGAAGGCGGGAAGGTCCCGGGGGCGGCTTGGGCGAGCCGTTCAAGTCGGCGTAGCTGTTGGTGAGCAGCCGCAGGAGCTGGATGCCTTCGCCGCGGCGGGCGACGAGCGCGTCGATCTCGCTGCCGAGGGACTGCAGGAGGCCGTCGGTGGAGCCGAGTCGGTAGCGGTCACGGCCCTGCGTCACGGACTGGAGCTGGCTGATAGCCATGTCCGCCCGCTGCAGCAGCGTCTGTTGCAGCTCGTCGACGTTGTCCGCGGTCTCGCGGATCAGGTCAGCGACGGTGGCGAGAGCGGTGCCGGGCTCGTGGGAGCGGAGGACGAGGCCGCGGGCGGCAAGGGCGTCGCGGACGGTCTTCGTCCCCAGGGCCACCACCGGCCGCGGCTCGGCGGCCTCGCTCACCGGCGTACGCCTCCCGCCGGAGGCACCGGTGCCTTGACCGGGCGGGCCACCGGCGGGTGGGAGAAGAGATCGCCGGATTTCCACGATGCCACGGCAGGGGCCGTCCTCAGCACGGCGCCGGCAACCGCCGTCTGCGAGGTGCGCTGGGTCGGCACCGCGGCCGGCCGGGCCGGGGCACGGCGGGCGGTGGGCTGGCCGGTTGCCCAGGCGGTGAGCGCCTCGTAGGCGGGGGTCAGGCCCCGGCCCGCGGCGGTGAGCACGAACTTCCCTTCGTGGTCCCGCGTCACGAGGCGCTTGTCCGACAGGTGCTTGAGCGGGTGGTAGACGGCCGTGGGGTGAGCGTCGACGAGTACGGAAGAGGCAAGGGAAGCGCCGGTGGTGGCACCGCGGTCTCGGAGCGCCCACAGGATCGTGGTGGCGTGCCGTCGCGAGATCAGGTGGAGGGCGTCCTCAATCTCCTCGCCCTTGGCCGCCGGACGGGTCGTGCTCTTCTTGGTGACGGGGTCCTTCACGGTGGGTCGCTCCAGGTGCTTGCTCCCCCACGCGGCGAAGTGGTCGAGCACGGGCAGCAGAGCGATACCCCGGTCGGTGAGCGTGTAGATGACGTGGCGGCGGGTGTGCTCGGTGCGCCGTACCAGGCCGGCGGCCTGCAGATCGCGGACCTTCGGGTGGAGCTGGCCATCGGCCATCCACGGCATCCGCGCCTTGAGGTCGGAGTAGCGGGCGGGCTCTGTGAGGCTCATCAGCACCCAGGCGTTCCACCTCGGCGAGATCGCCTCCAGGGCTTGGACCACCAGGTCGATGTCACGGTGCGCGGGGGCGGGCAGGCCGGATGCGGGCATGGGAGTACTCCTGAGGCGTGGTGGTGGGGTGTTCAGCGGGTTCGCGCGGTGGTCGCGGCCGGGGCAGGCGTCTTGGCGACGGGCGTGGCGGCGGGGGCCGGGGCACGGTAGAGGCTCTGGATCACGGCGAGGGTGAAGCGGGCCTGGTTGTCGCGGGTGGCGACCGATTCGGCGATCCGGCGGCTGCAGTCGAGCAGGTGGCCGGGGGTGGCGGGGCCGATGTCACGGCCCTGGTCGGCGAGCTGCAGAAGCCGTTCGCGCTGGAACTGAATGTTCTTCTCTGCCAGTTCGACGGTGGTCAGTGCGTCGAGGAGGGTGACGAGCATGTTCGGCCGGTCGGTGGTGGCGATAGCGGCGAGCTCGGCCCGGGGCCTGCCGTAGAGGGATTCGATCCGCTCGGCGAGTTGGTCGGCTACGGGGTGGGGCAATCAACGTCCCTTTGCCTGTGCGGCCGTTGTCGTCCCCGCGGGTACGGCTCGGGCAGTGATCGCCGGTTGGTTGAACGTCACTGCGCGTTGGTGCTCCGGCGGTGGTTCGGATCGCAGGAGCTTGTCGAGGACCGTCAGGTAGCCGCGCCGGGCGCAGAGTGCGGCCTGCATCCACTGGGCGTCCATCCGCAGGTCGTCCTCGGACAGCTCGTCCATCGGTCGGTCCGGAGCGCTGCGGTCGTGGACGCGGTCGCGGACCCGGGCCACGTGCTGCTCGGCCACCGCCAGGAACGCGCGTAGTTCCAGGGCTTCGCGCAGGTGCCGGGTGTGCTCGGGGGCGGCGAGGAGCTGGTCGAGCGGGGCCCCGAAGACCTCGGCGAAGCGCTCGTCCCGGCTACTCGGCTTGATGGTGGTGCTCATCGGCGGGTCCTTGCGGATACGGGGGCGGGCTGCGGGACCGGGGTGGTGGTGAGTACGGGTCCGGTTCTCCGGGCGGCGCGGCTGGTGGCCGGCTGCTCGGGCAGGGGGTAGTCCTCAAGGAGGTGTCGCACGGTCAGCGCCCGGCCGTCGCGGATGGTCAGCGCGGTGTCGACGCGCTGCGCGAGCGTCATGACCTGTTCGTCCAACTCGCCGGCGGGGGCGGACTGCAGAGCGCCGAGCAGCTCGTCCTCGGCCGAGGTGAGCAGTCGCTGGGCCTCTTCGAGGTCGTCGTACCAGCGGACGACCGCGCTGGGCAGGAACGAGATCGTGCCGCGGGCGGCGGCCACGGCGTCGCGCAGCTCGTCCACGGGGATGCCGAAGCGGTCCTCGATCTCGCGGGCGACAGCGCGCAGGACATCGTCGGGTTCGTCGGTCACGGGCAGACTCCTCTCCTTGACGTGGACAGGGGGGAAGGTCCGGGAGCTGTCGCTCCGGGCGGGTGATCTCAAGGATCCGGAGAATCCCCGGTTCACCTAACCGGCGATTTGCTGGTACCTTTCGCCGCTCCCGCCGGGTGGTCACCGCTTCCTGCCCCGGGCGGTCGTCGGGCCGGCAGGCTTCGCCGGGGGCTGCGGGGCGGTGGTGGCCCGGGGCCTGGGCAGCGGTGTGCTGCGGTCGTCCAGCCAGGTGAGCGCCGCGTCCGCGGTGTCGAAGGCGCCCTCGCGGAGCTGGTGGGTGTAGGCCCGCAGGTCGGTGGTTTCCAGCAGGATCCGGTAGGGCTGCGGCCCGGTGCGGTCTGCGGCTTCCAGGAGGACGACGGTCTCCTGGGTCGGGTATCCCTCGGCGGTGTAACTCATCACGATCGAGAACTGGTTGCCGTGGTCGCGGAAGCGCTGCTCCAGCCCGGTGGTCATCGTGTCGGCGGGGTTGGTGCCGATGTCCTCGGGTCGTTTGATGGCGGAGGCCGGGCAGTGGCGCTGGATGAGCCAGGACTGGGCGAGTGCGTACAGCGGAAGGCGCGCGCTGGCGAAGGTGAAGGTCCGGGCCTCGGTGTCGCGGGTGAGGTGAAGGGCGAGGAGCTGTGGTTCGCCGGGCAGCCCGTACATGGCGGAGGTGTCGTGGAAGACGAAGAAGCTCTGTCGGCCGTCGGGTGTGTGGTGCTGAGCCAGCGTGTTCAGGTCGGTCTCGCACGGGGCGATGCGGTCGCAGAACTCCCGTTCTACCGCTGCTGAGGCCGGTCGGTAGCCCTGAAGACGAAGGGCGGGTTCGTAGCCGGAATAGGACAAGGGTCTCCTGGGACTTCGGTTCAGCGCGTGCGGGTGGCGGCGTCGGGCCAGGCACCGGGGCGGGGTGCGGGGCGGCTCGTGACACGGCTGGAGGGGCGAGCGGCGAGGGCAGCGCGGCCTGCGTCGGTGAGGGCGACCGGCTGTCCGGCGTGCAGCGGGTGGTTGGTGTCGCGGTGGACGAGCCCGGCCGTCTCCAGCCGGGCGAAGTCATGCTGGCCGATCCTGGTGCCGGAGGCTGTCACGACGGAGAGCCGCTGGGTGAGCAGGTGCTCGCGGAGCTTGGCGCCCTGGCCGATCGCCAGGAGCAGGGCGATGTCGTGGGCTTTCAGGTCGGTGTGGCCGGCCGGAGTGCGGGCGGCGTCCGCTTCGACGGGCTCGAGGACGTCGGACAGCTCCGTCTCGCGAGCGCCGCGGATGCGCACAGCCTCCTGGAGCTGCTTGACCGTTCGGTCGATGCGGTCGAAGAGCGCGGAGTCCATGGGGTACTCGCCGCTGGCGAGGCGCTGGAGGAGCACGCGGTAGAAGGTGACGGACTGCTCGGCGCTGGACAGGGATCGGTGGGCGGCGGCAACGCTCTCGATCTGCTCGTCGAGCAGGCCGCGGTCGTGGTCGCTCCAGAGCCGGTCGACGGTGTAGCCGACAGCCAGCTCGACGCGGTGGTCGAGGGACGTCAGCGCCTTGCGGACGGGCGTCGCCGTGGACCGGGGCACGTTCGCGCGGCCCCGGTCACTGCCGCCGGCAGCCACGCCGCCCCGCAGCGTCCTCGTCACCGGTGCGGTCGACGGCTTCGTAGCAGTCCGGGGAGCAGCTGTCGGGGTCCTCCTCGCAGGAGGACTCCTCCGCGGGAGCGCAGCAGCAGGGGGCGGACAGCAGGACGGCGAGTTCCTGACCGGCTGCGATGCGGTCAATGAGGATCTCGGTGCAGGCGTGGAAGCCATCCGGCGTGATGTCCGGGTGCGGATTGGTCAGGGTCTCCAGCAGGCGGCGTTCCAGCTGCTGGACCTCGATGTAGGTCTCCAGCAGGGCGCGGTGGTGGGGGTTCTCCGGCTCGGCCGGGAGCTCCAGGAGGTTGTCGCCGAAGTGGTCGAGGAAGTTCGGGAAGGCTGTCAACGTATGGCTTTCGTGGTGAGGACGGTGGGCTGGGCGGAGCGGGGAAGGCCGGGGGGCGGGCCGGGCTTCGGGATCTCGCGGTAGGCGTCGATCTGGGGGGAGCGGGTGCGTGCGGCGTGCGCGCGGGCGCCGACCGGACGGTGGTCGATGCCGAGGCGCCGTGCCACGGTGTCGTAGATGTCGTGGTTGGCCCGGGGGCGGACGGCCACGACGTGGATCTCCATGGGGTAGGCCGAGGTCGGCGGGGCCGGCCGCAGCGCGTAGACGATCCGCCAGGCGGCCTGGCGATCGACGTAGAGCTTGCGCAGTCCGGCGAGTTCGGCCGTGAGCTTGCCCCCGTGCCGGTCGGCGTTGACGACCTCCTGGAGCAGCGCGAGCGACAGGTCGCGGATGTCGCTGGGGGCCTGGAGCAGGTCGGTGAGGGCTCGCGGGTCGAAGGTGAGGCCGAAGGCGGGCGGCCGGCCCTCGGCGCTCACTCCTCCGCCTGCGCCGTCTCAGCGTCGCGGGCTACGGCGCGCACGGAGCGGCCGGGGCCGCGAAGGAGGCGGTGGGACGGCCGCTCGGGGTCCGTCTGGCAGGCGGACAGTGGACCGCCGGCGGCCCGGATGGCGGCCATGCAGTGGGTGAGGAAATCCCGGTGCCACACGAAGGGACCGGCCGGTCCGGCCTCGGGGTCCTTGTGCTGCAGGTAGGCCATCCACAGGGCGTGGAGCCAGGCTACGACGTCGAGGTGTTCCTGCCACTGGTCGCACCACGGGGAGGCGGTGGTGACCTCGCTCCCGTAGGTGGGCATGAGGAAGTCCTCCACCCAGTCGGTGAGCAGGTCCAGCTCGCTCTCGTACTCCTCGCCGTCCAGCTCCAAAATCGGACGCGGCTCCGGCGGCATCATCGCCGCGGCCGGCATCGTCGGCAGGCCGAAGCCGGGCAGCGATGCCGGTCCCGGTGCGGCGGCGAGGTGGTCGAGCTGCCGCGCCTGCTCGGCAGAGCGGTCGAGCAGCTTGCGGACAGTGGCCTGGATGCTGTCCAGGTCACCTTCCGGAAGGCGCACCGGGTCGAATTCCCCGGCGGCGCCGAATTCCTCCAGAGGGTCAGGCTCCAAGGAAATCTCCTCCTCCGGCGCACGCGGCAGCCGGAAATTCAATAGCGGGTGACGGGACGGCAGGGCGCGAATGCGCGCAGGCGCGGATAACGAGCCGCCATTAACTCGCGGTTGCGCGCATCCGGGTCAGGCCGTCAGGGTGAGGTTGTCCTGCCCGAGGGTCTGGTGGAGCGTTTCGGTGAGGCGGTCGGAGGCGATCTCGGCGTAGTGCCGGGTCTTCTCGACGCCGATGAAGTCGCGGCCCTCCAGGAGCGCGGCCACGCCGGTGGAGCCGGAGCCGCAGGTGAAGTCGAGGACGGTGCCGCCGGGCGGGGAGATCTTCACCAGCTCGCGCATCACCTCGACCGGCTTCTGAGTGATGTGCTGCCGGGCCTTGCCCGACGGCTGCGAAGCCGAGTAAAGGCCCGGGAGGTAGACGGGGTTGCGGGAGCCGTCGATCGCACCGTTCGACGCCCACACGATGAACTCACACGACTGCTTGAACCGGCCCTTCTGCGGGCGGGCCTGCGGCTTGTGCCAGGCCAGGACGCCGCGCCACAGCCAGCCAGCCGCCTGAATCGCATCGGTGGTGACCGGCAGCTGCCGCCAGTCGGTGAACAGCAGCGCCGTCCCGCCGGGCTTCGTCAGCCGGTGTGCCTCGGTCATGATCTGCGTCAGCCAGAAGCCGTACGAGCGCTGGTCCATGTTCTCGCCGGGGAAGTCCGCCAGCTCATGGCCGGCGTCGGCGGAGGTGTACTTCTGGCGGGCGGTACGGGAGGTGCGTTCCTTCGCGGTCCGCCCGCCGGAGTTGTACGGCGGGTCGGTGATGACCGCGTCCACGCAGTCGTCCGGAAGGCCGGCCAGGACGCCGAGCGCGTCTCCGTGGTGAAGGGAAAAAGGCAAAGGGGTACCCCGATTCGGGTCACGGAAGAAAATGAGAGTCCCGCCTCGCGCTGAATGCGGGCGCCGCGGCGGCGAATGCAGGCCCGGAAGGCCGGCATGCCGAAGGAGAGCGGCGGGCAAGCGGGGGAAGCCACACTGTAGGACACGATTCCCGGTTGACCCCTGCGAGGCGAGAAATTAGGTCAACCGGGAATCGGCACCTACAGTCTGACCACCGCCAGGCCCCAGCTGCCGAACGGCCACCCCTCCCCCTGCCCTTCTGGAGGCACAGCCTTGTCCTGACCCCGCTCCCGACGCCCCGAGGACGCCCGACCGGCGAGAGGCAACTCGCCCCGCGGCTACTCCTCCCAGGCTTCCCGATCACCTCATCCCGGCCCTCGCGCCCTTCTCACCTCGGACCAGCGCGGCCGGACTTCACCTCAAGGACCACTCGTGACACAGCCGTACCCTCCCCTGCCCCGAACACCGAGTAGAGCCCTCATCTCCTCCGGGGGCGCAGCGGATTGAAGGGCATAGCCGCAGCCGTCGGCGTCGTCGTCCTCTCTCCGCTCCTCCTGGCCGGCGCAGCCGCCACGGCGGCTGCCGCCAGCAGCTCCGCTTCCCGCGCCACTCAGTGCGACGTCGGCAACACGGTCGACGCCAACGCCGTCGCCCAGCAGGTCGCAGGCATCCTCGGCGGCTCCGGCGCCACCCCCGGCATCCAGATCGAGGGCCTGGAACTACCCGCCGAGCAGATCCCTCACGCCAAGACGATCATCGCCACCGGGATCGCCATGAAGGTCCCCGAGCGCGGCCAAGTCGTCGCCCTCGCGACCGCGATACAGGAATCCCGCCTGCGCAATCTCCGCTACGGCGACCGCGACAGCCTGGGCCTGTTCCAGCAGCGGCCGAGCATGGGCTGGGGCACCGCCGAGGAGATCCTCGACCCCGTCCACGCCTCCACCCGCTTCTACGAGGGACTCCTCAAGGTCGCGGGCTGGCAGCAGATGACGATCACCCAGGCCGCCCAGGCCGTCCAGATCTCCGGCTATCCCGACGCGTACGCCCAGTGGGAGTCGCTCGCCCGTGCTCTGCAGGAGGCGATCGTCAAGACCCTCCCTCAGGGCGCAGGCGACAGCGGGGCTCCGGGCGGCCCGGCGGGTGGCGGCTGCCGACCCGGCGAGGACGGATCGCGGTGGGGCGAGATCCCCCAGGGCACCGTCCCCGCGGGCTACAAGATTCCCGCCGACGCCTCCCCGAAGGCCCGCACGGCGATCGAGTGGGCGATGCACCAGCTCGGCACCCCGTATCAGTGGGGCGGTACCTGCAAGGACTCCCACGGGCCGGATCCGATGGGTCGCTGCGACTGCAGCTCCCTGATGCAGGTCGCCTATTCGAAGGCCGGCGTCACCCTGACCCGCACCACGTACACCCAGGTCAAGGAGGGCGTCCCGGTCCCGGCGAACGCGCTCAAGCCCGGTGACCTGCTCTTCTCCCGCGGCACCGCCGCCGTCCCCGAGCACGTCGGGATGTACATGGGCGCGGGTCTCGTGATCAACGCGCCGAAGACCGGGCGCCCCGTGCGGATCGAGAAGGTCGCCGACTGGCAGATCCTCGCCGTCCGCCGCATCCCCGCCCTCGCCTCCTAGCGCTCCCCGCCCGCTTCCCGGGCCACGGGCCGCTTCCCCCGGCCGCCGCGAGCCGCATGCCGCCGCGCGCCTTCCCCTCTTCCTCTTTCCCGCTGGGCCATCTGGCCTGCGCTCGCAAGGAGTTCGACCATCCCCACCCTCGCTCACCTCCAGCAGATAGCCGACCGCGTCACGTACCTGGCCTACGACCCCGGCGTCTCCCCGAAGGGCGGCTTCCTGCCGGGCCTGGACCTGCTGCGCAACGTCGTCAGCTCCATCAACATGGCCGCGATCATCGCCGTCGTCGGCGCACTCGCCGTCTCCCTCGGCGTGTGGGCCTGGGGCCACCACACCGGTGGTCACCAGGCCGAGGCCAACGGGAAGAAGGGTGCCCTCGTGTCCGCGGGCGCCGCGCTCGGTCTCGGTGCCGCAAACGGGATCATCGCGTTCTTCTCCACGCTCGGCACGCAGGTCCGCTGATGGGCAAGCGCTCCCGCCCACGCGTCCGCGCCGCCACCGCGCACTGGTCCACCGGCCGGCGCGTCGCCGTCCTCGCCGCGGTCCTGGCCCTGCTCCTGGCCGGCGCCAGTCTTGCCGCCTACCTCACGACCGGCGGCGGCCGGGGCGAGGCGCCCTCCGGCAAGCCGTCCGCCAGCGGTCCGACCGCCCGTCCGGGCACGACGGCACCCGTCGCGGAGGCTGCGACGGGGACGGTCTCCCCGCCGCTGCGGCTATCCGATCCTCTCGCCTACGGCCGCGCCGCGGCGGTGATGCTCTGGTCCTACGACACCCGGGCCACCACCCGCGACCAGCAGCTCGCCGGCATGCACGCCTGGATGACGACCGAGACGAAGTACACCGACTGGACCTCCATCCAGGCCCAGGTCCCCGACCCTCTGCTGTGGTCGCGGATGCACGACCAGGGCCAGCACGCCACCGCGACCGTCTCCCAGGCGCACTTCCCCTCGGCGTTCAAGCAGGCCCTGGCCGAGAACCCGGCCGCCCTGACCGAGGCGTACATCTACGCCGTCACCGTCGCCGGCAAGCAGGCAATCGCCTGGAAGGACGGTGGAGGCGGCGCCGAGGACCGCTCGGTCACCCTCGCCGTGCAGTGCCGGCCCAGCGCCGACTGCGCCCTGGTCGCCATCGCGCCGAACACCGCCCCCTGAACCGCAACAGATAGGAGGAGTCCGTCGTGGACTTCTGCGCTCTTCCGGTCGCGGGCAAGCTCTGCGACGCCGCCGACGCGATCGACTTCGTCTCCGACCCGGGCAAGGCGATCACCGAAGGCATCGGCAACTGGATCGCCAAATCCTGCGGCGAACTCGCCGCCGCAGCCGCCGACCTGGCCGCCGAGGCCGTCAACACCACCACCAAGATCGACCTCGGCGCCGGATGGTTCCGCGACAACTACGAGATGCTGCTGCCGATCGGGCTGACCATCCTCGTCGCCACCTTCTGCGCCCAGCTCGTCCGGGCCGCGATGAAGCGCGACGGACAGGCACTCGGCCAGGCGTTCACCGGCACCGCCAGCGGCGTGATCTTCTGCTTCGCCGCCATCGCCCTGACCACGGTCGCGATCGAAGTCGTCGACGCCCTGTCCGACTCGCTGTTCGCGGCAGCCGGCACCTCCATCGACGACGCCGTCCGCCGCATGGTGAAGGTCTCGCAGATCGCCGCGATCTCCCCACTCGGCTGGCTGGTGGCCGCCCTCGCAGCCCTCGGCGCCGCCGTCGGCGCCGTCATGTACTGGTGCGTCATGATGGTCCGCAAGGTCGGCATCCTCGTGCTCGTGACCCTAGCGGTCTTCGCCGGAGCGGGCGGCGGATGGGAGGCCGCCCGCCGCTGGCGGCGCGGCTGGATCGAGGCGACCGCCACCCTGATCGTCTCCAAGCTGCTGATGACCGTGGTCTTCCTCCTCGGCATCTCCGCCATGGGCAAGACCGACGCGAACGGCGGAATCGCCGCGCTCGCCGACGTCATGGCCGGCATCGTCATCATGCTCTTGGTGATGCTCTGCCCCTACGCGACCTTTAAGTTCGTGCACTGGGCAGCGGAGTCCACCGACGGTGAGACCCTGCACCGCTCCGGCGGAGCCGGAGCCCAGCTCGCCAAGCAGCACGCCGAGAACGCGACCCGCAAGGCGGCAGCCGCAGCAGCCACCGCAGGAACCGGCGGCGCTGCCGCCGGGGCCGGAGCTGCATCGCCGCAGGGCCCGGCCGCAGGCAGCGGTGGATTCCCCGGCGACATCGCCTCCAGCCCTTCCGGAAGCGGTGGCGGCACCGGAGCATCACCGGCCATGGACAAGGTCCAGAGCGGCCTGAACGAGGCGGTCAGCTCCATGCCGACCAGCCCGGCGGCCCAGGACTCGGGCAACTCCGTCGGGGCCGGCAACAGCGCCCCCGGCGGCCCTCCCGCGGGTGCCACACCGCGCAGCACGCAGGACGGAGCGCCCCCGAGCGCCGGCGTCGTCGGTGCCGCGCAGGGCTCCGAGTCCGGCACGGGCGGCAGCCCGTTCACGACGCCGCAGTCCCCCGCCGGTTCCTGACACCCGACACTCCCCTGGTTCCCGGGACGGGACACGAACGCTGTGTCCCGTCCCGGGGGCCGCCTCCTTCGGAAAGCCCTTGCCTTGTCTGACCTCACGATCACCCCAATGACGGTGAAGTTCCCGACCAGGTCCCGCCGCGGGATCCTGCTCGGCCTCTCGCTGCCCCAGCTCGTCCTCACCTCCGCAGCGCTCGCGCTGCTCCTGGTCACCGTCGTGACCACCGGCCTGCCCGGCGCCCTGATCCTCACTCCGCTGTGGGCGGGGATCGCCGCCCTCGTCGCCGTCCGCCGCCGGGGCCGGTCCCTGATCGACTGGGCGCCGATCGTCGCCCGCTACGCGCAGCGCCGCCGCACCGGGCAGACCCTGTGGCTCGCCCGTCCGGTGTCCCGCCCGCGCGCCGAAGGAACCCTGCACCTGCCGGGAACAGCCGCTTCGATCAAGGTGGTCACCCCGGCCGACGGACAGGCCGCCGCTCTGCACGATCCCCACCAGCAGACCCTCACCGCGGTCGCCCGGGTGACCAGCCGTGCATTCGCCCTGCTGGACCCCGCCACCCAGAACTCTCACGTCCAGGCGTGGGGGCGGGCCCTGGCCGGGATCGCGCGCACCGGGCACGTCGCCACCGTCCAGGTCCTGGAGCGGACCGTCCCCGACTCCGGCGACACCCTGACCCGGCACTGGAACACCCACGGCCGGCCCGGTACCCAGCTCGCAGGCCAGGTCTACAGCGATCTCGTCGCCTCCGCCGGCCCGGCAGCCGCCCCGCACGAGACGTACCTGGCCATCTCCCTCGACTTGAAGGCCGCCAAGCGCCTGATCAGCCAGGCCGGCGGCGGGCTGCCCGGCGCCTTCACCGTCCTCGGCCAGGCCACCTCCTCCCTCACCCAGGCAGCCCGCACCGCCGGTCTGACCGTGAACGGCTGGCTGAACGCGCGGGAAGTCGCCGCCGTCATCCGCACCGCCTACGACCCCAAGGCCCTGGCCGCGCTGCAGCAGTGGTCGGACACCGGCCGCGCCGAAGCCGACCCCGCCGCCGCCGGCCCCGTCGTCCAGGTCGAGGAACACGACCGGCTCATCACCGACACTGCCCGCCACACCACCTACTGGGTCGAGAACTGGCCGCGCACCGAAGTCCTCGCGGGCTTCCTCCACCAGCTGCTGTTCACCGCCGGAGTGCGCCGCTCCTTCTCCCTCATCTATGTCCCCCAGGGCTTCGAGTCCGCGATCCGCGACGTCCAGCGCACCAAGGCGACGATCATCGCCGACGCCAACGAGCGCGCCCGCCGCGGACAGGTCGACTCCGAGGCCGACGTCGTCGAGTACGGCGACGTCAAGGAACGCGAGAGGCAGCTCATCGCCGGCCACGCCGACGTCGCCATGACTGGCCTGCTCACCGTCTCCGCCGACACCGACCAGGCCCTGGACGCAGCCTGCGCTCAGATCGAGACTGCCGCCGTCACCGCCCAGGTCGACCTGCGCCGCCTCGACTACCAGCAGCCCGACGCGTTCGCCCTCGCCGCACTCCCCCTCGCCCGCACCGCCCAGGACAAGTAGGGCTTCGCCGCCTGATCCATCCAGGCCACCGCAGAAAGACCCCACGCTCTTGGCCACCATCACCGCGACCGACCCGACGGACGCCCACCCGTACCTGCGGGCCGCGACCGCCGGCATCCGCCACCACGCCCGGTCCATCGGCCGGGGCACCCCGGCCGACCGGCGACACCTCGACAACCTGCACGAGCACGTCACCCGCCTGCACCTGCTCCTCGACCAGCTCGCCGAGACCGTGCGCCCCGAACACCCCACGTCAGGACGGCATCTGGCCACCGCGCACCTGCGGCTCTGGCAGGCCACCGCCAGCCTCCACGACGCCTTCCACACCCTGCCCGCCGCCCCCGCCTGCACCCCCGACCGGCTCCCCGACGGCCCGCTCGTCCTCACCATCTGCCAGCGCCACCTCGCCTCCGGCCACGCCGTCCGTCGCAAGACCACCCCGGCCGACCACGGCACCGCCTGAGCCACCTCGCGCAGAAACGATCCCCCAGCCATGTCCCGACACCGCCCCGGACGGCGGGCTCGCCGCGCCTCGGCCAGCCCCCTGTTCACCCCGCACGGCGCCGACCGCACCGCCCGGCGCGCAGCCCGCAAGCAGCTCGCCGAAGCCCGCGCCAAAGCGCAGGCCGCCGCCGTGGAGACCGCCGGCGCCACGGCGGCAGAGGCAGAGATGCCCGCGCCGCTCTACGCTCCCGCCGGCCGCCCCGGCACTGCCTCCGCCCGCGGCAAACGCCTGCGCCTGCCCGCCCACCGCATGACCACCGCCACCGCTTCCGGTGCCTACCCCTTCCTCGCCGAAGGCGGCCTCGGCGCCGAGGGCATCTACATCGGCCGCGACGTCCACGCCGAAGGGTCCTTCGTCTTCGACCCCTTCTCCCTGTACGGAAAAGTCGAGGGCTTCACCAACCCGAACATTCTTCTGGCCGGGGTCATCGGTCAGGGCAAGAGCGCCCTCGCGAAGTCCTTCGCGCTCCGCTCGGTCGCCTTCGGCTACCGCGTCTACGTCCCGTGTGATCCGAAGGGCGAATGGACGCCGGTCGCCACCGCGCTCGGCGGCACTTCCATCGCCCTCGGCCCCGGGCTCCCGGGACGGCTCAACCCCCTCGACGCGGCCCCTAAGCCTCCGTCCATCTCGGACGCGGACTGGGCCGGCGAGGTCCGCAAACGCCGCCTGCTCCTCCTCGGTTCCCTCGCCCGCACCGTCCTCGGCCGCGACCTGCTGCCCATGGAGCACACCGCCCTCGACATCGCCCTGGACGGAGTCGTCCAGGCCGCCACCGCCGCCGGCCGAGCCCCGCTGCTCGGCGACATCGCCCACACCCTCGCCCAGCCCCACCTCCTCGACGCCGCCGCCGGCACCGTCTCCGGCCACCTCGGCGACGCCGCCCGCGACCTCTCCCACGCCCTGCGCCGCCTCGTCCACGGCGACCTCGCCGGCATGTTCGACGCCCCCTCCACGGTGGCCTTCGACCCGACAAGCCCGATGCTCTCCATCGACCTGTCCCGGCTCGGGGGATCCGGCGACGACACCGCGCTGGTACTGGCCATGACCTGCGCCTCGGCGTGGATGGAAGCGGCCCTCACCGACCCCGACGGCGGGAGGCGCTGGATCGTCTACGACGAGGCGTGGAGGCTGATGCGCCACCCCGGCCTCCTCCAGCGCATGCAGGCCCAGTGGAAGCTGAGCCGCGGCCTCGGCATCGCCAACCTCATGGTCATCCACCGGCTGTCCGACCTGCTCACCGCAGGCGACGCCGGATCCCAGGGCCGAGCCCTCGCCAAAGGACTCCTGGCCGACTGCTCCACCCGCATCATCTACCGCCAGGAAACCGACCAAATCCAGGCCGCCGCCACCCTCCTCGGCCTCACCGCCGTCGAGACCGAGGCCATTTCCCACCTCACCCGCGGACGCGGCCTGTGGCGCGTCGCCGGCCGGAGCTTCGTCGTCCAGCACCTCCTCCACCCCACCGAGAAGTCGCTCTTCGACACCGACGCCCGCATGCACTGAGTGCCCAACCGACCAACACTGCACATCGACAGGACAACACCATCGACCTACACCCGACCACCGCACTCTTCCCCATGCTCGATGAGGAAGAGCTCCACGCCCTCGCGGAGGACATCCGCGAGCACGGCCTTCGTCAGCCTGTCGTCTTGGACGCCACAGGCCGAATCCTTGACGGCAAGAACCGTCTGCGCGCCTGCGAGATCGCCGGTGTCGAACCCGAGTACATCACGTACGAAGGAGACGATGCCCGAGCCTACGTGCTGTCTGTCAACAGCCGTCGGCGTCACCTGACCAAGGGGCAGCTCGCGATGATCGCGGCCTCGGCATGTTCAGTTTCTGAACATGCCGGGCGTTCAGAGACTGAACAGACCGCGCGTTCAGTTTCTGAACAGACCGGCCTCTCCATCGGGCGGATCGGACAGGCCAGGACCGTGCTGCGTCACGCACCGGACCTCGTGGACGGTGTCATCTCCGGTGCGGTCTCCCTGGACGACGCCTACAAGGCCGCCCGTGAGGCCAAGGCCCAGGCAGATTCAGCAGAATCGCAGCTCGCCCGCTTGCGCGTCGAGGACCCTCAGCTCGCTGATCGTGTGGTCGAGGGCGAACTGACTGTCCAGGGTGCCTGGGCGGAGCGGAAAGCCCGACTCGAAGAGGACCTGCGGCAGCGCCGGGTCGCCACCAACCTGCTCTGCGAGGTTCTCCCCGCCCTCGCCCAGATACGCGGCAGCCGCACCTTCGCCCAGTACGACCCCGAACTCGCCCCGCCCGGCCGCGCCGTCACCCGCGAAGTGATCGAGCACGCCGCAACCGCCCTGGCCGAAATCGCCGCCGTCTGGAAGGACCGCGACCTCCCGTGAAGTACTCCTCCGACCCCCAGCTACGCCAGCTCGCCCTCGAAGCCGCCCAGCACGTCACCACCGACGCCGGCCGTATGCACAAGGACGACTTCCTCGACGACCTGTATGCCCGGATCCGAGAGCGCGACGACCTGGAGGGCGCAGTCCTGAGGAAGGCCGCCCAGGGCCTGATGCGGGACCTCGGCGAGCGCCGCAGCCCTCGCCGCAACAAGAGGACCGGCGGCCTGTACCACCCCGAGAGCATCATCAAGCTCGGTAACGGGATCTGGGTGTGGATGAAGCACACCACCCCGACGGACATGACGCAGTGGGGCCTGATCTCCTCGCGGAACACCGTCCGCACCATCACCGCCGCCGCGGACACCCAGCAGTACATCCACGAGCGCACCGACGCCTTCCGCTCCCACCCCGGAATCTCCAGCCTCCACCCGCTGGAGGAAGCCGTCTTCCAGTACCAGCAGGACACCCTCGACGACGCCGACTGGTACCGCGACCACGAGGACCTGTAGGCGCCCCAGCCTCGTACCTCGACTGGCCACGCCCACGACATATCGGAGACCATGCTGCGGAATTCACCCCCACTCGAAGCCTTCGCCCTGGAGATCGCAGATCGGCTCCCGGGTGACTGGACAAGCGCCTATCACCGTCACCCCTCCTACCGCGATCAGTTCCCGACCGCCGACCGGCTGTGGGACAACGGTCACGTCGACTGGGCTGCCGGCGAGTTCGTCCTCGGCCACGACGCGGTCCTCACCGGCCCGGCCGGACAAGAGCTCTACATCATCGACCGGCCCCTCAGACCCCAGCAGTTCCTCGTCGCCGCGCTGGAGCCACCTGGCTTCCTGCCGCACCACTTCCATGGCGTACCCCAGCCGAACGGCATCGTGATCGGCACCGATCCCGTCCGTGCCGCCGCCGCGATCACCCGCCGACTCCTCCCCCGATACGCCCGGGCCGCGGAGGCCGTGCGCGAGCAAGCGCGACGACGGCCTGCCCCTCCGGCCCACCGACAGGCACCAGCAGAGACCAGCGCGGTCACGCTCGTCCGCTACGAGGACGGGCTCCTCGGCGCCCCGTACGGACACGTCCCCGCTGAAGCCCGAGACACCCTGTACCTGACCGGATTCCAGTACGTCCCGAATCAGAGTGCGTTCCTCCTGCGTTCTGAGTCCGGGCCCGTCGCCACGGCCGTACGTATCCAGGTCCTCGCCGACCGGCTGGCCAAGCTCGGGATCGGGCTCAACTACCGCCATCCCGCAGCGGTATCGGGCACCGCCGTGGTCACGACGGGCCGCACCAACGCGCCCCAGGCGAGCCGGGTTGCTACCGGGGCGGCTCTGCACTCCGCCGCCCCGCGCTCGTCGGGCCGCGCGCGGTAACCCAGGCCATGCCGCTACAGAAAGGGAGCTCCCTGCCTTCCCGAACCGACTCTGCCGACCACGGTCCGGCG
Organism: Streptomyces venezuelae ATCC 10712; assembly: GCF_008639165.1. Taxonomy (NCBI): domain Bacteria; kingdom Bacillati; phylum Actinomycetota; class Actinomycetes; order Kitasatosporales; family Streptomycetaceae; genus Streptomyces; species Streptomyces venezuelae. The sequence continues at coordinate 6,113,541 of NZ_CP029197.1, read as the reverse complement.
ACGGCCGGGGTGCACGGCTCGAGCCTCGACCGCGCCGATCTGCCCGACGCTCGCTTCCCCTACGGCAGCCTGTTGAACGCCCTGAGCAGCGCCGTCCTCGCGGGCACGGACGTGCGGGATGCCGCCGCGGTACTGCACCAACTCGTCGACGGCACCGGCGGCCTGCTCACCCGGCTCGCGGAACTCCTCGATGCCACAGCCGACCGGGCCCGCGCGTACGACCGCGACGACGGGGACGACGACGCTTTCTACCTGGCGAAGGACCTCGCCGACGCCGCCGTCCAGGTACGGCGGCTCGGTGAAGACCTCCACGTCGTCCCCGAGCGCATGGCCGGCCTTTCCCCGCCCCCGCCGACGCGCCACCCCCCTCGCCCAGCAGGCGCGCCCCGGCCGCCCGTGTCCTCCGCGCCCCAGCCCAGGTACGCCCCGTAATCCCTTCTCCCTGGAGCCTTCTTGGGATCCCCTGCCTTCATCGCCCGCCCCGACCCGGACGGCGGCTACACCGGCGTTCACCTCCAGTACGACAGCAGCCCTCCGAACATGGTGCCGCTGCTCCTCGCCGCCTACCGCTTCCGCTTCGGCCGGGACCTCGAAGCCCTCAGCCGATACCTGGTGGACGACGTCGTCTTCGCCTGGGAGGAGATCGGAACCGACCTCCTCGACGGATCGCCCCCGGGCCTGCTCCAGCGGCTGACCGGCGGCGAGCAGTGGCCCAGCCGCGAGATGACCGGCGTCGTGAACCTCGACGGGACGCCCGCCGAGCGGGATGTCATCACCCAGCACAGCTCCGAAGGTCATCACTGGGGGTACGTCCTTCATCCGGCCGGCATCGAGGTCATCAGCCGCCAGATGGACGCTCACGGCCCGGTCATCTCCTGGGACACCGACCCCCGGACCCACTTCAGCGAGGCGATGGCGCTGTGGATGCCCGGCACTCCGCCGCCGATGTCCCTGCCACGCGATCTGCCCAAGCTCACTCCCGTTCCGCCAGCAGCTCCTGCACGGACCACCACTCGACCACCACGCCGCTGACCCCTCTCTTCAAGGAGTCCTCCTGAATCAGCACTTCACCTTCGGCCGGCACCCCGACCACGGGTTCGTCGCTTCCGCCACCGCCCATACACCGCCTCATCTGGCGCACTGGTACCTGACCGCCGAGCAGTTCGAGCCCGTCCCCGAGCAGCCGGGGCTGTACCGGCTGGCCATGCCGGAGTACGACGGAGTGCGCCGTGCGCGGCAAGCCGTCCATGACCTGCGCCAGCGGGGCTTCGACGTCTACGCCGACTACACCCTCGACCCGTCCCAGAGCGCCGGTCCGCCCCGGGTCCAGCCCCGGGCCGGGCTGGAGGAGCGCCGCTCCCGGATCGCGCAGGCCGCCGGAATCCGCTCGGCGCAGTACCGGCCGAGCGTCTCCGCCCAGGCCGCGCCGGCACCCTCACGGCCGGTGGGCTCCGTCCCGGTCTCGGGCCAGGGGCGTGGCCGGTGACCGATGACCTGATCACGATCGTCCGCGGTCGGGGCGGCGAGGTGGAGGCGGAGGGGCCGATGGACGGCCTGGCTTCCGAGCTGCTCGCGCGTGCGGGGTTCGTCAAGGAGTACACGCTGCGCGGCATCTGGCACCGTCTCCCCTTCGACATGGGCGTGGAGTGGGAGAACGAGCACGCCTCCCTGGCCGCGGAGATGCTGCGCGCCGCCCGCTACCCCGTTCGCCTCGACGCGGCTCTGTCGCCGGCGTCCGTCCCGTCGGCTGACGGTGTGGACGTCCCGCCGTCCGTGGCGGCGGCGGCCCAGACTCTGAAGGCTCGGGCGGCGGGCGGGACGGACCTCCAGCAGCCGCACGAGTCGGGACGAGCTCTGGCCGCTCTGGCCCAGGGCGAGGACAGTCTCCTGCGGCCCGCCGCCGACGTGCTCCTTGCCGTCGCCACTGCCGTCTCGAGCCTCCCCGGCCCGGCTCACGACCGCGACGCCCGGCGTCTGGCCGAGCTCAGCGGTGTCCTACGGGTCGTGGAAACCGAGGTCGACCGCATCGCCCTTCGCCTGCGCGCCGCACCCGACGTCACCTCGTCCGCAGGCCGTACGAAGCAGGCCGCCGTCGAGGTCCCGGCGAAGTTGCAGAGCCTCATCCACCGGCTCGGCCACGCCCGAGTACGCGAGTACGAGGCCCATCTCCCTGTACCGGCAGCACCTGGTGAACCGGGACGAAGCCGGTGACCGTCGCCGATCAGACTCCGGCTGGCACGGAGCTACGCCGCCGCGCCCGTACACAGACGCTCCGCTACCTGGCCGCCCTCGCGCTGCCGGATCCCGCCGAGTCCGTCCGGGCCTGGACACAGCACCTGGGCGACGAGCGGTGCGCCGCCGAGGTCCACGTCATCGTCGACGCCTTGACCGGCACCGCGACCAGCCCGCTCCTCGCCCTCCGTGACGCACTGCGCACCACAGGGGCCTGGTGCCGCGAGCACGGTCAGCCCGTCCTCGCCGAGCGGTACTTGCGCGCCGCCGACCTCCTCGACGTCGCCGACCGTCAGCTCTACCAGCTCGGCATCGACCACCTCACCGCCTTCCACTGCGAACCCTGCCCGCCCGGGCACCAACACCGAGAGGACCCTGCACCTGAACTCCCGTGAACCAGCCGCGGGCTCCGTCACCCGGATCACTCTGTTCTCCAGTGACCGCGATGGCATCGTCGGCCTCGTCGACGGTGACGCCTGGCAGTGGGCCCGCACCGCCATGGAGCTGTCCGGGTTCGATAAGAACGACTCCGGCGACATGGTCCTGCCGCTGTCCGATCTCGCCCTTGCCCGCCAGGCCCTGATCACCCTCGGCGCCGTCGCCGAGCGGACTCTCGGTCTGCAGCTCACGCCCAGCAACGAGCGGTACATCGGGGACATCGCGCTCGACGTGGCCGAGCACCTGCCCGGACAGTGGACCGCGAGAGTCGAGAACTACTCGCTCCGTGTCTGGCAGGAGGACCTCGCAGGCGGCCTGTGGAGCACCGGGCCCATCGCCCAGACTCTGGCGGCCAACCGGGTACGGCAGGCCGCCATCCTGAAGCGCGACGACGGAACGGAACTCGCCGTCGTCAAGGACCCCCACCTCGACACGTACCACGTCGGCGCCCTCCGGCCCGGCCACGTCCCGGGCCCGACGAACGCCACCGCCCCACCCGGCGTGACGGTGCAGCCGACCGCCTCGGCCGCCGCCCACGTCATTCGCACCGGGCTCCTCCCGGCCTACACCCGCTCGGTCCTGCAGGCGCACGCCGCCGATCTGTCGGACGATCTCACCTGGGCACGGGAGACCTACGAGGCCGGCACCATCCCCGACCCCGCCCCGGCCGACCTCGTCGATGCCTACGTCCGGTTCACCGCCTCCGCGCCGCTCGTCATCGCGGCGATCCGGACCCTGGGCGCCCCCACCGAGTACGAGGCCGACTTCCTCCACCGGGTGGAGGTCATCGTCACGGCGCCGGCCGATGAGACCGGGCCGAAGCCGGTCACGGCGCACCCCGACCCGCTCGGCTGGTGGCTCGTGGAAGGCGGCGACGAGCTCGTCGCCCTCTCCCTGTGCACCCTCGCCAGCGTGCCCCTGCCCCTCGAACAGGGGCGCCGCGCTGGGAGCCGAACGCTGGCTCTGGCACCTGCGCCTGCCCTGTCGGAGCCCACGGTGAGACGCCGGTGACGCAACCTCGCAACAACTCTGGCGAGTCCGGCTCGCCCGCTGTCCGTGCGGCGCTCGACGCACTGGCGGCCTACGCCAAACGGTTCGCCTCCATCCAGGCACGCGGGGACGACGCGGTCGCTCGTGTGCGGGCAAGCACCGGGTGGCCCGAGCACGTCGCCGTGGAGCGAGCGATCGTGGCGGAACAACACCGGGATCAGGAGATGGAGTTCGCTGCGCTCCTGCCCCATACGGTCCTTCTCATCGACCGGGCCCGTACCGCCATGGAGTTCCAGCCATCCGCCCGGCACGTAGCCGGGTGGAACCTGCTCGTGGACGACCTCGAAGCCGCAGCAGATCATGCCCGCCACCTCTCCGAGCAGTCGATCGCCGACCGGTCGACCTCGCGGCAGTGCCACGTCACCTGGGCCGACCGGGCACGGTTCCTGCGCGACCTCGCCGTACAGGTGGGCCCGCCGCCTCCCGGACCCGAACTGCCCGCTGCAGAAGAGGCACGGTGGACCGCCCACGCGCACGATGTCCGCCGTCGCCACATGATGTACCTGTACGAAAGCAGGTACGACGCGGCTGGTCGGCAGATCACCGTCGTCGAGGTCCCTGACCTCGACCAGCCCACCGAGGACTGCATCCTCATCGTCGCCGGAGACGTCGACAGCGCCACGATGCGCGTCCTGGGCCGCTACGACACGCTCGACCAGGCGCAGGGCGACCTGCCTGCGGCCATTCAGCCCGGCGTGCTGCATCCCCGCGGAAAGTTTCCCCGCAGCGCGGGGAAGGTTCCGCCGTTGGCCGACCTCATCGAGCAGATCGCCAGCGCCACGCAGAGCCAGGAGATCGCCGAGGTTCTCGACTACGTCGTAAGCGACGGCGCCGGCCCTCGCCACCTCTCCCAGCTCTCCGGCCTCCTGGCCGAATGCGCCGACTTCGCGCTCGCCACCGAGACCGTCACCGGTCGGGATCTGTCAGTGCGATTGCGGGGGCTCATGGTCCAGACCGACGTCCTGGACCGGCAGCTCCGCCATGCGCTCATCGCCTTCCAGGACACGATCGCCGTCCTGCCGCCGCACCGCACCCCGCAGCCACGGCACCTCATACCCCCGCCCGCCGTGCGGTCCACCCCGCCGCCTCCGCCTGCCAAGGCCGCCCCGCCCCGCGTCCCGCGCCGCCTCTGACTCCAGCACGAGGCCGCGGGCGAGCCTCGGCCACCTCCCGGAAAGTCTCCGCCCTCCTTGCTCTTGGCCGAACGCCCCCTCGCCTCACCGCCCGTGACCTACCGGGCCGTTCTCGGCACGCGCCACGTCCTGCGCCTGCTCGCCGGCACCCTGACCGGCCGGATGCCCAGCGGCATGGTCGCCGTCTCCCTGGTTCTGTGGGTCACGCGTGGCGGAGGGTCCCTGGCGACGGCCAGCGCACTTGCCGCCATCTACGGGCTGACCGCCAGCGTCACCCAGCCGGTGAAGGGCAGGCTCATGGACCGGCATGGGCAGACCCGTGTGAGCGCGCCCGCCGCCATCGTCTCCAGCAGCAGCCTGCTCGCCCTGCCCGTCATCGGTCCAGGCGGCAGCACGTGGCTGATCGGAGCCGCGGTCGCGCTCGCCGGCCTCTCCGCCCCGCCGCTGGAATCCGGTCTGAGGTCACTGTGGCCGAGTGTCGTGACCGACCTGGGGCAGCGAAAGGTCATCCAGGCCCTCGACACCGGCGCCCAGGGCTTGATGTATGTCGCCGGCCCACTCCTGGCCACCTGGCTCGCCACCACGTTCGGAGCCGACGCCGCACTGGCCGCGGCCTCCGCACTCGTACTCGTCGGCACCGCCACCGTCCTCACCTCCGCGCCCTCGCGCACCTGGCGCCCCCACCGAGAGGAAGCGGTCGAGTCCGCCCGGCCATTGAAACGACACCGGCTCGTGAGCGGCGGCATGGTGCTGCTGTGCATGGGGCTCGCTGCACTCGGGGTGTCCTTGGGCGGGCTGGGAGTCTGGGCTGCGGCCATCGCCGAAACCAATCAAGCCGCCTGGCTGACCGGCGTACTGCCCGCCGCGTTCTCCACCGGATCATTCCTCGGCGGCCTGCTCTTCGCACGCCTCGCCCGTCGCGCCGCGCCCGCCACCCAACTCAGCTGTACATCCGCCCTGTTCACAGTCGGGTGGCTGGCGCTGTTGACCCAGCCGGGCCCGCACGCGGCGATCGTCGCCGCCGCCCTACCGGGGCTCTTCCTCACCATGGTCATCACCTGCGGCTTCGAGACGATCGATGCCCTCGCCCCCGCCTCGCGGACCACCGAGGCGTACTCGTGGCTGATCCTCGCCGTCGGCACCGGCCAGGCCGCGGGCACCGTCCTCGCCGGCACCCTCGCCGACCACATCCTCGGCCTGTCCGCGCTCCCCGCCGCGGGCGCCGCCATCGCCACCACCGTCTTCGTACTCTCCCGGCCCGTGCTCGGCCCCCGCCGCCAGCCGGGCCGGCACCGCCGCACCGCCACCCCACCACGTCCCCGCCACCGCCGATAGGACTCCCACCTTGCCCGAATCACCAGCCGAGCCGTTCATCCCGATCCGGCACAGCATCACCGGCGAGATCACCACCACCGGCTACAACGCCGCCGCCCGGCGGATCCTGCTCCAGGACGGCTTCGAAGAGACGCCAAGCTGCGCCTGCCACGCGACGGAACCCGGTACGGAGCAGGCGCAAGGTCCTGCTCCGCAGCCAGCGAGCTGCTCGTCGCCGGCCATCCGCTGCACCTGTACCGAGCCCCCGGTCGGCCGGTGAGTGCCGACGTACGCCTCGGTTGGCCCGGTCGCCGATGCCGGAACAGTCCGTGATCCGCTCCGAGAGCGGCCAGCCCCTCCAGCGCATCGCCCACCCCTCACGCTCCCGTATCTGTTGAAGGACCCTCGTTTTGACCACACCCGGAACGCCTACCAGTCCAGCACGGACCAAGGGCGGCGAACTACGGGCCAAGGTGGCCCGGCTGCTGGCCGATCGGCCGGCGGACAAGCTCACCATCGGGGACATGGCCCGGCAGCTGGGCCACTCCCACGGCGCCGTCCGCAACGCCGCGCTCACCCTGGTGCGACGCGGCGAAGCCGACCAAAGCGGAACGGGACAGCCGGAATTCCGAGCGAACGCGAAGACCGCTGCAGCCGCGCAGACCGCTGTGATCAGCCCACCGGGCACCCACGCTTCCCGGGCCCAGACGACCACGGCCCGCACGACCACTCCCGCGGCAGCAGCGCCCCGGCAGACCGGCCCGATCCGCCGCGCGGGGGGCCAGCTCTACCACCCCCGGGAACTGGCCGACTTGCCCGACGTCGAGGCATTGAATCGCCTGCGCGACGCCGACGTGCCGGTGCTGCTCTACGGCCCTCCGGGAACCGGCAAGACGAGTCTGGTCGAGGCAGCGTTCCCGGACCTGCTCACCGTCGCCGGTGACGGCGACACCACGGTCGGCGACCTGATCGGCGAGTACACGCAGGCCGACGCGGGAGGCTACGTCTTCCAGTACGGGCCGCTGGTCACCGCGATGACCGAGGGCCGCGCCCTGCTGATCGACGATGCCACCTTGATCTCACCGAAGGTCCTGGCGGCGCTGTACCCAGCGATGGACGGGCGCAGGCAGATCCAGGTCAAGGCCCACAAGGGCGAGACCATCAAGGCCGAGCCGGGCTTCTACGTGGTGGCGGGCCACAATCCCGGCGTCCACGGAGCGGTCCTGACGGAGGCACTGTCGTCCCGGTTCAGCGTGCAGATCCAGATCGGCACGGACTACGACCTCGCCCTGGCGCTGAAGATCGACGCCCGGGTGGTCCGGGTCGCCCGACACCTCTCCCGCCAAGTCGAACTCGGCGAGCTGGGCTGGGCCCCACAGCTGCGCGAGCTGCTCAGCTACCAGAAGACCGAGGCCGTCCTCGGCACCAACGCCGCGCTCGCGAACCTCGTCGGCATCGCCCCTGAGGAGGATCGCGACGCCGTCGCCGACGCCGTCATCAAGGCCGTCGGCGTCAAGAAGATCGCGCCCCTCACCCTCGGCAAGCAGCTGTCCGCCTCAGCCCTCCGGCGCCCCCCGGGCGTCACCAGCTCCGCGCACCAGGGCCGCTCGCGATGAGCGCCCACCACCACGTCCAGTCCCCCGCCACCACGCCGGAGGACGACGCCGACCTCGCGCGATGGGACGACGACGGCGCCCCACCCGCGCAACCCCGTTCCTCCCCCGGCGCGTGGCTTCGCGTGGGAGCCGAGCTCGGCGACCGGCTGGTCGCCCTCTCCGGCCGCCAGGACCTCCTCGTCACCTGCCGCCCCGGCACCCGCAGCGGCGCACCGGCCGCGTTCTTCCCCACTCTGGGTGAGGTCGAGTTCGACGCCGGCCTGTTCGCTCCGCTCCAGCCCCACGAGATCCACCCGCGGATCGTGGGCGACGAGGAGCGGTATCCCGCCGCCTGGGGAGTGTTCGTCCACGAGGCCGCGCACGCGGCCCACTCCGTCTGGACGGCGCCTGCCGGAGCGAACCCCCGTCTCGTCGAGGCCGCGCTCCTGCTGGAGGAGAGCCGTGTCGAAGGCGCACACCTGACCAGGCGGCCCACGGACCGCACGTACCTGCGCACCAGCGCCCGTACCCTGGTCATGCCCGACGTCGCCCACCCCACCCTTCAGGGCGTCGAGCACGCCGCCGCCGTGGCGGCCCTGATCCTCGGCCGCCGTGACGTCGGCATCCTGGACGCCGGCGAGACCCAGGCCGTCTCCGATCTGTGCGAAAAGGTGCTGGGCGCAGACCTGCTGGCCACGCTCACCCGCATCTGGACCGCGGCCCACCAGTGCGCCGACCACGACGCCACGACCATGCTCGCGCACGCTCAGGACTGGTGCGACGCTCTGGACATCGCGGCCCCCGCCCTGCCCGTGCCGGAGGGCCTTCCCGATCTGCTGTCCGGAGCCGTGGGGGTCGTCATGGACAGCGCGGCAGCCACCGACGCCGCCGACCTCGCGGCACAGGCCGCAGCGACCAGCGCCATGGCCACCCGGTCAAGGGCCCAGGCCAACGACCGCGCCCAGCAAGCCAGTCGGCGACGCCAGGCCGCCGCCACCGCCAAGTCGGTCTTCAACTCCGGCGGCGCCACCGTCAACCCCGACGGCACACCTGCGCCCCACAGCAACCCGGTCACCGGCAGCCGCCGGCCCACCTCCGCCGAGCAGAGTTCCGCCTCGCGCCTGAGCCGAGCCCTGCGTGCCGCCGCCTACCGCGAACGCACCGAGGAGAGGACCACCAGCCCCACCCCGCCCGGCCGCCTCAACATGCGCGCAGCCCTCGCCCGCGACGCTCAACGCGCGGCCGGGTCGGTCCCCACCGCGGAACCGTTCACCCACACCCGCCGCCGGAACTCCCCCACCCCACCGCTGCGCGTGGGCATCGCCGTCGACGTCTCCGGCTCCATGCGTGCCGCCTGCGCACCCGTCGCGTCCGCCGCCTGGATCGTGGCACGCGCAGCAGCCCTGACCGACCCCGACTCCCGTACCGCCACCATCGCCTACGACAGGCACCTGACCGCATTGACCCGACCCACCCACCGAGCACCAGAGCGCGTGACCCAGTTCCACGCCAATGGCGGCAGCCACAACCTCGCCAACGCCCTGGACGCGCTCGACCACGGCCTGGAACTCAGCCGCCCCGGCGCCGGCCGCCTTCTCGTGATCGTCACCGACGCCCAGTACACCCCCGACGAAACTGCTGAAGCCGTCACCCGCGTCAAGCAGCTCACGAACGCCGGCTGCGCCGTACTCCAGCTCACCCTCACCGCGAAGTCCCGCCACCTGCCGGGGACCACCCTGCTGCACCTGCCCCAGCCCTCCAGCGCTCCCGCCGCCATCGCCACGGCGGCCACAACCGCCATCCGCAGGACACGCTGAGACGACCCAGAGGCGGAAGCGTCCCCGAGACCACCGCCAAGCACCCCGGACCACCTCCGTCCCCGCCCGAATCGCGCTTCTGATGCACGACCCTCCGCAACGACGCAGGCCACCACCCCAACCGCCAACGAAAGACACGCGACTTGAAGCCCCAGACCAGCAACCCGACCTCGAACGTAACGCCCAGCAACCGGAATTCCCCGGGAGTCAAGACCGCCTGGACCGTGATCCACAGCTGTGGACACGAGGTACTGCACAACCTCTCCGACCGGGCGGCCGACCGCCGGTCGGGGTTCGCCCGCTGGCTCGCCGGCCGAGAGTGCACCGACTGCTGGAAGGCCGCCCGCGACGCCGACACCGTCGCGAAGGACCAGTGGCTCGCCGCCCGCCGCGCGGAGGAACAGGCCGCGGCCGTCGAGTGGGCCGAGCGGTTCGACATGCCCCCGCTGGAGGGGTCCGAGCGGGCCCTGGCCTGGGGCGAGCGCTCCCGGTTCCAGCTCGTCACCGCCGCATACACGGCCCTGGTCAGCGAAGGCACCTGGGACGAGGCGGACTGGGCCGTCCTGGAGGACAAGATCCGTTCGATCAGCCGCGCCGGGTGGTGGATCGACCAGCGCGACGCCGACGGCGCCGATCTCCCCGACGCTGCCACGAGCGCCGACGTCGGCACCGAGAACCCGCACCGCTGACCGCCTGCGCACCGACGGGAAATCGCACATATATAGCGCACGTTCGCCGGTTAGCCTAACCGGCCGATTTCCAGACCATGGAGTCCTGCCCCCAACGCCACCTGCGGCTTTCTGCGGAAGGACCCACCGTGCCCGAACCCACCCGCCCCGTGTTCGCCCCCGTCGACACGATCACCTCCGACCGCGACATCACCCACGCCCACTTCGCCCCCGGCGACCAGATCGTAGTGATCAAGGGCGTAGCCGACGGCGAACTGTGGGGCGAGTCGATGACCGTCGTGGCGCCCTCCTGGCACACCCCGACCGACGAGGACGGGTGGCGGGTACGCAACCCGCTCGGCGGCTCGCAGTCGTTCATCACCGCCCACCCCCGTTACCTCGTCCACCTCTCCAAGCGGTGCCCCGACTGCCTGATCTACCTGCGGGCCCTGGAGGACTTCCTCCTCCCGAAGGTCGTCGGCGCGCAGGAGGTCGACCTCGGCTGGTACCGGGTGACCAACCTCGGCCAGCTCGTCCATGCGGCCGACGCAAAGGCGGCCGGCCGGTGATCATCCGCATCCACGAGCGGGCCGCCGATGCCGGACCGGTCCTGGCCGATGCTCTCGGGAAACCGCTCACGTACGAGACGGCTCTCGCCACAGAAATCGTCGTCGCTCACGTGCCGGGTTCGGACGCGTTCTCGGCCGACGACGATCCGGCGTCGTGGACCTCGGTGGACTGGGCGGAGCACGTCAACGAAACCCTGACCGAGCATCCCTTCACCGTGGGCCCTGGGCAGGACCGGCGGGCGGTCTTCCACCTGACCGTCCGCCTGGCGCCCGACGACCGGGCGTTGAACGGGCCGGAGTGGTCCGAGGTCGCCTTCAGGATCGCCCGCGCCGCCGGCATCGAGATCCCCGGCGACGACCAGGGCTGCCGGTCGGTCGCCCTCCAGGCCCAGCCCGGCCAGGTCGACCTGATCGCCAACCTCATCCGGCTCGACGGCACCTGGCAGCGCCAGCCCTCCGGCCTTCCTCGCCGTCTCGCGTTCGAGGCACGCCGGCTGGAGAGCGACCTCGGCCTCATCACCCCCGGCGCCCTCGCCGCTACGCCGTCTCTCCCGGACACGGCGAGGGAGACGGCCGCGCGGCTCACACCGCTCACGGACGTGACAGGTCCGCTCGCCAGCGCCCGCCGCGTCATCGAGATCCAGTCCCAGCTCCTCGTCGGGCATCCGCACGCGCGCCTCCGCGCGGCCGGGCACCGACTCGAGTGGACGGCCCGGCGCCTGCACGACCTGGACCGAGATCTCACCACCACCGTCGCCGAACTCAGCCACCCGCCTGCCGCATCCGCACCTGCGCCTGCACCCGGCGCCCCCTTCCCTCGCACGGCAGCCAGAGCCGGATCGCGGCCATGACGTAGAGGAAGTACCCGCTTGGCGCTCAGCGACCGCCACATCGAACTGCGCCGCGATCCGCACTCCGGCGAAGTCCTCGCCCACGGAGGCGATCCGGAAGCCCACAGCATCCTGCAACGCGCCGGCTTCGTCCACATCCTCCGCCGACACGAGCAGTACCACCGCCTCCCCACCGGCCTCGACCAGGCCGCCGAGGAAACCCTCGCCACCGCCGCGGTGTCCGCACTCCGCTCGGTCGGCTACTGGGTCGCCTGCGACGCCACCTTCGACACCGACCAGCGCACCTCCCACTATCTGCCCCTCGGGGCGCAGGTCGCCGCCCTCTCCGACCAGCTGCGGCGGGCCTCCACCACCCAGGACGCAGCAGCCGTCCTGACCGAGCTGACCGCCTCCCACGACGGCGTCCTCGCCGGTCTCGCCCAGGTCCTGGCCTCCGCTGGCGAGTTCCTCGAAACCCTCGACCAGGACTCCGACCGGCAGACCGCCGCCACCGTGCGCGGCCTGAGCGGACACCACCTCGCGGTCATCACCGCCCAGCTCCACCAGCTGCGCAACGCACTCACCGACCGGCACGAGGACCCCCCGCACGCCGCCCCTGCCCCGGCGAAGTCGCGGACCACGAACGCGAAGCGTCCGTCCACTGCCCCTGCCCCGTCCCCGCCCTGCCGCCCCGGCCGGCCGCCCCGCCACCGGCCCGGCGCCGTTGACCCACGCACCAAGGACTGCCTTGCACGACACCGACCCCAGCGACCTCGAATCCTTCGCCACCATCCTCGCCGGCGAACTGCCCGGCCGGTGGACCAGCCAGTACCACCCCGACCACGGCGGTACCGACTACGACCACATCACCACCGCTGTGTGGGACATGGACCAGACAGCCCACGCCATCGCCTCCCACGCCGTGACACACTGCGCGGTCCTCACCCGAACCGACGACAACACCCGCCTGCTCGTCATCGACCACCTCGGCCAGGCCGAAGGCTTCCTCGTCGCCGCCCTGGCCCCCGCCGACCTCCCCGACGCCGCGTACGCGGGAGTCCGCGAACCCGACGGTCTCGCCGTCCCCGCCGACCCGTTCCACGCAGCCGAGGCCACCACCCTGCACCTGCTCCCCCGCTACGCGGACGCCCTGGCACACGCCCGCCGCAATACCGCCGCACTCGACGCCCCGCTTCCCGAGCAGGTCGACCTCACCTGGGCCGACGACGCCCTGACCACCCCGGTCCCCGACTCCGTGGCGTTGGCCCGGCTCCTGACCGACCACGGCTTCGTCCACGACACCCGTCAGGACCTGCTCGTGCTGCCCGGCGATGACACCGCCCTCCAGGCCCGGTACGTCCGGGCCGTCGGAGCCCTGCTCGCCGAACTCGGTGTCGGCGTCGGGATGCGGCACCCCGCACCGCCAGCACCCGCCACGACCCGGCCGCTGCCCGCCCGGCCGACGACCTCCGCCGCGCGCAGCCGATGATCTCTGCCGCCGACCCCAACCCCGCCCCTTGGAGCATGTCTTGAACCTCGCGGACGACAACAACACGGACGTGGAGATCTACCGCAAGGCCGACCACCCCGATCGCCTCCACATCGTCACCAGGACAGGCGCCCCCGAGGAACTCCTCGCCCGGCTCGATGCGTCCGGTCTGGAGCGTCGGCAAGAGGTGACCGAAGGGCCCGTCTACACCTGGCACGAGACCCCCGGCGGTCTGGGCCAGAGAGCCCAGCGGCAGCTCGCCACCCGCGCGATCCTCCCGCTCCTGATCGCAGGGTTCAACGTCAACATCGACCCCGAGGAACTCGATGTCACCGCCTGGGCCCAGAGCATGCTGGCCCACCGCGCCTCGCAGAAGCCGAACGCGGATCCCTCCCAGCCTCCGCCGCCCCCGGCCGCCGGCCCGCCGGGCCCCCGGCGCTGACCACGCCCCGGCTCGCACCGATCCCCGCTACTGGAGCCACGCCCTGAACCAACAGCCCACCCCCCGTACCTACGGCGCCTACCAGGCCCGCAGCATCGCCGCCCGGCTCGACCACCTCAACGAGTACCTGACCCGGCCCGGCACTCCACCGGACACCGTCGCCGTCCTGGCCGACGTCTTCGACCCCGAGCACGGCGCCCTTGGCGCGTTCACCACTCTGGCCGCGACCGCCAGCCGCTTTGCCCAACAGCAGGCCACGCAGGGACTGCTGCCGCCGGAGGTGTGGCTCGCCCTGGGGCGCGCCGCCAACGAGCTCAACGACATCGGCCTCGACCTCGACGAGCACCTCGACACCCTGGCCGCCGCCCGCACCCCCTCCACCACGCCCGTCAAGCCGCCCGTGCCGGTTCCCCTCGTCGTACGGAGGCACCGGTGAGCCCTCGACAGCACCCCAACTGGGGGGCCGGTGACCAGGCCGAGCAGCACTACCTCGTCGAGCCCCGGCATCTGGCCGGCGGCGGCGACATCCGGCACGTGACCGAGTTCCTACGCGCCTCCGGCTGGACGGACCGCTCCGTCACCGGCGGGCCGCTCGTCTTCGACCGCGCCGACCACCTGGTACGCGTCGTCTACGACCCCATCGAACACCCCAACGGACAGCACCCTGGCGGCTGGCACATCCAGGGCCAGGCCACCGCGACCGAGGCCGCCTGGCGGGTCACCTTCACCCGGCAGACGCCGGTGGAGATCGTCGCCGGGTTCACCGACGCCCTCACCCGAGACCGATCTGCCCATGCCCCCAACCCGTGGTCGCCGCTCCAGCAGCAGCAGTGGGAGACCGAGCGCGACCAGCACTTCACCGCCATCAGCCCCGACCGCAACGCCTGGCTGCAGTTCCACCAGAACGAGCCAGGTCAGGCACACTGGTGGGCCGGGGCCCGCACCGAGCACGGCCGGACCTGGGACGCGGTCTTCTCCTCCACAACCCCGATGCACCTGATCGAGAACTTCTCCGCCGCGCTCGCCGACCCTCAACCGGCCATGCGGCCCCGCGGACACGTCCCGCCCTCGAAGTGGATCCAGGTCACCTCCGTATCCGTACGGCCCTCGGAGCTCAGCGCCTGGCAGCAGGCCCGGATCACCGCCGCCCGCGCCACCACCTGGGGGCGTAACTCCTGGGCCGCCGCCCGCGCCCGCACGCGTAAGCCCGCTCCCGCCCGCCCGTACGCAGCGAGCGGCGGAGCCCGTACCCGATGAATGCCACCTGAAGGAGCAGCTCCTCCGTGATCGACTCGCGTCAGCTGGATGCCTTCAACGACGACTACCTGAGCAAGCTCGGCTCGCCGGTCTCACCCCGCTACCTGGCCGGCCCCGGCGATCCCCGGCACATCACCCACGCTCTGTACGCCGCCGGTTGGACCGTGCACTCCGATCCCCTGCACCCGGTCATCCGCATGAAGAGCCCCGACCGTGAGCACGAGCTCGTCTTCAAGCCATCCCCTCACCACTTCCACGGCTGGTGGAAGGTCCACAGCACGCTCGGAGACAACTGGTACGCCTCGTTCAGCGGCGACGCCCCCGTGGAGATCATCGCCGGACTCACCGACGCTCTCGTGCGCCCCACGCCAGACAGCGCCTCCGATGACCTGGCCAGCATCCTCGCCGAGCAGGGCTGGAAGCACACAGCCGACGGCGACGGCGGGCACAAGATCGTCTCCCCCGACCGCACCACCGTGGCCGAGCGACGCGTCTCGCCCTCCATGGGCCTGTGCGGCTGGGAAGTAGAGGTCGCCCGGAACTGGGGGCCCTACGGCCCCGAGGGATTCCTGTGGCGAGTGGCCCTGGACTCGCGCGCCCCTGGCCACGTGCTGAACGCGATGGCCACCGCGCTCTGCGACCCGGCTCCCGTGCTGCGTCCCCGCTTCGAGATCGATGAAAGCCCCCACCTTCACGTAGGCCGGGAAGTCGGGATCGGCACCCGCATCGTCACCGCACACCGCAATCGCCTCGCCCAGGCCAGCGGCTACCGGCCCGCGCCCCCCACGATCACCACCCCCACGGGCCCCATTTCACCGGCAGCCGCCCCCGCACGCCGCCGCTGACCCGCAGTCGGCTAGCCTCCCCCACCCCGCACCGAAGGATCCGCCCTGAGCACGCCCTCCCACTCCCACCCCCTCCTGCTCGCACAGCTGAAGACCTTTCTGACGGAGAGCGAGACCATCCTCGCCGCCTGGGACACCTACTCCGACGAGCGCTCTGATGCCGAAGGCCGTCCGATCGACGAAGTCGCCTACGGCTGGCGCATGGTCCAGCGTGACTCCGAGACCTGGCGAGCATTCCTACCCGTCCGGCCCGGCGCCCGTCGGCTCCTCGCCACAGCCTCCGTCCAGTTGCAGCACCTCCCCGCGGGCGACATCTCGCCCCAATGGGCGTACCGGCTACGCGAGCTGAACCGGGCCCTCGACCGGCTGGACGAACTGCGCCGCGAGCACGCCGAGGTCCGCGAAGCCCACCGCGCCGCTCCTGACTCGCCGGAGAAGTTCGTCGACTCCGTCGCCGAGCGCAACGAGGAGGCATGGGGCTACCTCGACACGTGGGCCACCGTCGGCCACACCCTCCTCGACATCCACGCTGCCGCCCATGAGGCGCCCGCCCGGTGGATACCTGTCCCGACTCCAGCTCCGGCGCCCGCCCGCCCGGCGGGGAGGCGCTGGTGAAGACCCCGAAGGTCGCGCAGGCGCTCGTCTCCCCCCGCTACTTCGCTGGCCCGGGCGACCCGGCGTGGGTGACCGCGGCTCTGCACGCCGGCGCCGGATGGAGCCACGGGCAGGACCCGCTCATGCCCCGCGTCATCCTGACCAGCCCGGACCACAAGTCCATGCTCCGCCTGGAACCGGCCCTCAACGAGCCGTGGTGGCACCTCTCCCACCGTGACGGCCGCACTGGTGCGTGGCAGGCGTCGTTCGACGGCGCCACCCCCGTCGAGCTGATCTCCGCGGTCACCGACGCGCTCAGCCACCCCGACTACAACGCCGCAGCGATGGCCGAGCCGTACAGGGTGCTCACGCGGGCTGGATGGGACGTCGCCTCCACCAGCGACTTCCGCTCCCCGGACAGCCGTGTCCGAGGGGAGCGCCACAACTACTCCGGCAGCACCGACTGGCGCATCACCGCCAACCTCTACACGGACGACCCCGTGTGGAAGGCCAGGTTCTCCGGCGCCACGCCCCGGGTGCTCGTGGCCGCCTTCCTCGCGGCTCTCGCCGACCCCGAGCCGGTGCGCCGTTCCTCCGAGCAGACCCACGGCCTCTCCCTCCACCGGGTCACCCTGCAGTGGCAGGAACAGCCGGCGGAGAGCGTGGCCCGGGTGCTGCCGGAGCGGATCGAGCAACTCGCCGCCCGCCGCGCGAGCCCGCCGCCCGCGCCACCGACGCCCCCACCGCCGCGCCGCCACACCCGCTGACGCACCCCGCCCGCACCGTCCAAGGACCCTCCGCTTGCGATCCGCCCCCTCCTCCAGCTCCGACGGCTACGACCTAGCCCTGAAAGTGCTCCT
Source organism: Streptomyces venezuelae ATCC 10712 (assembly GCF_008639165.1). Lineage (NCBI taxonomy): Bacteria > Bacillati > Actinomycetota > Actinomycetes > Kitasatosporales > Streptomycetaceae > Streptomyces > Streptomyces venezuelae. Next base: position 6,096,408 of record NZ_CP029197.1, on the reverse strand, counting down.
CGCCGCCCTCGCCGTCGGCCTTCCAGCCGGCTCCATCGCCTGGCTGAGCAGCAACATCGCCGCCTGGGCGGCAGGCACCGGCCCTTGGGTTCCCTACCGCCCAGGAGACGCCCTCCTTCGCCCCGAACAGCTCTGGCCAGCAGCGGGAGAAACGTCCCTGCTCCTGACCACGCGCGTCATCCCCGTCCTGCTGACCTTGCTCCTCGCCGTCGCAGCCGGCCTCCTGTGGATGCGGTACAAGAACCGGGCCGGCGGCAGCAGGAAGAAGACCGTCGCCGGGATGGCGACGGCCCGCGACATCCAGCCGCTGCTCGCCAAGGCCGTTGAAGCCAAGGCCCGCTCCCTGCGCCCGAGCCTGAAAAACGCCAAGCACATCGCCCCCCGCGACGCCGGCATCCTGGTCGGCAACCTCGCCGGGACCCGCCACGAGGTCCGCATGGGCTTCGAGGACGTGGCCGTCGCGATCATGGCCCCGCGCTCCGGAAAGACCACCAGCCTGGCCATCCCGTCAATCCTGGCCGCCCCTGGGCCCGTCCTGCTCACGTCCAACAAGGCGGCTGGTGACGCCTATACGGCGTGCTTCGACGCCCGCTGCCAGGTCGGGCGGGTGTGGTCGATGGACCCTCAGCAGATCGCCCACGCCGAGCGGACGATGTGGTGGAACCCGCTCGCCGACGCCAAGACTCTCGACGGCGCGGGACGGCTCGCCGGACACTTCCTCGCCGCGAGCGTCGACGCGAGTCAGCAGGGCGACTTCTGGTCGAAGGCTGGATCCAACATCCTGGCGCAGCTCTTCTTGGCTGCCGCACTGGACGAGCGGCCGATCACGGACGTGATGGGATGGCTCGCCTTCCCGGCGGACCGCACCCCGCTGGACATCCTGCGAGACCACAAGTTCACCGCGGTCGCTTCCCAGCTGAAGGGGACCGTGGAAGGCCCGCCGGAAACCCGTGACGGGATCTACGAGACCGCGAGGCAGTACGCCGCCGCCCTGCTCAACCAGGACATCGCGGCCTGGGTCACCCCACAGAGCAGCGTCGCCGAGTTCCGCCCCGCCGACTTCGTCACCTCCACCGACTCCCTGTTCCTGCTGTCGAAGGACGGCGGAGGCGGCGCGAGCGCGCTGATCGCCGCGTGCGCGGACTCGGTGATGCGGGCCGCGACCGCCCAGGCCGAGCGCGCCGGCGGGCGACTGGACCCGCCGATGCTCGCGATCCTCGACGAGGCCGCAAATGTCTGCAAGATCAGCGATCTCCCCGACCTGTACTCGCACCTCGGCAGCCGCGGGATCATCCCGATCACCATCCTGCAGTCCTACCGCCAGGGCCAGAAGGTGTGGGGCGACGCGGGCATGGACGCCATGTGGAGCGCGGCCACCGTGAAGATCATCGGTTCCGGCATCGATGATCCGGACTTCGCCGACAAGCTGAGCCGGATGGTCGGAGACCACGACGTCGAGACCACTTCCACCTCGACCTCCGAGTCCGGGAAGTCCACCTCGGTGTCGATGCGGCAGGAACGGATCCTGCCCGCCGACGCGATCCGCGCACTGCACAAGGGCTCTGCCCTGTGCCTGGCCACCGGTATGAGGGTCGCCATGCTGGCCCTCCGCCCCTGGTACGCCGAGCCCGGCTCCGACGAACTCGCAGCCGCCTCTGCCCGCGCGTCGAAGGCCATCACCGCCCGCGCCATCGCCAAACAGCAGCCGTCCCAAAGCGACTTCGACCAGGCCGCGTAAGGAACTCCCCCCTGACCGGCCCAGCCCTGTCCGCACATCCCCTCTTCGTGGAGACCAGTGAAGATCATCGACCTCGCCGAACAGACCCGTCTCCTCGGGCTCCTGCCGGGCGAGCTGGGCGACCTGCGCACCGAGATCGACGGCGTCCGGGCCGGCGAGATTGCCCGGCCCGTACGGGAGATCGCGCCCATCGCCGTACGCACCCACCAGCTGGCGATCAGGTGCCTGCAGCAGCTCGACGCCCTTTCGACCAGCCAGTACGCCGTCATGAAGAACGGGCACGAGAACCTCGCCTACATGTCGGAGGCAGCCCTGCGGATCTCCGTCGCCGCCTCCCTGTGCGCGTACGGCATCACCGGCCGCACCGAAGCCCTCCTCTACGAGGACGGCGACCGGACGGCGGATACCAGCCGCAGCTACCTCTCCGCGGCAACGGAAGAAATCGATCGCGCCGCTGGCACCTACCGGGGGCTCGCCCAGAACCTCTCCCGGCGTCTGGCCTCCGCCGCCGCCCGTGCCGAGGACCAGCTCCTGATCGACCGGGCCACCTCCGCGACGCCTCGGCCAGCCCTGAGCGCGGCGCCATCCGCGCCCACACGGGCCGATGCCTTCTCGACCCGGAGCAGGTAGTCATGGAGAGCACTTCCACAGACCGCTTCTTCGTGTCGCCCCGGCACCTGGCCGGCACGGGTGACCGCCTCACGGATGTCCTCGGCCCCCTGATCCACCTGTTCGGATGGGACCACGTCCACGATCCGGCATCCGGCCGCATCAGCGTGGACAGCCCAGGTCACGACCTGCTGCTGGACTTCGCACCGACCCACGCCCACGGGACATGGTGGACGATCGCACACCACGATCCCCTCTGGAAGATCACCGCGACCCGCCTCACCCCGCTCGAACCCCTTGCCGCCATCACCCAGGCCCTGCCCCAGCTCCTTGGCGACACGAGGCATGCCGACCGGATCCCCCTCACCGCCCGATCGGTCCCCGAGATCGCCGACCTGAACGGATGGACCACGGACGGGGCCTCGTTCACCTCCCCCGACGGGCACTGCACCATGCACCACGAACCGGGCGGGCCCTGGCGCGTGGAGCACTCCGTGTACGACGGCTTCGGCACCCACTGGTCGCTCCGAGCCGAAGGCGACCTCCCCGAAGAGCTGGCCGCCCAGTTCCTCACCTTCCTGGCTACGCCTGACCCGGTCGAGCGCGCCCATGGCGACATCCCGTTCCTCGCTCTCAGCGAGGCGAGGCTGACGCCGCTCAACGGGAAGCAGCCGCTGGGCGCGCACGTCACACACGCGCTCGGCGGGCTGGGCGACGCCGCCTCGCGGGGGCGAAGCCGATGACGCAGCCCGGTGACACGCTCGACCAGACACCGCTCGCCGCTCACGTCCTCGAGCTGGCCGCCACATTCGGCAGGCCGTCAGGCCCCGCCCTGAGCCCACGGCCGACAGCAACGGCCACGAACTCCTCCGACCGAACCGGCACCGGGGTCCAGGGGCCAGATGAAAGAACGCACATGAACGACTCCTCCTCCAGCGAAGCGCCCGGTCCCATCGCCCAGTCGACGCCTGCGGGCCGACGCACGGCCTGGCCGAAGGAGCGGCGACGAGACCGCTACATGTGGGAACTGGCCCGCGGGCAGATCTCCGCGTTCGGTGAGGCCAAGCCACTGGCGTCCTGGGCCGAAGACCCCCGCTGCGCGGTCAACCGCGAAGCCCTGCGGACCCGGCTCGCTCTCGGGTGGCTGCCCGAGGACGCCATCACCCGGCAGCGCCACGATAAGCCCGTACTGGAACACACCTTCCAGGAACGGACTTTGACCCTGCGTGGCTGGGCGGACCAGTCCGGGATCAAGTACCACACGCTCTACAACCGGATCGCGAAGTTCGGGATGACCTTCGAGGAAGCTCTGCTCAAGGGAGCCGACGGCCCGGACTTCACCATGTACATCACCGCCTTCGGCGAGACCAAGCCGCTGTGCCACTGGGGCGTCGACCCGCGTGCCAACTGCAGCACTACCACCATCCGACGGCGCCTCACCCAGGGCTGGGATCCCGAACAAGCCATCGTCGAGGAGCCACAGAACCGCTCGACCCTGGGCACCGGCATTCCCCATAGGGCCTACGGCCTCAGCATGGGGCTGGAGGACTGGGCCCGGCACACCCAGATCCCCGTCGGCACCCTGCGCTACGCCATGGACCAGCACGAACTTCCCTTGGAATCCGCACTTCATGCCCTGGGCTGGAGCCCTCAGTCGGAGCCTGCCGCGGTGCACGACCTGATCACCATCACCGCCGACCAGCTGCTCCCGGGCGACCGCGTGCTTGGCATCACCACAGAAGGCTCCCCCGCACCCGTACTCACCGTACGTAGGCCGCCAGCCGACCAGCGCCCGCAGCCGGGCGTGCCCACCTCGCTGCCCTCAGCGCAGGCGCTCCCACGTCTCGCACGCCCTTCCTCCGCTGCCGGCCTTCGCCGCTGACCCGGCCAGCGCGGGCCCGGGAAGGCCCCCTGCCGGTCAGGATCAGCCACTTCCACCCGCGCAGCCCTCAACCACACCCCTCTTCGGGATGGCCCGCTGACGGACCCGTACCGAGCCACCCCTTCTTACGAACTGCCCTCTTCTAAAAGGAGGTTCTCCCACGTCCCCCGACATTCCGACGGCGCACGACGTCGCTCGCGCACTCGCCGACCAGATCCGCCCCGGCGCCGCGCCCCGTGACGTGACGGTGCACTTCGGCGTCCGCCGGCAGGCGGCAGCCGACTACAACCACCGCTCCCGCGGCGGCCCAGTCACGGGCTTCGCCCAAGTCATTCACGCCACGCTCTTCGGACTGCCCGCAGACGACGATCCGCTGCCGACCGCGCTGGACGAACTCCTCCAGGCCACCCACATCGCGACAGCACGCGACCAGCAGATCGCCATTCTGCGGCAGGTCGCCGAGCAGATGCGCAACGCCGCGGAAATCATCCAGCGCTACCAGTACCGGGCCCATTGGGACCAGCTCCCCGACAACGCCGCCGAACAACTCCGCGAGGCCCTCGACCAGGCCCAGCTCATCGCCACGACCCTCGATCGGGTCGCCCCGGCCTTCGAAGCCGAGCCTGCGGGAACCCCGCCCGCCAGCCCGGCCACCGCCGACTCCGAAGCCCGCAGCCGGACAGAGCCGATCAGCCTCACCACCAGCCGCTCCGGGCCCGACCCCACCCCGCTGCCGATGCCTCCCGTCGCAGGCGGGACGGGACGACAGCGATGACGAGCACACACGAAGCGGATCGAGAGTGGGTGGCGGACGCTCCTCCTGCCTCGGTCCTCACCCTCGCCAGCCAGACCACACGATTCCGCGACCGCCTCGCCGCCCTGCAGTTCGGTGAGTCCAGCGCCCCGGCCAGGGCCCTGGATCTCGCCGAGCGCGCCGGCGCCCTCCGCCAGGCCGCGGAATCGGTGGCGGCCGAGCTCGGCACGGTCCGGATCTACAGGAGCCCGGCCCTCGGTGACACGTTCAGCCGCCTGCGGCTCCTGGCCGCCCAGGCTCAGCTGGCCGACGAGCATCTGACGTAGGTCAGTGTCTACCTCGGCGAGCTGGCACCTGAGGAGCGCGCGGCGCCGCCGTACCCGCCCGGACATGTTCTTGACACCCTCCTCGACGCCGGTCGCCATCTACGCCAAGCGGACATGCTGACCGCGCTGGGTGCGCCCGACGCGGTGGGCGCCGCCACCGGTCTCGCCGTCGCCCTCCGCTCCAAGAGGGCCGACGTCAGCAGGCCGCAGCCGATGTCGCCCGCGCAGTACGCCGCGCTGCACGCGGCGGCGTCCGGGTACGTCACGGTCGAAGCCCACGGGACCGGGGAGTGGGCTTCGACCCGACACGACCGGATCTCGATCACGATGGCGACCGTCCGGTCCCTGGAATCTCGCGGCTGGGTCCTGCGCGAAGCGCGCCGCCCCGTACCCGGTTCTCGGTCGGTCCGCCTCCACCTGACCGACACCGGATGCTTCGCCCTCGCATCGCGCCTCGGCAGGGCCCCTGCAGACACGCGTCCTCGGACGACGGCTGTCCAGCCCGTTCGGGCACGCACCCGCTGACCGAGGAGGGCCCCTTCCAACGCCCGGTTGCCCCGCCTCGCCTCCCTGGCTCCTCACCCCGCACCGGCCCTCCCCCGCCCCTACATCACGGCTCTCTTTCACCTCGCCCAAGGAATTTCCATTTCTCGCTCGCCCTCCCCCACCCCCCAGTTCCGCGCCCTGTCCCTCGGTGCCGGAGTTCAGTCCAGCACCCTCCTCGCGCTCTCAGCGGAAGGAATCCTACCCAAGATCGACTATGCGATATTCGCCGACACAGGCTGGGAACCCGAATCCGTCTACCGCCACCTCGACCGCCTCGAAGAAGAGATAGCAACCCCTGCCGGGATACCGATCCTTCGCGTCTCCTCGGGCAATATTCGCGACGACGCCCTTAACCCCGATCACCGCTTCGCTTCGATGCCGCTCCACATCCTGAACAGGGACGGTCGACCTGGGATGACCAGGCGCCAGTGCACCGGGGAATACAAGGTCAAGCCCATCAAGAAGACGATCCGGAAGCTCCTCTACCCGTACCCGACCCGTGTACCGAAGGGTGTTTTCGTCGAGCAGTGGATCGGCATATCCACCGATGAATTCCACCGCGCCAAGGACGCCGACGTCCAGTACATGCGGAACCTGCACCCGCTCATCGAGATGGACTGGTCCCGCTCTGACTGCGTCCGCTATCTCACCTCTCTCGGCCTCGCCGACACCCCGAAGTCCAGCTGCCTCGGCTGCCCATTCCACGGCAATGCCCAGTGGCGGCACATACGCGACGCCTCCCCTGCCGAATGGGAAGACGTCGTGGAATTCGACGCCGCCATCCGCCAGGGAAACGCACGGGCCAACGCCACCGGGAACAAGCTGCTCGGCGAAGCCTTCCTCCACCGTTCTCGCGTCCCCCTCGACCAGGCCCCGATCGACCATGTCACCGCCGCGGAACGTGCGGCACTGGGCGACGAGGCGGCCTCAGCGCTGGAAGACGGGGTCGTCAACGGCTGCTCTCCCTGGTCGTGCCGCGGCGAAGCCGACCCGGTCCAGGACGACTTCGGGCTGACGGCGTGATCACGGGCCGCGATCTCGTGATCGACCTGTTCGCCGGCCCGGGCGGTTGGAGCGTCCCTCTGCGCCGCTTCGGAATCCGGGACGTCGGACTGGAGTGGGACGAGTGGGCGTGCAAGACACGGGCCGCCGCCGGCCTGCTCACCATCCGTACGGACGTCGCGATGTATCCGGCCGGGATCTTCGCCGGGCGCACGCGCGGCTTCATCGCCTCCCCGCCGTGCCAGGCGTGGAGCATGGCGGGGAAGCGTCTGGGGCTGGTCGACCAGCCGCTGGTGCACCAGGCGGTCGCCGATCTCGCCGCCGGCCGCGACACCCGCGAGAAGCTCCTCGGCGCCTGCCGGGACGAGCGCTCCCTCCTGGCGGCCGAGCCGATGCGCTACCTCCGCGCCCTCGCCTCGGCCGGCGAGCCGGACTGGGTGGCGATGGAGGAGGTCCCCGACGTCCTCCCCCTATGGAAGCAGTACGCCGCGATCCTGCGGTCCTGGGGCTTCTCCGCCTGGACCGGAATCCTCAACTCGGCTGACTACGGTGTCCCGCAGACGCGCAAGCGAGCGATCCTCCTCGCCTCGCGCGTCCGAACTGCCGAACCCCCGCCGCCGACGCACGCCCGCTTCGCTGAGCCGGAGACCCTCTTCGGACCCGGCCGCGAACGGTGGGTGTCCATGGCCGAGGCACTCGGCTGGGGCGCCACCGATCGCCCCGTGCCGACCGTCTGCGCCGGTGGTGGACCCGGCGGTGGCCCCGAGCCCTTCCCTTCCGGCGCCCGGAAGACCCTGGCCGACGCGCGCGACCGCGGGACATGGACGGAGCCCCCGGCGCTATCGGACATCGTCCTCAAGCCCCAGACTCGCGGCGCGGGTTGGACGGCCAGGCACGGAACTCGCGGCAACAGCCCAGCCTCCGGACCGGCCCCGACGTGCACCAGCAAGGCCACCCACTGGACCTGGGCCCTGCGCAGCAACAACCAGCCCAACGCAACCGTCAGAAGCATCGAAGAGCCTGCGGGCACGCTGTTCTTCGGTCACCGGGCCAACGAATGCACCTGGGTCGCCCACCCGGACCACGTCCAGGCCCAGGAGACGCCGGCGCCGATCCGGATCACGGCCGCCGAGGCCGGCACCCTGCAGACCTTCCCTGCCGACTACCCCTGGCAGGGAACCAAAGGCGCCAGGTTCTCCCAAATCGGCAACGCCGTCCCGCCCCGGCTCGCCGCATACCTCCTCGCCCCGCACCTCGACCGCACGCTCACCGCTGACGACTTCACGCTGGCCGCCTGATGCACCCCACCCCCGACACCGATGCCGAGGATCTGTACGAACCGACCGAGCGCCCCCCGCTCCACTACGCGGAGCAGGCCCTGCTCGGCGCCGTCCTCCTCCAGCCAGCGCTCCTACCGGCCGTGGAAGACCTCAGCCCCTCGTTCTTCGACAGCCCCGTCCACGGCGCCGTCTTCGCCGCGATGCGGGAGGTCCCCACGCCGGAGGAAATGACCAGCAGCACCGGGCTCACCTGGCTCACGGCGGTCCTGGCCAAGGCCCGGCCGCAGGCGCCGGGCCTGACCCCCTCCTACATGCACACCCTCATCTCCGCCTGCCCCCAGCCCCAGCACGTGGCCGCGTACGCCGCCGTCATCCACGCCGAGCACGCCCGGCACACCATCGGCCTCTACGCCGAGCAACTCGCGCAGGCCGCCACGGACACCGCCGTGCCGGACAGGCCCCGCCACGCTCTCTCCGCCGCCGACACCCTCGCCAGGCACCTCGATCGCCTGGCCGAACGGTTCCCCTCCCACGCCCGCCCTCTGCCCCGCACCCCTCTGCCGCCGACCCCTCGGCCGGCCGAGGGGGACGAAGACCGGGAGGGCGAGCAGTGGTTGCTCGCCTGCTCCGTGTCCCGGCCGGAGCGGGTCCGGGAGATGCGCTGGCTGACCGCTGACGACTTCCTCGACCCTCTCCACGCCGGCCTGTGGCAGGCCGTGACCGCACTGGCCCACCGCGGAGATCCCGTGGACCCGGTCACGATGCTGTGGGAGGCCCAGCAGCGCGGCCTCCTGGCCACCGGTATCGCCCCGGCTGCCGTGATCGCCCTGCTGTCGGAGCCCGTCGGCTCCGCGGACTACTGGGGGGAGCGGCTGCTCGAACGGAACCTGCTCGCCCGAGCCCTCCTCGCGGCCCGGCAAATCACTGCGTACGCCTCGGACCCGGCCAATACCGTGCACCAGCTCGTCACCGGCAGCCGCCGCGCACTCGCCGACCTGCACACCGTCCGCAGCCGCTGGCAGAACGCCACTCGACCGCTACCGGCTTCTCTCCCATCCGCTGAATCCACCAGCCCACGAGCCGGTCCTCGCGGTCCCCTCACCACCCAGCGCGCCCCAGTCCCTCCCCCGGCCCGGCAGCCGACCGCCGGCCGAGTCCCCTAGCCGAAGGACCCCGATGCCCCACGCCCCTGCCAACGCCCAGATCCACTTCGCCCTCCAGCCCGACCACCACCCGGGTGTCATCGCCACCACCAGCGGCCCCACGGCCGACGCCGCCCGCTCCCACCTCCACGACCTCGGCTGGAGCAGCACCAGCCCCACCACCATGGTGCTCGCCCGCATCGACCGCGACGAGCCCCACTACGCCGACACCGCGGCCGAACAGCTGAAGCGATACGGCTTCACCGTCGACATCGCACCCGGCCTCCAGGACGAGATCAACACCGAGTGGGAATGGAGCAACTACCCCTTCCCCTGGTGCACGATGGAAGAAGTCCGCGAGGTGAGCGCTGAAGCCCAGCGCATCCATGACGACATCGCCGACGGCCGTCTCGTCGTCCACCTGCACGCCGACGACGGACAGAACACCGTCGCCGTCGCCAGCTACACCACCGGCGTCCGGCGCCACGTCCACCTCCACGGCGAGAACCATGTCCGGCAGGTCACCTCCACGTTCAAGAGCGAGACGGAGGCCATCGCCGAGTTCCACCGGCTGTACTCCGTCGCCGTCCGCCCCGGCCCCGCCCCGCTGACCGACCTCGAACGCACCGTCCATCAAGTCCTTACGGGAGCAGCGCAGGCCGATCACCGGAGGACCGTGGCACCCACAGCCGAGCCACCTACCGCGAGACCTGGCGAGCACGAATCATTCCTCCAGGCCCTCTTCGACGGCCTCCCGCAGTGGGAGAGGTATCGGCCGTTCGACGAAACGACCATCGCCGTCCACGAATCCCTTCTCTCCCGGGCCGAGTTCGATCACGAGGCCCGCCACCGCACCGACGTCGCCTGGATGATCGCCGAATACAACGGCCCAGTCGGCGAACGCCTGTGGCACACCACGATCACCGCCGGCACTCCCACCCTCCTGATCGCGGCGATCCTGCAGTACCTCGACGCTCCTCCGGTCTGGTCCGGCGAAGGCCCGCACGAGATCCTGCGGGCCGCAGGCTGGCACCCCGCGAGCCACCCCGCCCACACCAGCTGGACCGCGAAGGACCGCTCGATCACCTTCGAGCACGCCCCACATTCAACGACCGGCCGCTGGACCGTCCACGGCGGCGACAGCCTCGACCGCGCAGCATGGACGATACGTCTCTCCGCCTGTGCCTCCGAGGACCTCCTGGCCGAGCTGGCCTCGACCGCCGTAGCGCTCGCCCCCACACCTCGTGCGAAGGCTCTTCCGGCGACCGCCGTTCGGCTCCCGGCCGCCGGCCCTCAGCCTCGCGCGTATCGCCGTTGAACGGCACGTCCTGCACCTGGACGCGCCCACAAGGGCGTCCCAGCAGCTGCCACCGACGGCGCCCCTCCTCCAACAGGATCCGCTCCAGCCCTCACAGACTTACTGCTCGTTTCAGAAAGAGTTTCGGAGCTTCCGGAGTCATGTGCTGCCAACCCGGATCAAGCACAGGCTGGTCTCCTCCATGGGCAACAACGGGCTTTGGCGCGTGGTTACTCCGCTCCTCAGTTCGCACCGGAGGGCAGAGGCCGCCGCGCCGTACGCACTGCGGCCTTGATCCGTGCGATCCCTGTGCTCCGAGACCAGGAAGGCCGTGCGGTCAGCGTCATGAAGCCCGTCAGGTGGGAGGGCATCCCCCTCAACTCCATGCTGTGGAAGCGTTATTGACCTCTCGGGCGCCCTTTTCTGGCCATTTCCGGAAGAGCTTGCTGCTGCTGTGAACAAACTGTGTAGCTTTCGAGCGTTACGGAAGGCGTCGTTGCCTTTGCGCCAGACGCCGTGGGGCCTGGCAGCCCTGGCGACTGCCCTTCTCTCCTTCTGAGACGGGACACTTGATGAGCACTCCGAGCACCGGAACACCCGCGACCACCTCGGCGAGTACGCCTGCCGCGTCCGAAGCGGACAAGACGATGCTCGACGGCCCGACGCCCAAGGACCTGCTCCCCACCACCGGCAACTACCCGACGGAGATCGTCCGGTACCGCTCGGTGGTGCTCACCGACATCCCCGGGGCGAAGCCGGCACGCGCCCTGACCGGTGCCATCGACCTCGGCGAGGAGAACCTGCCGTTCTACGACCGCCCGGCCGAGGGCATGATCGTCACCACTGAGCAGAGCTGGTCGGCCCAGGGCGTCACGCTCGGCAGGCTGCTGCACAGCCTCGCGCTCGCGCCCGGCGAGAGCACCAGGGTCGCGGTCGTCGACTGGCAGCGCACCACCCGGGCCACCGGCACCGAGACGGCGTCCGAGGCCGAGGCGCTGTCCGGGACCACCGAGCAGAATCGGTCGATCAGCGAGGTCGCGAACGCGATCGCCCGCGAGGAGCAGTACGGCGACTCCCAGGGATTCCAGGCCAGCCAGTCGTCCAGCTCCGGCGGCAGCGTCGGCGTCGCGCTCTTCGGTATCGGCGGCGGCGGCAACTGGAGCAAGTCGTCGAACGCGGGCATCGCGACGTCGGTGTCGCGCTCCACGGGCGTGAAGACGGTCGCGGCGGAGGCGACGCAGCGGATCAGCGCGCGGACCCAGCAGCTTGCGACCGCGGCCCGCAGCCGGAACATGACGGTCGTGCGCGAGACGACGCAGACGGAGAAGGACCAGGTCTTCACCCGGGTCGTTACCAACTACAACCACATGCACGCGATGTCGGTGCAGTACTACGAGGTCGTCCAGGTCTACAACGTGACGACCAGACCGACCAAGCTGGAACGCTGTCTGTTCATCCCGCTGCAGGAGCTCACCTTCACCCACACCAGCCTCCAGCGGTACAAGGAGGTGCTCGCGTCGGTGGCACCGGTCGACTGGGCGGCAAAGATCCGCGCGGCCAACCCGTTCGACACCACCGTGCGCAAGCTCGACGCGTGCTCGGCACCGGAGATGCCGGATCGCCAGGAGTTCGACGGGGTGGAGCTGACCGACATCGCCGCTTCGGCGATGGGCGTGTATGGGGTGCGCAAGGCCGACGGCAGCCCGGTCCGGTTCGACCCGGCAACCCAGCGGTGGAACCCCTTACCCACCACGGGTCTGGGCGGCGGTCTGATCGGCATCGCACCGGCCAAGGACAGCGTCTGGGCGCTCAGGACCGACAAAGCAGTCATGCAGTTCGACGGAACGACCTGGCGAATGGATCCAGCAAGTGGCTGGGGGCTGCGCATCGCCTGCGGCACGGACGGCACGCTCTTCGTCGTCGGCACCAACAACCTCATCCACCAGCGCGGCCCGAGCTCATGGGTGAATCTGGGTATCACGGCCGACGACATCGCCGTCACCGGCAAGGACAAGGTGTGGTACTCCCGGCAGGGTGTCGTCTACGAGCGCAGCGGCACCGACGGGATTCGGCGGAACGGACCGGGCGTGCAGCGCCTGTCCGCCACGTCCGACGGTGCGCTCTGGGCCGTCGTCCAGTCCCAGTCCAGCGGCGAGACGGCACCCCTGCTGGTGGAGTCCGGTGCGACGACCGTGATCCGTCCCGCGACCAACGGCCTCCAGAGCATTACCGGACTGGCGCAGATCGCCTCGGCCGGCGCGGACTACTGGGTCCTCATGAGCAACGGGACCGTGCGCCGGATCATGGGACGAGAAACACAGACACCCTTCGACGACCAGCCGAAGGCGGACTCTTCTTACGCGTCCCGGATCGACGTCTGGTCCGACACCGACGGCATCCGCGGCGTCCAGGTCGTCTTCCCGAGCCACACCTTCGGCTGCGGCGACATCGGCGGCGCCGGCGCACAGCAGGCGTCCTACACCTTCGGCGGCGCCGACAAGCTGATCTCCTACGAAGCCTGGTCCGGCAAGGCAGCCCGCGGCAGCCTCGCCGGGCTGCGCCTGAAGATGACCTCGGGCGTGGCGAACTTCGGCGTCGCCGCGACCACCACCGTCGCACCCGACCTGTCCGAGGACGCCGGCGGCGCCTCGACCATCTGCGGGCTGTTCGGCTCGACGGTGAAGTCCGGCAGCCGCACCTACGTCGCGTCGCTCGGGTTCCACGTGCGGGGCGGGAACGTGCCCCAGGCGGTCCTGGACCACCTGAACGACAACAGCCGGCACTACAGCCAGGCCGTGTGGGCCAACGCCGACGAGCTGACGCTCAGCCGCATCCTCGCCAACTACTCCTACACCCCCGCGGGCTCGACCGCCGCGCCGGTACCGCTCGGCACTCTGCTGGACCCGAAGCCGATCGCCGCCACCGGCAACTACCTCGGCTTCCGCTGGAACTTCGCCAGCGAAGAAGAACGGGAGGAGTGGACCGACTCCCGCAAGGCGGGCGACAACACGTTCGGGGCACCGGCGACCAACACGATCGCGATCGCCACCAACGGCGTCTTCGCCGAGGCCGTCCTCGGCCGGTCCAACTCGGCCGAGAAGATCGACCTCACCCGCTTCTGGAACTGGAAGGACTCGCCCATCCAGATCACCCCCGCCGACATCGCCCCCATCTCCACCGCCTCACGCGCACAGAACCTCGACACCACCGCGGCCGGCATGGGCGCCTCCCAGGCCAAGTTCACCCCGCTGGTGGCGATGCCCGACCCGAACGGCCTGCAGGCGGTCCAGGCCATGACCACGGCCAACCTGTTCCGCGACATGAGCGGCCTCACCCAGATGAGCCAGATCCTCAGCAAGGGCATCGAGGCAGCAGCCACCAACGACAAGGAAGCCGGCGTCCGCGCCCAGGAAGCCCTCAAGACCGCCACCGAACACCTCCAGAAGATGGCCCAGATCGCGGTCGACGCCGCCGGCAAGGCGGCACCGCTCGTCACCGGCGGAGCCGGAGGCGGCAACCTCAGCGCCCTCGGCGGCATGCTCAACCAGGGCGGCAAGACCGACACGCCCCAGCCCACCCCCGCGCCGGCGTCCGGGGCCACCCCCGCGTCCGGCGGGAACTCCGGCACGAAAGCCTGACCACCGCGCCGAGTGGGTCCGGGTCACCGCCCCGACCCACACGGCGCCCCCCAGGGCAGCGGCAGCCGTCACGGGACCGTCCGGAGGCGGATTTCCCGCATCCCTTCGCCCAGGCCGCCCCCTTCCGGATGAGTTGAACCCGGGCCCGTCCGATGATCTTGACCGGCAGGATGGCCAGGTGCGTGCTGCTCTTGTTTCGGACGACCTGTGGGAGCGGGTGGCTCCGCTACTGCCACCTGCCCCCGTGCGGCGCCACCGCCACCCCGGACGACTTCGCGTTCCAGACAGGACAGCTCTCGCCGGCATTCTGTACATTCTGTGGACCGGTGCTTCCTGGCGCGACATCCCCGCCGAGACCGTGGGCTGCTCCGGAGTCACGGCCTGGCGCCGATTGCGGGACTGGACCGAAGCCGGAGTCTGGCCGCGCCTGCATGCCGCCCTGCTGACTGAACTGCGCCGCACAGATTCTCTGGACCTGGACGACTGCGCCGTGGACGGCTCGCACGTCCGAGCCCTCAAAGGGGGAGACCATGTCGGCCCCTCACCAGTCGACCGGGCCCGCCCCGGCTCCAAGCACCATCTGATCGTTGACCGGCGCGGCATCCCACTCGCCGTCATTATCACCGGCGGCAACCGCCACGATGTGACCCAGCTCTTGCCGCTCCTGGACGCCATCCCGCCGATCCGAGGCATGCGCGGACGCCCTCGCCGCAAGCCCCGGCGGCTATACGCCGACCGTGGCTACGATTTCGACAAGTACCGCCGCCTCCTGTGGAAGCGTGGCATCAAGCCGATGATCGCCCGACGCGGCGTCGCCCACGGCTCCGGACTGGGCAAGGTGCGCTGGGTGGTTGAACGCGCCTTCGCCTGGCTGCACCAGTTCAAACGACTCCGAACCCGCTACGAACGACGCGCTGACCTCCACCAAGGTCTGCTCGAACTTGCCTGCAGCATCATCTGCCTCCGACGGCTCCGAGCGGCATTCTGAAACGGTCAGTTAGGCGGAACGGAGCCCAGAAGGGGTCAGCACTGCGTCGTGCTCGCGGCGAGCTGCTCTGAGGAGATCGGCCCAAGACCGTACGGTGGGCCGGCGTTTCAGCAGCGCCCGCCGCTCCCGTTCCGTCATACCACCCCACACGCCGTGCTCGATCCGCTCGTCGAGAGCGTGAGCAAGGCACTCGGCGCGCACAGGACACCCTGCGCACAGGGCCTTTGCGCGGTTCTGGGCTGCACCCTCGACGAAGAGGTCGTCCGCGTTCCCCGCCCGGCACAGCCCAAGCGACGCCCAGTTTCCATGCATCGGATCCCCCCGACCCCTCCCTGAGGCGCTTCCCTCACGGCTGCCCTGATTTCTGAAACAGGCACGCTACGGAGGCACATGCAGGAGGTCTACACCCCGCCTCACACTTCCCCCCATCGAGTGACCGCACCACACGTCATCACTCATCCGAGGGACAGGGTGGCGGCCCAGGCCTGAACTCGGCCACGATGCCTGGATGCAGGAAGACGAACCACTGGAACAGTGGGCGCGCCGACGCGCCGAGCGCAGGGCCGCCTCGATGGGCAAGCAGCGCGCGGTGCCGCTCGGCAACGGTCCTCACCGCGGAGCCCACGTCGACCCGGCCGCGCCGAGAGCGATCGAAGAGTGGACGGGCACGGAGTGGCAGGTGGTCGGCATTGCCGAGAACCTGGCCGCTGCCCAGTCGCTTCTGTTTCCGCCTCCGCCCGCGCAGGCGAAGCCTGCGGAGTGGGACCGGCCATCGATGGGCAAAGGCCGGGGTCGACACCGAAAGCCGACCTCGGCGGAGGAGCGGGACCAGTAGGCGACCCAGCGCCCGGCGGCCGGCATGCGCGCACCAGCATCACTTCGCGAAGGTCGCTGCGGGACCAAGCGGTCGAGCCCCTAGCGTGGGCGGCATGAAGATGCTGATCATCGGTGGCAGCGGGTTCTTGGGGACAGAGCTACTGCGTCAAGCACGAGGGCAGGGCTGGGCGGCAGATGCCTCGTACCATTCCCGCCCCGGCGTCACACAGAATGGCGCCTGGCACCAGCTCGACGTACGAAGTCGCGCGCAGGTGGAAGCTCTCCTGGCTACGGTGGCACCTTGCGCAGTCATCAACGTGAGCAGTGGCGGAGCGGACTGGGCGGTCACCGCGGACGGCTCCGTGCACGTCGCCATGGCTGCCGCGAGGCTCGGAATCCGCCTGGTGCACGTCTCCTCCGATGCCGTCTTCTCCGGTCTCGGCAGGGCGCGGTACGACGAGACCTGCACCCCCGACCCGATTACCCCGTACGGGGCCGCGAAGGCCGCCGGCGAGACCGCGGTACGGATTCTGTGCCCGGATGCGGCTGTCGTCCGCACCTCTCTAATCATCGGCGACGGCGATTCTGAACATGAACGTGTGGTGCACGAGCTAGCTGCCAACGAGCGTCAAGGTGCTCTGTTCACGGACGACATCCGCTGCCCCATCCATGTCGCCGATCTCGCGTCCGGCTTGTGGAAACTCGCGGCCTCCGGTCGTGCCGGCGTCTTTCACCTCGCCGGCGCCGACGCACTCAGCCGCTACTCGCTGGGCGTGCTCATTGCCCGCCGGGACGGCATCTCGCCCTCCTTGCTGCCCGCAGGGCGCCGCGCGGACCTTCGGCTGCCGGGTGCCCTGGACGTGCGCCTCGACAGCCACGCCACACAAGACCGACTCGGCATCAGACTCCGCGGCGCGCGGGAATTCCTAGGCGAGAGGTGACAACAGCGAACCGCCCAGCAGGTGCCGACGATCCAACTGGTCCCCCTATTGAGTGGCGGCATGGTCTCGACGCGCGGCGAAAGATACCCGAGATTCCCCGGTTAGCCTAACCGGGGAATCTCAGGATGATGGTTTCTCCACCGCCACTTCCTGCCCACCCGTCGAAAGGCTGCCTCACGAAGAAGAACCAACTCAAATCTCACGACTCGAAGGTCGTTACGCGTTGGCTTGGCTGTTCACGCCGCCGCATAACTGGCGCGGAACAGGTCAAGGGCACGTTCCAGGTCTCGCTCCGTCCGCAGTCGTACCTCAAGGTCGCCTGTTCCGTGGTGCCCCAAGCCCCGCACGTTTCTGATGAAATCGGGGACGAGGTCGACCTCTGCGGGGTCGAGCGAGAGGTACACGTGGACCTTGGTTCGCTGCGGCGGGCAAATGCTTGCGAAATTCTGCAGCCGTCGATAGGCGCTGTAGTGCTTGCGCCGTACCTTGGTGATGCCGTCGCCGAGGCCGAGAAGGGTCTCGTCCGCCGCTGCTGCCAGCTCGACGATCGACTTGCACCCCGCCCCCACCGGCTCGGTGCGCTGCTTCCGCCTGCGATGCGTCGAACGCCCGGTGGCAGCGGCCAGAGTCTCCAGTCCGATGAGGCGGGTGCCGAAGAAGCGGTAGCGGACCAGGTCGATGCTGCGCCAGTGCTCACGCACTGCGTGAAGGTCGTAACGGGTGTAGTCGCCGGCCACGCAGATCAACCTGGGCTCGCTCCACAGCACCCGGGCCGCAGCGTCCGACCCGAGCCTGTCGCGGACCAGTTGCTCAAACTCGCTGCGATGGTCCACGAGCCAGCTCAAGTAGAAAAGTCCCTGGTTGATCACGCCTGGATCCGTGCCGCGCTTGTACTCGACAACGACGGGAGCCCCGTTCGCGTCGAGGCCGAGCGAATCGATTCGGCCGGCGTGGACGGGTCCTGTGCCGTACTCGGACGCCAAGAACCGGACCCCCAACAGCGCCTCCATGTTCGCCTCTACGAGGCGCTGCACGTCTGCTTCGGCCTCAGCAAGCCGTGGTGCGAACTCGCTCACGTTCCCGTCCTCTGTCTGGAACAACCGCAGCTCCAACACCTCCCCTCTCCGTGGATGCACCCAACGCTCAGCATCGCAGGCATATTTCCTCACCGGGAGGTGATTACAGAGCGTGGCAGCTCACCGTCGGCCGTGGGTGCAGCGGGAGGCGGCGCACCATGGGTATCCGCACAGCAGAAAGCCGCCCTTCCAGCCCGGATGTCATTCCGGTCGGGAGGGCGGCTTTCTGATGCTGACGTCACGTCAGCAAACAAGCCGGGCGTGCGTCAGGCGTGCGTCAAACGTGCGTCACGTGCGTCAGATATGCGTCAGATATCGCACGTAACGCACGTAACGCACATAATGCACACCCAGCAAACCCGCAGGTCAACGGCCCTTTTTGGCAGGTTCAAGGATCGCGACGCACTCCACGTGGTGGGTCATCATGAAACACATGGAGCACAAAACAGGTTGAGAGAATCCGCAGGTCAGCGACTCGCAAGGCATAAATAGGACTCAAGATCAATGTGTGTTACGTGCACTGTGGGCGCTACGGGCGGCCTTGACGCACACCAGAGAGTGTTGACGGGGATCCGAAGACACGGCGTCGCGCCTTGATGTCGGCGGGCAAGACTCTTCCCGGACGTCGACCGCGCGTGGAATCGGAGGCCCAGGTACAGGCGAGAGAGGGGCGGCTGTCCGTCGCGGCCCGGAAGGGGCGCGGGCGGCGGCGCGTTCTGCAGCCTCTTCCACCTCTGGGCGGCGGCCCTCAGCACCGCAGCGCCGCCCGACAGACCCACGTGCGGAATGAGGCGGTCGTGGCCCCGGAATCTGCATGTTCGGTCGGTAGTGGCTGGGCTCCCCTCTGACCCCGGTCAGGGGCCGGGGAGGGGCCGCTGTTCAGGACCGTTGTACGCACCGAGAGGGCGGATCAGGGCGTTGTGTTCGAGTTGTTCGGTGATGTGGGCCGTCCAGCCGGTGATGCGGCTCATCACGAAGATGGGGGTGAAGGTGGGGATGTCAAAGCCCATGAGGTGGTAGGCGAGGCCGGCGGGGTAGTCGAGGTTCGGGTGGATGCCCTTGCGGCTGATCATGGCGTGGCGCAGCGAGGCGTGGAGGGTGGCGAGCCGGGTCACGTCGGGGTCGGCGGCGCGGGCGACGAGGCGGTCGGTGGCCTCCTGCATGATCGGGACCCGGGAGTCGCCGTTCTTGTAGACACGGTGTCCGAAGCCCATGATCTTGCGCTTGGTCGCCAACGCGTCGTCCAGCCACTCCCCCGCCTTCTCCGGGTCGCCGATCTCGTTCAGCATGTGCATCACGGCCTCGTTGGCGCCGCCGTGCAGCGGGCCCTTGAGGGCGCCGATGGCCGCGGTGACCGCGCTGTAGAGGTCGGAGAGGGTGGAGGTAACCACCCTGGCGGTGAAGGTGGAGGCGTTGAAGCTGTGCTCGGCGTAGAGGATGAGGGAGATCTCGAAGCAGCGGACCACCGCCGGATCGGGTACCGCGCCGAAGCACATGTGGAAGAAGTTCTCGGCATAACCGAGGGACGCGTCGGGCTGGAGCGGGGCGAGGCCGTGGCGGCGCCGGTGGTCGGCGGCGACGACGGTCGGGAGCTTGGCCAGCAGTGAGAGGGACTTGGTGCGGTTGGCGGCGATGCTGCCGTCGTCCTCGGTGGGGTCCTCCGAGCCGAAGAAGCTGACGGCCGTGCGCAGCACGTCCATCGGGTGGCAGGTCTCGGGCAGGCGGGCGAGTACTTCGGCGGTGGTGCGGTCCAGGGGGCGCAGGGCGCGCTCCTGCGCCTGGAAGGCGCGCAACTGTTCCGCGTCGGGCAGTTCGCCGTGCCACAGGAGGTGGGCGACTTCCTCGAAGGTGCAGCGGGCGGCGAGGTCCTGGACGGGGTAGCCGCGGTAGGTGAGGGAGTGGGTCTCCTGGATGACGGTGGAGATGGCGGTGGTGTCGACGACAACACCGGAGAGACCTCGGTGGATCTCGGGTGCGGTGGCGGTCATGGTGGCCTCCGGTGCGGGTCAGTTGCCGGGCGGAAGGGTGAAGTCGAAGACGGCTGAATCGAAGGTGCTGTAGTCCTCGTAGCCGAGCACCTCGTACAGGCGGGAGCGGGTCTGCATGCGGGGCAGCAGGGACTCCTGGGTGCCCTCGGCCGCGAGGGTGCGCAGGCCGTCCTCGACGGCTCCCATGGCGAGACGGAAGAAGGTGACGGGGTAGAGCGCGATGTTGTAGCCGAGGTTCTCGAGGGTGGCCGTGTCGAGGAGCCTGCTCTTGCCGAATTCGGTCATGTTGGCGAGCAGGGGTACGTCGATGGCCTTGCGGAAGGCTTCGAACTCGGACTCGTCGGCGAGGGCTTCGGGGAAGATCGCGTCGGCGCCGGCGTCCACGTAGGCCTTGGCCCGGTCGATGGCGGCGTCGAGTCCCTCGATCGAGCGGGCGTCGGTGCGGGCCATGAGGAGGAAGTCCGGGTCGCGGCGGGCGTCGACGGCGGCGCGGAGCCGCCGGACCATGTCCCCGGCGGATACGACGGTCTTCCCGTCGAGGTGACCGCAGCGCTTGGGATTGATCTGGTCCTCCAGGTGGAGGCCGGCCAGTCCCGCGTCCTCCATGATCTGGACGGTGCGGGCCGCGTTCATCGGCTCGCCGAAGCCGGTGTCGGCGTCGATGAGGACCGGGAGGTCGGTGACTCGGGTGATCTGCTGGGCGCGTGCGGCGATCTCGGTGGAGGTGGTGAGGCCGATGTCGGGCAGGCCCAGGTCGGCGGCGAGCACGGCGCCGGAGAGGTACGCGGCGTCGAAACCGGTCTCCTGGATGAGGCGGGCCGAGTACGGGTTGATCGCGCCCGGGATCGACAGCAGCCGTCCGGAGGCCAGCTGTTCGCGGAAGCGGCGGCGGCGGGACGCGGGTGTGGTGTGGGTGTGCAGCATCAGAACAGGCCCTTCGGGAGGGTCGCGTCGTACGCGGCGACCGCGTCGGTGTCGACGACCGGGAAGAGGCTCGCGAGCGCGTCGGTGTCCAGCTCCGCGAGCCGGGCGGCGGACCGGAGGAACGAGTCCTGGTCGGCGGGCGTGACGATGCCGTCGGTGAGGGTGCGGAACTTCGCGGTGTAGCCGGCCCGGTCGAAGGGGCGGGCGCCGGCGGGGTGCGCGTCGGCGACGGCGAGTTCGTCCTCGATCACGGTGCCGCCGTCGAGGGTGATCACGGCGCGGCCGCCGAACGCCCGGCGGGCCGGATCGGGGTCGTGGTAGCGGCGGGTCCAGGCCGGGTCCTCGACCGTGGTGATCTTCTGCCACAGGGCGACGGTGGCCGGGCACTGGGCGCGCTCGGGGGCGTAGGAGCGCTCGTGGTGCCAGCCGCCGTCCTCCAGGGCGACGGCGAAGATGTACGGCACCGAGTGGTCGAGGGTCTCGCGGCTGGCGGTGGGGTCGTACTTCTGCGGGTCGCCGGAACCGGAGCCGATGACGTGGTGCGTGTGGTGGCTGGTGTGGAGCACGATCGAGCGGACCTTGTCCAGCGGCCCGGCCTCCTCCCGCAGTCCCCGGGCCAGGTCGATGATCGCCTGGGCCTGGTACTCGGCGGAGTGCTCCTTGGTGTACGTGTCGAGGATCGCGCGGCGCGCTTCGCCGGGCTCGGGCAGCGTCACGGTGTAGGAGGCCTCGGGGCCGTCGAGCATCCAGGCGAGGAAGCCGTCCTCACCCTCGTAGATCGGCGAGGGCGACCCCTCGCCGCGCATGGCCCGGTCCACGGCCTCGATCGCGGCCTTCCCGGCGAAGGCCGGGGCGAACGCCTTCCAGCTGGAGATCTCGCCCTTGCGGGACTGCCGGGTCGCGGTCGTGGTGTGCACGGCCTGCTGGATGGCCTGGTACACGGTCTCGGTGTCCAGGCGCAGCATCGCTCCGATGCCGCCGGCGGTGGCGGCGCTGAGGTGGGCGACGTGGTCGATGCGGTGGGCGTGCAGGCAGATGCCCTTGACCAGGGCGACGTGGATCTCGTAGGCGGCGGTGATGCCGCGCAGGAGGTCGGCGCCGGAGCGACCGGTGTGCTGGGCGACGGCCAGCAGCGGGGGGATGTTGTCGCCGGGGTGGGAGTAGTCGGCGGCCAGGTAGGTGTCGTGGAAGTCCAGCTCGCGTACGGCGGTGCCGTTGGCCCAGGCGGCCCACTCCGGCGAGAGCGTGGTCCCGGCAGGGAGGCCGAAGGCCGAGGCGCCGGGGGCCGCCGGGTGGCCGACGGCCTGGGCGCGGGCGACGGCGACCGGGCGGCGGCGCAGCGAGGCCACGGCGACCGAGGCGTTGTCGATGATCCGGTTGATCACCATCTCCGACGCCTCGGCGTCGAGGTCCGGCGCTTCCTGGGTGCCAGTGGCGACGACGGCCAGCTTCCAGGCGAGCTGCTCCTCGCGGGGCAGGCGGTCGGCGCTGGGGTGGACGCGTACCTGGTGGTCGATCACGGGACTCCTCGCGGCGTGCGGTGGGAACGGCGTACGTCGGCGAGTCTTCCCCGCCGGAGGGGCGTGATCGAGGGCGCCACTGTGCGGAATCCGTCCACGCCACGGCTGCGAAACTGCGAATCTTGCAAAATCTGCGGATGCTACCTTCACAGACAGGGGGGAACGGAGAGGAGTCTGATCCGCATGGGACGGCCAGCCGGTCCGAAGATCTACGCGCACGCGAAACTGCGCAGGCTGCGCCGCGAGCGCGGCATGAACCAGGTCGAGCTCGCGCGTGCCCTGGGCCTGTCCACCAGCTACCTCAACCAGATCGAGCACAGTCAGCGCCCGCTGACCGCGCCCGTGCTGCTGCGGATCGCCGAGGTGTTCGGCGTCGACCCGGAGTTCTTCTCCGAGGCCGAGGAGGAGCGGCTGGCCACGGACCTGCGGGCTGCCCTCGGGGACGAGGCCTGCGGCGCCCCGATAGCGCAGGACGAGATCGCCGACGTGGCCCGCGACCATCCCGAGGTGGCCCGCGCCCTCGTCACCCTCCATCAGCGCTACCGGGACGCCTCCGAGCGGGTGGCGGCCCTTGCCTCGCCCGAGGACACCGCGGGGCTGCTGCCCGCCGAACCCCACGACGAGGTACGGGATTTCTTCTACGCCCACCACAACCACTTCGCCGCCCTGGAGACGGAGGCCGAGGCGATCGCCGAGGCCCTCGGCATCGGCCGCGCGGGCCGCGCGGCGGACGCCCTCACGAAACGTCTCGCGGTCGGGCACGGCATCAAGGTGCTCCGGTCGGGCCCGGAGCGGTCGGCCGACGCCCGGCGCTTCGACGCGGACAGCGGCGTGCTCCTGATCTCTCCCTGGCTCAGTGAAGGGCAGAGCGCCTTCCAACTCGCCACACAGCTGGCGTTTCTGGAGCACGGGGCGCTCCTCGACCAACTGGTCGACACGGCCGCGCTCACCTCACCCCAGGCGGAGGGCCTGGCACGCATCGGCCTCGCCAACTACTTCGCCGGCGCGGTCCTCATGCCCTACACCGCCTTCCACACGGCAGCCGAAGAGCTCCGCTACGACATCGAGTTGCTCCAGGCACGCTTCGGCGTCGGATTCGAGACGGTCTGCCACCGGCTGAGCACGCTCCAGCGCACCGGCCGCCGCGGGGTGCCCTTCTCCTTCCTGCGGGCCGACCGGGCGGGCAACATCTCCAAGCGGCAGTCCGCCACCGACTTCCACTTCTCACGCCTCGGCGGCACCTGCCCGCTGTGGACCGTGTACGAGGCGTTCTCGGCGCCCGGCCGGATCCTCACCCAGGTGGCGGAGATGCCGGACGGCAAGAAGTACTTCTGGATCGCCCGGACGGTGACCCGGGGAGGGTTCGGCCACCACGCGCCGCGCGCCGACTTCGCCGTCGCGCTGGGCTGCGAGCTGCGCCACGCGCCACGCCTGGTCTACGCGGAGGGAATCGCGCTGACCGACCCCCGCGCCGTCACCCCGATCGGCCTGGGCTGCCGGATCTGCGAACGGCAGGACTGCGCCCAGCGCGCCCGGCCGCCCGCCGGCGGTGTCCTCGCGGTCGACCCCGACCGGCGCGCCCTGGTGCCCTACCCGGTGGTGTCCGAGCACTGAAACCGTGCGGTACGCCGACCGGCGTCCCTCTTCACCTCCACCGCCTGTCTCATTTCTGGGTCCGTATGGTGGACAAGGGTCGCCGCTGGGCGATTCGGCACCCTAGTCTGGCCGGGCAGCTGGTTCGCCCCGTCCGCCAGGCGGGATGCGTCGTAAGAGGGAACCCGGTGGGAATCCGGGACTGCCCCGCAGCGGTGAGCGGGAACGACCGCCGTCATACGCACTGGGCCCGGACGGGTCTGGGAAGCGACGGCCAGTAGGTGTCCTCCGGTCGATCCGGAGAGCGTGCCCGCGAGTCCGAAGACCTGCCCGTTGCCCGCACGCGGACGATTCCGCGCGCGGACATTCCGGTGACCTCGTGGGCGGGTCGGCGTACACAGCGAGCGGCATGCACGGAGTCTTCCCGTGACGTGATCCGCGCGTTCTGTCGTTCCCTTCGCGTCCGCGTCTCGTCATCCGGGATGTTTCTGGACACATCTCGCGAAGGAGAGTTCCGTGACAGCGAAGCCCGCAGCCGCGGCAGCACGAGCCACCGTGTACGGCTACCCCCGCCAGGGTCAGAACCGCGAACTGAAGAAGGCCATCGAGGGCTACTGGAAGGGCCGCGTCACCGCAGACGCCCTCCGGGCCACCGCCGCCGACCTGCGTCGTTCGAACTGGCAGCAGCTGGCCGACGCCGGCATCCACGAAGTTCCGACCGGTGACTTCTCGTACTACGACCATGTCCTGGACACCAGTGTCATGGTCGGCGCTGTCCCCGCACGCCACCGTGCCGCCGTCGAGGCGGACGCGCTCGACGGCTACTTCGCCATGGCCCGCGGCACCCAGGACGTCGCGCCGCTGGAGATGACCAAGTGGTTCGACACCAACTACCACTACCTGGTCCCCGAACTCGGCCCGGACACCGTCTTCACGGCCGACTCCACCAAGCAGGTCGCCGAGCTGAAGGAAGCCCTCACCCTCGGCCTGAGCGCCCGCCCGGTCCTCGTCGGACCCGTCACCTACCTCCTCCTCGCCAAACCCGCCCCCGGCGTCGCCGACGACTTCGACCCGCTCACCCTCCTCGACCGACTGCTCCCGGTCTACGCCGAGGTCCTCGCCGACCTGCGCGCGGCGGGCGCCGAGTGGGTCCAGCTGGACGAGCCCGCCCTCGTCCAGGACCGCACCCCGGCCGAACTGAACGCCGCCACCCGCGCCTACCGCGACCTCGGAGCGCTCGCCGACCGGCCCAAGCTGCTCGTCGCCTCCTACTTCGACCGGCTCGGCGACGCCCTCCAGGTGCTCGCCTCGGCCCCCGTGGACGGTCTCGCCCTCGACTTCACCGAGCGCGCCGCCGCCAACCTCGACGACCTCGCCGCGGTCGGCGGACTGCCCGGCAAGCGCCTGGTCGCGGGCGTCGTCAACGGCCGCAACATCTGGATCAACGACTACCAGAAGTCCCTGGCCACCCTCGCCACCCTGCTCGGTCTCGCCGACCGGGTCGACGTGGCCGCGTCCTGCTCGCTCCTGCACGTCCCGCTGGACGCGGCCGCCGAGGGCGACATCGACCCGCAGGTCCGGCGCTGGCTCGCCTTCGCCCGGCAGAAGACCACCGAGGTCGTCACCCTCGCCAAGGGTCTGGCGAACGGCACCGACGCGATCAGCGCCGAACTGGCCGCCAACCGGGCCGACCTCGCCTCCCGCGCGAGCTCCGCCCTCACCCGCGACCCGGCCGTACGCGCCCGCACCGCCGCGATCACCGACGCGGACGGCCGCCGCTCCCAGCCGTACGCCGAGCGGGCCGCCGCCCAGCGCGCGCACCTCGGTCTGCCGCTGCTGCCGACCACCACGATCGGCTCGTTCCCGCAGACCGACGAACTCCGCGTGGCCCGCGCCGACCTGCGCGCCGGGCGCATCGACACGGCCGGCTACGAGGAGCGGATCAAGGACGAGATCCGCGAGGTCCTCTCCTTCCAGGAGAAGACCGGGATCGACGTCCTCGTCCACGGCGAACCCGAACGCAACGACATGGTGCAGTACTTCGCCGAGCAGCTCACCGGCTACGTCGCCACCCAGCACGGCTGGGTCCAGTCCTACGGCACCCGCTACGTCCGGCCCCCGG
Source organism: Streptomyces venezuelae ATCC 10712 (assembly GCF_008639165.1). NCBI lineage: Bacteria > Bacillati > Actinomycetota > Actinomycetes > Kitasatosporales > Streptomycetaceae > Streptomyces > Streptomyces venezuelae. The sequence continues at coordinate 6,070,226 of NZ_CP029197.1, read as the reverse complement.
TCCTCGCCGGGGACATCTCCCGCCCCGAACCGATGACGGTGCGCTGGACCACGTACGCCCAGGCGCAGACCAGCAAGCCGGTCAAGGGCATGCTCACCGGCCCGGTCACCATGCTCGCCTGGTCGTTCGTCCGCGACGACCAGCCGCTCGGCGACACGGCCCGCCAGGTGGCACTGGCTCTGCGCGACGAGGTGAACGACCTGGAGGCGGCGGGCACCTCGGTCATCCAGGTCGACGAGCCCGCGCTCCGGGAGACCCTCCCGCTGCGCGCCGCCGACCACGCCGCCTACCTCGACTGGGCGACGGAGTCCTTCCGGCTCTCCACCAGCGGCGTCCGGCCCGACACCCAGATCCACACCCACATGTGCTACGCCGAGTTCGGCGACATCGTCCAGGCCATCGACGACCTCGACGCCGACGTCATCAGCCTCGAAGCCGCCCGCTCCCACATGCAGGTTGCCGGTGAACTCGCCGAGCACGGCTACCCGCGCGAGGCCGGTCCGGGCGTCTGGGACATCCACTCCCCCCGCGTCCCCAGCACGCAGGAGGCCGCCGCGCTGCTCCGCAAGGGCCTGGAGGCCATCCCCGCCGAGCGGCTCTGGGTCAACCCCGACTGCGGACTCAAGACCCGCGGCTGGACCGAGACCCGCGCCTCCCTGGAGAACCTCGTCACCGCCGCCCGCGAGGTCAGGGCAGGACTGACCACCGGCAACGGCTGACACCCCCGCAAGCCCGGACCGGACGCCTCGCCGTCCGGCCCGGGCAACCCGGCCGGACCGCAGCGACACGGCCTGGCCATCACGAAACGCGGGTGACGAAGGGTGCTCACGTGGCGAAGCCGAAACCCCGGCACATCACCGTCGACGGGCAGCCCATGGTGGCGCTGACACCCCAGGAATATGCCGCCCTCCTGTCCATGCGCCGTCAGGTCGGGGCGCTGGGATCCCGGCTGCGTATCGTCCGCGAGACGCTCCAGGTCACGAACGACCTGTTGTCGGCGCTGGTCACCGCACTCGAAGCGGAGCGCGTCACCGGGTGCGGGCCGGCCGCGGACGCTGGGCGTCCGGTGACCGCGCTGCTCTCATCGGCACCCGCCCTCATCGCGCGCGCCCATCGTGTGGCCGGGAAGAGCCGCGACCGTGCGGGGCCGCGGAGGAGGCGGTGACGGCCTGGACCCAGCGGCGAGACCGTTGCGGCGCGTCCTGGTATCCCGCGAAAGCGGCCTGATGACGGAGAAACACAGCATGTCCACCCCTGATACGAGCCAACACGTCGGGGTCCCCGGCCCCCCTGGTGACCACCACATCGAGATCCTGACCCCCGAGGCGCTGGACTTCGTGGCGCGGCTGGACGCCGAGTTCGCACGCCGTCGCCGCGAGATCCTCACGGCGCGCGGTCACCGTTCCGACAGCCTGGCCTCAGGTCGTCAGCTGGACTTCCCGCGTGCCACCTCGGCCGTCCGCGACGATCCGCACTGGCGGGTGGCGCCGCTGGCGCAGGGCCTGACCGGCCGGCAAAGGGAGTTCACGGGGCCGCCGAACGCCGAAGCGGCGGCGCACGCCCTCGCCTCCGGTGCCGACGTGTGGATCGCCGACTTCACGGAGGTCCCCTCCCCGCTTCGGGAGAACATCCTCGCCGGGCAGCGCACCCTCCTCGACGTCTGCCGACGCCGCACCGCCCCCACCCTCGTCGTCCGCCCCCGAGGCTGGCACCTGGAGGAGGAACGCTTCAGGGGCGACGGACCTCCTGTCTCCGCCTCGCTCGTCGACTTCGGCCTGTACTTCTTCCACTGCGCGCGGCTCCTGACCTCCGCTGGTTCCGTCCCCTGCTTCCACCTGGCCGGGCTGGAGAACCGGTTCGAGGCGCGCCTGTGGAACGACGTGTTCCTCCTGGCCCAGGACCTCCTCGGCATCCCGCGCGGCACGGTCCGGGCCACCGTCGTCATCGACACGGTCACGGCCGCGTTCGAGATGGAGGAGATCCTCTACGAACTGCGCGAGCACAGCTCCGGACTCGCCATCGATCCCTGGCACTACCTCTTCAGCGTGATCGGTGCCTTCGGCCACCGGACCCCCTTCCTGCTCCCGGACGGGTCCGATACCCCCCTGGCCGCGCCCTTCATGCGGTCGTACGCCGCGCTCATCGTCCGCACCTGCGAGCGCAGGAACGCCCGCGCAACGGGTGATCTCACCGAGATCACCCCTGTGACCGACGACGCGCCGGTGCGCGCCGCCGACCTGCTGGCCGTACGCCCGCCGGGTCCGGCGCAAGCACCCTCGCGGCAGCAGCTCCGGTCCGCCGTGGCCCTCGCGCTGCGGCACACCGAGACCTGGCTGCGCGGACGGGGGACGGCTGTTCCCGGCAGGCGGCTCACGGAAACCGCCACCGCCGAACTCACCCGTGCCCGGCTGTGGCAGTGGCGCAGACAGCGTCTGGTCTCCCCGTCCGACCTCCACGCCCTCATCGACGTCGCATCCGCCGCGATGGCCCGCGAACACCCCGGCGCGCTGGTCGCCGCGGCCCGGGAGGTCCTCGAAAGGACCCTCCTGGAGGACGAACTGCCGCCTCTGCTGACTCCGGACACGTACCGGCGGAGCCTGATCTGCCCTACGGGGGACTCGGCGTGAGCCCGCTCCAGGCCCGGACGGGCGTACCTCGGCAGCACGAGGACGAAGGCATGGGCATCGTCGCCGGATTGCCTCGATGGGATCGGTGCGCCGTCATGGGGGTGGTGAACGTGACCCCCGACTCCTTCTCCGACGGTGGCCGCTGGTTCGACCCGGCAGCGGCGGTGAAGCACGGGGTGGATCTTGTCGCAGACGGCGCCGACCTGGTCGACGTCGGTGGCGAGTCGACTCGGCCCGGTGCCTCCCGGGTCGATGAGGAGGAAGAGCTGCGGCGCGTCGTGCCCGTCGTGCGCGCGCTCGCGGCCGAAGGGGTGCTCGTGTCCGTCGACACCATGCGTGCGTCGGTCGCCGCACGGGCGATCGACGCCGGCGCGGTCCTCGTCAATGACGTCAGCGGGGGTCTGGCGGACCCCGGAATGGTCCCCGCCGTCGCTGCCGGCGGCGTCCCCTTCGTCGTCATGCACTGGCGCGGTTTCAGCCGCGACATGAACCGACGAGCGGTGTACGGGGACGTGGTGCGCGAGGTCGTCGCGGAACTCGACGCCCGGGTGGAGGCCGTGGTGGCCGCGGGCGTTCCCCGGGAGCGGCTGGTGGTGGATCCGGGGCTGGGGTTCGCCAAGCAGCCGGAGCATGATCTCCGTCTGGTCGCGGGACTGGCCGAGCTCCGTGCGCTGGGCTACCCAGTCCTGGTCGCAGGGTCACGCAAGAGGTTCCTGGGCCACATCCTGGCCGGCGCGGACGGCACACCTCCCCACGCCCATGACCGGGACGCCGCGACGGCCGCCCTCTCCGCGATCGTCGCCCACCGGGGTGCCTGGGCCGTCAGGGTCCATGACGTACGCGCCACGGCGGATGCGGTCAGGGTCGCGCACGCGCTCGCGTCCGCCTCCTGACGGGCGGCCGAGTCCGTCTCCTGACCGACACTCACGGCCGCCCCCGGCCCGGCAGCCACGTGCGCCGCCGGCGGCCGCTTCCTCTCCGTGGCGCGAGGAAGCGGCCGGGCGGGTCAGCGGTGGGTGAAGTCCGGGGCCCTCTTGTCGACGAAGGCCGACATGCCCTCCTTCTGATCGGCGGTGGCGAACACCGCGTGGAACAGGCGGCGTTCGAAGCGGACTCCTTCCGCGAGGGTGGTCTCGAAGGCGCGGTTCACGGCCTCCTTGGCCATCATCGCGACTGGCTTCGACATCCCTGCCACGGTCGCCGCGACCGCGAGGGCCTCGGGAAGGAGGTCGTCGGCCGGGACGATACGAGAGACGAGGCCCGCACGTTCCGCTTCTGCGGCGTCCATCGTCCGGCCCGTCAGGCACAGCTCCATGGCCTTGGCCTTGCCGACGGCGCGGGTGAGGCGCTGGGAGCCGCCGATGCCAGGGATGACGCCCAGCTTGATCTCCGGTTGCCCGAAGACCGCCGTGTCGGAGGCCAGCAGGATGTCGCAGAGCATGGCGAGTTCGCAGCCGCCGCCTAGGGCGTAGCCGGAGACGGCGGCGACGGTGGGGGTGCGGAGGTTCCCAAGCCGGTCCCAGGCGGTGAACCAGTCGGTGAGGTACATGTCCATGTACCCCTGCGGCTGCATCTCCTTGATGTCCGCGCCGGCCGCGAAAGCCTTCGCGGAGCCGGTGAGGACGACGCAGCCGATGTCCGGGTCCCGGTCGAGGGCCTCGGTGGCGGCCACGACCTCTTCCATGACCTGGAGGTTCAGGGCGTTGAGCGCCTTGGGCCGGTTGAGGGTGAGCAGTGCGGTGCGGTCGCCCGTACGCTCGACGGTGATCGTCTCGTAGTCGGTCGTGGTCATGCGGGGGTCGTTCCCTTCGGTGCTTCGGCGGCGGCGCGCAGGGCATGGACGATCCCGGAGAAGTCCTGGGCCGCTCCCGAACCCTCGGCGAAGGCGGTGTACATCTCGGCTGCTCGCAGGCCGAGCCCGGCGTCGATGCCGCCCGCGCGCAGGGCGTTCGCGGCGAGCCCGAGGTCCTTGGCCATGAGCGGTGCGGCGAAGCCGGGGCGGTAGTCGCGGTTGGCGGGACTGGTCGGTACGGGGCCGGGGACGGGGCAGTTGGCGGTGAGGGCCCAGCACTGGCCGGAGGCGGTGGAGGCGACGTCGTAGAGCGCCTGGTGGGAGAGGCCGAGGCTCTCGCCGAGGACGAAGGCCTCGCTCACGGCGATCATCGAGATGCCGAGGATCATGTTGTTGCAGATCTTGGCGGCCTGCCCGGCGCCCGCGCCACCACAGTGCACGGCCCGCTTGCCCATGGCCGCGAGCAGCGGTTCGGCCTCGTGGAACTCGGCTTCTCCGCCGCCCGCCATGAAGGTGAGGGTGGCGGCCTCGGCTCCGACGACGCCGCCGGAGACGGGGGCGTCGAGGGCACGGTGCCCGGCGGCTGTGGTGGCGGCGTGGGCGGCGCGCGCGTCGGTGACGTCGATGGTGGAGCAGTCGACGAACAGGGTTCCGGGACGGGCGGCCGCGAGGAGGCCCTCGTCCTGGTAGAGGGCGAGGACATGGCGGCCCGCGGGCAGCATCGTGATCACGACGTCCGCTCCGGCGGCCGCCTCCCGAGCCGAGCCGGTGGCCTCCACTCCGGCAGCGGTGGCGGTCGCCAGGGCCTCGGGGACGAGGTCGAAGCCGCGCACGCGGTGGCCGGCGGCGGCGAGGTTGGCGGCCATGGGGCCGCCCATGTGGCCGAGGCCGATGAAGCCGATGACGGTGGTCACCAGGGCACCTCCTGAAGCGGGTCGGGGGAAGGGAGCCGCAGCTCGCGGTCGGCCGCGAGCGGGGTGAAGTAGCGGGCCACGTCCTCGTCGGTGACGCCCGTCAGACGGGCCGGGGACCAGTGGGGGTCGCGGTCCTTGTCGATGACCTGGGCCCGGATGCCCTCGACCAGGTCGGGCGAGGTCAGGGCCGCGCACGAGACGCGGTACTCCTGTTCCAGTACGCGCTCCAGCGGTCCGAGCGAGCGGGCGCGGCGCACCGAGGTGAGCGTCACCTTGAGCGCGGTCGGTGATTTGGCGGTCAGGGTGGTGGCGGCCTCCTTGGCGGCCGGCACCCCGCTCGCGACGAGCCGGTCGATGATCTCCTCGACGGTGCCGGCGGCGTAGCAGTGGTCGATCCACCCACGGTGGGCGGCCAGTTCACCGCCGGGTGCCTGTCCGACGTGCGCGGCCAGGACGTCGTGCACGGAGGTCCGGGCGAGGTCTTCCATCAGCCGGTCGAGCCGTTCGGACGGTACGAAGTGGTCGGCGAGACCGCACAGCAGGGCGTCGGCGGCGCCGACGGCCGTGCCGGTCAGGGCGAGGTGGGTGCCGAGTTCGCCGGGTGCCAGCGCGAGGAGGTAGGTGCCGCCGACGTCGGGGACGAAGCCGATGCCGGTCTCGGGCATGGCGACGCGGGAGCGTTCGGTGACGATCCGCACGGTGCCGTGGGCGGAGACGCCGACGCCGCCGCCCATGACGATGCCGTCCATGAGGGCGACGTACGGTTTGGGGTAGCGGGCGATGAGGGCGTTGAGCCGGTACTCGTCGCGCCAGAAGTCCGCCGAGGCCGTACCGCCGTTCCGTGCGTCCTCGTGGATGGCGCGGATGTCGCCGCCCGCGCACAGGCCGCGCTCCCCCGCGCCGGAGATCACCACCGCCTCGACGGCGGGATCGTCCCGCCAGGCGGTGAGCGCCTCCTCGATGCGCAGCACCATGGCATGGGTGAGCGCGTTCAGTGCCCGGGGCCGGTTGAGGATCAGGCGGCCGGTGCGGCCCTCGGTGCCGACGAGGACGTCGTCGGTCATCGGAGGCTCTCCGTCAGGCCGCGGGCGACGATGACGTTCATGATCTCGTTGGTTCCTTCCAGGATCCGGTGGACGCGCAGGTCCCGGACGATCTTCTCGATGCCGTACTCGCTCAGGTAGCCGTAGCCGCCGTGGAGCTGGAGCGCCCGGTCGGCGACCGAGAAGCCGGTGTCGGTGGCGAACCGCTTGGCCATGGCGCAGAGTTGCACCGCGGCCGGGTCGCCGCGGTCGAGGGCGTCGGCGGCCTGGCGTACCAGGGCGCGGGCGGCGGTGAGTTCGGTGGCCATGTCGGCGAGGCGGAACTGGAGGGCCTGGGCGTCGAGCAGCGGGGCGCCGAAGGCCTCGCGGTCGGCGAGGTGGGTGAGGCTGCGGTCGAGGGCGCTCTGGGCGCCGCCGAGGGAGCAGGCCGCGATGCCGAGGCGGCCGCCGTTGAGGCCGTGCATGGCGATGCGGAAGCCCTCGCCCTCGGCGCCGAGGCGCCGGTCGGCGGGGATCCGCACGCCGTCGAGAACCACCTGGCGGGTGGGCTGGGCGTTCCAGCCCATCTTGCGTTCGTTCGCGCCGAAGGAGACGCCCGGGTCGCCGCGTTCGACGACGAAGGCGGAGATCCCGCCGGGGCCGCCTCCGCCGGTGCGGGCCAGCACGATGTACACGTCGGAGGTGCCCGCTCCGGAGATGAACTGCTTCACTCCGGTCAGGACGTAGTGGTCGCCATCCCGTTCGGCGCGGGTGCGCAGGGCGGCGGCGTCCGATCCGGCTCCCGGTTCGGTGAGGCAGTAGCTGCCCAGGGTGTCGGCGGCACAGAGGTCCGGGAGCCAGCGGGCACGCTGTGCGGGGCTTCCGTACCGGTCGATCATCCAGGCGACCATGTTGTGGATGGAGAGGTAGCCGGCGATGGAGGGGCAGCCGGTCGCCAGGGTCTCGAAGACGAGGACGCCGTCGGCCCGGGTCAGCCCGGAGCCGCCGTGCTCCTCCCGTACGTACACTCCGCCGAGACCGAGCGCGGCGGCCCTGCGGAGGACGTCGACGGGGAAGTGCTTGTCCTGGTCCCAGGCCACCGCGTTGGGGGCGAGCTGTTCCTGGGCGAAGTCGAGGGTGACTTCGGCGAGGGCCAGTTGGTCCTCGGTGAGGGTGGTCACGGCGCTCATCCCATCGTCGGCATGGTGAAGCTCGCGCCCTCCTTGACCCCGGAGGGCCAGCGCGAGGTGACGGTCTTGGTCCGGGTGTAGAAGCGGATCGAGTCGGGGCCGTGCTGGTTCAGGTCACCGAAACCGGAGCGCTTCCAGCCGCCGAAGGTGTGGTACGCCACCGGGACCGGGATCGGGACGTTCACGCCGACCATGCCGGTGTTGACACGTCGGGTGAAGTCGCGGGCCGTGTCGCCGTCCCGGGTGAAGATCGCCACGCCGTTGCCGAACGGGTGCTCGCTCGGCAGCCGGAGGGCCTCCTCGTAGTCGGCGGCCCGTGCGACGCACAGCACCGGGCCGAAGATCTCCTCCTGGTAGATCCGCATGGCCGGGGTGACACGGTCGAAGAGGGAGGCTCCCGCGAAGAAGCCGTTCTCGTGCCCGGGCAAGGTGAACCCCCGCCCGTCGACGACGAGTTCCGCTCCCTCGTCGACACCGATGCCGATGTAGCGGTTCACCCGGTCCAGGGCGTCCCGGCTGACGAGGGGCCCGAAGTCGGCGTCCGGGTCGTCGGAGGTGCCGATGCGCAGGGAGGCGATGCGCTCCTTCAGCTTCGCCACCAGAGCGTCCGCGGTCTCCTCCCCCACCGGGACGGCCACGGAGATGGCCATGCAGCGCTCGCCCGCGGAGCCGTAGCCGGCGCCGATCAGCGCCTCGGCGGCCTGGTCCAGGTCGGCGTCGGGCATCACGATCATGTGGTTCTTGGCGCCGCCGAAGCACTGGGCGCGCTTTCCGTGGGCGGCGGCGGTGGCGTAGATGTGCGCGGCGATCGGGGTGGAGCCGACGAAGCCCAGAGCCTGGACGCGGGGGTCTTCCAGGAGCGTGTCGACGGCCTCCTTGCCGCCGTTGACCACGTTCAGCACGCCCGGCGGCAGGCCCGCCTCCAGGAACAGCTCGGCGAGCCGCAGAGGTACCGAGGGGTCGCGCTCGGACGGCTTGAGGATGAAGGCGTTGCCGCAGGCCAGTGCGGGTGCGGCCTTCCACAGCGGGATCATCGCCGGGAAGTTGAAGGGGGTGATCCCGGCGACGACGCCGAGCGGGGAGCGCAGTGAGTGGACGTCGATGCCGGTGCCGGCGTTGTCGGTGAACTCTCCCTTGAGGAGGTGCGGGATGCCGGCGGCGAACTCGACGACCTCCAGGCCGCGTTGAAGGTCGCCGTGGGCGTCGGCGACGGTCTTGCCGTGCTCGGAGGAGAGCAGCCGGGCCAAGGAGTCCCGCTCCCCCTCCACGAGTTGGAGGAAGCGCAGCAGGACGCGGGCGCGGCGCTGCGGATTCCACCGGCCCCACTCCTGCTGGGCCGTCTCGGCGTCGGCGATCGCCGCCTCGGTGTCGGCGCGCCCGGCCAGGGGAACCCTGGCCTGGACGGCGCCGGTGTTGGGGTCGTACACGTCGGCGAAGAGACCGGACGTGCCGGCGGTGTGCTTGCCGCCGATGAAATGGGTGAGTTCGCGGACCATCGAAGCCTGCTCTCGTCAGGTACGGATCCGAGGAAGGCGCGGCGAGGACCGCGAGGACGCACCGATCGGGGTGCGCGCACGCGGGTGCCGCCGCGGGACAGGGGAAGGCGGGGACGCCTTCGTCGAGTCACGAACGCGGGGACAGGGCCTCGGGTTTCGGGTACTCCGCCGGATCACCAGGGCCGTGGTCACGTACCGGTGCCATGCGTGTCTGCTCCATCCTCGTGGACAACACGGAACACCCCGCGGCCGGTATCCTGACTCCCGGATCAGCGCATGCTCTCCGGCCTTCCCGACGGATGGTTTCCGTCAGTGGCCTGACCTGCTGGAAGAGCACACTCCCCGGTCACAGTGGCGGGACCGCGCCGGAATCACACCGGCTTCCCTGCACCGCGGGCTCGTCACGAACATATAGTTGGACGTCCTAGTAAGTCCACCCCCCACCCCGTCGCCACGAGGGCATCCGGACAGTCGACCGCGCGAGCCCGCGTGACCGGCGAGGAACCCCATAGGCTCGAACCATGCGCATCGTCTCCTTGCTGCCCGCGGCGACCGACATCGTGGCCGAGCTCGGGCTGGCCGCCGACCTGGTGGGACGGACCCATGAATGCGACTGGCCGCCGCGGGACGTGGCCGGGGTGCCGGTGGTCACCACCGCCGGGTTCTCGTCCGAGGACCTGACCAGCCGGGAGATCTCCGCGGCGGTCGGCGGCGCGGCGCACGGCGGCTCCTCGCTTTACACCCTCGACGCCGGGGCCCTCGCCGCTCTCGCGCCCGATGTCGTGCTCACGCAGGACCTGTGCGATGTCTGCGCGGTGTCCTACGAGGCTGTCTCACGCGCGGTGCGCGTGCTGGACGGCGGTTCCCGAGTCCTCAGCCTGGAGCCCCGCACCCTGGACGACGTCCTGGACTGCCTGGTCACGGTCGGTGAGCTCCTGGGCGTGCGTGAGCGGGCCGAGCGGCGGCGCGAGGAGCTGCGCGGTCGGCTGGCCGCGGTATGTGACCTCACGGCGGGCCGGCCCCGGCCCCGGGTCGTGGCGGTCGAGTGGCTCGATCCGCTGTGGCCCGCGGGACACTGGGTGCCCGAACAGATCACCTGCGCCGGCGGCGAACCGTTCCTCGCCGCTCCCGGAGAGCACACGAAGCCGATGACATGGGAGGCCGTCCAGGCTGTCCGCCCCGACGTCCTCCTGGTCCTGCCGTGCGGCTTCCCGCCCGAACGGACCGTGCGCGAGCGCGACCTGCTGACCTCCCTCCCCGGTTGGGACGATCTGCCGGCGGTACGGTCGGGCGCGGTGTGGGTGCTGGACGGGCCCGCCTACTTCAACCGGCCGGGCCCCCGGGTGGTGCGCGGCGCGGAGGTTCTCGCGCACGTCCTCCACGGGGTCCGGGCCGGGGACCCCGTGTCGACGGCCGAGGCGTTCCCGCTCCCCTGATCCCCGGGTCAGTCCGAGGGGTCGGCGACCGGATACGGGACGAAGGTGCTCGCGTTCTGGTCGATTCTGAGCGGTCGCCCGAGGGGCGGGGCCGCGCGCTGGGGGCAGTCGAGGCGTTCGCAGACGCGGCAGCCCATGCCGATCGGGGTGGCGGCGGCCGCGTTGTCGAGGTCGAGTCCGTCCGAGTACACGAGCCGGTGCGCGTGGCGGATCTCGCAGCCGAGGCCGATCGCGAAGGTCTTCCCGGGCTCGCCCCAGCCGCCCCGGTGCCGGGTGACGGCGCGGGCCGTCCACAGGTGGCGCTGCCCGTCGGGCATGGCGGCGATCTGGACGTGGATGCGGCCCGGCGCGGCGAACGCCTCGTACACGTTCCACAGCGGACACGTGCCGCCGGCCCGGGAGAAGTGGAAGCCGGTGGCGGACTGCCGCTTGGACATGTTGCCGGCCCGGTCGACGCGGACGAAGGAGAAGGGGACGCCGCGCAGGCGGGGGCGCTGGAGGGTGCTGAGGCGGTGGCAGACCGTCTCGTAGCCGAGCCCGAAGCGGTCGGTGAGTCGTTCGATGTCGTACCGGAACTCCTCTGCCGCCGTGTGGAACGCCGTGTAGGGGAGGATCAGCGCGGCGGCGAAGTAGTTCGCGATGCCGATGCGCGCCAGCTGGTGAGCCGGTCCGTCCGAGGGGAAGTCCTCGGCCGCCTGCCGGTCCAGGCCGTCCCCGTACTCCAGCAGCGCGAGCTGCGTGGCGAGCCGGAAGGCGCGCTGGCCGGGGCGGAGGCGGGCGGACAGCCGCAGGATGCGGGTCTTCTCGTCGTAGGAGTGCAGCCGGTCTCCCGTCTCGGTGGAGAAACGGACGCCGTGCCGGTCGGAGAGCCGCCCGCTCAGGGCACTGATGATCTCGCCGGGTCGGATGCCGATCTCCGCCGCAAGGGCCTCCGCCGCGAGATCGGTCTCGTGCAGGTAGTTCTGCCTGCGGTAGAAGAAGTCGCGGATCTCCTCGTGCGGGGAGCGCGGCAGCTCCGGGTCCGATCCCCTCGGGTCCGCCGCGTCGGCGATCCGTTCGGAGAGACGCTGGTTGCGCCGCCCCAGGTCGACCAGGACCCGGGCGACCGCCGGAATCCGCGAGGCCAGGTCGGCGAGGTCGGACGGGGAGACCCGGGCCGCAGCAAGCTCGCCGGAGAGGGCTTCACGGAGGTCCGCCACGAGACGACCGGTGTCCCGCTCGGAGAAGAAGCCGGGATCGACGCCGAAGGCCTCGGTGAGACGCAGCAGCACGGGCACCGTGAGCGGTCGGGCGTCGTGCTCCATCTGATTGAGGTAGCTGGGCGAGATGGCCAGGGTGCGCGCCAGCTCCGCCTGGCTCATTCCGCGATCCTCGCGAAGTCGCCGCAGCCGTGCCCCCGCGTACGTCTTGCTCACCCTCGCTCCTCCGATCGTTCGGAACCTCGGCGTCAGCGTATGCCAGCCGGACACGTCCACACCATTAGCAAGGTTGGCAAAGTGCTGCGGATTGATTCGCAAAACTTGGCATGGATCCACGGTTGATGGCACTGGGTGCCAGTGCCAGAGTCTGAGTGCGGCCCGCCGGACCCGACAGGTCCAGGGCAGGACCGGGACCCGATTCATGCCCTGACTTCGGCAATCCTGGCCTATGAAGACCCCGGATCGGCACAGATTGCTCACCTCCGCCCGTCCGGGCACCCGGCGGGCCGCACCCCTTGACAGGACACTTAGTGCCAGGCCGCGCAGATAGCTGACGGAATTGGCAAAGGACGACCGAAGGAGACGGTGACGGTCATGGCAGGCACGAACACGACGACGGCGGCCGCGGCGGACCTGGCCGCGCGCTGGGCGACGGACCCCCGCTGGGACGGGATTGAGCGCACGTACACCGCGGAGGACGTCGTACGCCTCTCGGGCAACGTCCGCGAGGAGCACACCCTGGCCCGGCGCGGCGCCGAGCGGCTGTGGCGTCAGCTGCACGACCTGGACTACGTCCACGCGCTCGGCGCGCTGACCGGCGGGCAGGCCGTGCAGCAGGTCAGGGCCGGCCTCCAGGCGATCTACCTGTCGGGCTGGCAGGTCGCCGCCGACGCCAACCAGGCCGGGCACACGTACCCCGACCAGAGCCTCTACCCGGTCAACTCCGTCCCGCAGGTGGTCCGCCGGATCAATAACGCGCTGCTGCGCGCCGACCAGATCGCCACCGCCGAGGGCGGCACCGACACCACGGACTGGCTCGCGCCGATCGTCGCCGACGCCGAGGCCGGATTCGGCGGCCCGCTCAACGCCTTCGAGCTCACCAAGGCCATGATCGCGGCCGGCGCCGCCGGCATCCACTACGAGGACCAGCTCGCCTCCGAGAAGAAGTGCGGCCACCTCGGCGGCAAGGTCCTCGTCCCCACCGCCCAGCACATCCGCACCCTCAACGCGGCCCGCCTCGCCGCCGACATCGCCGACACCCCGACCCTGATCATCGCCCGCACCGACGCGCTGGCCGCCACCCTGCTCACCAGTGACATCGACGAGCGCGACGCACCCTTCGTCACCGGCGAGCGCACCGCCGAGGGCTTATACCACGTCCAGAACGGCATGGGCCCCGTCATCGCCCGCGGCCTCGCCTACGCCCCGTACGCCGACCTCATCTGGGTCGAGACAGGCACCCCCGACCTGGCGCAGGCCCGGGAGTTCGCCGAGGCGATCCACGCCCAGTACCCGGACCAGATGCTCGCGTACAACTGCTCGCCGTCCTTCAACTGGAAGGCCGCCCTCGACGACGACCAGATCGCCAAGTTCCAGCGCGAACTCGGCGCCATGGGCTACAAGTTCCAGTTCATCACCCTGGCCGGCTTCCACTCCCTCAACCACGGCATGTTCGACCTCGCCCGCGGCTACGCCGAGCACGGCATGACGGCCTACGTCGACCTCCAGGAGCGGGAGTTCGCCGCGCAGGCACAGGGCTTCACCGCCGTCAAGCACCAGCGCGAGGTCGGCACCGGCTACTTCGACCTGGTGTCCACCGCGGTCAACCCGGCCTCCTCGACGACCGCGCTCGCCGGCTCCACCGAGGAAGAGCAGTTCCACTAAACACCACCGCGACCGGACAGTTCGCGTCCCGGCCGAACGGGGGCGAGCGACCGTCTCCGCCCGCCCCCGTTCCCCTCTCAGCCCAGGAGAGTCCGATGACCACCAGCGCCCCGACCCGTCAGGTCCGTGTCCTGGCCGCCCCCGGCGACCGCCACGACGAGATCCTCACCCCCGACGCCCTCGACTTCGTCGGCAGGCTGGCCGCCGCCTTCGGCGAGCGCCGCCGGTGGGTCCTGAAGGAGCGCCGCCGCCAGGCCATCCGGCTCGCCACCGGCTCCCCGCTCGACTTCCCCGTCGCCACCTCGGGCGTCCGCGCGGACCGCGCCTGGCGGGTGGCCCCGCCCGCGCCGGGCCTGACCGACCGCAGGGTCGAGATCACCGGCCCGCCCGAGCGCCGGATGGCGGTGAACGCGCTCAACTCCGGAGCGCGCGTGTGGATGGCGGACTTCGAGGACGCCACCGCGCCCACCTGGGACAACGTCATCGGCGGGCAGCTGGTCCTGCTCGACGCGATCGAACGGCGCATCGACTTCACCACGCCCGAGGGCAAGGAGTACCGCCTCGGGGAGCACCTCGCCACGATCATGGTCCGGCCGCGCGGCTGGCACCTCGACGAGGAACACCTGGAGTTCGACGGCCGCCCGGTCCCGGCCTCGCTGGTGGACTTCGGCCTGTACTTCTTCCACTGCGCGCAGCGGCAGATCGACGCCGGACACGGCCCGTACTTCTACCTCCCCAAGCTGGAGAACCACTACGAGGCCCGACTGTGGAACGACGTGTTCCTCCTCGCCCAGGAGCTCCTGGGCATCCCCCGGGGCACCGTCCGCGCCACCGTCCTGATCGAGACGATCACCGCGGCCTTCCAGATGGAGGAGATTCTCCACGAGTTGCGCGAGCACAGCGCGGGTCTCAACGCCGGCCGCTGGGACTACCTCTTCAGCTTGATCAAGACCTTCGGCCACCGCACCGACTTCCTCCTGCCCGACCGGGCGAAGGTCACCATGACCGCGCCCTTCATGCGGGCGTACACCGAACTCCTGGTCCGCACCTGCCACCGGCGGGGAGCGCACGCCATCGGCGGCATGGCCGCCCAGGTCCCCAGCAAGGACCCGGCCGCGCACGAGGCGGCTCTGGCCAAGGTGCGGCTCGACAAGGAGCGGGAGGCCGAGGACGGCTTCGACGGCTCCTGGGTCGCCCACCCGGGCCTCGTCCCCGTGTGTCGGGAGGTCTTCGACGGTGTCCTGGGCGACCTTCCGGAGCAGATCCACCGGACGCGTGACGACGTGGAGACCACGGCGGCGGACCTGCTCTCCGTCCGCCGGATCAGCGGCCCGCCCACGGCCGAGGGGGTGCGCACCAACATCGCCGTGTCCCTGCGCTACTTCGACGCCTGGCTGCGCGGTCAGGGGGCCGTGGCCATCGACGGTCTGATGGAGGACGCCGCTACCGCCGAGATCGCCCGCGTCCAGATCTGGCAGTGGCTGCGCCACCGGGTGATCGACCGGGAATCCGTGCTCCTGGTCCTCGACGAGGAGCTGGCACGACTCGGAGCGGAGTACCCGTGGGCCGCGCTCGACGAGATCCGCGAACTCTTCGAGCGGACGGCGCTCGCCGCCGAACTGCCCCTTTTCTTCACCCCCGAGGCCTACACACGCCATCTCGTCCGGACCTCCACCAAGGAAGTGACGGCATGAGCGCCACCGACATCCGCCGCGTGGGGATCGTCGGTGGCGGCCAGATGGGCGCCGGCATCGCCGAGGTGTGCGCGCGAGCCGGTCTCGACACGCTGCTCTGCGAAGCGAACGGTCCCGCCGCCACCGCCGCCCGCGAGCGGATCGCCGTCTCCCTCGAACGCGCCGTCCAGCGCGGCAAGCTCGACCGTCCCTCGGCCGAAGCCGCCCTCGACCGGATCACGACCACGGCGGAACTCACCGATCTGGCCGACCGGCAACTCGTCGTCGAAGCCGTCACGGAGGACGGCGACGTCAAGACGGCGCTGTTCGCGGCCCTCGACAAGATCGTGGAGGATCCGGCCGCGATCCTGGCCACGAACACCTCCTCCCTCCCCGTGATGCGCCTGGGCATGACCACCGGCCGGGCCGACCGGGTCGTCGGGCTGCACTTCTTCAACCCCGTACCCGTACTCCCTCTCGTCGAGGTCGTCACCACCCTGCACACCGCCGCGCAGGTGACCGCCGACGTGACGGAGTTCGCCACCGACACCCTCGGCAAGACCGTCATCCAGTCGCGCGACCGGGCCGGCTTCGTGGTCAACGCCCTGCTCGTGCCTTATCTGCTCTCCGCGATCCGGATGACCGAGTCCGGTTTCGCGACCGCCACGGACGTGGACCGCGGGATGGAACTCGGCTGCGCCCACCCGATGGGACCCCTCAAGCTCGCCGACCTGATCGGCCTCGACACGGTCGCGTCCATCGCCGAGTCGCTGTACGACGAGTTCAAGGAACCCCTGTACGCGCCGCCGCCCCTGCTCATGCGCATGGTGGAGGCCGGGCTGCTCGGCCGGAAGGCGGGGCGCGGGTTCCACACGTACGACCGGGAGGAGAGACCCGGTAGTCCGGGCTGAGGGGCCTGGGCGGCGCGCGAGCACCGGGTGAGGGTCCGGTGCCGTGTGCTGGGAGGGCGGGAAGCGTGGAGGCTTCCCGCCCTCCCTCGCGTTCTCCCGCGTACCACCCCACCGGCCGAGCGGCCGTCGCGGGCCACCCGTAACCTGGCCCGGTCCGCCCTGACCGGACCCGTTCCGGAAGCGGTCGCCCTGGCGTCGCCGGATCGGGCCCCGCGTACCCGACCGGTCCGCTGGGTGGTGGGAATCGATCGCAGTCAAGGGGAGAGCAGTGTCGGACGGTACGAAACACATCGCGGTGATCGGGATCGGTTCCGGGGATCCCGACCAGCTGACGCTCGGCGCCGTGAAGGCCATGCGGAGCACGGACGTCTTCTTCGTCCTGGAGAAGGGCGAGGAGAAGTCCTCCCTCACCCGCCTCCGACGGACCATGCTGGCTGAACACGTACCCGGTCCGCATCGCGTGGTCGAGGCCGAAGATCCGTGGCGCGACCGCGCACAGGGCTCCCGGGGCGGCTACGCCGACGCCGTCCACGACTGGCGGCGACGGCGCGCCGACATCTGCGAGCGGCTGATCCGCGAGGAGCTCGCGCCCGGGCAGCGCGGAGCTTTCCTGGTGTGGGGTGACCCGTCGCTGTACGACAGCACGCTCGCGGTTCTGGAGGAGATCACCGCCCGGGGGAACGTGACGTTCACCTACGACGTCGTCCCGGGGGTCAGCAGCGTGTCCACGCTGGCGGCGCGCCATCGCGTCGGCCTCAACCGGGTGGGCCGCCCGATCCACATCACTCCCGGACGCAGACTGGCCGAGACCGTGGGCAACGACGACGGGGACGTCATCGTCATGCTGGACGCCCACGAATCGTTCCGGCAGTTCGCCGGAGGTGGCACGTGGATCTACTGGGGTGCCTATCTCGGTACGCCGGACGAGATCCTGATCTCCGGCCCCGTCGAGGAGGTCGCCGAGGACATCCGACGGGCACGCGCCGCGGCCAGGGCGGAACACGGCTGGATCATGGACACGTATCTCCTGCGGCCCTGCGGCGACGCCTGACCGACGCGGTGGACGGCGGGAGTCGGGCTTCGCGCCCGACTCCGCTATCCGCCGTCCTGAGTCACAGCCGGGGGCGCCGTCCTCACGCCCCCCGCGCGCCGGGCGCGGTCGAGTCGGCGGTGCGCCTCACCGAGGAGGTCCTCCACGCCGCCTGCGTGCACCTCGTCCCGTTCACCCTCGTCGGCGGCCACCCGGTTGCGTCGCTCGACGAGGGCGGTACCGAGGGATTCGGCCAGCTCGATCACATCGAACAGCGCTTCTCGCACCTTCTTCAACCGGGAGATCTGTGGGCCCAATTGGCGCCGGGACGAGACCAGCGCCTCGTATTCCTGCTCGCTGAGCACCACCATCGGCCGGCCGTCGAGCAGCACGGTCCTCGGTTCCCCTTTCGAGGCCATGGATTACCCGTTCTCCTTGCTGAAGGTTCGTGCGACTCGGCGCATCGAAGGTGTTGCGGACCAGGGGCCGGGTCTCGGCCTCGAGTCGCGTCCAGCGTGCGCAGCGGTCCCGCTCCGCAGGGGCGGGGGCCCTGAGACAGGGCCCCCGCCCGCAGAGATCAGGCGCCCCAGCGCAGTGCGATGGTGTCGCCGACATTGATCGTCTTCTCGCGGAGGGCGCCGGCGAAGGCGGAGCCGTCGACGCTGACCTTCCAGGTGTTCGAGCCACTGTTGGCCTTGCCGTTGACCGCGGTGATCGCCCCGGTTCCAGACGACGGGGTCACACTGCTGACGCAGCCGGCCGGGGTGGCCGCGCTCGTGGCCGCGGCGAGGACGTCACCCAGGGTCGTGGTCGTACCCGTGGGCGTGAAGGACACCGCGCACACCTTGAGGTTCCCCGCGCCGTCGTCGACCGTCAGGGCCAGCTTGGTGGCGGTGCCCGCCGTGAAGGTGGGCTGGGCGACCCACTGCGGGGCACCGGGGGTGACCGGGACCGGCGGGGCGGAGGTGAAGCCGCCCCCGGCGACCGCGCGCAGCGCGTCGATGGAGGAGTACGCCGACGGGGAGGTATCCGCGGGCTTGTACTTGAAGCCGCCCGCCGGGTTGTACTGGTTGGCGAGGAGGAAGTCGACCGGCGTCTTGCCGGGGACCGTGGTGAAGTCGGCCGACTGCGGGTTGATGCCGCAGGCGTTCAGCCCCGCGATGCCCCAGCCGTTGGAACTGGTGTTGACCCCGTACACGGAGTTGAACGCGCCGGAGGAGGCGACCAGCTTGCCCTTGAGGAAGTTCTTGGCCTGCACGATGTCCGTGTCCGTGTTGGGGACGCCGGAGACGCAGAGGGCGGCCATCGCGGCACCGGTCATGTCGATGTCGCCGGCCGAGGCGAGGCCCGTGGCGTTGCCCTCGACCTTCTGGTAGGTCCAGCCGCCGTCGTTGTGCTGGTTGGCCCGCAGGCGGGCGACGATCGCGTCGGTGAGGGCCTGCGGGATGCGGGCGGTGCCCGCCTGGGTCTTCGCGCCGCGCAGCGCGAGGGCGGCGAAGACCGTGCCGTTGAAGTTCGCGGACGGGCCGAAGTAACCGGGCTCGGCCGTCTGCCAGTACGCGTAGGTGTCGGCGACGAGGTTGCGCGAGGCGGAGACGCGGGCCGGGTCGATGCCGGCGGCGTACGCGTTGAGCGTGCCGCGCTCGTAGTCCGTGACCACCGGGGTGGCCGAGGGCCAGGCGGCCGTGGACAGCAGGTTGCGGTAGACGGTTCTGGCGTTCTTGGTGGTGTCGCCGCCGGGGGCGACGTCGACGACGGCCGTACCTGCGGCCGCGAACGCGCTGAACGCCCATTCGTTGGAGAGACCCGAGCCGGCGTAGGAGCCGTCGGCGGCCTGAAGGGACTTGAGGTAGGCGACGCCGTTGGTCTTGGAGGTGGCTATCTGCGCGGGGGTGGAGGTCGCGAAGGCGGGCAACGTGCTGAGGGCGAGGGCGCCGAGCGCGGCGGGCACCGCGAGCGAGAGGCGTCGGGAGATGCGGGGAAGGGGCATGGCCTGCTCCTGGTTTCGGCGGACGCCGGCCGCCCCGGCGGACACCTCGCACCGCCGTACTGGAACACGGCCGGGCATCGCTGGGAGCCGCCGTCCGGAACGCGTGGTACGGCTTCGTGTACTGCATCGCCGTATGGGCATTCGGGCTCGGAGACGGCCCCCGCCGTCCCATACCGCTGCGCGTCAGCTCCGGATTCGCACCGGATTCCCCCACGTGGCAGCCCAGGACGCTACCCGAACGATCAAGGTACCGCCAGCACTGCCGAACGAAGCGGGTGTGAACGGCCTGTTCTCCGGGTGAGACGCACACCACCTTGACGGTCCGAACGGATCCGTGTTGCACTCCCGCTGATAAGCAATCAGCACCAGGGGAAGCCGGTCGAAATCCGGCGCTGACCCGCAACCGTAGGCCCGGCATCATCCCGGGCGAGTCGGAATGCCTGGAGCTGGGACTCAGCACGAAGATCGCCGTCGCGGACTACGGCGTGGTCGTCCCCGCCCTCCATGGCACCAGCCGCCGTGTGGGGCGCATCGCCACGCACTCCACCGCCCGGCAGAGACGAGGGCCGCGGTGGGGACCGAACAGCAGGCGATACGGCAGGGGAGAGCGGGGCAGCGGTTGCTGTCGCTCGTGACCGCCGCCGTTCTGGCGATCGGCGCGGCGATGGCGCTCGTCATGGCGGCCCCGCCGGCCCAGGCCGATCCGATCGCGAAGTGCACGCGCACCAAGGGCGCCATCGTCGCGGTGGACTTCGGCAAGTGGGGCGGCCCGGTCGTCCGAGGCTGCGACACCACCCCCACCACCGGCTACGACCTGCTGCACGCGGGCGGGTTCACCACCGAGGGCACCGGCCACGACGGCCCCGCCTTCATCTGCCGTATCGGCAACCGCTCCTTCAACGCCGGGAAGCAGTACCCCACTCCGGCCCAGGAGGACTGCGTCCTCACCCCGCAGGCCACCGCCTACTGGTCGTACTGGATCGCCTCCCCCGGCCAGAGGAAGTGGACGTACAGCCCGCTGGGCGCCATGTCCCGCACGCTCAAGCCGGGCGATGTGGACGCCTGGGTCTTCGGCGGCACGGATATCGGCGGCACCAAGGGCAGGCCCTCGTTCACACCCGACGACGTCCGCGCGGACGGCGGCGACCCGCCGGCCCCCGGCGACCCGCCCGCCCCGAACGTGCCCCCGGGCACGATCGATCTGCCCGCCGCGACCCGCTGGCTCACCGAGCGGCTGACCAACGGGCAGCGCGTCGTCAACGACGGCGACACGACGCCCAACTACCTCGCCACCACCGACGTCGCCTACGCCCTGGCGGCCACCGACAGCGAGCACCCCACCGCCCGCCGGATCGCGGCCTTCCTCGGCCGTCCCGAGCACACCGACGCGTACGCCTACCCGGCCGGCAAGGACGAGGCGCCGGACGCCACCGCCGCCGCCCGCCTCGCCCTCGTCGCCGAGGCCACCGGAAAGGACCCCCGGAACTTCGGCGGCCACGACCTCCTCGGCGATCTCCTGGCGAATGTCTGCACCAGCGGCTCCGACGCACCCCAGCCCGTCCCCGGCTGCGCGACCAAGGGCGACTTCCGTACGACCGGACAGACCGAGGGCCAGACCCTGGCCGTCATCGCGCTGCTGAACGGCGGCGTCACCCCGCCGGCCGAGTCGGTGACGCGGCTGGCCCAACTCCAGTGCGACGACGGCGGGTTCCCCAGCTTCCTCCTCCTGGACGGCCAGGTATGCGAGAGCGAGGCGCCGACCACCGCACTCGTCGCCCTCGCCCTCCAGCGCGCCGGCGGCCACACCCCGGTGGTCACCAAGGCCCGCTCCTCCCTCAAGAAGGCCCAGTTCAAGACGGGTGCCTGGCCGGCCGCCTCGTACAGCGTCCCGGGCAGCGCGTACGCCACCGGCTGGGTCGCCCAGACCCTGCGTGCCCTGGGCGACCGCGGCCACGCGAACGCGGCGGTCTCCTGGCTCTCCCGCCAGCAGCTCCCCGGCGGCGGCTTCGCCTTCGAGGAGGGCACCCCGGACCCGCTCCTGTACGCCACCACCGCGGCCGTCATCGCCGGCGCGAAGAGCGACCTGGTCACGCTCACGACGAAGGAGCCCGTCCCGCCGACCACGCCCCCGACGACGCCTCCCACCACCCCGCCCACCACGCCTCCCACGACCGGGCCCACCGCTCCCCCGGCCGGTGAGGGACCGGACCTGAAGAAGGGCTCGGCGTACCTCGCCGACCACAAGCGGCTGATCCAGGGCCGGTACTACGAGGGCAGCCCCCGCTTCGCGGACTACGGCATGACCATCGACGGCGCCTACGCGCTGGCCGCCACCGGCCACGACAACGCCACCCTGCGCAACATCGTCGACTTCCTCGACAAGGGCGGCAGGGACGCCTCGAACCGCGGCGTCCACGACTGGACGAAGATCGGTACGAAGTACGCGGGCGGCGGCTTCATCGGCAAGACCGCGGTGCTCGCCGAGACCGTGGGCCGCGACCCCCGGAACTTCGGTGGGAAGAACCTGATCGCCGCGCTCGCCCAGGGCACCTGCGCGGCGGCGACCCCGGCCGAGCCCCGCAAGTGCGCGGGCAAGGGCAACTACACGTACGCGAACTCGGTCTTCTCCCAGTCCCTCGGCATCATCGCCCAGGTCCGGGCGGGCGAGACGGCCGCCGCGGCCCAGCCGGTCACCTACCTGAAGAGCCTGCGCGACCCGGAATCCGGCGCCTGGCCCAGCCTCATCGGCGAGCCGAGCGACATCGAGGTCGACTCGACCGCGATGGCCGCCATGACCCTGGACCTGTTGCCCGACGCCGACTCCCGGGCGTCCGTGGACCGGGCGCTCGTCTGGCTGGCCGACCAGCAGCTGCCCGACGGCGGATTCCCCGGTGCCTCCGGTAACTCCGTGAACTCGGCGGCGCTCGCCGTCCAGGGCCTGTCGCTGGACGCCGAGAAGTACCGGGCCGAGATCGCGAAGGCCCGCAAGTTCCTCGCCTCGCAGCAGAACAAGGACGGCGGATTCAACGTCACCAAGGGCGGCCAGCCGGGATCGGACGTCCGCGCCTCCACCCAGGCGGTCGGCGGCGCCACCGGCATCTCCTTCGGCGTCCTGACCCGGGACATGAGCGGCACCACCCCGGAACCCGTCCCGAGCATCACCGGTCAGCCGGGCACCTCGACACCCGTGATCATCACCCCGGGCGAGGACGGCACTGGCTCCGGTTCCGCCGGAGGCCAGGGAAGCGGCACGGGAAGCGGCGGTAGCCTCGCCGCGACCGGCTCCCAGGTCACCGGCCTCGCCATCGCGGCCGCCCTCCTCGTCCTCACCGGCTGGGGCGCGACCCATGCCGCCCGGAGGCGCCGTGAGACCGACGGCGGTCAGGCATGACCGCCCGGCAGGGCGCCCGCGCCCTCGCCCGTACGACGGCCGCGCTGGGGCTCACCGTGGCGGCCTTCGCCGGCACCACGGCCCCGGCCGGGGCCGCCCCACAGCCGATGGGGCAGTGCACCACCTCGTCCGGAGCCGTGCTCGCCGTCGACTTCAGCCACTGGGGCGGGCCGATCTACCGCTCCTGCGGCACGACGCCCACCACCGGATACGAACTCCTCAACCAAGGCGGCTGGCGCACCACCGGCACCGGCCACGACGGCCCCGCCTTCATCTGCCGCATCGGCTACAGCGGCCACCAGGGAGGCAAGCAGTACCCGACGCCCCAGCAGGACGACTGCGTCCTCACCCCGCCCGCCTCCGCCTACTGGTCGTACTGGCACGCCGACCCGGGCCAGAACACCTGGACCTACAGCCAGCTCGGCGCCATGCTCTACAAGCCCCGGCCCGGCAGCGTCGACCTGTGGATCTTCGGCGGAACCAACATCGAGGGAACGGAAGGGCGCCCCACCGTCACCCCCGACCAGCTGCGCGCCAAGAACACGAAACCGACCGGCGGCAGCAAGCCCGTGCCCCGCGACACCCGGACCGCGGCCCCGCTGCCACCGAACGTCGACACCGGGCCCGCCCCGGAGAACCCGCCACCGGCCGACCCGACCACTCCATCCACTCCTCCGCCCTCCCGCTCGGGCACGGCTAGCCCGACCCCGTCGAAGAGCCCTTCGCCGAGGCCGTCGAAGACCGCCTCCCCGACCCCGTCCGCCCCTCCGTCGGCGACGACGGACTCTCCGACGATGGCAGCCACGGGCCCCAAGGTGGTCGACGCTGCTCCGGCCGCGGACGCAGCCCACGACACCGGCTCGTGGATTCCCGCCGTCGTCACCGGTGTCCTGGGTCTGCTGATCGGCGCCGCCGCCGTGTTCGCGGCCAAGCGCCGCCGTCGTACGGAGTAGCCGCGTGTCCCGCACCGATGCGGCGACCGCTCAGCCGTCCGCGTCCGGCCTCGCGCCGGACGCGGGCGGCCGCCGGCTGCCCCGCACCCTCCATCCCGTCGCCTGGTGGATCTGGGCCCTGGCGCTCGCCACGGCGGTCAGCCGCACCAACAACCCGCTGCTGCTCTTCCTGGTCCTGGCGGTCCTCGGCTACGTCATCACCATGCGCCGCACCGAGGCCCCCTGGGCGCGCGGCTTCAAGTACTACCTCTATCTCGCGCTCACCGTCGTCGCGATCCGGGTGGTGTTCCGCGCGGTCTTCGCCACCGGCATCACACCCCACGACCACTTCCTCTTCTCCCTTCCCCACCTGCCGACTCCGGACTGGTACGCCGGCATCCAGATCGGCGGGCCGGTCTCCCTGGAAGCACTGCTCTCCGCGGCCACCGACGGGCTCCGCCTGGCGTGCATGCTCTGCTGCATCGGCGCCGCCAACACCCTCGCCAACCCCAAGCGGGCGCTCCGCGTCCTGCCCGGCGCCCTGTACGAACTCGGCGTCGCCGTCACCGTCTCCATCAGCGTGGCACCCCAACTCGTGCAGAGCGTCCAGCGCGTCCACCGGGCCCGGCGCCTGCGCGCTGGACGGTCGAAGGGGCTGCGCGCGTTGCGCGGCATCATCGTCCCCGTCCTCGAAGACGCGCTGGAACGCTCCCTGCGCCTCGCCGCGGCCATGGACTCCCGCGGCTACGGCCGGGCCGGCACGGCCACCCGGCGTTCGCGCCGGGCAACGGGCGCGCTGATGCTGCTCGGCATGTGCGGCCTGTGCGCGGGAGCGTACGGACTCCTCGACGCCACCGCGCCCGTGCTCCTCGGCTTCCCGGCGCTGGCGGCCGGCGGGGTCCTGTGCGTGGCGGGGCTCCGCCTCGGCGGGCGGCGGATCACCCGGACCACCTACCGGCCGGACCCCTGGCGGGCCGCCGAGTGGGCCGTCGCAGGCTGCGGCGTCCTGTCCGCCGTACTCCTGTTCAGCAACGCGGGCTTCAACGCCGCGGAACTCAACCCCTCCATCTACCCACTCAGCTGGCCCACGCTCCCACTGGTTCCGGCCGCCGCGATCCTCCTCGCCGGGGCCGCCGGATTCCTGGCCCCGCCTCCCACCCCGCCGGTCCGTCCGGCCGTCCCCGCGCAGCGCACCGAGGAAGTCACGTGATCACCTTCGACCAGGTCACCGTCCACTACGAGGACACGGCCGAGCCCGTCCTGCGCGACGTGAACCTGACGGTGGAGGAGGGCGAACTCTGTCTCGTCGTCGGCCACACCGGCGTCGGAAAGTCGACCCTCCTCGGCGCCGTCAACGGCCTCGTCCCCCACTTCACCGGCGGCACCCTCCACGGCCGGGTCACCGTCGACGGCCGGGACACCGCCGACCACCCTCCGCGCGAACTCGCCGACGTCGTGGGCGTCGTGGGCCAGGACCCCCTCGACGGCTTCGTCACCGACACCGTCGAGGAGGAACTCGCCTACGCCATGGAACAGTTGGCGGTCCCACCCGCCACCATGCGCAAGCGCGTCGAGGAGACCCTCGACCTCCTCGGCCTCGCCGACCTCCGCCACCGGGCCCTCCACGAACTCTCCGGCGGACAGCAGCAGCGCGTCGCCATCGGCTCCGTCCTCACCGCACACCCCCGCGTCCTTGTCCTCGACGAGCCCACCTCCGCGCTCGACCCGACGGCCGCCGAAGAGGTCCTGGCCGCCGTCACCCGGCTCGTCCACGACCTGGGCGTCACCGTCCTGCTCGCCGAGCACCGTCTGGAGCGCGTCGTCCAGTACGCCGACCGCGTCATCCACCTCCCGGGCGACGGGCGCGTCGTGTCCGGCCCGCCCGCCGAGATCTTCCGTACGTCGTCCATCGCCCCGCCCATCGTCGAACTCGGACGCACCGCAGGCTGGTCCCCGCTGCCCCTGTCGATCCGCGACGCGCGGCGGGCCGCGGCGCCCCTGCGGACCCGGCTGAGCGGCGTCGTGCCCCCGGCGGTCCGCCCGGCGCCCGACGCGGACCGTCCGCGGCTGCTGACCGCGCGCGGCATCACGGTGACGTACCAGGGCGTGCCCGCCGTCCGCGAGGTCGACCTCGACCTCCGCAGCGGGGAGATCACCGCGCTGATGGGCCGCAACGGCTCCGGCAAGTCCTCCCTGCTCTGGGCGCTCCAGGGCTCCGGACCCCGCAAGGCCGGTTCGGTCTCTGTCGGGCAGCCCGGCGATCCGAAGGCCCCGGACCCCCGGAAGGTCTCGGCGACCGAGGCCCGCCGCCTCGTCGGTCTGGTGCCGCAGACTCCCACCGATCTCCTCTACCTGGAGAGCGTCAAGCAGGAACTCGACCAGGCCGACGCCGAGTCCGGCGTGGCGGCCGACGGAATCCCGGCGCGCACCCTGCTGGACCGGCTCGCTCCCGGCATCGCCGACACCACCCACCCCCGCGATCTGTCCGAGGGCCAGAAACTCGCCCTCGTCCTGGCCATCCAGCTCGCCGCAGCCCCACGGGTCGTCCTCCTCGACGAGCCCACCCGCGGGCTCGACTACCGGGCCAAAGCCGAACTGACCACAATCGTCGACGGTCTCGCGGCAGAAGGCCGCACCGTCGTCATCTCCACCCACGACGTGGAGTTCGTCGCCCGCGCCGCCGACCGGGTCGTCGTCATGGCCGAGGGGGACATCGTCGCGGACGGCCCCACCGCCGAAGTCATCGTGGCCTCCCCCGTCTTCGCCCCGCAGACGGCGAAGATCCTCGCCCCCTTGCCCTACCTCGCCGTGGACCAACTGGCCTCGGTCCTCGACTCCGACGGAACGGACCCGAGCGCGTGAGCACCTCCCCCGCCGCCATCCGCATCCGCCCACGAGCCGGGATCGTGATCGCCATGGCGGCCTGCCTCGGCGTCGTCGCGTTCTTCTGGCCGTTCCTCGTCGCACCGGGAAAGTTCGGCTCGAACTACGCCCCGCCCCTGATCTTCGGCGTGCTCCTCGTCATCGTGCTCTCCGTCGTCATCTCGGAGATCGCCGAAGGCGGCATCAACTCCAAGGCGCTGGCCATGCTGGGCGTGCTGTCCGCGGTCAACGCCGCGATCCGTCCCCTAGGGGCGGGCACCGCCGGCATCGAGACGGTCTTCTTCATCCTCGTCCTGGCGGGCCGCGTGTACGGGCCGGGCTTCGGGTTCACCCTAGGGTGCACCTCCCTGTTCGCCTCGGCGCTCATCACCGGCGGTGTCGGCCCCTGGATGCCGTACCAGATGTTCGGCTGCGCCTTCGTGGGCATGCTCGCCGGCTTCCTCCCAAAGGCCACCGGCCGCCGGGAGGTCGCCCTCCTCGCGGTGTACGGCTCGCTCTCCGGGTACCTGTTCGGCTTCCTGCTCAACCTCTCCTTCTGGCCGTTCTCGCTCGACCCGAACAGCTCCATCGCCTACCTGCCCGGACTCCCGTTCACCGAGCAGTTCCAGCGGTACCTCGCCTTCGACCTGGCGACCTCGCTCGGCTGGGACACCGGCCGCGCCGTCACCAACCTCGTCGCCATCACCCTGGCCGGCCCCGCCGTCCTCACCGTCTTCCGCCGCGCCGCCCGCAAAGCCCGCTTCCAGGCCCCGATCCGCTTCGCGGGCCGGGACACGAGCCCGGACGGCACCGCCGGATGAACCACGCACCGACCACGCATTCCTTACCGAAAGGAACCTCATGCGCACCACCCTGCTCCGCCGCGCCGCCGTCACCACCGCCGCGCTCGGTCTCGCCCTGACCACCGCACCCGCCGTCGCACAGGCCGAGACCACGGCCACGTTCACGAACGCGCCGGTGAGAGTCACCGTCACCGTCCAGGGCCCGGACGGCCTGCTCTTCCAGAAGAAGATCTTCACCTGGGGCCACGACGTCACCACCGCCACCGGCGGCACCCACAAGTGCGACGGCACCAACGGCAGCGCGCACGCCACGAAGGTCCCGACCCCGACGGCCGCCCTCGACCACGCGGCCAAGCGGAACGGCTTCACCTGGGACGGCACCTGGTACGCCTCCTTCGACGACTTCTCCGTCGACACCGTCAAGGGCGTGAACGGAGGCGGCTCGGCGTACTGGAGCATCTCGGTGAACGGCACCCCGACCCCGGTCGGCGGCTGCCAGTTCGAGATAGAGAACGGCGACCAGGTCGCCTTCACCTGGACTTCCTTCTGACGTTCGGCGTTCCCAGGGCGGCCCGGACCTTCCATGTCCGGGCCGCCCGTGTCCTCCCGTGCGGGACGCCGGTGCCTGAGGCGGTGTCCGACGCAGTGAACTGCGTTGTCGCGAGCGCAATGTGGCGTGTACCGCATGTATCAGGGTGGCCGAAATTGCTTTCACTTGCATAGGATTCGGCCGTTCCGCTTGATGGCGGACGCACAACTGAATGCGTACGCGAGGGAGAGAAGCCGGTGCGAGTCCGGCGCTGACCTGCAACCGTGAGCGGTGGAGTACTCCTTGCCGCGAGCCGGATCACTCTCTCGCGTCCGTGTACTGCTTCTCACTGTCATGGTCTGCAGCGTGGAGCCCGGTCACCGCTTCCCGGGCCCTGGTGTGTTCGTCCCACGGGCACCCTCCAGGGCTCTTCTCATGTCGTCGGCGTTCCGGGGAACATGCTGCGGCCCCTTGTCGAAGGGATCTGCGCCATGCTCGGCGTCAGACCACAGGTCAAGCTCGTCGCCGCGCTGGCGGCCAGCGGCTGCGTACTCGCCGCGGGCCTGGTCGCCCTCAGCCCCAGCGCCGCCGCCGCGCCGCGACACGACCCCGCCGTGGCCGCCGCCCGATGGCAGGCCGGTGAGCTCGACAACGGCGCGATACCCGGCTTCGCCCCTGGCATGTACGACTGGGGCCTGACGATCGACACCCTCATCGCCCTGAAGGCGACCGGCACGGACGGGGCGTCGGCCGACAAGGTCGTGGACACGCTGAAGGCACACGTCCGCGACTACAACAGCTTCGACGCCTGGGGCGAGCCCGGCCAGCGGGTGGCCGGCGCCACCGCCAAGCTCCTCTACGCGGCCGTGGTCGCGGGGGAGGACCCCGCCAAGTTCGGTGCGTACGACCTGCGACAGGAAACACTCGACCTGATCGCCGGACCCTCCGCGGGACTGGAGGAGGGTCGGGTGAAGGACAAGGTCGTCGGGGGCCGCGACGACAGCAACACCTTCGGTCAGTCCCTGGCCGTGCTCGGACTCGCGCGCAGCGGTGACGTGCCGCAGAGCGCCGTCGACTTCCTCATCGACCAGCAGTGCGCGGCGGGCGGCTTCCGCCTCTTCCCGTTCGACCTCGACAGCGGCGACACCACCGTGACCGGAGACTGCGACGCCCAGGGGGCGACCGTGGTACTGGACCCGGACTCCACGGCCATGGCCGTGCAGGCGCTGCTGGCCGCGGCCGAGGACGGTGCGGTGGGTGCCGCCGAGGCCGCCGGGAAGGGTGGTGACTGGCTGGCCAAGACCCAGGACACCGACGGCGCGCTGACCGGATCCGGGCCTACCGCCCTCGCGAACGCCAACAGCACGGGCCTCGGCGGCCAGGCTCTCGCGGCGACGGGGCACCAGGTCGAGGCCGACAAGGCGGCCGACTGGGTCGAGGCCCGGCAGATCAGCGCGTCCGGCGGAGGGGCCGCGGCGGCGGAGAGCGGCGCCATCGCGTACAACGACGCGGCGCTGGCCGACGCGAAGGCCGGCGGCATCGGCGAGTTCCGCGACCAGTGGCGCCGCGCCACACCGCAGGCCGTGCTCGCGCTCGCGCAGGTCCCTCTGGGGAGGATCGGCCTGACCGAGCCTGACCCCGGCCCGGACCCGACCGGCGACCCCACCGGTACCCCGTCGGACGACCCCAGCGACACCCCGACCGGCGACCCGACCGCAGACCCCACCGGTACCCCGTCGCAGGACCCCAGCGACACCCCGACCGGCGACCCGACCGCAGACCCCACCGGTACCCCGTCGGACGACCCGACCGACTACCCGTCGGACGATCCCGGTGCGACCGCGTCGTCCGACGGCACCCGCGGTCCGACGCCCACCGCAGCCGCGAACCCGAACACTGCCACCCCTCAGGGCGGCAGCGGCGGCGTGCTGGCCGCCACCGGCACCAGCGCCCCGGCACTCGCCGGCGTGGCGGCGGGACTCGCCGCGGCCGGCTACGCCGCGGTTCGCACCGCCAGGCGCCGCAGCGAGAGGCCGCGTGCATGAGCACCACCCCACCCGTACGGCCCGGCATGCGCCCGGAGCAGCCCGCCCTGGCCCTCGGCACGGCCTGACTCGGCTCGACCGCCGGGCCCGCCGCCCGAGCGCCGCGCCCGCACTCGGCCGCGACTCCTACGCGCGGCCTCGAACAGAAGGAACGACACGCATGACCAGATCCCCCTACGGCCACGCGATGCGCGCACTGCGCGCCGCTGTGCTGTCCCTCGCGCTGGTCCTGGGCCTGACGGGCCTCGGCCTGGCGTCCGCCCCCGAGGCCACCGCCCTGAACGGCAAGGGGACGGCCGGCTACTGCCCGAACAGCAACGGCGTGACCGTGGTCGTCGACTTCCAGGAGCTCGGCGGCGGCACCATCGTCCGCTGCGCGCCCGGCGACCAGGCCACCGGCCTCGCCGCGCTGGAGAACGCCGGATTCGACGTCACCGGGACCCAGCGCTGGGGCAAGGCCTTCGTCTGCCGCATCGAGGGCAAGCCCACCGCCGCCACCGAGTCCTGTGTGAACACTCCCCCTGCTTCCGCCTACTGGTCCTACTGGCATGCCCCCAACGGCGGCAATTGGACCTACAGCACGTCCGGCGCCTCGGCCCGCAAGCCGGCTCTGGGCAGCTTCGAGGGCTGGTCGTTCTCGCTGAACAAGACCGCGAGCACCAACCCGAAGCCGCGCGTGGCGCCCGTCCGCCCGTAAGACCTCCTCGCACAGGAACCCGCTCCCCCGCGGGTCCCACCCCGCCCGCGATCCAGGCCGCCGAACCCGGCCCGGACCGCGGGCGGGGCCGTTTCCCGACGCCGGGTCGCCTCCCGCGGACGCGTCCCCTTCCCTCGGAGGTGCGCACAGCGGGGAAACCTACGTGTCGGTCTGCCAGTCGCCTCCAGCGACCGGGCACTGGTGCTGCTGTCCGGCGGCCACGACTCCCCCGTCACCGCACACCGTGCCGTGCGCCGAGGCCCGGCCTGCGACTTCGTACAATTCAGCGGAGCGCCCTATACGAACCCGGCGCCCGTCTACAAGGCGTAACGCCCATGCCCGGCGGCTGAACGAGTTCCAGCCGCCGGGGATCCTGCACCTCATAGCCCTCGGCAAGGGGCAGAGGCAGCTCGCGGGCGAGGGGCGGCTCCAGGTGGTGGTCCAGCGCCGACGGATGACTTGAACCGCCTCCGCGCTCGCGGCCGGCACCGGCGCCGAAGCACTGGTCACGAGGGACAGCCTCAGGCAGGTGGCGAGCAAGACCCTGGCCAACCTCGTCCCCGTCGACGAAGCCGCGTCACTGCCCGCGCTGTGCCCGCTGATCGGGCGGGAGGGGTAGGAGATGATCGACGGGGCCAAGGCGATCGGGGCCGCGACCGTCTCGGTACTCCGGACGAGGACTGCGGCAGCCTGCTCGTCCCTCCCCGGGTGAGCACCGGCACCCGGGTGGCGGTGGAGAAGCGCCTGGAGCTGGATGAGCTGGTCCAGAACCTGCTCGCCTCGGTCGAGGTCCTGCGGCCGGGTGAGGACGAGGGGAGGACCGCCCCGCCCCGGCTGACCGACATCGCCGAACCGCGAGCCGACGATGTCAGGTCGCCTTCCGGTCACTGGAGTCTCCGCGGCCCCTGACACACCCCACACCGGTCACCTCATCCAGTGTCACGGAGCGTCACTACCGAGAGGCGGATGGGGCGGACCAGCCGACAGCTCGGCGACCAACACCCCCAGCCGGTTCAGGACGCCTCGGGCTGCACAGCCGAAGGCTCCCCCGACGATGACCCAGCACACATGACGACCCGTCAGGAAGTTCGCCGTCCGTGCGTCAAACGTGCGTCACGTGCGTCGAATATGCGTCAAGATATCGCACTTAACGCACGTAACGCCCCTAACGCACACTCGGAGAAACGCCAGGTCAGCGGCCCTTTTCGGCGGGCTCAAGGATCGCCACGCACTCGACATGATGGGTCATCGGGAACAAGTCGAACGCCCTCAGGGTCCGGACCTTGTAGCCGCGTTCTGCGAAGTAGGAGATGTCTCGGGCCAGGGCAGCCGGGTCGCAGGCTACGTAGGCGATGCGGCGGGCGCCGAGGGAGGCGAGGTGGTGGACGGTCTGCTTGCCGGCGCCGGCGCGCGGGGGGTCCAGGACGATGAGGTCGACCTCGGTGATGCCCGTGCGCGGGAGGACCGATTCGACCTTGCCCTGTTCGATGCGGACGCGCGGGAAGGCGGCCAGGTTGTGGCGGGCGTCCTCGACCGCGCGCTTGCCGGACTCGATGCCGAGGACCGCGCCCTTCTCGCCGACGCGGTCGGCGAGCGCGCCCGCGAAGAGGCCGACGCCGCAGTAGAGGTCGAGGGCGGTGTCGCCCTTGCGGGGGGTCAGGCCCTGCATGACGGCGAGCATGAGGGTCTGGGCGGCCTTCGGGTGGACCTGCCAGAAGCCGCCGTTGCCGACGCGGTAGGTGCGCTCGTCGGCGCGCTCGCGGACGAAGGCGCGGCCGTGGACGCGGTGGACTCCACCGTCGTTCTCGTCGACGCGGAGGACGGAGACCGGCTTATCCAGTTCGACCAGGGGGAGGCGGCCGCCGGGCTTGGGGGTGAGGACGACCTGGCGGTCGCCGGAGCCCGAGGCGGCGATGGCCTCGACCGAGGCCATGTTCTCCCAGGTGCGCTTCTCGATGCCGAGTTCCGAGACGCCCTGCGCCGCGATCATGCAGTGGTCGATCACCTCGACCTCGTGCGAGCGGTGCTTGCGCAGGCCCGCGTGGCCCTCGGCGTCGATCGCGTACTGGACGCGGGTGCGCCACTGCGGGACCTCGCCGGGCGGGAGCTTGTCGCCCTCGGCGGGCATGACGGTGCCGTCCCAGCCGGCCTCCTCCGGGGTGAGCCCGGCGAGGCGCTGGAGCTGTTCGGCGATGACCTCGCCCTTGAGCCGGCGCTGGGCGCCCGGCTTGGCGTGCTGCCAGTCGCAGCCGCCGCACTTGCCCGGGCCGGCGAAGGGGCAGGGGGCCGCCACCCGGTCCTTGGAGGCGTCCAGGACGGTGACCGCGTCGGCGCGCAGGAAGCGCGAGGTCTCCTCGCCCTCGGTGACGCGGGCCACGACCTTCTCGCCGGGCAGCGCGTGGCGGACGAAGAGGACGCGGCCCTCCTCGGTGCGGGCGATGCAGTGGCCGCCGTGGGCCACCGGGCCGACCTCGACCTCGTACTCTTCCCCGACCAACGACGCAACAGGGGTGTTCTGCATGGTGGGGAAGCTCCAAGGGAAGTGACTGTGGGCTGCCGTTTGGACGGCAGCCCACCAGTCTAGTTCGTCTTTTGTCGTTGTTCTTCGCGGTGGCCCGCGGTGGCGCTAGCCGTTCTTCGCCGTGGGTTCCTTCTGGCGCTTCTCCACGGGGCCGCGGCGGACCGAGCCGGGCGCGTTCCACTCCTGGCGCTTCCTCGCCCGCTTCTTCGCGGCCTCGGAGGACTGGAGCTGGTAGGGGACCGAGGTCACCATGACGCCCGGGGTGAAGAGCAGCCGGCCCTTGAGGCGCAGGGCGCTCTGGTTGTGCAGCAGGTGCTCGTACCAGTGGCCGACGACGTACTCCGGGATGTAGACGGAGACGGCGTCGCGCGGGCTCTCGCGGCGGATGTTCTTGACGTACTCGATCACCGGGCGGGTGATCTCGCGGTACGGCGAGTCGAGGATCTTGAGCGGTACGTTGATGCCGCGCCGCTCCCATTCCTCCTTGAGCGCCTTCGTCTCCACCGGGTCGACGTTGACGGTCAGCGCCTCCAATTCGTGCGCGTGCATGAGCTTGGCGTAGGCCAGGGCGCGCAGCGTGGGCTTGTGGAGCTTGGAGACCAGGACGACGGAGCGGACCCGGGAGGGGCGTACGTACTCGTCGGGGCGTTCCTCGGCGGCGGCGATCTCGGCGGCGACGGAGTCGTAGTGCCTGCGGATCGCGGTCATCGTGCCGTAGAAAATCACCATGCCGAGCAGGGCGACCCAGGCGCCGTGGGTGAACTTGGTGGCGAGGACGACGACGAGCACGAGGCCGGTGAAGAAGGCGCCGAAGGCGTTGATCGCGCGCGAGCGGATCATGTGGCGGCGCTTGGCCGGGTCGCGCTCGGTCGTCAGGTGCCGGTTCCAGTGCCGGACCATGCCGGTCTGGCTGAGGGTGAAGGAGACGAAGACGCCGACGATGTACAGCTGGATCAGCTTGGTCGAGTCGGCTCCGTAGACCCAGACGAGGAGGGCGGCGGCGCCGGCCAGGAGCACGATGCCGTTGGAGAAGGTGAGGCGGTCGCCGCGGGTGTGCAGCTGGCGCGGCAGGTACCGGTCCTGGGCGAGGATCGAGCCGAGGAGCGGGAAGCCGTTGTACGCGGTGTTGGCGGCCAGGAAGAGGACGAGCGCGGTGGCGGCGGCGAGGACCACGAAGAAGAACGTTCCGTCGCCGAAGACGGCGGCCGCGACCTGGGAGATGACCGGGTCCTGGACGTAGCCCTCGCCGACCGGCACGCCGTCGCGCAGCAGGTCGTGGGCGGGCTTCTCGGCCATCCGGACGTCGGTGGCCATGGCCAGGAAGATGATGCCGCAGAACATGGTGACGGCCAGGCCGCCCATGAGGGCGAGCGTGGTGGCGGCGTTCTTCGACTTCGGCTTGCGGAAGGCGGGGACGCCGTTGGAGATGGCCTCGACGCCGGTGAGCGCGGCACAGCCGGAGGAGAAGGCGCGCAGCAGCAGGAAGACGAGCGCGAAGCCGGCCAGGCCCTGGTGTTCGGCCTTGATCTCGAAGTCGGCGGTGGGCGCCTTCATGGTCTCGTCGAGGACGATCCCCTTGTACGCGCCCCAGGCGATCATGATGAAGACGCCGGCGACGAAGACGTACGTCGGGATCGCGAAGAGCGAGCCCGACTCCTTCACGCCGCGCAGGTTCATGACGGTGAGCAGCACGATCACGCCGACCGCGCAGGCCACCTTGTGTTCGACCACGAAGGGGATCGCCGAGCCGAGGTTCTCGATGCCCGAGGAGATCGACACGGCGACGGTCAGGACGTAGTCGACGAGCAGGGCGCTCGCGACGGTGAGTCCGGCCTTCGGCCCGAGGTTGGTGTTGGCGACCTCGTAGTCGCCGCCGCCGCTCGGGTACGCGTGGACGTTCTGCCGGTACGAGGCGACGACCGTGAACATCAGGACGACGACCGCGAGGGCGATCCACGGGCTGAAGTGGTAGGCCGACAGACCGGCCACGGAGAGAACGAGCAGCACCTCGCCGGGGGCGTACGCCACCGAGGACAGCGGGTCGGAGGCGAAGACGGGGAGCGCGATCCGCTTGGAGAGGAGAGTCTCTCCGAGCTTGTCGCTGCGCAGGGCCCGCCCGATCAGGATCCGTTTGGGAAGGTCGGTCAGTTTGGACACGGAGAGGATCGTAAGCGTTCGAAAAGAGCCACGCGCACCGGCACCCCCGATCGGCACCGAATCTCCCTGAGTACCACCTCGGATGCGGTCCCCGCCAGCGTTGCCGCTTAAGCTCGGACCGGGTGACCCGGCAGGGTGTCACCCGCCGCAACCCGGGCGCATCGGGTGAGGAAAGTTGTGAGCAGGGTGTTTTCGCAGGTCAGCAAGGCGATCAGGAGTGCGGGGTAAGGGGACGTGCACATCGTCATCATGGGCTGCGGGCGAGTGGGAGCCGCTCTCGCGCAGACCCTGGAGCAGCAGGGGCACACCGTCGCGGTCGTGGACCAGGACCCGACGGCGTTCCGTCGTCTGGGGTCGGGTTTCGGCGGTCGACGCGTCACCGGCGTGGGCTTCGACCAGGACACGCTGCGTGAGGCCGGCATCGAGGACGCGGGCGCCTTCGCCGCGGTGAGCAGCGGCGACAACTCGAACATCATCGCCGCGCGGGTCGCGCGCGAGATGTTCGGCATCGAGAACGTGGCGGCGCGGATCTACGACCCGCGTCGCGCCGAGGTCTACCAGCGCCTCGGCATCCCGACCGTCGCGACGGTCCGCTGGACCGCCGACCAGATGCTGCGCCGGCTGCTGCCCTCCGGCGCGGAGCCCCTGTGGCGGGACCCGAGCGGCGGCGTGCAGCTCGCGGAGGTGCACACCTCCCCCGCCTGGATCGGCCACAAGGTGAGCCGGCTCCAGGACGAGACCGGTGTCCGTGTCGCCTTCCTCACCCGACTGGGCGAAGCGATTCTGCCGACCTCGCAGACGGTGCTCCAGGAAGGTGACCTGGTGCACGTGATGATGCGTACGGACGAGATCGCGAAGGTCGAGGAGGCCTTCGCCGAGGGTCCTGAGGAGGGCGGTCACTGATGCGTGTCGCTATTGCGGGCGCGGGTGCGGTGGGCCGTTCCATCGCGGGCGAGCTCCTGGAGAACGGGCACGAGGTCCTGCTCATCGACAAGGCGCCCACCGCCATCTCGGTGGAGCGGGTGCCGCAGGCGGAGTGGCTGCTCGCCGACGCGTGCGAGATCACCTCGCTCGACGAGGCGGCGCTCCAGCGCTGCAACGTGGTGATCGCGGCGACCGGTGACGACAAGGTGAACCTGGTCGTCTCGCTGCTCGCCAAGACCGAGTACGGCGTGCCGCGGGTCGTCGCCCGGGTGAACAACCCGAAGAACGAGTGGCTGTTCAACGAGGCGTGGGGCGTGGACGTGGCCGTGTCGACGCCGCGCCTGATGTCGGCGCTGGTGGAGGAGGCGGTGAGCGTCGGCGACCTCGTCCGGCTGCTGCGCTTCAGCCACGGCGACGCGAACCTGGTCGAGCTGACGCTGCCGCCGGAGTCGGCGGTCGCCGGCACCGCGGTCGGGGACGTGGCCTGGCCGCAGGACACCTCGCTGGTGACGAACGATCATCCGTGGTTCGCGGGTGCTGACGCCGAGCGCCGAGGAGACCCTGGAGGCCGGCGACGAGCTGCTGTTCGTGGCCGCGCAGGCCCGTGAGGAGCAGCTGGAGGACCTGCTGCAGGTCCGCCGGGAGCCGACCACGGAGTCCTGAGCACCGGTCGTCGTACGCGGGAGGGCCCGGACCTGTTCGTCAGGTCCGGGCCCTCCCGCGTGACGCCGAGCTCGTAGGTGCTCTCGTACGGGTCTCAGCGTCCGGATGCCGTGCTCGTACGGCTCTCAGGCCTCCGGATGCCGTGCTCGTACGGGTCTCACGCCTCCGGGGGCGTCGAGGCGGCGGCGGCCGCCTTGCGCTCCTTCTCGGCGCGCTCCTCGGCCTCCATCTCGGCGAAGACGTCGATCGGCGGCGGAGCCTTGGCGAGGAACACCCAGGTGAGGTAGACCGCGAGCAGGAACGGCGGGATCTTCAGGGCCACCGAGACCCAGCCGAACTTGGTCGGGTCGGCCCACCAGTACAGCGGGAAGAGGACCGCGCACTTGCCGAGCAGGATCAGGCCCCAGGCCCAGCTCGCCTTGGTGTAGGCCTTCTTCCGGCCGGGGTTGCGCGTGCGCCAGGAGAGGTTCTCCTTGAAGACCGGGCCGAGGATGAGCCCGATCAGCGGCACTCCGGCGAGCGCGGTGACGATGTACGCGAGGGCGAGGCCCAGGGTGTACAGCATGCCGGGCAGGTAGAAGTCCTTGGCGTTGCCCGTCATCATCGCGAAGACGACGCCGAAGGCCACGCCGAAGACACCGCTGAACGCGTGCTTGACGGTGTCCCGGCGGATCAGCCGGACGGCGACCAGGACAAGCGAGACCGCGAGCGCGGCGATCGCCGAGACGTGCAGGTTCTTGTTGATCGTGAAGATCGTGACGAACAGCAGGCCCGGCAGGACCGTCTCGATCATGCCCCGCAGGCCGCCGAAGGCCTCGAACAGCGCGGCCTCGGTGACCTCCCTCGAGGCCTGGGCGTCCTGGTCCGTGCTGGTCGGCTTGTCGAGGGACGTCACCGGCTACTCCTGTCCGAGCGGTCGGAGCTCGTATTTGGGGTTGAAGAGGACCCGCCGGCCGTGGCTCATGGAGATCCGGCCGGAGGCGATCAGCTTGCGGCCCGGCTCGATGCCCACGATGGAGCGCCGACCCAGCCACACGACGTCGAGCGGTGCCGTGCCGTCGAAGAGTTCGGCCTCCAGCGCGGGCACACCGGCCCGGGGACGCAACGTGACCGTGCGCAAGGTACCAGTCACCTTGACTATCTGGCGGTCGGAGCAGTCGCTGATCCGCGTGCACCCCGACGCCTCGGCGTCCTCCTGGAGCTCCTCCGACTCCAGGTCCTCCGGCGAGGAGGAGAGCCGGTCGAGCATCCGGCGGAACCGACCGGCCGGCTTCTCTGTACGTGGTGCAGCACTCATACAGAAAGCGTACCGGCCACCGCTGTCACCCAGAGCGGCCCAGGACGCCTCGTCCGTTCAGCGTTCGAAGCGGTAGCCCATGCCCGGTTCGGTGACGAAGTGCCGCGGGTGCGAGGGGTCGCTCTCCAGCTTGCGCCGGAGCTGCGCCATGTACACGCGGAGGTAGTTGGTCTCGGTGCCGTACGAGGGTCCCCAGACCTCCTGGAGCAGTTGCTTCTGGCTGACCAGGCGGCCGCCGTTGCGGACCAGGACCTCCAGGAGGTGCCACTCGGTGGGGGTGAGCCGGACGTCCCGGCCGTCGCGGTGGACCTTCTTCGCCGCGAGGTCGACGGTGAAGCCCTCGGTCTCGACGACCACGACCCCGTCCTCGGCCCCGCCGACCGGCTCGGCGCGGCGCACGGCCGCGCGCAGCCGGGCGAGCAGCTCGTCCATGCCGAAGGGCTTGGTGACGTAGTCGTCGGCGCCCGCGTCGAGCGCCTCGACCTTCTCGTCGGACGTCTGCCGGGCCGAGAGGACCAGGATCGGCACCCGCGTCCAGCCGCGCAGGCCCTTGATGACCTCGACGCCGTCCATGTCGGGCAGACCGAGGTCGAGGACGACGACGTCGGGGTGGCGCTCGGCGGCCAGCCGGAGGGCGGTGGCACCGTCGGGCGCGGCGTCGACCTCGTACTTGCGCGCCTTGAGGTTGATCACCAGGGCGCGGACGATCTGCGGCTCGTCGTCGACCACGAGGACCCGGGTCATGGCGGGGGCCTTCCTTTCGGTCGCCCGTGCGGGCGGGAGCATGAGAGTACGGGAGAGGGACGGGGGTGGGTGGGGGGCCTGAGGATTCGGGCCCGGTCGGCCCGGTCTTGTGGCGGGATCCGCCGCGCGGGCCGGGGACCGGGTCACCGCGCGGGCCGGGGGCCAGGTCACCGCGCGGGCCGGGGCCCGGGTCACCGCGCGGGTCAGGGGCCAGGTCACCGCACGAGCCGGGGGCCAGGTGACCGCGCGGGCCGGAGGCCAGTTCGCCGCGCCGGCCGCGGGTCAGGTCACCGCGTGGGCCGGGAGGTCCGGTGGGGCCGGGGCGCCCGTCCGCGAGGCCTTGAGCGTGAGCACCATCGTCAGCCCGCCGCCCGGGGTGTCCTCGGCGCCCAGCGTGCCGCCCATGGCCTCGACGAAGCCGCGGGCCACCGCCAGCCCCAGACCGACGCCGGAGCCGCGCGGGGCGTCACCGAAGCGCTGGAAGGGCTCGAAGATGCCGTCCTTGGCCTCATCGGGGACGCCGGGGCCGCGGTCGACGACCCGCAGTTCGACCCGGTCGCCCAGGGTGCTGGCGGCGACGGCGACGGGCACGCCGTCGGGGCTGTACTTGACGGCGTTCTCCACGATGTTGGCGACGGCCCGCTCCAGCAGGCCCTTGTCGACCTCGACCATGGGCAGCGTCTCGGGGATGTCGAGTTCGGCGCTGCCGTCGGGCACGCCCCCGAGGGCCATGGGGACGACCTCGTCGAGGTCGACGGTACGGATCAGGGGCATGACGGTGCCGGTCTGGAGGCGGGACATGTCGAGGAGGTTGCCGACGAGGTGGTCGAGGCGGTCGGCGCCGGCCTCGATGCCCTCCAGAAGCTCGGCCCGGTCCTGCTCGGACCACTCGACGTCGTCGGAGCGGAGGGAGGAGACGGAGGCCTTGATGCCGGCGAGCGGGGTGCGCAGGTCGTGGCTGACGGCGGCGAGCAGCGAGGTGCGGATCTTGTTGCCCTCGGCGAGTTTGCGGGCCTCCTCGGCCTCGCCGACGAGCCGCTGGCGGTCGAGGACGACCGCGGCCTGGGCGGCGAAGGCGCCGAGGACGCGGCGGTCCTCGGCGGGCAGCACCCGGCCCGACAGGGCGAGCGCCAGATGGTCGCCGACCGGCATGTCCACGTCCGCGTCCTCGGGCCGGACCGCCGGGTGCGGGCCGACGCTCGCCGCCCGGGTCCACGGCTCGACCTCGTCCTGGCGTTCGAGCAGCGCGACGGACTCCATGGAGAAGGTCTCGCGGACCCGTTCGAGGAGCGCGTCGAGGCTGGTCTCGCCGCGCAGCACGCTGCCGGCCAGGTAGGACAGGACCTCGGACTCGGCGCGCAGCCGGGCGGCCTGGTGGGTGCGCCGGGCGGCCAGGTCCACCACGGAGGCCACCGACATGGCGACGCCGAGGAAGACGGCGATGGCGACGATGTTCTTGGGGTCGGCGACGGTGAGCCGGTGGATCGGCGGGGTGAAGAACCAGTTGAGGAGGAGGGAGCCGACGGCGGCCGAGGCGAGCGCCGGCAGGAACCCGCCGAGCAGCGCCGCCGCGACGGTCAGGGCGAGGAAGAGCAGCATGTCGTTGGCGAGACCGAGGTCGGCGTCGACATGGGTGAGGAGCAGCGCGAGCAGGAGGGGGCCGGCGACGCCGGCCAGCCAGCCGCCGATGATCCGGGAGCGGCCGAGGCGGGCGCCCCGGGAGACGGGGAGGCCGCGGCCCTTGGCGACCTCGCCGTGGGTGACGATGTGGACGTCGAGGTCGGGCCCCGAGTCGCGGGCCACGGTCTGGCCGACGCCGGGGCCGAACACGTACTGCCAGGTGCGGCGGCGGCTCGAGCCGAGGACGATCTGGGTGGCGTTGACGCCGCGGGCGAACTCCAGGAGCGCCGACGGGATGTCGTCGCCTATGACGTGGTGGAACGTTCCACCCAGGTCCTCGACCAGAGTGCGCTGGACGGCCAGCTCCTTCGGCGAGGCCGCGGTGAGGCCGTCGCTGCGGGCGATGTAGACGGCGAGGACCTCGCCGCCGGCGCCCTTCTCGGCCAGCCGGGTGGCGCGCCTGATGAGGGTGCGGCCCTCGGGACCGCCGGTCAGACCGACGACGATGCGCTCGCGGGCCTGCCAGGTGGAGCGGATGTTGTGCTCGCCCCGGTACTGCTGGAGGTACTCGTCGACCCGGTCGGCGGTCCAGAGCAGGGCGAGCTCGCGCAGGGCGGTGAGGTTGCCGGGGCGGAAGTAGTTGGAGAGGGCGGCATCGACCTTGTCCGAGGTGTAGACGTTGCCGTGGGCCATCCGGCGGCGCAGGGCCTCCGGGGACATGTCGACCAGCTCGATCTGGTCGGCCCGGCGCACCACCTCGTCGGGGACGGTCTCCCGCTGCCGTACGCCGGTGATCGCCTCGACGACGTCGCCCAGCGACTCCAGGTGCTGGATGTTGACCGTCGATATGACGTCGATGCCGGCCGCGAGCAGCTCGGCGACGTCCTGCCAGCGCTTGGGGTTGCGGGAGCCGGGCACGTTCGTGTGGGCGAGCTCGTCCACGAGGGCGACGGCGGGACGGCGGGCCAGGACGGCGTCGATGTCCATCTCGGTGAAGGTCGTCGCCCGGTACTCCAGGGTGCGGCGCGGCACCTGCTCCAGGCCGTGCAGCATGACCTCGGTGCGCGGCCGTCCGTGGTGCTCCACGAAGGCGACGACGCAGTCCGTGCCGCGCTCCACCCGGCGGTGGCCCTCGGAGAGCATCGCGTAGGTCTTGCCGACACCCGGCGCAGCGCCGAGGTAGATCCGAAGCTTGCCGCGTCCCATGGCATGACCATACGTCCAGCCAATCGGACATTCCGCACGCGGGGAGCGGGGGCGGTGCGGTCTTGACGTGTTTCTGATGTCGCGACCGCACCGGCTTCTGACGTCGGACGGCCCGGCTTCTGGTGTCGGAACCGCACCGGCCGCCGACCGGCCGCGTCAGTGCTCGATGATCTCGCCGTCGCTCAGTTCGAGGACCCGGTCCGCCAGGCCCAGGAGCTGCGGGTCGTGGGTGGCGACCAGGGCCGTACAGCCCTCGCTGCGCACCACCGCGCGCAGCAGCTGCATCACGGCGAGACCGGTCTCCTGGTCCAGCTGGCCGGTCGGCTCGTCCGCTATGAGCAGCGCCGGCCTGTTGGCGAGGGCGCGGGCGATGGCGACGCGCTGCTGCTGGCCGCCGGAGAGCTCGCCGGGCCGCTGGTTCGCGTGGTCGGCGAGGCCGACCAGGCCGAGCAGCAGGGACACCCGCTCCTCGCGCTCCTTCGGGTCCGCCTTGCGCAGCCGCAGGGGGACGCCGACGTTCTCCGCGACGGAGAGGATCGGGAGGAGTCCGAAGGACTGGAAGATGAAGCCGATCCGGTCGCGGCGCAGTTCCAGGAGGCCGTTCTCCCCGAGGGTCGAGAGGTCCGTGCCGTCGATGACGATGGAGCCGCCGTCGGCGCTGTCGAGGCCGCCGACGAGGTTGAGGAGGGTGGTCTTGCCGGATCCTGAGCGTCCCTTGAGGGCGACGAGCTCGCCGCGCGGGATGTCGAAGGAGACTCCGCGCAGGGCGTGGACGGCGGCTTCCCCTGTGCCGTACGACCGGCGCAGGTTCTCGACGCGGACCATCGGCGGGCCGGCCGGGTCCTCGGCCACGGCCGTCGCGGACCGCGTGCTGCTCTCACTCACCCTGTACTCCCCCTCCTCGAACACGTGCCCGCCAGTATGGTCCGCCGCCGTGCCGGAGGGCCAGAGCCGGAGGGCGGAACCTGTGGATAACGACCGATGGGCCGCTTCCCGTACGTCTCGTACGGAAAACGGCCCACGGTTCGAAGCAAGGGCGCGGCAGGCCCGGAGGCCCCTCGCCCGGCGCGGGGACGCAGCAGGCCCGGCGGCCTGCCGGTCATGCGGTGATCAACGGATCTCGGAGATCTCCGGACCGCGCTGGAGCTGGCCCATGCCCCCGGAGAAGCGGGAGTTCTCCTGCTCCTCCTGCTGCACGCCGTCCGGCACCATCTGCGCGTCGTTCGGCAGCTTGAGGACGATCGGGTCGCGCGGGGCCATCGGACCGTCGCCGCGGACGACCACGGTGTCCCGGACGATCTGCTCCAGCAGACCGGCGGCCTCGGGCTGGACCGCGCCCTGCCCGGAGATCACTCCGCGCAGGAACCAGCGGGGTCCGTCGACGCCGACGAAGCGGACCAGCTGCACACCGCGGTTGCCGTCCGGCAGCTGTACGGGGACCTGCGCGCGCAGCTCCCAGCCCAGCGGGCCCTCGACCTCGTCGATGACACCACCCTGCTGGACGATGCCCGTGGCGATCTCGTCGCGGACCTCGCCCCAGATGCCCTCGTTCTTGGGCGCGGCGAAGGCCTGCAGCTGCACGGCGCTGTCCCGCAGGACGACGGTGGCCGCGACGATCGCGTCGCCCGCCACCTCCACGCGCAGTTCCATGCCCTCCACGCCGGGGACGAACACGCCGCCCAGGTCGACGCGGCCGTCCTCGGGCTTGCTGACCTCGGAGATGTCCCAGGGTCCGTCGGGCCGGGGCGCCGGCGGAAGGTTCACACGGCGCGGGGCCGCGTCGTCCGCGTCCTCGCCGTCCACCGCGTCGACGACCTGCTCGGCCTCGCCCGCCGCGTCCTCTGCGGCACCGCTCTTCTTGCGACGTCCGAACACGTCACTGTCCTTCCCGGTCGGATACGACCGAAGCGTATCGATTCCCACCCGTTGTGCCGTCCACCGCGGCATGGCCGCCGGTGGACCCGAAGCCCCCCTCGGCCCGCGCCGAGCCGGGAAGCTCCGCCACCTCGTGGAAGCGCACCTTCTCGACCTGTTGGACGACAAGTTGGGCGATCCTGTCGAATCGCTCGAACCGCACGCTCTCGCGCGGGTCGAGGTTGACCACGATCACCTTGATCTCTCCACGGTACCCGGCATCCACCGTCCCCGGGGCATTCACGAGCGCCACTCCG
This sequence comes from Streptomyces venezuelae ATCC 10712, assembly GCF_008639165.1. Lineage (NCBI taxonomy): Bacteria > Bacillati > Actinomycetota > Actinomycetes > Kitasatosporales > Streptomycetaceae > Streptomyces > Streptomyces venezuelae. Next base: position 6,026,500 of record NZ_CP029197.1, on the reverse strand, counting down.
CAACGGGCGGCGAGTCCGGAGCGCGGGTGCACGAAGGCCGCGTACCCGTCCGGGAGGGCGATGGAGACCCCGGTGGGCAGCACGGCGCGCTCCCCGGGGGCCAGCACGGCGGCCTCGGTGGTGACGAGGTCGGCCCCGGCGTCGCCGGGGTGCCCGTAGGACGGGAGGGGCACGTCCGGGTCCACGCGCCGGATCAGTACGTCGACAGGGTTGCTCATCAGGGGTTCACCTCGAAGGCGCGGGCGCGCCGGACCTGGTCGGGGTCGGACATGGCGGCCTGGATCTCCTCCGGGCGGCCGTTGTCGATGAAGTGGTCGACCTTGACCTCTATGAAGAGTGCCTCGGCGCGGACGGCGACGGGGCCGTCGGGCCCGCCGATCCGGCCGACGGCGGTCGAGAAGATCTTGCGGCCGTGCACGGCGGTGACCGCGGCCCGCAGATGGAGCACGGTGCCCACCGGGACGGGCCGCACGAAGTCGGTCTCCAGCCGTCCGGTCACGGCGATGACCCGCAGCAGCCAGTTCAGGGAGCCGAGGGTCTCGTCGAGCGCGGTGGCCAGCACGCCGCCGTGCGCGAGGCCGGGGGCGCCCTGGTGGTCGGGGGTCACCGTGAACTCGGCCGTGACGGTCACGCCCTCGCCCGCGCGCGCCTCCAGGTGGAGGCCGTGGGGCTGCCCGCCGCCGCACCCGAAGCAGTACTCGTAGTGCGCACCGAGCGGCTCGCCGGGGGCGGGCGCGTCGGGGTGGCGTACCGGCGGTATGGCGTCGGCCGGCGGGGTGAGGGCGGCAGATGTTGCAGTCACAGCCGCAGACCTTACCCGCGCGGGGGTGCCCTGGTCGCGCCGTGCCAAGCTTGGACGCATGCAGCCTTCCGCACCGTCCCCCGCCCCCTCCCCCACGCCGTCCGCGGCGCCGCAGTTCGACGAGCGGCTGACGGCGCCACGCTCGTGGTGGTTCATCGCGGGTCTGCTGGGCCTGTCCGGCGGTCTGATCATGTTCCCGCTGGGTACGGTCCCGATGCTGGGCGGTCTGATCGTGGCGGCGGTGCTCGCCGGTGCCGCGGTCTCCTCGTACGGCTCCGCCCGGATCCGGGTGGTGGCCGGCTCGCTGGTGGCGGGCGACGCGCGGATCCCGGTCTCCGCCCTGGGGGCGGCCGAGGTGCTCGATGCCGAGGAGGCGCGCGCCTGGCGCACGCACAAGGCCGACCCGCGCGCCTTCATGCTGATGCGCAGCTATGTGCCGCGCGCGGTGCGGGTCGAGGTGACGGACCCCTCGGACCCGACGCCGTACGTGTACCTGTCGAGCCGTGAGCCTGAGGCGCTGGCGGCCGCTCTGGACGCCGTGCGCGCGAACGACGGCGCCGAGCGCGCGAGCGATGGCACCGCGGACTGACGGCACCGGTCAAGGGGCTAGAACCCCAGTTCCTTGGGGTTCTCCGGCTGCTCCAGCGGGGGCAGCTCCCGGAGCGAGTCCCAGGGGACCTGTCGGCGGCGCAGGTCCTTGCGGATGTGGCCGGCGAGCTTCTTGGTGTCGCGGCGATTCATGACCGCGCCGACGGCGGCGCCCACCATGAAGGGCGTGAGGTTCGGCAGGTTGCGCACCATGCGCTTCATGATCTGCTGACGGAGCTCGCGCTTGAGCTGTCCGCCGAGGGCCGCGTTGACCGTGGTGGGCTTGGTGGGGTCGATGCCCCGCTCCTCGGCCCAGGAGGTCAGATAGGCCGCCGAACGCTGGGTGAGCCGGCCGGGGGGCCGCAGCCCGTAGACCTCGTGCAGTTCGGCGATGAGTTTGAGTTCGACGGCGGCGACGCCGGTGATCTCCGCCGCGAGTTCCGCCGGCATGGCCGGGGGGACGGGGAGCATGGCGGCGGCGCCGATGCCGGCGCCGATGGTCGAGCTCGCGTTCGCCGCACCGGCGACGAGCTTGTCGGCGATCGCCTCGGGGCCGAGCCCGGGGAACTGGGCGCGCAGGGTCGCCAGGTCGCGGACGGGGATCCGCGGGGCGATGTCGATCAACCGGTCGGCCAGGTGACCGATGCCGGCCTTGGCGCCGTCTCCGGTGCGCTTCACGCCCTGCGCGACGCCGCGGCGGACCGCGTCGATCCGGTCGGAGCCGATCTTGATCCTGTCGAGCTGGGCGCGCGCGGGATTGGCGAGGCGCTTGACGGGGCCGAGGCGTCCGTCACGCCGCGCCGGGTCGTTCGGCGCTTCGTCCGGCGCGCCGCTCCGCCCCGCTCCGCGCTCCGCCGGCGGGTGTGCCGGGTCCGGCTCGGTGACCGCCTCGAGCGAGGCCGGGAGGCCTCGCTCGTCGTCACGTGCGCCGAGGGAGGGCGGGGAGGCGGCGTGCTCGGCGTCAGGGGCCTCCTGGGCGCCCTCCGCCGGGCCTGTGCCGCCCTTGTACGTCCGGGGGCTCCCGGGGAGCCTCAGACGCCGCTTCCGGGACGGTGTGTCGCCTGCCACGGCCGCGATGCTCAGTCGCAGTCGCGGCAGATGGGCTGGCCGTTCTTCTCCCTGGCCAGCTGGCTGCGGTGGTGCACGAGGAAGCAGCTCATGCAGGTGAACTCGTCGGCCTGCTTGGGCAGGACCCGGACGGCCAGCTCCTCGTTCGAGAGGTCGGCGCCGGGCAGCTCCAGGCCTTCGGCGGCCTCGAACTCGTCGACGTCGACGGTCGAGGTCGACTTGTCGTTCCGGCGGGCCTTCAGTTCCTCAAGGCTGTCCGAATCGACGTCGTCGTCGGTCTTGCGTGGGGTGTCGTAATCCGTTGCCATGTCGCTCTCCCCCTCTGGGTGGTTGCGGTGTCTCCAGCGCACGTAACGCGTGAGAGGTCGGACTTGTGCCCGACCTGAGGCGGAGATTTTGCCTCACATCAAGGTCTGTTACTCAATCGACACCCGTCCCGTCCTCTCACGAGTGATCGGCTTCGGGTGGCGAACCGGACCGTACACGGTCCGGGGGGCGCCGTTCGCAAGCGCCACCCCGTGTACTTCCCGTCATTCCGCGCCCCGAAAACCCGGACTTTTCCTGGTTTTCCGAGGGATTTATCCGTCACGGAGAGTGGAGGTCCGGACACCCCGTCCTGTGATCGATCACACATGAGCGTCTCAGGATCAGGGCCCCGGAATTCCGCGCAAAGCGAACGGAACCGGGTCGGCTCGTGCAGTGTGTCAGATCGGCAGAGTGACGCGCATCACGAGACCACCGCCCTCGCGGGGCTCCGCGATGATACGGCCGCCGTGGGCCCGGGCCACGGACCGCGCGATCGACAGGCCGAGACCGACACCCTTGTCGCTGCCCGTGCGCTCCTGCCGGAGCCGCCGGAACGGTTCGAAGATGTTGTCGATCTCGTACGCCGGGACCACGGGGCCCGTGTTCGAGACGACCAGGACCGCCTGGCCGTGCTGGGTCTCGGTGGTGACCTCGACCCAGCCGCCCTCGGGGACGTTGTACCGGACGGCGTTCTGGAGCAGGTTCAGCGTGATGCGTTCGAGCAGGACGCCGTTGCCCTGCACGACCGCGGGCGCGCGCTCGCCCCGGATCTCGACGCCCCTGCTCTCGGCCTCGGCGTGCACCTGGTCGACGCCCCGCTCGGCGACCTCGGCGAGGTCGACGGGCTTGCGCTCGATGATCTGGTTGTCGCTCCGGGCGAGCAGCAGCAGGCCCTCGACGAGCTGCTCGCTGCGCTCGTTGGTGGCGAGCAGGGTCTTGCCGAGCTGCTGGAGCTCCACCGGGGCCCCGGGGTCCGAGAGGTGGACCTCCAGGAGGGTGCGGTTGATCGCGAGCGGGGTCCGCAGCTCGTGCGAGGCGTTCGCGACGAACCGCTGCTGGGCGGTGAAGGCCCGCTCCAGCCGGTCCAGCATCTCGTCGAAGGTGTCGGCGAGCTCCTTGAGCTCGTCGTCGGGGCCGTCGAGCTCGATCCGCCGGGACAGATCGGAACCGGCCACCTGGCGGGCGGTCCGGGTGATCCGGCCGAGCGGGGAGAGCACCCGTCCCGCCATGGCGTAACCGAAGGCGAAGGCGATGATGCTCAGGCCGAGCAGGGCGAAGAGCGAACGGCGCAGGAGGTCGTCCAGGGCCCGGTCGCTCTGGTGCCGCAGGCAGAGCGTGACGGCGTCGTTGAGCTGGTCGCCGGTGGGGTTCACGGGCAGCTGGCAGATGGCGCTGGTGGGCTGGACCGTGCCGTTGACGACCTTGAAGGGCAGCTGTGAGGTGCTGTCGCTGAGCGCCTGCGCGGTGAACAGGTAGATGATCGAGAGCAGCAGGATGCCCGCGATCAGGAACATGCCGCCGTACAGCAGTGTGAGCCGTATGCGGATGGTCGGGCGGAGCAGGGGCCGTACCGGGTCCCTGGGGTCCCAGGTCGGCTTCGGCGGCGCCTGGGGGTGGGGCGCTGGGGTGGTGGCCATCGGGTCAGATCCGGTACCCGGAGCCGGGCACGGTGACGATGACCGGGGGCTCGCCGAGCTTGCGGCGCAGGGTCATGACGGTGACGCGCACGACGTTGGTGAACGGGTCGGTGTTCTCGTCCCAGGCCTTCTCCAGGAGCTGCTCGGCCGAGACGACGGCGCCCTCGCTGCGCATCAGGACCTCCAGGACGGCGAACTCCTTCGGCGCCAGCTGGACCTCCTTGCCCTCGCGGAAGACCTCGCGGCGGTTCGGGTCGAGCTTGATGCCGGCCCGCTCCAGGACGGGCGGGAGCGGCACGCTGGTACGCCGGCCCAGCGCGCGCACGCGCGCGGTGAGCTCGGTGAAGGCGAACGGCTTGGGGAGGTAGTCGTCCGCGCCGAGCTCCAGGCCCTCGACCCGGTCGCTGACGTCGCCGGAGGCGGTGAGCATCAGGACCCGGGTGGGCATGCCCAGCTCCACGATCTTGCGGCAGACGTCGTCCCCGTGGACGAGGGGCAGGTCACGGTCGAGCACGACGACGTCGTAGTCGTTGACCCCGACGCGCTCCAGGGCCGCCGCTCCGTCGTACACGACGTCGACGGCCATGGCCTCCCGGCGCAGTCCGGTGGCCACCGCATCGGCGAGCAGCTGCTCGTCCTCGACGACGAGTACGCGCACGTCGTACATCCTTCCCGTTGAGCCCTGTCCGGGGTGGGGACCGGCTGAAACCTGAGCACTGACTGTGCGTGTCCATCCTGCCCCGTACGCGCGTAAACCGGCTGTAAGACGGCGGTGCGGGGCCGGGGGCGGGCGGGTGGCGGACCGGGGGCGCGCGGTGGGGCGCGGGGCGGTGATCGAAGAATTCACCGGAATTCCGGGCCAGTTGAGGTTTCTCTGAGGAAACGGTTGGGGAGGACGACTGCACACCCCGTGATCACGCCCTGTATGTGGCGCGCCACCTACCGCTCTCCGCTCCCGGAGGACCGCGGTGCGTGATCCACCCACCCTCGGCACACCCCCGTGCCACCGGACCCATGACGAGGGGGCGCACGATGGACGCTTTCACCGCAGGCCTGCTGCACCGCATCAGGACCACGCAGACCGACCTCACGCGGGCTCGTGAGACGGGCGACGACTACCTGGCGGAGGTCGAGCAGGCGGAGCTGGAAGACCTGCACCGACTGGCCGCCGAGCACGGCGTGGAGGTTGCCGCGCCGGGCGTCTGACCCGTCCCCACCCGCTGGACCGACCCGACCGATCCGACCGGCCCGCAGCACGTCCGAGGGCCCCGGCGCCGCTCCCGGCACCGGGGCCCTCGCGCGTGCCCGGCCGTACGGCCGTCGCGCTCACGTCGGCCATACGCCCTCGCCCGTACGCCGGTCGTACGCCCCACGCCCGTACGCCGGTCGTACGGGCGTTACACGCGGGCTCAGTCGTGCCAGGCGCCCAGTTCCTCCAGCAGCTCCTGGAGGGGCGCGAAGAGGCCGGGAGAGGCGGCCAGGGCCAGTTCGCCGGACTCGGGCTCTCCCGGGCGGCCGCCGGTCAGCCCGCCCGCCTCGCGGGCGATGAGGGCCCCCGCGGCGAGGTCCCAGGGGTTGAGGCCCCGCTCGTAGTAGGCGTCGAGGCGGCCGGCGGCGACGTCGCAGAGGTCGATGGCGGCCGAGCCGCCCCGGCGGATGTCCCGGACGCGCGGGATCACGCGCTGGGCGACGTCCGCCTGGTGGGCCCGCCGGGACTGGATGTATCCGAAGCCGGTGCCGAGGAGGGCCTGGTCGAGGGCGGGCGAGGGGCGGACGGCGAGGCGCCGGTCCCCCTCGTACGCCCCGCCGCCGAGGACCGCCCGGTAGGTCTCGCCCCGCATGGGCGCGGCGACGACGCCGACCACGGTCTCGCCGTCGCGTTCGGCGGCGATCGAGACGGCCCAGGTGGGCAGGCCGTAGAGGTAGTTCACGGTGCCGTCGAGCGGGTCGATGACCCAGCGGACCCCGCTGGTGCCGGGGCTCGACGCGCCCTCCTCGCCGAGGAAGCCGTCGTGCGGGCGGTGGTCGGCGAGGAAGCCGGTGATCAGCTTCTCGGCGGCGATGTCCATCTCGGTGACGACGTCGATGGGGCTCGTCTTGGTCTTCGCCACGGCCAGGTCGTCCGGCCTGCCGTCGCGCAGCAGCGCTCCGGCCCGCCGGGCGGCCTCCAGGGCGAGGTCGAGCAGTTCGGGGAGCAGCGGGTCTGTCACGGGGGCTCCTCAGGCGTACGGGCTGTCGGCGCCGGCCGCGGCCGGGCGCTCCGCCCGCGCCGGGCAGCAGCCGATCGGGCACAGGTCGTGGGAGGGACCGAGGGCGCCGAGGGCGCAGCGCTCGGCCCGGGTGCCCCGCTCGTTCGCGGCGCGCTCCAGGAGCAGTTCGCGAACGGCGGCGGCGAAGCGCGGGTCGGCGCCGACGGTGGCCGAGCGGCGGACGGGGAGTCCCAGTTCGGCGGCCTTGGCGGTGGCCTCGGTGTCGAGGTCGTAGAGGACCTCCATGTGGTCGGAGACGAATCCGATCGGGACCATGACGGCGGCGGGCACCCCGGCGCCGTGCAGTTCCTCCAGGTGGTCGCAGATGTCGGGCTCCAGCCACGGGATGTGGGGGGCGCCGCTGCGGGACTGGTAGACGAGCTTCCAGGGGTGGTCGACGCCGGTCCGCTCGCGGACGGCGTCGGCGATCATCCGGGCCACGTCGAGGTGCTGGCGGACGTAGGCCCCGCCGTCGCCGTGCTCGGTGACCGGTCCGGAGGTGTCGGCGGCGGAGTCGGGGATGGAGTGGGTGGTGAAGGCGAGGTGGGCGCCGTCCCGGACGGACGGGTCGAGCTCGGCGAGGGAGGCGAGGACACCCTCGATCATGGGCTCGACGAAGCCGGGGTGGTTGAAGTAGTGCCGGAGCTTGTCGACCCGGGGCAGCGGCAATCCTTCCGCTTCGAGGCCGGCGAGCGCGTCGGCGAGGTTCTCGCGGTACTGGCGGCAGCCGGAGTAGGAGGCGTACGCGCTGGTGGTGAGGACGGCGATGTGGCGCCGGCCGTCGGTGACCATCTCGCGGAGGGTGTCGGTGAGGTACGGCGCCCAGTTCCGGTTTCCCCAGTAGACGGGCAGGCGCAGGCCCGCGTCGGCGAAGTCCTTCCGCAGCGCGTCGAGGAGCGCGCGGTTCTGGTCGTTGATCGGGGAGACGCCGCCGAAGAGGAAGTAGTGCTGCCCCACTTCCTTGAGCCGTTCCTTCGGGATGCCGCGGCCGCGCGTCACGTTCTCCAGGAACGGGACCACGTCGTCCGGGCCCTCGGGGCCGCCGAACGAGAGCAGCAGCAGGGCGTCGTAGGGGGCGGGATCGTGCTGATCGGACATGGCACCGATCCTCCCACCCGTCGCCGACGGCCCGGGGCGCGGCCCGGCGGATGTCGGCCGTCCGGAAAAGGGGGTGACCCACCCACTTCAACACCGTAGGCTTTAGCTATTAATTACACGTGTTGACGACGCGCGCGGATCCCGCGCCGCTGCACGGAGATCCGGAGACACCCTTGGCCAGTCCCTACCGCGCGATCTTCGCCGCACCCGGAACCACCTCGTTCTCCGTGGCCGGCCTCCTCGGCCGCATGCCGCTGTCCATGATGGGCATCGGCATCGTCACCATGATTTCGCAGGTCACCGGGCGGTACGGGCTCGCCGGCGCCCTCTCGGCGACCCTCGCGATGTCCGCCGCGGTCCTCGGCCCGCAGGTCTCCCGCCTGGTCGACCGATACGGTCAGCGCCGGGTGCTCCGCCCCGTGACGCTGGTGTCGCTGGCCGCGGCCACCGGCCTGCTCCTGTGCGTGCAGCAGAAGGCGCCGGACTGGACCCTCTTCGTCTTCACCGGGGTGATCGGCTGTGTGCCGAGCGTCGGCGCGATGACCAGGGCCCGCTGGGCGGAGATCTACCGGGGCGAGGAGCGGCGCCTGCACACGGCGTACTCGTGGGAGTCGATCGTCGACGAGGTGTGCTTCATCTTCGGCCCGATCATCTCGATCGGCCTTTCGACGGCCTGGTTCCCCGAGGCAGGCCCCCTGTTCGCCGGCGTGTTCCTGGCCGTCGGCGTCTTCTGGCTGACCGCGCAGCGCGCCACCGAGCCGGCCCCGCACCCCCAGCAGAAGGGCGCGGAGGGCGCCTCCGCGCTCCGCTCCCCCGGCCTCCAGGTGCTCGCCCTCGCCTTCGTGGCCACCGGCGCCATCTTCGGCTCGGTCGACGTGGTGACGGTGGCCTTCGCCGAGGAGCAGGGGCACAAGGCCGCCGCCAGCCTGGTGCTGGCCGTCTACGCGCTGGGTTCCTGCCTGGCCGGCGCCGTCTTCGGGCTGCTCCACCTCAAGGGCGAGCCGTCCCGCCGCTGGCTCCTGGGCGTCTGCGCGATGGCCGTGAGTATGATCCCCCTCCTACTGGCCGGGAACTTGCCGTTGCTGGCCGTGGCGCTCTTTGTCGCGGGCCTGTCCATCGCACCGACGATGGTCACGACCATGGCCCTCGTCGAAGCGCACGTACCGCGCACCAAGCTGACCGAGGGCATGACCTGGACGGGTACCGGGCTCGCGATCGGCGTGGCGCTCGGCTCTTCGGCGGCCGGCTGGGTGGTCGACGCGTCGGGGGCCGAGGCGGGGTACGTGGTGCCCGTCGTCTCGGGCGCGCTCGCGGTCGCGGTGGGTCTCCTCGGACACCGCCGGCTGCGCAGGCCGGCGCCGAACCGGGAGGGGCAGCGTGAGCGGGACGACAACAGCGGGGTCGGGGAGCACCAGGACGGCGAGCAGCCCGTGGCGTAACTGGGCGGGGAACGTCACCTCCCGCCCCGTGCGGGAGGTGAGCCCGGCCTCGGCCGAGGAGCTCGCCGAGGCGGTGCGCAGGGCGGCCGAGGACGGGCTGCGGGTGAAGACGGTCGGCACCGGCCACTCCTTCACCTCGATCGCGGCCACCGACGGCGTCCTGATCCGGCCGGGTCTGCTGACCGGCATCCGGCGGATCGACCGCGAGGCGATGACCGTGACGGTCGAGTCGGGCACCCCGCTCAAGCGGCTCAACGTGGCGCTGGCCCGGGAGGGCCTGTCGCTCACGAACATGGGCGACATCATGGAGCAGACCGTCGCCGGGGCCACGTCCACCGGCACGCACGGCACGGGCCGCGAATCCGCCTCCATAGCCGCGCAGATCCGCGAGCTGGAGCTGGTGACGGCCGACGGGGAGCTGCTGGTCTGCTCGGAGAAGGAGAACCCCGAGGTCTTCGCGGCCGCCCGGATCGGGCTCGGCGCCCTCGGTGTGGTCACGGCGATCACCTTCGCCGTGGAGCCGGTCTTCCTGCTGACCGCCCGTGAGGAGCCGATGAGCTTCGACCGGGTCACCTCGGAGTTCGACGCGCTGCACGCGGAGAACGAGCACTTCGAGTTCTACTGGTTCCCCCACACGGACAACTGCAACACCAAGCGCAACAACCGCAGCGCGGGCCCCGCCGCGCCTCCCGGCCGGATCAGCGGCTGGGTCGAGGACGAGCTCCTGTCCAACGGGCTCTTCCAGGTGGCCTGCTCGCTGGGCCGCGCGGTCCCGCCGGCCATCCCCTCGATCGCCAGGATCTCCAGCCGGGCCCTGTCGGCGCGTACGTACACCGACATCCCGTACAAGGTGTTCACCTCGCCGCGCCGGGTGCGCTTCCTGGAGATGGAGTACGCGCTTCCGCGTGAGGCGGCGGTCGCCGCGCTGCGGGAGCTCAAGGCGATGGTCGAGCGCTCGCCGCTCAAGGTGAGCTTCCCGGTGGAGGTGCGGACCGCCCCGGCGGACGACATCGCGCTGTCCACGGCCTCGGGGCGGGAGACCGCGTACATCGCCGTGCACCTCTACAAGGGCACGCCCCACCGCGCGTACTTCACCGCGGTGGAGCGCATCATGACGGCCCACGGGGGACGCCCCCACTGGGGCAAGGTCCACACCCGTGACGCCGACTACTTCGCCGAGGCCTATCCGCGCTTCGCCGAGTTCACCGCGCTGCGCGACCGGCTGGACCCGGACCGGCGGTTCGCCAACGACTATCTGCGGCGGGTGCTGGGCGACTGACGGTCACTCGGTTCCGGAGCCGGCCCCGGTTCCGGAACCCGTTCCGGCCGTGACCGGGGCCGACGAGGTCACCGATCCGCCGCTCCCGGTGGTCGGCTCCTGGGTCGGGGTGGTCGGCTCCGTCGTCGGAGCGGACCCGGTCGGGGTCGGGGTCGGGGTGGGCTCCCCGCTCGGGGAGCCGCTGGGCGTCGGCTCCGTCGAAGGGGTCGTCGTGCCGCCCTCCCCGGTATCCCCGCCGCCCTGGGTCGGGGTGGCGCCCGTCGGGGTGCTCCCCGCGTCCCCGTCCGGCCGGCCGCTCTCCGCCGACCCGGACGGCGTGGTGCCGGGCCGCTCGTCCGGCGCGTCCCGCCCGGTGCTGCCGTCGCCCCGGACGACGGAGCCGAAGGTCGTCCGTCCCTGCGTACCGCTGAAGTCCTGGCCGGAGACCAGTTCGTAGGCGGTGATGCCGCCCATCGTGACGCCGAAGACGACGGCGGCGGCGATGGCGGGCCGCTTCCAGCCCCGGACCCGGGTGCCGTGGGTGGTCGCCGCGCCGAACTCCTCGTCGTGCGGCGGCGGGGCCTGGACGGTGCCGAGCAGCAGGGTGCGGTCGTCCCGCGGGCCGGGCGCGAGCGGCACCTGACGGGCCTTCGGCTTGGCGGCGGCGGTCACGTCGCGGACCTGCTCGCCGGTGCGCCGGAAGAGGTGCTGGAAGAGCGGGCCGCCGCAGGTGGCGATGACACTGATCACACCGGCGCCCAGGATGGTGCCGTACACCCCGAGCGTGGAGGCGAGTTTGGCGGCGATGACCGCGGCCAGGGCGCTGCCCGAGACCTGAGCCACGCTCAGATCGACCTTTCTCCTGCCGCCCTCCTTCCCCTCCGGCTCGTCCGTGTCGGTATCCGGCCTGTGACGCGTCTCCAACCCCTGCTCCAGTCCCTGACGGCTCATCTGTTCGCCTTGTACCCAGAAGGGACAAATGGGCGAAGGGAATAGTTCCGTTTCTGCTCTTTCTGTGAAGAGCGACACGTAAGGGGGAAGATCGCGGAGACTCAACTCCCGTACCGCCCGAGAAGTTGAGCGGCGCGCCGGTCCACCCAGGTGGCCCGAATGGAGTACATTGGCGAACCCTGGGTCCGGACGCCTTCACGGGTGCCCTGGATCAAGGGGAGGGGGCCGGACACGGCGCTCGAACCGGCGGCGCCGCGGCATCGCACGGGAACCGACTGCACAGAGTGACAGCCTGTCACTCCGGGTAGCCAACAGGTCACCGTGTCATAACGGCGCTCCAGGGTCCACGCCCGACACGCCGGGCAACTCGGCAAGGTAGTGGCAGGCTGCACCCGGGCAGGCCACACTCGACTAGCGGAAGCAGCGACGCACGTGACGTCGGCAGGCACCACCCGGGAGGTCCCCATGCCCGAACTGCGTGTCGTGGCCGTCTCCAACGACGGCACACGACTGGTGCTGAAGGCTGCTGACAGCACGGAGTACACACTTCCGATCGACGAGCGGCTCCGCGCCGCCGTGCGCAACGACCGCGCGCGCCTCGGCCAGATCGAGATCGAGGTGGAGAGCCACCTCCGCCCCCGCGACATCCAGGCCCGTATAAGGGCCGGTGCCTCCGCGGAGGAGGTCGCCCAGATGGCCGGGATCCCCGTCGACCGCGTGCGCCGCTTCGAGGGCCCCGTGCTCGCCGAGCGCGCCTTCATGGCGGAGCGCGCCCGCAAGACCCCGGTCCGCAGGCCCGGCGAGAACAGCGGCCCCCAGCTCGGCGAGGCCGTGCAGGAGCGGCTGCTGCTGCGCGGCGCCGAGAAGGACACCGTGCAGTGGGACTCCTGGCGCCGTGACGACGGCACCTGGGAGGTGCTGCTCGTCTACCGGGTCGCGGGCGAGGTCCACACCGCCAGCTGGACGTACGACCCGCCCCGGCGGCTCGTCCAGGCCGTGGACGACGAGGCCAGGGCCCTGATCGGCGAGACGGACGACACGATCGCCGCCGCGCCGGAGCCGAGCTTCCCGTTCGTGCCGCGCATCGCCCGGCTGCCCCGGGACAGGCCGCTCGACCGCGCCCTGGACCGCCAGCTCGACCACCGCCAGCTGGAGCGGGCCTCCGCTCCGGCCGAGCCGGAGGAGGAGCGGGACTCCCTGACGAGCCTCCTGGAGGCCGTGCCGAGCTTCCGCGGCGACATGGTCGTACCGGAGCAGCCGGACTCGGAGCCCGCGGAGGAGGCCGAGGCGGAGGAGCCGCCGGCCCCGGCCGCGTCGGCGGGCGCCGGTGCCGCGTACGCGGACGTCCTGATGCCCCGCGCGGTCTCGGGCCACCGGGACCGCCTCACCGGCACCACGGACCGCCAGGCCGAGGCGGACGGCGTCCGCCCGGGCCGTCGCGCGGCGGTGCCGAGCTGGGACGAGATCGTCTTCGGCACGCGGCGGAAGAAGCAGGACTGACGGCAGGAGCCGTGGCGGTCCGCCGGTTCCGCGGCTCCGGCTCCAGCTGTACGAGGAGGGGCCCGCACCCGGCCGGTGCGGGCCCCTCGTCGTACCGCGGACTACTGCGGGTCCGGTCCGGTGGCCACCGGGCGGGCCGGGTCGGCGGACCACTCCGACCAGGAGCCGGCATAGAGCGCGGCGGGGATGCCGGCGATCTCCAGGGCCAGGACCTGATGGGCGCCCGAGACGCCGGAGCCGCAGTACACCGCGACCGGCGTCCCCTCGGCCGCGCCGAGACCGGCGAAACGGTCCCGCAGGCTGTCGGCCCCCAGGAAGCGCCCCTCGGCGTCGACGTTCTCCGTCGTCGGGGCCGACACCGCGCCGGGGATGTGCCCGCCGACCCGGTCGATCGGCTCCACGTCACCGCGGTACCGCTCGGCCGCCCGCGCGTCCAGGAGCAGACCCGAACGGGCGAACGCGGCCGCGCCGTCGGCGTCGAGCAGTCCGAGCGAACCCGGCCGCGGCCGGAAGTCGCCCGGCTCCGGCGCCGGGACCTTCTCCGTGAGCTCCCCCGTCCAGGCCGCGAGGCCCCCGTCCAGGACCCGCACGTCCGGGTGACCCGCCCAGCGGAGCAGCCACCAGGCGCGGGCCGCGCCCCAGCCGAGACCGCCGTCGTAGACGACGACCGGGGTGTCCGCCGAGACACCGGCCCGGCGCATCACTGCCCCGAAGGCCTCCGGCTCGGGCAGCGGGTGGCGCCCCCCGCCCCCGGGCGGCCCGGCCAGCTCCGAGTCCAGGTCGACGTAGACCGCGCCGGGGAGGTGCCCGGCCTCGTACGCGGGGCGTCCGGGCGGGCCTCCCAGGGTCCAGCGGACGTCCAGCAGGACCGGCGGCCGGGCCCCGGCCGACTCGCTCAGCAGTTCGCTTGCGGAGATGATGGGCTTCATGGGTGCCATCCTCGCGCAGCCGCGCGGCCGCGGGGGCACGAACCCGGCCTCCTCCCCCGCGTCGCCGCCGCGGGATCAGGCCACTCTTTGGTGCGACCGGGGCGCGCCGGGGCTCCGTCGGTGACACCATCGGACGGGGACACGGCCACGACGATGGTCCGAGGAGAGAGTCACGATGACCGAGGCGACTCGGCGGACGCCCGGCACACCCTGCTGGGTGAGCCTGATGGTGCACGGGCTTGATGCCACGCAGGAGTTCTACAACGCACTCTTCGACTGGGAGTTCGAGCCCGGTCCCCAGCACCTCGGGCCGTACGTCCGCGCGCTGCTCGGCGGCAAGGAGGTGGCGGGCATCGGCCAGCTGCCGCCCGACCGGCATCTGCCGATCGCCTGGACGCCGTATCTGGCCACCGAGGACGCCCACGAGACGTCGGAGAGCATCCGGTGCTGCGGCGGCACCGTGGCCGTGGGGCCGCTGGACGCGGGCGAGGCCGGCCGGCTGGCGATCTGCTCCGACCCGGTGGGCGCGGTCTTCGGCGTCTGGCAGGCGGAGGCGCACCACGGCACGGCGACGGCGGGCCCGCCCGGGACGCCGGTGTGGAACGAGCTGCTCACCTACGAGACGTCCTCGGTCGGCAAGTTCTACCGGACCGTCTTCGGCTACGAGGTGGAGCCGGTCGTCTCCGCCGACCACGACTACGCCACGCTCCTCGTGGACGGCTCCCCGGTGGCCTCGCTGCACGGCGTCGGCAACGCGCTGCCCCGGGACCGGGGGCCGCACTGGATGACGTACTTCGAGGTCGCCGACACCGACGCGGCCGCCCGGCTGGTGCTCCAGCTCGGCGGGCACGTGCTGCGCCCGCCGCGCGACGCCATGGCGGGGCGGCTCGCCCTGGTGGCGGACCCGGAGGGCGCGGTCTTCACCCTGGTCAGGTCCGCCGCCCCGTGACCCCGGCGGGCGTCCGGTGCGACGCCCCCGAGGTGCCCCGGCGGGCTCAGCCCCGGCGCGACCGTGCGAGTCCGCGGCGGAGCCGGGAGGTCGTGCCGCGGTCCGCCGTCGGCACTCCGCCCGGCAGGCCGAGCCGGCCGAGCCGTTCGGCGTCGAAGTGGTGGGCGATGCCCGGCTCGGCGTAGTGCCCGGCCAGGTAGCGGACGGTCTCGTCCCGCAGGCCCGGGTGGCTCTTGTGCCGCATGCAGTAGCCGACGGCGCGGACGAGCGGTGTGAGCGAGTCGGGGGCCGCTCCGGGGACCGAGGGCTCCTCGCCGCCTTCCAGGTCGGCGATCAGGTGGTCGACGACGGTGAGCGGAATCCGGTTGCTGTTCTCGTAGGGGGTGAGCCGTTCGAGGACCTCGGCCGTGCCCACGCGCGCGACGGGGATGCCGTAGTAGACCGCGGCGGTGAGCATCGCCGTGGAGAAGCAGCCGACGACGAGCCGGGGCGCGCACCGCTCGTAGAAGGTCTCGGCGAGCAGCGGGCCGTCGAGGACGGTCAGCCGGACCCCGCTGCGCTCCGCCTCCTCCTGGAGGGCCCGGGAGTAGCTGGGGGGCGCGGTCGGGTGCGGTTTGAAGACCACCGAGCGGTGTCCGCCGGCCGCCGCTCCGCGGAGCATGCGCACGTGCAGGTCCTCCTCCTCCTCGGCGGTGAGGAGGCCGAGGGCGGCGAGGTACTGGCCGAGCAGCAGGGCCGTGGGCCCGGCGGCGGCCGCGCGCGTGATCTCCGGGTCGTCGGCCGCGTCCTCGGCGATCTCGGCGAGGACCGTACGGAAGGCGTCGTCGGGGACCAGCTCGGGCTCGATGCCGTACTCGCTGAGGAGGAGGGGCCGCAGGCCCGGCACCAGGTCGAGGTGGAGCACCCGCCGGACGCGGCAGGCGATCGACTGGGCGAGGTCGTTGCGGGTCGGGCCGTAGCTCATGAGGCCGTCCGCGTAGACGTGGAGGGCGCTCTCGGGGAACGTGCCGGCCAGTGCCTTGGCGGGGTTGACCTGGATGGACTCGACGATCAGCTCCACCGGGGCGCTGCCGAGGTCCCACGCGGTGCGCAGCACGCGCTGCCAGAGCGGGGCCTCCTCGGGGCGCGGGGCCCAGGCGGCGGGGTGGTACGGGTGGATCGTCTCGTTCCAGTCGAGGACGCCGTCGAAGCGGGCGGCGATCCGCTCGTAGCCGGTCATGCCCTCCATGCGGAGCGCGGTCTCCGGGATCTCGGCGTTGCGCGAGATCAGCAGGAGCCGGCGGGCCTGCGCGCGGGGGCCGAACTGTCCGGCGTCCAGGGAGGCGGCGAGGGTGGCGGCGCCGTACAGGGTGGACACCTGGAAGATCTGGACCGGGCGGCCGTCGGTGGCCGGGGCGAGCGCCGGTGCCTTGTCGGGGGCGGGGGCCATGGGTCAGGCGGTCCTTACGGTGTCGCGCAGGCTCCGGAGGAGGGTGCTGCGGGGGGTGTCCATGGTGGCCAGGGTCTCTTCGAGGACCTGCTGCGGCATCCGGTGCAGCGCGTCGCGGACGTCGGCGCGGAGCCGCTTGGCGACGGCGGGGTCGTACTTGTCGACCTTGCCCATGTGGAAGGCGATCATCGCGCAGTAGGTGCGGACCGCCTTCGGGAGGAAGCGGTCCGCCTCCTCGTCCCGGGACACGTCGTCGAGCAGCGTGTCGTACGAGGGGATGAAGTCCAGCTGCCGGTTGTCGGTGATCTGGGTGAGGGAGGTGGTGACGCCGCGCCGGTAGAAGACGCCGTGCTGGGAAAGCGCGGCGAAGGTGCGGGCCTTGAGGTGGAGCCGCCATACCCAGAGGCGGTCCTCGGCGGTCCGCAGAGCGGTGTCGAAACGCGATGCGCCGTTCTCGAAGAGCCGGGCGCTGTAAATGCCGAAGGGGACGAACGGATAGTCGACCATCGTCACCATGCTGGCCGGTGAGATTCCGTCGCGGGGGTCCATCACGGTGTCACGGCGCTTCGCGGGGGCGTATCGGATGTTCCGCTTGCGGCCTTCCGAGAGGACGTGGTCGGTCCGGGCGAAATCGCAGCCCAGTCGCTCGATTCCGGCCACGATGGCGGCCAGGTGACCGGGGGCGTACCAGTCGTCGCCGTCGAGGAAGGTGAGGTGGTCCCCGCGTGCCGCGTCGATTCCGGTGTTGCGCGCCTGGGCGACACCGCGGTTCGTCTCGTGCCGGATGACGGTGGCGTTCGGCAGGCGGTCGCGCCAGCGGTCGAGGATTTCCGGGGTGTCGTCCGTCGAGCAGTCGTCGATCAGCAGGAACTCGAATTCCGGATCCGCGTTGTTCGCGAGACTGCGCAGGGTGTCGGGCGCGTATGCCCCGACATTGTGGAACGGTACGACGACGGACAGTTTCGGCACTCGGAATCCCCATACTGAATCGAACAGTTAAACGCCGCTACGGCGGGTACGGTAACGCCGCACTTTTCCGGGCGAACGATCCGCGCGTGCACTCCGGGTGAACTCTTGTCGTCCCCCGTGCGAAGTCCACGCGGAAACGTCCTCACCGGGCCGCCCGCCGGCGCGGCCACGCGGCGCCCCGCCTGTGCAGGGCCCAGGTCGCCAGGAGGGCCAGGAGCGCGGCCGCGCCCACGGCGCCGCCAAGGGTGAGGCCCGGTGGCCGGAAGGAGCACGTGACCGACGCGGCCCGGCCGTCGAGCGGTACGGCGACGAGGCCCTGGTACGCGCGCGCGGGGCGGGGTTCAGCGTCACCGGCGGCGCAGCGCCAGCCGGAGATCCGGGGCGCGGCGAGCACGGCGGTCCCCGTGCTGCCCTGGGGCAGTCGGGCCGTGACGGTGTGTCCGGTGGTGCTCACCTCGGTGGCTCCGGTGGCGGTCAACTGCCGTACGGCGGAGTCCAGCCGGTCCTGGAGCAGACAGCCGACCGGCTGGCGGGGCAGTCCCCGCTCGGCCTCCGGTGTCAGCTCGATCCGTACCGCACCGGACCCGGGCACGGTCCCGAGCGTCCGCATGGGGGCCTGGACGGCCGGCGGCTTGCCCTCGAAGTGCACCGGCCGCTCCCCTGCGAGGGTCGCTCCGCCGCGGTACTCGGGGCCCCAGAACCAGACCTGGGAGCCCGCCGGGCAGCGGGCGGTGAGGGTGCGTCCGGTCCGGGTGACGGGCGGCAGCTCGTACACGTCGGCGCCGAGCAGGCGCTCCTGCCGGGCGAAGGCGGAGTCCCCCGGGTGGGTGGCGGGCCGCCCCGCCGGACGGACGGTGACCAGCGGCGGTACGGGGCGGGTGGCGGCGGACACCGTGGCGCGGGGCAGGGCGTCCTGCCGTACGGGCCCGGTGGGCGTCGAGCGGATCCGGGTGCCGATGGAGAACAGGGCGTCGGTCACGGGGTTGTCGAGGGTGACCGGGTGCCGGCCCTTGGCGTAGAAGCCGAAGCCCAGGGAGGCCAGGGTGCGGGAGGTGATCTCCGAGGTGAGGCTGCTGTAGTAGTCGGGGCCCTGCCCTCCGACGACCAGGACGTCGTTCCCGCCGGGGACCTCTCCCGGGTCCGTGCGGTGGCGGGGCCAGGCGTCCGCGCGGGCCGCCTCCTCTGCCACGGCCGTGTGCCAGGGGCCGATCCGGGGGGACCAGGCGACCTCGGCACGCTGCCGTTCCTCGATCCGCTTGCCGGTGACGGCGGCCTCGCCGGCCTGCGCGGCGAGGAGCAGGGCCACGGCCAGAACGGGCAGTACGCGCGCGGTGTTCCGGCGTTCGCCCAGCAGCGCGACGAGGACGGCGGCGAGCACCAGGGCCGCGGCGATCCCGAAGGCCGGGTAGGTCCACGGGTCGATGTCGACGCTCCCCCGGGCCGCCAGGGCCAGGGCGCCGAGCAGCGCGCCTCCCCCGAGCAGCGCCGCGGGCCGTGGCACGCCCCGGGCCGCCGAGAACCAGCCGCCGACGATCAGCAGCCCGCACAGGACGAAGGTCTGACGGTACGGGCCGCCGTTGGGCGAGGCGCCCGCGTGCCAGAGCAGATGGGTGGGTTCCCACTGGAGGGAGAGCGTCACCAGGACGACCGCGGCCGTCCAGCCGGCCCGGACGCGCGGGGCGACGGCCCGGTTGAACGGCAGGGTGAGGGTGAGGGCGAGGGCGGGCGTCCCGATGAAGAGGGCGGGGCTCGCCAGGCTCGCGGTGGCCGGCAGGAAGCGGGCGACGACCTCCTGCCAGGCGGCGGGCGCGAAGGGGACGACGGGGGTCGGGTCGGCGCCCTTGGTGCCGAGGAAGACGACCACGACGAGCGGCGCGGCGAGGCCGATGCCGATGAGCACGCCCCGGGCGGCGCGCAGCGCCGCGGTGAGCCGCTGCCGTGCGGTGGCCGTCTCCTCGGTGGTGAGGAGCCGTACGAGCAGGACGACGGCGGCGCCGACGGTGGCCATGTACGCCGTGTAGAAGTTGGCGATCCAGGCCAGGGCGACGACGAGCGGGCCGAGGACGGGGCGGCGGCCGGTGCGGGCCCACTCGCCGACCAGGCAGAGCAGCGGGAAGGCGACCAGACCGTCGAGCCACATCGGAACGGAGGCGCCGAGGTTGAAGGTCCAGCCGGAGAGGGCGTACGCCGTGCCGAGGAGGGCGGCGACCGGCCAGGGGCCGGGACGCATCCGCAGGAGCAGCAGCGCCATCGCCGCCCCGGCGGCGGTGATCTTGGCGGCGGTCACGACGTACAGGGCGAGTTCGACGCGGTCCGCCGGGAAGAACACGACGAGCAGGTCGAAGGGGCTGCTCAGGTAGGTGCCGATGTCACCGAGGAAGTTGGAGCCGAAGCCCGAGTTCCAGTTGAGGAAGGCGTCGCCCTGGGTCTCGCCGCGGAGGAACGCGCGCCAGTAGGAGTGGAACGGCAGGTATTGCTGGCCCAGGTCCACGACGTTCCTGGTCACCGGCCCGAAGGGATAACTGCGGGAGAGCCGGGTGGCGAGGCAGAGCAGGACGGCGGTCAGCACGGCGGCGGAGAGCGGTCCGGCGACGAGCGGGGAGCGCGGCCCGCGCGCCCGGGCGCGCGGGTCCTGCGCGGTGCCGCCCGTCCCCTCCTTGCCGTCGACCTCGTCGAGCACGGTCTCGGCAGCGGGCGGCACACGTCCTCCAGAGGGCGTACGGAACGAGGCGCCCGTGGTGGTGCGTCACGGGCCGACCGCCATTACCGCCGAGTCGGACGACCCGCAACCGATCACCAGGCGGTGTTCCGGCGCACCTCGGGTGAACTCCCGGTGCCAGGGGGCCGGACGACGGCCGGCCCCATGGACCGGGCGACGGGCGGCCCCATGGCACCGGGCGCCGTACGGCTCTTGGACCGGGCGCCGTCCCGTCAGGCCCTCGGAGCCACGAGGTCGTCGACCGTACGGGCCACCGTGCCGAACAGGTCGGCGACCGTCGTCAGGCTCGCGGCCTGGAGCGCCGCCGCGGAGAGGACGGTGCCGTCCGGCGCCTCCAGGGGGCGGGTCGCGGTGGCCTCGGCGACGACGGTGGGGCGGTAGCCGCGGTTGAAGGCGCCCTGCGCGGTGAAGAGGACGCACATGTGCGTCATGAACCCGGCGATGACCAGGTCACCGGTGACGCCGAGGTCCTTGAGGGTCTCTTCGAGGTCCGTCGCGTGGAACGCGTCGGGGAACTGCTTGACGACGATCTTCTCGCCCTCGACCGGGGCCACCTCGTCGCTGATCGCGCCGATCTCGGCCCGGATGTCGTACGGGGTCCCCTCGCCGCCGTCGTTGACGACGTGGACGACGGGCGCACCCGCGGCGCGCGCGGCGGCGAGCAGCCGCGCTCCGGCGGTCAGGGCCGTCTCGGCCTCGTCGAGCCGCATGACGCCGGTGCGGTAGGTGTTCTGGAAGTCGATCATGATCAGGGTGGAGTCGCCCAGGCGGGGCAGGTCCTGGGGAAGGCCGATCACATCGCGGAGGGTGGTGGACGCGGTCATGGCGGTTCCTTTCAAGGAAGGACGAAGGACGAAGGAAGAAGGGGAAATCAGGAGAGGCTCTTCGGGGCGCCGTCCGGCGCGAGGTCGACGAGCTTGGCGTCGACGCCCTCGGCCTTGAACGCCTTGACGAGGGACGCCAGGTCCTCGGAGTAGATGTTCCAGCTGTCGGTGTGCACCGGGACGACCTTGCGGGGGTCGAGGGCCTTCGCCACGAGGGCCGCGTTCCGTGACGTCAGGGTCAGGGGCGCGTTGGCGAGGATCGCGGGGGTGCGGGCGGCTCCGGCGAAGAGAACGGCGGTGTCGATGGGGCCGATCTCCTTCCTGATCCGGTCGCCGACCTCCTCGGCGACCTTCACGGAGGCGTTGTCTCCGGAGATGTAGGTGGTGGGGACTCCCTTGCCGCTGAGCACGAAGCCGGTGACCTCGCCGTCCGCGCCGCGGTCCACCCCGTCGGGGCCGTGCAGGGCGGGCACGGCGGTGACCTCGACCGCGCCGGACGCGCTCTTCAGCTCCTGCGCGTCCCACGCCTTCATGCCGGTGACGTGGTCACCGAGCCGCTTCCGCGCGCCGGGCGTGGAGAGTACGACGGGCACGTCCTTGAGCAGGGCCCGGCCGGCCTCGTCGAGGTTGTCGTCGTGCTGGTCGTGCGAGAGCAGGACGGCGTCGATCCTGCCGATGCCGTCGACGCCGAGGGCCGGCGGCCTGAGCTTCTCCAGGCCGCTCTTGTACTTCCTCGGGGCGTCGAAGGTCGGATCGAGCAGGAGACGCAGGCCGCCGATCTCCAGGATCGTGGTCGGCCCGCCGATGTGGGTGACGGTGAAGGCGGGGGCGGTCGCCTTCGCGCCGTCGGCGGCGTCCTCGTCCTGGCCGCCGCAGGCGGCGAGGAGGGCCGCGCTCAGGGTGGCCGCGACGACGCCGGAGGCGGTTCGACGGAAGGTCGGACGGTTCATGGAGGAACACCAGCTCTCTCGTGGCGAACGGTGGGTGCGCACGTCGGTCGGCTCGGAGGCGGCCATCCCCCCCAAGACGTTTGCAACGCTAACACAGCTCGTAATCACCGATAACGACGATCGTCGGCCGATGTGGCTCTCGCGGTGGATTCGCCCAGGTCCGGACTGTTAGCGCTGTTATCGTGGGAGGCATGTCGACGGCACGCGAGCGCATCCTGGAAGCCACCGAGGAACTCCTCGCCACGAAGGACGCCCTGGCGATCTCGACCCGCGCCATCTGCGACCGCGCGAAGGTCGGCATGCCCGAGATCTACCGGCAGTTCGGCGACAAGCAGGGCCTGCTCACGGCCGTCGCCGACATCGGGTTCGAGCGCTTCCTCGCCGCCAAGCGGCGCAATCCCCTCACCGACGACCCGGTGGCGGACCTGCGGACGGCCTGGGACAGCCACGTGGCCTTCGCGCTCCGCAACCCGCACCTCTACCGGCTGATGTTCACGCCCACCGGCGACGCCAAGCCGGGAGCCATCACGGAGGCGCAGGCCATCCTCCTGCAGGCCGTCGAGCGCTGCCGGGACGCCGGGCGGCTCCGGATGACCCCGGAACTGGCCGGACAGTCGATCCTCTCCGCCAACGTGGGCGTGTGCATGATGGCGCTGTCGTTCCCGGACCTGTTCGGGAGCGCGGACATCTCCGCGGCGGTACGGGACGCGGTGATCGGAAAGGTCACCGGCGACGAGCGGGAGGACACCCGGATCGGCACGGCGACCGTCCTCGCGCAGGCCCTGGTCGGCACCCTCACCGGGACGTCACCGGTGAGCGCGGCGGACCTGGACCGACTCACACGGGCAATGCGCCCGCCGGCCGCGAACCCGGAGCCGTAGCGCCGTAGCGGTGATTCGGGCCGCGGCCTCGGAGCCGTAACCCCGATCGCCGTAACGCCGTAGCGGTGATCCAGGGCCCCGTCGCTCAGTTGACCGGCAGGACGTCCGGGGAGAGGGCGCCCGCGAGGGCGGAGGCCGAGGTCATCCGGCGGCGGTGGTGGCGGCGGCAGAGCACCTCGTAGCCGATCTCCGCGGCCGGGCGGTTCACATCGCCGACGACGACCTGCTCGCCCTCGACGACCATCGCGCCGCCCACCGTACGGGCGTTGTGCGTGGCCCGGGCGCCGCACCAGCACAGCGCCTCGACCTGGAGCTGCTCTATGCGGTCCGCCAGCTCGATCAGCCGCTGCGAGCCGGGGAAGAGCTTGGTCCGGAAGTCGGTGGTGATGCCGAAGGCGAAGACGTCCAGGCCGAGGTCGTCGACGACCCGGGCGAGCTGGTCGATCTGCTCCGGGGCGAGGAACTGCGCCTCGTCCACGATGACGTAGTCGGCCTTGCCGCCCTGGGAGAGCTGGCCGACGAGGTACGCGTACAGGTCCATGCCCTGGGGCGCCTCGACCGCCTCCGTCACGAGGCCGAGCCGGGAGGACAGCTTGCCCTCGCCCGCGCGGTCGTCACGGGTGAAGATCACGCCCTGGAGCCCTCGCGCGTCGCGGTTGTGAGCGATCTGGAGCGCCAGGGTGCTCTTCCCGCAGTCCATGGTTCCGGAGAAGAAGACCAGCTCGGGCATGACGGGACGGGGACCTTTCAGGTCGTGGGGGGGGAGGAGACGGGTGAGGAGTGGGCTCAGGTGCGGACTTCGAGCAGCGGGACGAGCTGCTCCGCGGGGGTCATGGACCCGTGCATGCCGACCATGGCGGACTCGTGGGGCTCGTTCACGGAGGCGGTGATCGCCACGTCGTCGTGGGCCGCGGCGACGACGTCGCCGATCCGGCCGTACACACGCTCGTCGACCTCCGCGCCGAACCAGCCGAGCGAGATCGCCTCGTCCCGGCTCGCCACCCAGAACTGCTCGCCGACCACCTCGCGCCAGCAGGTGAGGACGTCCGCCTCGGCGCCGGGCACGGCGTAGATGTGGCGGGCCCGGCCCTCTCCGCCGAGGAGGGCGACGCCCGCGCGCAGCTCCCAGTCCTCGTCGAAGTCGATGCGGTGCTCCTCGTCGAACGGGATGTCGACCATGCCGTGGTCGGCCGTGACGTACAGCGCCGAGCGCGGTGGCAGCTGCTCGGCGAGCCGCTGCACGAGCCGGTCGACGAACATCAGCTGGCCGCGCCAGGCGTCGGAGTCGATGCCGAAGCGGTGTCCGGCGCCGTCGAGTTCGCTGTAGTACGTGTAGACGAGCGAGCGGTCACCGGCGGCGAGCTGCTCGGCGGCGAAGTCCATCCGCTCCTCGCCGGAGAGCCGCCCGTGAAACGTTCCGCCGCTGAGCGCGACCTTGGTGAGCGGGGTCTGCTCGAAGATCGGGGAGGACACCTGGGCGGTGTGGATCCCGGCCTCGTGCGCGAGCTGGAAGACGGTGGGGTACGGCTGCCACGCCCGCGGCGACGTCCACGGCTTCCAGCGGAGCTGGTTCATCAGCTCGCCGGTGTCGGGATTGCGCACCGTGTAGCCGGGCAGTCCGTGGGTGCCGGGATAGCGGCCGGTGCCCACGGAGGCCAGCGAGGTCGCCGTGGTGGCCGGGAAGCCGGCGGTGATCGGACGCCCCGAGCCGCCCCGGGAGGAACCGAGGAGCGAGGTCAGATAGGGGGCCTCGTCCGGGTGGGCCTTGATCTGCTCCCAGCCGAGCCCGTCGATCAGGAAGAGGCAGTTCCGGTCCGCCGGGGCCAGTTCGGCGATCCGGGCGTCGCACCCGGGCACGCCCTGGCCGGCGACCAGGGTGGGCAGCACGTCGCCGAGGGAACCGGAGGCGTACTCGGGCACCGGCGCGGTGTCCAGGGCGAGCGGGACCGGATCGTCGGGCCAGCCGTGGGTCACGGCGGTCGGCTGCACCATCAGCGGGTGGGCGCGGCGGTGGCCGCGATCGCTTCGGAGAGGGCCTGGGCGAAGGCGAGGGTCTGCCGCACGGTGTCCGGCCCGTCCCCGGCGTCGCTCACGCGCAGGCTCAGGTCGTCGGCGGTGGCGTTGCCCGTGTAGCCGTGGTCGGCGTCACAGTTGGGGTCGCCGCAGGCGGCGGGCTCCAGGTCGATCCGGGAGACGGCACCCCAGCCGATGGTGAGGACCACCTCGCGGGGCAGCGTGCCCGGGGTGTACGACTCCGGGTTGGCGACGACACGGCTGACGACGACCGACGAGATCCGGTCGAGCTTCACGGACTCGGTGGACGTCGTGGCGTACGGCGTCGGGGAGCTGGTGTCGGCGGCCTGCTCGTCGGTGTGGCTGACGATGAAACGGTGCGGCGTCAGGACGAGGACGGTGACGTGACGCCGGACCTCATTGGCGTCGAAGGTGGTCTCCTGGTGCACCACGTACGACGCGACGGCCTCGCCGCCGACGGCGGACTCCACCGCCTCGGCCACGAGGGCCGGGTAGTAGCCGCTGCGCTCGATCGCCGCGCGCAGCCCCTGGGTCGTCGTACCGGTCTTCGCCATGGACTCCATCCTACGGGGCTGTGGGGCCCCCTCAGGCCGTTCGGTAGCTCGGCAGGCTACGCGGACCGAGGTCGGTCCGGGGCGGTGGCGGGGCCAGTCGGACGGTGGCGCCGAGGACGGAGAGGCCGCGCGGTGCGACGACCACGGGCTCCAGGGAGACGGCGACGACCTCGGGGTGGTCGTCGACGAGCCGGGACACCCGGAGGAGGACCTCCTCCAGGGCCGGGGTGTCCACGGGCGCGGAGCCGCGCCAGCCGAACAGCAGCGGGGCGGTGCGCAGCGAGCGGACGAGTTCGGCGACGTCCCGGTCGGTGGCCGGGACCAGCCGGTGGGCCGTGTCGCCGAGCAGCTCGGACGCGGCGCCCGAGAGGCCGAAGGAGAGGACCGCGCCGACGGCCGGGTCGATGGCGGACCGGACGACGGTGTCGACGCCCCGGGGCACCATCGCCTGGACCACCGGCTGGAGCTCCTCGGGCTTGCCGAGCACCTCGGTCAGCTCGGCGTAGGCCGCCCTCAGCTGCTCCTCGGACGCCAGATCGAGGCGTACGCCCCCGAGGTCGGGGCGGTGGCGGAGGTGGGGCGCGGTCGTCTTGAGGGCGACCGGGTAGCCGAGCCGGGCGGCGGCGGAGACGGCGGCGTCGGGGGTGGGCGCGGGGAGGGTCGGCAGGACGGCGATGCCGTACCGCGCGAGCAGCTCCCCGGCCTGCGCGGTGTCGAGGGTCACGCCCTGGGGCTCGGCGTCCTCGCCGCCGAGCACCCGCTCGATGAGCGCGGCGGCCCCGGCCTCGTCGATGTCCTCGTACTCGGGCACCCGCCCGGGCTCGGCAGCCTGCCGCCGCCACTGCCCGTACCGCACAGCCTCGGCGAGCGCCCGCACGGCCCGCTCGGCGGCGGGGTAGGCGGGGATGGCACCGGGGGCGACGGGGGTGGTGGAGCTGGCGGGGCCAGTGGGGGCGCCGGGGCCCGTGAGGTGGTTGGCGGCTGGGCCGGAGGTGGGGGCGGGCGCGGCTCCGGGGCCCGCGGCGGCGGGGGTGGGCGGAGCCGGCGGCCGCGTGGCGACCGCGCCGGCCGTTCCCCGGTCCGGTGGAGTCGGCCGGGTGCTCGTGGCGGCCGCGAGGGCCTCCGCCAGGCCGCCCATCTCGACGTGGACGACGACGACCGGCTTCGTCGGGGCGGGGGCCGAGGCGACGGCCTCGCGGAGGGCGGCCGCGAGGACCTCGCCGTCGCCGAACTCCGTGGCGCCGTTCTCACCGACCCACGGGATCGCGTTCACCACGACCGCGTCGGAGGTCTCGTCCGCGAGCGCCGCGGCGAGCGCGTCCCGGAAGTCCGCCGGTTCGGCCGCCGTCGTCAGGTCGAGCGGCCGCAGCGGGCGCAGTCCTTCGGTCAGGCAGGCGTCGTACGTGAGGAGGCCGAGCGACTCGGAGTTGCCGAGGATCGCGACCCGGGGCCCGGCGGGCAGCGGCTGGGCGGCGAGCAGCAGGCCCGCGTCGACGAGTTCGGTGACGGTGTCGACGCGGATGACCCCGGCCTGGCGGAGCAGCGCGGACACGGTGGCGTGGGGGACGCGGGTGACGGGCACGCGGTGGCCGGGCGGGGCGCTGCCGCTGTGCCGGGCGCCCTTGACGACGACGACCGGCTTGACGGCGGCGGTGCGGCGGGCGAGCCGGGTGAACTTCCGGGGGTTGCCGATCGACTCCAGGTAGAGGAGGACGACGTCGGTCCCGGGGTCGTCGTACCAGTGCTGGAGGAAGTCGTTGCCGGAGACGTCGGCGCGATTGCCGGCCGAGATGAACGAGGAGAGCCCGGCGCCGCGGCGGTGCAGTCCTGCGAGCAGGGCGATCCCGATGGCGCCGGACTGGGTGAAGAGCCCGATCCGCCCGGCGGCCGGCATCTGGGGGGCGAGGGAGGCGTTGAGGCTGACCTCGGCGGCGGTGTTGATGATCCCGAAGGCGTTGGGGCCGATGATCCTCATCCCGTACGAGCGGGCCTGCCGCACGAGCTGGCGCTGCCGCTCCCGGCCGGCGGCCCCGCTCTCGGCGTAACCGGCGGAGAGGACGACCAGCCCCTGGACGCCGTGCTCGCCGCAGTCCGCGACGACCTCCGGCACCCGTTCGGCGGGGACGGCGACGATCGCCAGGTCGACGGGTTCCCCGATGGCGGCGACGGAGGGGTACGCGGGGACGCCGTCGAGCTCGACGGCTTCGGCCGTCCCGCCGGCCTCACCGAGCGCCGCGTTGACCGCGTACACGCGTCCGGTGAACCCGGCCCCCAGCAGGTTGCGGAGCACGGTCCGGCCGACCCCGCCCGGTGCGCGCCCGGCTCCGACGACGGCGACGGACCGGGGGGTGAGGAGGCGCTGGACGGAGCGCGCCTCGGCCCGCTGCTCCCGCGCGCGCTGGACGGCGAGGGACCGGTCGGTGGGTTCGAGGTCGAGGTGGAGCCGTACGGACCCGTCCTCGAAGCTGCGCTTCTGGGTGTAGCCCGCGTCGGTGAAGACCTTGATCATCTTGGTGTTGGCGGGGAGCACCTCGGCGGCGAAGCGCCGGATGTCCCGCTCGCGCGCGACCGCCGCGATGTGTTCGAGCAGCGCGGACGCGACGCCCCTCCCCTGGTGGGCGTCCTGGACGAGGAAGGCGACCTCGGCCTCGTCGGCGGGGGCGGAGGCGGGCAGCCCCCGGTCGTTGATCCGGTCGTAGCGCACGGTCGCGATGAACTCGCCGCCGACGGTCGCCGCGAGTCCGACCCGGTCCACGAAGTCGTGGTGCGTGAAGCGGTGGACGTCCTTGGCGGAGAGCCGGGGGTAGGGGGCGAAGAAGCGGTAGTACTTCGACTCGTCCGAGACCTGCTCGTAGAAGCTGACGAGCCGGTCGGCGTCGTCGGCGGTGATCGGCCGGATGCGCGCCGTGCCACCGTCGCGGAGCACCACATCCGCTTCCCAGTGGTCGGGGTAGTCGTGCTCCGGCTGGTCCGACGCGCTCTGCATGGGGTCAGCCTACGGCCGCGACACGGGCGTGGCACCGGTCGCGCGGCGGGTGTCCGCCGTGCAAGGTAGGGGAGCACGCCGGGCGCGGCGAGGGAGGGCCGAACGGCGGTCCGATCCGGGCCGAAGGTCGGCACGAGCACGCAGCATCCCGTGAGAGACTGGTCTAGACAACCGCTTATGACTTGAAGGGCACCACCATGGCTGAGCGCCGCGTCAACGTCGGCTGGGCCGAGGGCCTGCACGCCCGCCCCGCGTCCATCTTCGTCCGTGCCGCCACGGCTTCCGGCGTTCCGGTGACGATCGCCAAGTCCGACGGCACCCCGGTGAACGCCGCCTCCATGCTCGCGGTGCTCGGCCTGGGCGCGCAGGGCGGCGAGGAGATCGTCCTCGCTTCTGAGGCCGACGGCGCCGAGGCCGCGCTGGACCGCCTGGCGAAGCTGGTCGCCGAGGGCCTGGACGAGCTCCCCGAGACCGTCTGACCCAGCTCGACCCGGGCCGACCCGAACCGATCCGACCGACCTGATCAGGTCCGAGCGAACCGGGCCGACCCGATCACGGCCGGCCTGATCCGGGCCGGCCTCCCGGGCCGATCTGACTCGGGCCGACCCGCACCCGTACGACGAATGGCCGTGGCCGCCGGAATTCCGGTGACCACGGCCATTCGCTTTCCCGGAATCCATTTCCGGGCAGCCCGAATTACCGGGCCGAATGCCCGTTCTTTTGTACGGCGCGCGCGTTAATTCCGGGCACTCGCCGTGTTGACGGCATGTTGCGAAACCCTCACACGCCCCCGGTCCGGCCTTTTGAGGCGGTGCAGCGGCAGCGCGCGCTCGGCGTGCAGCGCGGTCAGCGTCCGCGCCCGCTCCGCGTCACCGCGCGCCACCGCGTCCACGATCGCGCCGCGCTCCGCCCAGGCCTCCACCGGCCGTTCAGGCTGCTCCACCGCGTACATCCAGGCGATCTTGTGCCGCAGCTGGGTCAGCAGCGCCGTGAGGGCCGGACTGCCGGAGGCCTGCGCGAGCGTCTCGTGGAACCAGCCGCCGAGCGAGCGCAGATCCTCGCCCCCGCCGCCCCTGGCCCGCTCCTGCCCCAGCCTCACCAGGCCGCGCAGCACCTTGAGATGGGCTTCCGTGCGCCGCTGGGCGGCCCGCGCCGCTCCCAGCGGTTCGAGCAGGGCCCGCATGTCCAGCAGATCGGCGGCCTCCTGCTCGGTGGGCTCGGCGACCTGGGCGCCCGCGTGGCGGCGGGTGACGACGAAGCCCTCGGACTCCAGGGTGCGCAGGGCCTCGCGGACCGGGACGCGGGAGACCCCGTACCGGCGGGCGAGCTGGTCCTCGGTCAGCCGGCTGCCCCGCTCGAAGACGCCGGAGACGATGTCGTCCCGGATCGCCGTGCATACCGAGTGCGCGGGAATGCGCATGTCCGACCTCCGCCTTGGTCCGCGCGAGTCAATTCGGGCGGCGCCTGTTCTGCGCCAGATCTGCGACTCTATTGCAGCGCGGCGGAATTTCCGATGCCTCAGCGGATTATGGCCGCCCGATGACCGAAGAAAAGCCCCGGCTCAGTACGAGCCGGGGCTTTTCGCGACCGCGTCACGGCGGCCGTCACACATGTTCTCGGATCAGACGTCGACGCCGCGCGCGCGGAGGTACGCGATCGGGTTGATGTCGGAGCCGTACTCGGCGGTGGTGCGCGCCTCGAAGTGGAGGTGCGGGCCGGTCGAGTTGCCGGTCGAGCCGGAGATGCCTATCCGCTGGCCGGGCTCGACGCTCTGGCCGACGGAGACCCCGATGGAGGAGAGGTGACCGTACTGGGTGTACGTGCCGTCGTTCATCCGGATGACGATGTTGTTGCCGTACGCGCCGCCCCAGCCCGCCTCGACGACGGTGCCGGAACCGACGGAGACGACGGTGCTGCCGTAGGCGGCGTGGAAGTCGATGCCGGAGTGGCTGCCGGAGGACCAGAGCGAGCCGCCGGTCTTGTAGCCGGTGGACACGTAGCTGCCCTCGACGGGGAGCTGGAAGGAGGCGAGGCGGCGGCGCTCGGCCTCACGGGCGGCGCGCTCCTTCGCCTGGCGGATCTCCTTGGCGCGGGCCTCGGCCTTGCGCTTCGCCTCGGCCTGGGCCTTCGCCTTGGCGGCGGCCTCGAAGGCCACCTGCTCCTGGGCGGCCGCCTGGGCGTTGAGCCGGTCGGCGAGGGAGTCCTCGGTGATCACCTTGGTGAGCCCGGTGTCCTCGACGGAGCGGTTGTCCGCGTCGGCGGCGAGTGCCGGGGAGGCGAGGGTTCCGATGACGCCGGTGGTGGCGAGCGTCGCGACGCCGGCGATGCCCGCGCCGCGGCGCGCCATCCGGCTCGGAGCACGATGCTTCCCGGTGGCACGGGTGAACGCCATGTAGGGGCTGGTTCCTTTCCTTCCCTCTCGCCTACCGGGTTAGCTGACGGGTTCGGAGCAGGAAGGTCTCCTACGGACCCCTCCGTCGAAACGAAGGCGCCCGATTCACCCCAGGGACTACGTGTGGGTCCCCGGCTCCCCAGGCTCGCGCCTGACGGGGACTCGGCGATGTCTGTCCGATGCCGCGGTTGCGGCACGTGCAACTGACGAACAGACGCACCGACGCTATGCGGATCGCGTTCCGATCACCAACCAGACGCGTCTTTTGTAAGACATGCCACAGGGCATACGATCACCCTTGCCGCTAATACGGACATAAGGGAGGACCCCGGCGAACCATGCCGCCGGGGTCCTCCCTTGGCCGTGCCGGAGTCCGAATCAGCCGGTCACGACGGTCACTTCACCGATGCCGAGCGCCCGCACCGGGTCCGCGATCTGCGCCGCGTCGCCGACGAGCACGGTGACGAGCCGGTCCACCGGGAAGGCGCTGACCACGGCGGCGGTCGCCTCGACCGTGCCGGTCTCGGCCAGGCGCGCGTACAACTGGGCCTGGTAGTCGTCCGCGAGGTGCTGCTCGACCTGGTCGGCGAGCGTCCCGGCGACCGAGGCGGCGGTCTCGTACTTGAGCGGCGCCACGCCCACGAGGTTCTGCACGGCCGTCTCGCGCTCCGCGTCCGTCAGACCCTCCGCGGCCAGCGTCCGCAGCACCTTCCACAGGTCGTCAAGGGCCGGGCCCGTGTTGGGGGTGTCGACGGAGCCGCTGATGGCGAGCATCGCGGCGCCGTTCCCCCGGCCGTCCGAGCGGAGCACCTGGCCGAAGGCCCGCACGCCGTACGTGTAGCCCTTCTCCTCGCGCAGGACCCGGTCGAGCCGCGAGGTGAGGGTGCCGCCGAGGCAGTACGTGCCCAGGACCTGGGCCGCCCAGACGCTGTCGTGTCGGTCGGGCCCGACGCGGCCGATCAGCAACTGGGTCTGGACGGCGCCGGGACGGTCCACGATGACGACCCGTCCGGTGTCGTCGGCGGTGATCGGCGGCATCGGGAGCGGCTCGGCCGGCTCGCCGGTCCAGGCGCCCAGCGTCTCGGCGAGGACCTTCTCCAGGTCGACGCCGGTCAGGTCGCCGACGACGACCGCGGTGGCCGTGGCGGGCCGGATGTGCGCCTCGTAGAAGGCGCGGACCGCGGCGGCGTCGATCGCCTCGACGGTCTCCTCGGTGCCCTGGCGCGGCCGGGACATCCGCGACTCGGCCGGGAAGAGCTCCTTGGAGAGCTGCTTGGCCGCGCGCCGGGCCGGGTTGGCCGTCTCGTGCGGGATCTCGTCGAGCCGGTTGCGCACCAGGCGCTCCACCTCGGTGTCGAGGAAGGCCGGGGCGATCAGGGCCTCGGAGACCAGACCGAGCGCCTTGGGCAGCCGGGAGACCGGAACCTCCAGGGAGACCCGTACGCCCGGGTGGTCGGCGTGCGCGTCGAGCGTGGCGCCGCAGCGCTCCAGCTCGGCCGCGAACTCCTCGGCGCTGTGCTGGTCCGTGCCCTCGGATAGCGCGCGGGCCATGATGGTGGCGACGCCGTCGAGACCGGCGGGCTCGGCGTCCAGCGGGGCCGGCAGGAAGATCTCCACGGCCACCACCTGCTGACCGGGGCGATGGCTGGTCAGCACCGTCAGGCCGTTGTCCAGCTTCCCGCGGTCCGGGGCCGGGAAGGCCCAGGGCCTGGCCACGCCCGGCGCGGGCTGCGGGTGGAAGTCCATGCTCGTCAAAGCCGCGGCAGCGTCGGTCACTGGTCCGCTCCCTCTTCTTCCTCGTCGCCTTCGGCGGTGTCGCTCGGTTCGGTCGCCAGGGGCTCGTAGACCAGCACGGCGCGGTTGTCGGGGCGCAGCGCGGCCGCGGCGGCCTCCCGCACCTCGTCGGCGGTGACGGCCAGGACGCGGTCGACGGCGGTCAGCGCGAGCTGCGGGTCGCCGAACAGCACCGCGTACCGGCACAGTTCGTCGGCGCGGCCCGCGACGGTGCCGAGCCGGTCGAGCCACTCCCGCTCCAACTGGGCCTGGGCGCGCTCCATCTCCTCCGGCGTGGGGCCCTCGGCGGCGAACCGGGCGAGCTCCTCGTCGACGGCGGCTTCGATCTGCGGGACCTCGACACCCCCGGAGGTCTTCACGTCCAGCCAGCCGAGCGAGGGCGCCCCGGCGAGCCTCAGCAGGCCGAAGCCGGCGGCGACGGCCGTACGGTCACGGCGGACCAGGCGGTTGTGCAGCCGGGAGGACTCGCCGCCGCCGAGCACCGTCAGGGCCAGGTCGGCGGCGTCGCACGCGCGCGTGCCGTCGTGCGGCAGCCGGTAGGCGGCCATCAGCGCGCGGGCCGGGACCTCCTCCTCGACGACCTCGCGCAGCTGCTCGCCGATGATCTCGGGCAGGTCGCCCGGGCGCGGGGCGGGCTTGCCGTCGTGGCCGGGGATGGAGCCGAAGTACTTCTCGATCCAGGCGAGGGTCTGCTCGGGGTCGATGTCGCCGACGACCGAGAGGACCGCGTTGTTCGGGGCGTAGTACGTGCGGAAGAAGTTCCGCGCGTCCTCCAGGGTCGCCGCGTCCAGGTCGGCCATGGAGCCGATCGGCGTGTGGTGGTACGGGTGGCCCTCCGGGTAGGCGAGGGCGGTCAGCTTCTCGAAGGCGGTGCCGTACGGCACGTTGTCGTAGCGCTGGCGGCGCTCGTTCTTGACGACGTCCCGCTGGTTCTCCATGGACTCTTCGTCCAGGGCGGCGAGCAGCGAGCCCATGCGGTCGGCCTCCAGCCAGAGCGCGAGCTCCAGCTGGTGGGTGGGCATGGTCTCGAAGTAGTTGGTGCGCTCGAAGCTCGTCGTGCCGTTGAGCGAACCGCCCGCGCCCTGCACGAGCTCGAAGTGCCCGTTGCCGTGGACCTGCTTCGAGCCCTGGAACATCAGGTGCTCGAAGAGGTGGGCGAGGCCCGTGCGGCCCGGGACCTCGTGACGCGAGCCGACGTCGTACCAGAGGCAGACCGCGGCGACCGGGGTCAGGTGGTCCTCCGAGAGCACCACACGCAGGCCGTTCGCCAACCGGTGCTCGGTCGCTGTCAGGCCGCCGGAGCCGGCCTCGGCCGTGGCCGTGTGACCCATGGGCATGTACGTCCCTTCGATCGCGATGTGAAAAAGTCCTGCCACTGTATGCAAGCGCGCCGACACCTGGCGAAGTTCCCGTCCCCCGGAGATGTCCCTCTTCCGGGTCGCGGTCGGCGTTGTCGGTGGCACGGTCCACAATGGTCCGCGTCAGATCAACCTTGTTGGTGAAGGAGCCGCAGCCGCGATGGCCCGCCGCAGCACGAAGACACCGCCGCCGGACGACGCGTTCGAGGAGCGAATCCTCGACATCGACGTCGTCGACGAGATGCAGGGCTCCTTCCTCGAGTACGCGTACTCGGTGATCTACTCGCGTGCCCTGCCGGACGCCCGCGACGGCATGAAGCCCGTCCAGCGCCGCATCGTCTACCAGATGGGCGAGATGGGGCTCCGCCCCGACCGCGGCTTCGTCAAGTGCGCCCGTGTCGTCGGCGAGGTGATGGGCAAGCTGCACCCGCACGGCGACGCGTCCATCTACGACGCGATGGTCCGCATGGCGCAGCCGTTCTCCATGCGCCTCCCGCTCGTCGACGGCCACGGCAACTTCGGCTCCCTGGGCAACGACGACCCGCCCGCCGCCATGCGGTACACCGAGTCGCGGATGGCCCCGGCCGCGCTGCTCATGACCGAGTCCATCGACGAGGACACGGTCGACTTCGCGCCGAACTACGACGGCCAGGAGCAGGAGCCGGTGGCGCTGCCCGCCGCCTACCCGAACCTCCTGGTCAACGGCGCCTCCGGCATCGCGGTCGGCATGGCGACCAACATGCCCCCGCACAACCTCGGCGAGGTCATCGCGGCCGCCCGCCACCTGATCCGCCACCCGCACGCCGACCTCGAGACGCTGATGCGCTTCGTGCCCGGTCCCGACCTGCCGACCGGCGGCCGGATCGTCGGCCTGTCCGGCATCAAGGACGCGTACGAGTCGGGCCGCGGCTCGTTCAAGATCCGCGCCACGACGAGCGTGGAGACGGTGACGGCGCGCCGCAAGGGCATCGTCGTGACCGAGCTGCCCTTCACGGTCGGCCCCGAGAAGGTCATCTCCAAGATCAAGGACCTCGTCGGCTCCAAGAAGCTCCAGGGCATCGCGGACGTCAAGGACCTCACCGACCGCAACCACGGGCTGCGCCTGGTCATCGAGATCAAGAACGGTTTCGTGCCCGAGGCCGTCCTGGAGCAGCTCTACAAGCTGACGCCGATGGAGGAGTCCTTCGGCATCAACAACGTGGCACTGGTCGACGGCCAGCCGCTCACCCTCGGCCTCAAGGAGCTGCTGGAGGTCTACCTCGACCACCGCTTCGAGGTCGTCCGGCGCCGCTCCGAGTTCCGCCGCACCAAGAAGCGGGACCGGCTCCACCTGGTCGAGGGCCTCCTCGTCGCCCTGCTCGACATCGACGAGGTCATCCGCCTCATCCGCGAGAGCGAGAACTCCGCCCAGGCCAAGGAGCGCCTGATGGAGCGCTTCTCGCTGAGCGAGATCCAGACGCAGTACATCCTGGACACCCCGCTGCGCCGCCTCACCAAGTTCGACCGGATCGAGCTGGAGACCGAGCAGAACCGGCTCAACGGCGAGATCGACGAGCTGACCGGCATCCTGGAATCCGACGCCGAGCTGCGCAAGCTGGTCTCGGCGGAACTGGCCGCGGTCGCCAAGAAGTTCGCCACGGACCGGCGTACGGTCCTGCTGGAGTCGGCGGGCGCGCCCGTCGCGGCCGTGTCCCTGGAGGTCGCGGACGACCCGTGCCGGGTGCTGCTCTCCTCCACCGGACTCCTCGCGCGTACGGCGACGGCGGAGCTGCCCCCGGTCGACCCGGACGCGGCCCGTGCCAAGCACGACGTGATCCTGTCGTCGGTGGCCGCCACCCAGCGCGGTGACATCGGCGCCGTGACCTCCGGCGGACGGCTGCTGCGGATCGCCGTCATCGACCTGCCGCAGCTCCCGGACACCGCGTCCGCCCCGAACCTGGCCGGCGGCGCGCCCCTCTCCGAGTTCCTGTCCCTGGAGGCGGACGAGACCGTCGTCTGCCTCACCACGCTCGACGAGGCCTCGCCCGGGCTCGCCCTCGGCACCCTCCAGGGCGTGGTGAAGCGCGTGGTCCCGGACTACCCGGCGAACAAGGACGAGCTGGAGGTCATCACCCTCAAGGACGGTGACCGGATCGTCGGCGCGACCGAGCTCCGTACGGGCGACGAGGATCTGGTCTTCATCACCTCGGACGCCCAGCTGCTGCGCTACCCGGCCGCGCAGGTACGGCCCCAGGGCCGGCCGGCCGGCGGCATGGCGGGCGTCAAGCTGTCGGCGGGCGCGGACGTGATCTCGTTCACGGCGGTCGACCCGGCGGCGGACGCCGTGGTCTTCACCGTCGCGGGCTCCACGGGAACCCTCGACGGCTCGGCTGCCACGTCGGCGAAGCTGACGCCCTTCGACCAGTACCCCCGCAAGGGCCGCGCCACCGGCGGCGTCCGCTGCCAGCGCTTCCTGAAGGGCGAGGACGTCCTGCTCCTTGCCTGGGCCGGCACGACTCCGGCCCGCGCCGCCCAGAAGTCCGGCGCCCCGGTGAACCTCCCGGAGGTCGACCCGCGCCGCGACGGCTCGGGCACCCCGCTGCCGAAGCCGGTGGACGTGGTGGCGAGCGCGCCGAGCTAGCCCCGACGGAGGACCGAGCGCCGACGGCTGACGGCTGACGGCTGACGGCTGACGGCTGATCACAGGACGAGACCCCGTCCGCCAGGCAGACCGCCTGACGGACGGGGTCTCGCGTCGTGTGCCCCCGGACGGGCGGCGTCTCGTCCCACGGGACCGCCTGACGGACGGGGCCTCGCCTCGCGGGAGCGCCGGACGGGCCTCGCGGCCGCCGGGTAGCCTCGGGCCCGTGACCGGCCGGGGGGCTGCTCCGGCACGTCTGACGCCGAGTGAAGGATGGCCGCGTTGACGGACGAAGCATTCAGCATCGACAAGCGCCCGCTCCGCGATCTGCTCCGGCAGGTCGAGGACGGCAGGGCGCAGCTCCCCGAGTTCCAGCGGGGCTGGGTGTGGCCCCATCCGAACATCACCGCGTTGCTCGCGTCCGTGTCGCAGGGGTTCCCGGTCGGCACCGTGATGACCCTGCAGTCCGGCGGGGACGTCCGGTTCAAGCACCGGCCGATCGAGGGCGCGACCCCGCCTCCGGGCACCGAGCCGGAGACGCTGGTCCTCGACGGCCAGCAGCGCCTCACCTCGCTCTTCCAGTCGATCAAGCTGGGCGACCCGGTGATCACCCAGGACCTGCGCAAGCACCGGGTGTCGGGCTGGTTCTACGTCGACATGCGCGCGGTCCTGGACGGGCAGACGGACCGGGAGGACGCGATCCACTTCCTGCCCGAGGACAGGATCGTCCGCAACTTCCGTGGCGAGGTCACTCGGGACCTGTCCAGCCGGGACAAGGAGTGCGAGGCCCACTTCTTCCCGCTGAGCTGTGCTCTCGATCCCGACCAGTGGGAGTCGGACTTCGAGGAGTACTGGGATCTCGGCAAGGAGAAGCGGCTCCTCTGGAAGGAGTTCGACAAGGCGTTCCTCAAGCCCTTCGCCCACTACCAGGTCCCCGTCATCTCCCTCGGCCGCAACACCGCCCGGCAGGCCGTCTGCCAGGTCTTCGAGAACGTCAACACCGGCGGCGTCTCCCTCACCGTCTTCGAGCTGCTCACCGCCACCTTCGCGGCGGACGAGTTCGACCTCAGGCGGCACTGGGAGAAGGAGGTCAAGGCCGCCTGGCAGGCGCCGGAGTACCGCATCCTCAAGGACGTGTCGAACACGGACTTCCTCCAGTCGGTGACCCTGCTCGCCACCGCCGCCCGAAGTGAGGACGCCATGGCACGCGGGGTGGCGGAGGACCGCCTTCCGCGCGTCGGCTGCAAGCGCAAGGACATGCTGGAACTCCGGCTCGACGAGTTCGTGCGGTTCGCGCCCCTGGTCGTCCAGGGCTTCAAGCAGGCGGCGAAGTTCCTGCACCAGCAGTTCGTCTTCGACACCAAGTTCCTGCCGTACGGCACCCAGCTCATCCCGCTCGCGGCGATCCTGAGCCTCGCCGGCCAGGACGCGCAGAGCGCCGGAGCGCAGCACAAGCTCGCCCGCTGGTACTGGTGCGGGGTCTTCGGAGAGCTGTACGGCGGCTCGACCGAGACGCGCTTCAGCCACGACCTGCCGGACGTCGTCGGCTGGATCCGGGGCACCTCGGGCGAACCCCGCACCGTCGAGGCGGCGCAGTTCGCGCCCGGCCGGCTCCTGACGCTGCGGACCCGGAACAGCGCCGCGTACAAGGGCATCTACGCACTGCTGCTCAAGGCCGGTGCCATGGACTGGCGTACCGGCGAGAAGGCCGAGATCACCG
Organism: Streptomyces venezuelae ATCC 10712; assembly: GCF_008639165.1. Lineage (NCBI taxonomy): Bacteria > Bacillati > Actinomycetota > Actinomycetes > Kitasatosporales > Streptomycetaceae > Streptomyces > Streptomyces venezuelae. The sequence goes on along the minus strand of NZ_CP029197.1, from coordinate 5,988,496 downwards.
CGTACTTCGACGAGTCCATCGACATCCACCACATCTTCCCCAAGGCCTGGTGCCAGGGGGCGGGCGAGGACCCGGGGCGCTACAACTCCATCATCAACAAGACCCCGCTGACCGCCCGTACCAACCGGATCATCGGCGGCAGCGCGCCCTCCGACTACCTGGTGAAACTGGCGAAGAGCGCCGAGTCGACGCCCGAGGTGGTCCACGGCCACATCCGCTCGCACCTCGCCGCGCCGGAGCTGATGGAGGCCGACGACTTCACGTCGTTCCTCGCGGCCCGGAAGGCCGCCCTGCTCGCGCGGATCTCGGCCGAGATGGGCAAGGTCATCGTGGACGACGGCACGGAGGCCGCTCCCGTGCTGGACGAGGCCGAGGTGGAGGCCCTGGAGGCGGCGGAGCTCGCGGAGGTCTTCTGACCCGGCCGAGGCAGGCCGCCCCGGCCGGCAGCTCGTCCGGCCTGATCAGGTCATCCGGACGGCGGCGGGGATGCGGCCCGGTCAGGGCCTCGGCCGAACGCGGGGATCAGGACGGCTCCTCGTCCTCCGAGTGCTGTACGTACCGCAGGACGCCCCACATGCTGCTCTCGTCGGGGGTGTCCTGCGGGCCGGTCCGCTCGCACTCGCCCAGCTCCTTGCGCAGCCGCGCCGCGTCGATGCCGGAGCCGATGAGGACGAGCTGGGTGAGCCGCTCCTCGCCCTCGGGCCACCGCTCGGGGTAGAAGCGCAGGAAACGGCCGACGGCGTGGACGGTGTAGCGGTTGTCCGGGTCCGCGCTGCCGAAGTCGACGAAGCCCTTGATCCGGTACAGGCCTTCGGGCCGCCCGTCGAGGAAGGCCATCAGGCGGCGCGGGTGGAGCGGGCTCGCGGCTGTCAGGGAGACGGTCTCGTAGCTCGCGTGCGGGTGGTGGTGGGCGTGCGCGCCGCCCATGCCGTCGCTGTCGCCGTCTCCGTCGCCGTCCTCCTCGCCGTACAGGATGTCCTCGATGGACATCTGCCCCTCGATCTCCCCCTCCGGGACCACCCGGTCGAACAGCAGCTCGGGGTCGATCCGCCCGTGCCGCGCGTCGACCACGACGGCCTTCCCGGCCAGCTCCCCCACCGCCTCGCGGACGGCGAGCAGCTCGGCGGCGGAGACGCGGTCGGTCTTGTTCACGACCACGAGGTCGGCGATCGGGAGGTGCCGGTCGGTCTCGGGGTGCCGCTCCCGGGTGGCGGAGAACTCCGCCGCGTCGACGACCTGGACCAGGCCTCCGTACACGATCCGCTCGTTCTCGCTGGCGAGCACCATGCGCACGAGCTCCTGCGGTTCCGCGAGGCCGCTCGCCTCGATCACGATCACGTCGAGCCGGGACTCCGGGCGGGTGAGCACCTCCAGGTACTCGTCCAGCTCGCTCGCGTCGACCGCGCAGCACAGGCAGCCGTTGCCCAGCGAGACGGTCGAGCCGACCTGCCCGGCGATCCTCATCGCGTCGATGCCGATGTCGCCGAAGTCGTTGACCATGACTCCGATACGGGTCCCCCGGGAGCTGCGCAGCAGGTGGTTGAGGAGTGTGGTCTTCCCGGCCCCGAGAAACCCGGCCAGGACGACGACGGGGATCTGCTGCGTGGTCAAGGGACGTACCTCCGGTTCCTTCGCGACCCACGGCCGTGGGAAACCCCCAGAATAGGCACCCGGACCGACAGCCGTGCCGCCCGCCATTTCCGGTCGCGGGGCGCGGCCGCTTACCTTTGCCGGCATGAACCCCGCACACACCGGCCCCGCGCGCCCCCTCGCGCGCCGTCGGCGGTTCGGCTGGCCGCAGCGGGTGTTCTCGCAGGTCCTGCTGATGCAGCTGGCCATCGCGACCGGCGTGACCGTCCTCGCCACCGGGCTCTTCCTCGCCCCGCTCAGCGCCCAGCTCGACGACCAGGCCATGCGCCGGGCCCTGGCCATCGCGGGAACCACCGCGTCGCCCCGGCTCGCCGCCGACCTCACCGGCACCCCGCCGTCCGCGCGGGGCCCGGTGCAGACGGAGGCGGAGCGGATCCGGACCTCCACCGGCGCCGAGTACGTCGTGGTCATGGACACCCGAGGGGTCCGCTGGTCCCACACCGACCCCGCCCAGATCGGCCGGCGCGTCTCCACCGACCCCAGCGACGTCCTCGCCGGGCACGAGGTGATGGAGATCGACAGCGGCACCCTCGGCCGCTCGGCGCGCGGCAAGACGCCGCTGCGTGACGCGGACGGGCGGATCGTCGGCGCGGTCTCGGTCGGCATCGAGTACGACAGCGTCCGCGACCGGCTCCTCGCCGCCATCCCGGGCCTCCTGGCCTACGCGGGCGGGGCGCTCGCGGCAGGGGCCCTGGCCGCCTATCTGATCTCCCGGCGGCTCCAGCGGCAGACCCACGACCTGGCCTTCTCCGACATCTCCGCCCTCCTCGCCGAACGCGAGGCCATGCTGCACGGCATCCGCGAGGGCGTCGTGGCCCTGGACCGCAACGGCTCCGTACGGCTCATGAACGACGAGGCCCAGCGCCTCCTCGGCCTCGGCCCCGAAGCGGCGGGCCGGCCGCTCGACGAGGTCCTCGGCCGGGGCCGTACCGCCGACGTCCTCGCGGGGCGGGTGACCGGTGACGACCTGCTCACCGTGCGGGGGCACCGGGTGCTGATCGCCAACCGGATGCCGACCGACGACGGCGGCGCCGTGGCGACCCTCCGGGACCGCACCGAGCTGGAGCGGCTCGGGCGCGAACTGGACTCCACGCGGGGTCTGATCGACGCCCTGCGCGCCCAGGACCACGAGCACGCCAACCGCATGCACACCCTCCTCGGGCTTCTGGAGCTCGAGATGCACGAGGAGGCGGTCGAGTTCGTCACCGAGGTGGTGGGCGTGCACCGGGCCACCGCCGAGCAGGTCACGGAGAAGGTCCACGACCCGCTGCTCGCGGCGCTCCTCGTCGGCAAGGCCACCGTCGCCGCCGAGCGGGGCGTCTCGCTGCGGCTCGCCCCGGACTCGCTGCTTCCCGACCGGCTCGTCGACCCTCGTGAGCTGGTCACCGTGGTCGGCAACCTGGTCGACAACGCCCTGGACGCCGTCGCGGGCACCCCCGGCGCCCGCATCGACGTCTCGTTCCGCACCGAGGGCCGTACGGTCGTGCTGCGGGTCACGGACAGCGGCCCGGGTGTCCCTGAGGAGCGCCGCGAGCTGATCTTCACCGAGGGCTGGACGACGAAGGCGCTCCCGTCCCACGGGAAGCGCGGCCTCGGCCTGGCCCTGGTCCGCCGGCTCGCCGAGCGCCGGGGAGGCACGGCCCGCGTGGCCGACGGTCCCGAAGGGGGCGCCGAGTTCACCGTCGTCCTCCCGGACGCGCTGGCCGAGCCGGCCGAGGCCTGGGAGCCGCGGCCCGAGCCCGCCGAGGAGGCCCGATGAGCGCGCTGAACCCGGCGAGCACGAGGAGCACGGCGAGCACGGTGATCGATGTGCTGGTCGTCGACGACGACGTCCGGGTCGCCCGGATCAACGCCGCCTATGTCGCCAAGGTGCCCGGCTTCCGCGTCGTCGCCACCGCCCACTCGACCGCCGAGGCCCTCGCCGCCCTGGACGGACAGCCGGTGGATCTGATCCTGCTCGACCACTACCTGCCGGACGAGAACGGTCTCGCGGCGGTACGGGAGCTCCGCGCACGCGGCCACCAGTGCGACGTGATCATGGTGACGGCGGCCCGAGACGTGGCCACGGTGCAGGCAGCGATGCGGCACGGGGCCCTCCAGTACCTGGTCAAGCCGTTCAACTTCGCCGGGCTGCGCGCCAAGCTGGAGGCGTACGCGACGCTGCGCCGCGCCCTGGAGAGCGGGGGCGAGGCGGAGCAGGCCGAGGTGGACCGGATCTTCGGGGTCCTGGCGGCGGGCGCCGTCGCCCCCGACCTGCCGAAGGGCCACTCCCCCACCACGGCCGAACTGGTCCGGCAGGTGCTGCTCGCCGCCGACGGCCCGCTGTCCGCACAGGAGATCGCGGAGCGGTCCGGTGTCAGCCGCCAGACGGCCCAGCGCTACCTCAAGCTTCTCGAACGCACCGGCCGCGTCCGTCTCTCCCTCCGCTACGGCGAGACGGGCCGTCCCGAGCACCGCTACGCCTGGGCGGCGACCTCACCACCGACCGTCTGAGGCCGGAAAGGTCCGTCGGACGAGTGTCGGCCCTGTGGGGCCCTCAGACGGCTCCGGCGCCGGTCAGCGCGCGGACCTCGGTCTCGGCGTGGCGGGCCTCGTCAGGCGGCTCGGTCGAGGTGACCGTCCCGAGCCAGCCGGCGAGGAAGCCCAGCGGAATGGAGACCGCCCCCGGGTTCTGCAGCGGGAAGAGGTGGAAGTCGACGCCGGGGAACAACGACTCCGGGCTGCCGGAGACGACCGGCGAGACCACGACCAGGAGCACGGCGGGGAGCAGCCCGCCGTACACCGACCACACCGCGCCCCGTGTGGTGAACTTCCGCCAGAACAGGGAGTAGAGCAGCACCGGCAGATTGGCGGAGGCCGCGACGGCGAAGGCGAGGCCGACGAGGAACGCCACGTTGAGATCGCGGGCCAGCAGCCCGAGCCCGATGGCCGCCGCTCCGATCCCCGCCGCCGCCACCCGTGCCACGGTGACCTCGCTGTACTGCTTCGCGTGCCGCCTGCGCAGCGAGGCGTACAGGTCGTGGGCGACGGAGGCCGAGGAGGCGAGGGTGATCCCGGCGACGACGGCGAGGATGGTCGCGAAGGCCACCGCGGCGACGACCGCGAAGAGCACGGTGCCACCGGTGGAGCCCGCGCCGCCGCCGAGGTCGAGGGCGAGCAGCGGGACGGCGGTGTTCCCCGAGGCGTTGGAGGCGCGAACGGCGTCGGAGCCGATCAGGGCCGCCGCGCCGAACCCCAGCACGATGGTCATGAGGTAGAAGCTGCCGATGAGTCCGATGGACCAGACGACGGAGCGGCGCGCGGCGCGGGCGGTGGGCACGGTGTAGAAGCGCGACAGGATGTGGGGCAGTCCCGCCGTGCCGAGGACCAGGGCGAGGCCGAGGCTGATGAAGTCGAGCCGGGACGTCCAGTCCCCTCCGTAGCGGAGGCCGGGGGCGAGGAAGTCCCTTCCGTGACCGCTGCGTTCGGCTGCGGTGGCGAGCAGGCTGTTCACATCGCCGTGGAAGCGGAGCAGGACGAGGACCGTCAGCGCGATCGTGCCCGCCATGAGCAGGACCGCCTTGACGATCTGGATCCAGGTCGTGGCCCGCATGCCGCCGAGCGACACGTAGATCACCATCAGTGCGCCGACGCCGATCACCGTCCACGACCGGGCCGCCTCGCTGCTGCCGCCGAGCAGCAGCGCGACGAGGCTTCCGGCGCCCACCATCTGGGCCACGAGGTACAGCACGGACACGGCCACCGAGGACGTCCCGGCGGCGATCCGCACCGGGCGCTCCGCCATCCGCGCGGCGACGACGTCGGCCAGGGTGAACCGTCCGCAGTTGCGGACCAGTTCGGCCACGAGCAGCAGCACCACGAGCCAGGCGACGAGGAATCCGACGGAGTACAGCATGCCGTCGTAGCCGTAGAGGGCGATCAGCCCCGAGATGCCGAGGAAGGAGGCCGCCGACATGTAGTCGCCGGCGATGGCGAACCCGTTCTCCAGGGGCGAGAACAGCCTGCCCCCGGCATAGAACTCCTCCGCCGATCCGTGCCGCTTGCGACTCACCCACGTGGTGATCCCCAGCGTGACGGCGATGAAGACGCTGAACAGCACGAGCGCCAGGGTCTGGTGGTCTCTCGTCACGACCGCCCCACCCCTCGGGTCATCTCCTGCGTGTCCCAGCGCAGTTCGAGTGCGGCGTGGTCCCTGCGCAGCCGCGCGTGCCGGGCGTAGGCCCAGGTCAGCAGGAAGGTGGTGAGGAACTGCCCGAGCCCCGCCACCATCGCCACGTTCACCGCTCCGGCCACCGGCCGGGCCATGAGTCCGGGCGCGGCGGTCGCCGCCACGACATAGGCGAGGTACCAGAGCAGGAAGGCCAGGGCGGCCGGGAAGACGAACCGTCGGTAGCGGCTGCGGACTTCCTGGAAGGCAGGGCTCCGCTGCACCTCCAGGTAGATCTCCGCCGTGCTGTGGACCCGCTGCCGCGGCACCGCGCCGGGACGACCGTCGCCGCTTGCCCCGGCCGCCGCCGGCTCGCCCGGGCCGAAGGCCCCGTGCCCGAGATCCGCGTCGCTCCAGGGGTCGTCGACCCGCCTCGCCGAAGCGTCGAGACCCTCCTGCTTGTCCACCTGCTCCACCGGCCAACTCTCCTTGTCAGCGAACCGTTTCGGCCGCGTGCCCAAGGATGGACAGAGCGGGAAGATCCCGGACTCTTCTCCTCTCCCGGTTCACCCCATCAGGTGACTCTTCGCCCGGGTGCCCTGACCAGACCGTGCTGATATGCGTACCGCACGGCTTGCGCCCGGTCCCGCACCCCCGTCTTGGCGAAGAGATTGTTGATATGGGTCTTCACCGTCGCCGTGGAGATCCGCAGCCGCCCGGCGATCTCCTGGTTGGACAACCCGTCGGCGACGAGCACCAGCACCTCCGTCTCCCGCTCCGTGAGCCCGTCCCCCGACGAAGCCGCCGCACCCTCCGCGGCGACCGGGCTCTCCTGCCGCCCGGCCCCCTCCACCAGCTGGTCCAGCAACCGCCGCTGCACGGCGGGCGACAGCCCCGCCCGCCCGTCGGTCACGTCCCGCAGCGCCCGTACGATCTCCTCCCCGCCGGCGTCCTTGGTGAGGTACCCCCGCGCCCCGGCCCGCAGCGCCGGGAACAGCGAGTCGTCGTCGCCGTAGGTGGTGAGCACCACGATCTCGGTCCCGGGGTGCCGCTCACGGATCCGGCGGGTGGCCTCGACGCCGTCGCACCGCGGCATCCGCAGGTCCATCAGGACCACGTCGGGCGCGAGTTCGGCGGTCAGCGCCACCGCCTCCTCGCCGTCCCGGGCGGCTCCGACGACCTCGACCCCGGGCAGCAGCCCGAGCAGCATCACGATCCCCTCCCGCACCACGGCCTGATCGTCGGCCACCACCACCCGCACCACACGATCCCCCTCGTGGGCGCTCTCGTTGGCGCTCTCGCGGGCGCTCTCGTCGGCGCTCATGCCGGCACCCGCAGCCGCACGGCGAACCCCGCTCCGTCCGGCCCCGCGTCCAGGCTGCCGCCGAGCAGCTCGGCCCGCTCCCTCATCCCGAGCAGCCCGTACCCGGAGCCGGACGAGCCGAGGCCATCCGCACCTCGCCCGTCATCCGCTGCGGGAGGTGGCCCGGAGTCACGTATCTCCAGGGAGATCGCATCCACTTCGTAGGCGAACCGGATCCGCGTCCGGGCGCCCGGGGCGTGCTTGCGCACATTCGTCAGCGCCTCCTGCGCGACCCGGCGCACCGCCTGGGAGGCCTCGGCCGGCAGCTGCCGACGCTCTCCGGTGACGTCGACCTCGGCGCGGTCCTCCCGGGCGAGCTCCCGCAGGTAGTCCTCGACGGGCACCATATCCCCGCGCAGCGCCGACAGGGCGTGCCGGGTCTCGGCGAGCCCCTCCCTGGCCATGGAGCGGGCCGAGGTGACGAGCTTGAGAACCTCGCCGCGGTCCGCGCCCGCCTCGATCTGGAGCCGCGCGACCTCCAGGTGCACCATCTGGGCGGAGAGGCTGTGGGCCAGCACGTCATGTATCTCGCGGGCGATCCGGGCCCGCTCGGCCAGCGCGGCCGACTCGGCCTCGGCCTCCCGGGCGAGCCGCTCCTGGGCGAGCAGCTGGAAACCCGCACCGCGCGCCTGGGCGTCCAGCCGGAGCGAGTAACCGGCGAGCAGCACGGCCGCGGTCGTGAGCCCCGCGCCCAGGACCCCGGTCTCGTCGGCCTCCACGAAGCCGGGGACGAGGACGGCCACGGCGGCCAGGCCGAAGGGCAGCGGCAGTCGTTCCATCGCCGTGATCGCGACGAGTATCCACATGACGGTGGCCGACGTCGGCGCCCCGGCCGCGTAGGCCCCGAGGCCGCAGAGAGATATCAGCCCGAGGAGCCCCAGCGACGGCGCGAGCCGGTGGTCGAGGGTCGTGTGGTGGTATCCGAGGGCAGCCGCCACGCAGAGCCCGAAGCCGAGCGGCGGCAAGGGCGCGTACCAGCCGCCGAACACTCCCGAGGTGTAGCAGCCGGCGAGCACCACGGCGCTCAGGGCCGTGATCATGCTGTAGTCCAGGACGATCCGGCCCCGGGGCACCCCGACCCGGGTCAGCGCCTCCCGCGAGGGCCAGGCGCGCCAGGAGCTCCCCTGGGCCGTGCCCGTCCTCGAATCCGCCCGCTCGGGCTTGTCGTTCATGCCTGTCCCCCTCCGTCACATGAAGCCTACGGAGAGTCGGCAGCCATGTGATCGGCCCGTGGGTGGAGCGTCTCGCTCCACCCACGGGTGGAGAGCCTCAGGCGTCGATGCGCGAGCGGTCGAGCGTCGCCGCCGAGCCCGTGATGAACTCCTTGCGCGGCGCCACGTCGTTGCCCATGAGGAGGTCGAAGACCTGCTCCGCCGCGTCCAGGTCGCCGATGTTGATCCGGCGCAGGGTGCGGTGGCGCGGGTCCATCGTGGTCTCCGCGAGCTGGTCGGCGTCCATCTCGCCCAGACCCTTGTAGCGCTGGATGGCGTCCTTGTAGCGGACGCCCTTGCGCTGGAACTCCAGCAGCGTCTGGCGCAGCTCGTTGTCCGAGTACGTGTAGACGTACTTGTCCTGGCCCTTCTTGGGCTGGACGAGCTCGATCCGGTGCAGCGGCGGCACGGCCGCGAAGACCCGCCCGGCCTCGACCATGGGCCGCATGTAGCGCTGGAAGAGCGTGAGCAGCAGGCAGCGGATGTGGGCGCCGTCGACGTCGGCGTCGACGAGGAGGACGATCTTGCCGTAGCGGGCCGCGTCGATGTCGAAGGTGCGGCCCGAACCCGCTCCTATGACCTGGATGATCGCTCCGCACTCGGCGTTCTTCAGCATGTCCGAGACGGACGACTTCTGGACGTTGAGGATCTTGCCGCGGATCGGCAGCAGGGCCTGGAACTCGCTGTTGCGCGCGAGCTTGGCCGTACCGAGAGCGGAGTCTCCCTCGACGATGAAGAGCTCGCTGCGCTCCACGTCGTCGCTGCGGCAGTCGGCCAGCTTGGCCGGCAGCGAGGAGGACTCGAGCGCGGTCTTCCGGCGCTGCGCCTCCTTGTGCTGGCGGGCCGCGATCCGGGTGCGGGCCGCGGCGACGGCCTTCTCCAGGACGGCGCGGGCCTGCGCCTTGGCGTCCCGCTTGGTCGAGGTGAGGAAGGCCTTGAGCTCCTTGGCCACCACGTTCGCCACGATCCGGCGGGCCGCGGAGGTTCCGAGGATCTCCTTGGTCTGTCCCTCGAACTGCGGCTCGGCGAGGCGGACCGTCACGACGGCGGTGAGTCCTTCGAGGGCGTCGTCCTTGACGATGTCGTCCTCGGCGACGCGCAGCATCTTCGCGGAGCGCAGCACCTCGTTCACCGTCTTGGTGACCGCCTGCTCGAAGCCCGAGACGTGGGTGCCGCCCTTGGGCGTGGCGATGATGTTGACGAAGGACTTGACCGTGCTGTCGTAGCCGGTGCCCCAGCGGAGGGCGACGTCGACGGCGAGCTCACGGGTGACCTCGGTCGGGGTCATGTGGCCGCGCTCGTCGAGGACCGGGACGGTCTCCTTGAAGGTGCCCTGCCCGGTGAGCCGCTGGATGTCGCAGACGGCCTTGTCCTGGGCGAGGTACTCGCAGAACTCGCTGATGCCGCCGTCGAAGCGGAACGTCTCCTCGCTCTTGCCGATCCCGGCCAGGTCCCGCTCGTCGCGGACGACGATGGTGAGGCCGGGCACGAGGAAGGCGGTCTGCCGGGCGCGCTGGTGCAGCGTCTCCAGGGAGAGCTTGGCGTCCTTGAGGAAGATCTGCCGGTCCGCCCAGTAGCGCACGCGCGTGCCGGTGCGGGTCTTGGGGACGCGCTTGCCCTTGCGGAGCCCGTTGCCCGGGTCGAAGGGGCTGTCGGGTCCCTGCTCGGTGAAGATGCCCGGGACGCCGCGGCGGAAGCTGATCGCGTGCGTGGCGCTGTTCCGGTCGACCTCGACGTCGAGGCGGGCCGACAGGGCGTTCACCACGGAGGCGCCGACGCCGTGCAGACCGCCGGAGGCGGCGTACGACCCGCCGCCGAACTTTCCGCCGGCGTGGAGCTTGGTCATGACGACCTCGACGCCGGAGAGTCCGGTCTTCGGCTCGACGTCGACCGGGATGCCTCGGCCGTTGTCCTGGACCTCGACGGAGCCGTCGTCGTGGAGGATGACCTCGATGTGGTCGCAGTAGCCCCCGAGGGCCTCGTCGACCGAGTTGTCGATGATCTCCCAGATGCAGTGCATGAGGCCGCGGCTGTCGGTGGACCCGATGTACATGCCGGGGCGCTTGCGGACCGCTTCGAGCCCTTCGAGTACGAGCAGGTGCCGCGCGGTGTAGTTGGAAGCGTCACGGTCTGCGGTCAGCAGCGCACTGGACGGCACGGACGTTTCGGCGGTCACGCGGTTCGCTCCTCGCTGAATTTGAAATCTGGCCCGGTGGGTAAGGCCCGGCGTCGGTCACCGGTTCAGAGGGTACCGATGCCTGGTAGAGCGGTTGTAACGCCACCCACCCCGATTCCTCATGCTAGTCCAGAGTCGTATGGATGTTCGATCCCTCGATGGGGTGACGCGAACATCACGTTCCCTTCCAGGCATGAACCATTTAGGCTCCGGGCACGTCCTCATGAACAACCGGCAACCGCCGGGGAGGGCTAACCGACACAAGCAACGCGAAATCCGTAGAGCGACGCAATACGGCTCATTCGCCGCCAACCGGCAGCAGACAGCCACCTTGGAAGAAGTTTCAAGGAAAAGCCACGAGCGGGAACGTTTTCGGCCTGGTTGGATGTTGACCCTGGTACGACAGCTCGTCGAGCTAGAGAAGAGGCGACGTGACTACTGTTCTGACCCCCGCGAGCCCCCTGACGGCCGCTGACCGCTGCGACCGCTGCGGCGCCCAGGCATACCTGCGTGTCGTCCTGACCAGCGGAGGTGACTTGCTCTTCTGCGCCCACCACGGACGTAAGTTCGAGCCGGAACTCAAGAAGATCGCCGTTGAGATACAGGATGAGACGGACCGCCTGACGGACGTGCCGGCCCGTACCCAGGGCGACGACCACTGACGCCTCGCATCCACGACGAGCTCAGATCCGGCCACTGACCGGACGACGGGCGGCCACCCTGTCACACCCAGGGGGTGGCCGCCCGTTCTCGTCCCACCGCGGAGTCCCCCGACTCCTCGGACCTCCTCAGCGGAGCCAGGACCGCGAGATCCGGTCCTGCCCGCGACACCGACCGCTCCGGCTCAGAAGCGCGTCGGCAGCACCGCCGAGACACGGGTGTACACACCCGGGTTCTCGGCCTGCCCACACCCGCTGCCCCAGGACACCAGGCCGACCAGCAGCCCCTTCGCCACGAGCGGGCCCCCGCTGTCCCCCTGACACGCGTCCCTGCCGCCCTGCGGGTCGCCCGCGCACAGCATCGTGTCGCTCCGGTAGGGCACACCGAAGCCGCCCGGGTAGGCACGCTCACAGGCGCTGTCCGGCAGCACCTGCACCCGCGCCGTCCGCAGCGTGGAGGCGTACGTCCCGTTCCCGGTCGTGTCGCCCCAGCCGTAGACGTCCGCCGCCGTTCCCGGCGCGTACGCCGCGTCTCCCGCGGGCGCGACGCCGATCACGTACGACTGCGGCAGCGGGCTCCGCAGCGTCAGCACGGCGAGATCGCCCGAGTTCGTCGTCGGGTCGTAGTCGGGATTGACCCAGGTGTCGGAGATCCGCACCTCCTGCCCGCCCTGCCCGCGCAGGGCCGCCCGCCCCGCGATGACCACGAAGTCGCGCACCTCCCACGGTTCGCCGCCGAGCACCTCGCGGCCCAGGCAGTGGGCCGCCGTCAGCACCTTGGTCGGCGCCACGACCACACCCCCGCAGAACTGGCCCGCGCGCGTACCCCCGAACCGGTCACGGCTGGAGAGCGCCACGACCCAGGGCGCGTCGGAGATCTGGACTTGTCGGCCGCCCACCACGACGCTGTCGGCGGCCACGGGTACGGCTGTGGCGACCTGTCCGGCCGCTGCGGCGATCAGACCCAGAGCGCCCGTCAGTGCTCGGGTGAGGGAACCACGCATGGAGTCTCCTGACTCTCCGGTGATGTCGGTTCACCCAGCGTCCAGCACACGGCTGCGCCGTGCACCCGCGCAAAGCCGCGTCGCGCACCCGCACAGCCGCGCGAAGGCACCCCCCGGACAGCCGGAGGGCCCGGCTCCCCCTCGGGGAACCGGGCCCTTCCGCGTACCGCTCCGTGCCTCGTCGGCGTACGGATCAGTCGAGGTAGTCGCGCAGCACCTGCGAGCGCGACGGGTGACGCAGCTTCGACATCGTCTTCGACTCGATCTGGCGGATCCGCTCGCGGGTCACGCCGTAGACCTTGCCGATCTCGTCCAGCGTCTTCGGCTGGCCGTCGGTCAGACCGAAACGCATCGAGACGACGCCGGCCTCACGCTCGGAGAGCGTGTCGAGCACCGAGTGCAGCTGCTCCTGGAGGAGCGTGAAGCTCACCGCGTCGGCCGGAACGACCGCCTCGGAGTCCTCGATGAGGTCACCGAACTCGCTGTCGCCGTCCTCACCCAGGGGGGTGTGGAGGGAGATCGGCTCACGGCCGTACTTCTGGACCTCGATGACCTTCTCAGGGGTCATGTCGAGCTCCTTGGCCAGCTCCTCCGGGGTGGGCTCGCGGCCCAGGTCCTGGAGCATCTGGCGCTGCACACGCGCGAGCTTGTTGATGACCTCGACCATGTGCACCGGGATGCGGATGGTTCGGGCCTGGTCCGCCATGGCGCGGGTGATCGCCTGACGGATCCACCAGGTGGCGTACGTGGAGAACTTGTAGCCCTTGGTGTAGTCGAACTTCTCGACCGCGCGGATCAGACCCAGGTTGCCCTCCTGGATCAGGTCCAGGAAGAGCATGCCGCGGCCGGTGTAGCGCTTGGCCAGGGAGACCACCAGACGGAGGTTGGCCTCCAGGAGGTGGTTCTTGGCGCGGCGGCCGTCCTCGGCGATGATCTCCAGCTCGCGCTTGAGCTTCGGCGCGAGCTTGTCCGAGTTGGCGAGCTTGTCCTCGGCGAACAGACCGGCCTCGATGCGCTTGGCGAGCTCGACCTCCTGCTCGGCGTTGAGCAGCGGGACCTTGCCGATCTGCTTCAGGTAGTCCTTGACCGGGTCGGCGGTGGCACCGGCGACGGCGACCTGCTGCGCCGGAGCGTCGTCCTCGTCCTCGTCGGACAGGACGAAGCCCTTGCTCTCGCCCTCGGTCTCTTCTTCCTCGCCCTTGCCGGGCGCGACGTCCTCGAGCAGCTCTTCGCCCTCGACGAGTTCGTCGGCGTCCTTCTTGGACGTGGTCTTCTTGGCCGCCGTCTTCTTGGCGACGGTCTTCTTGGCCACCGTCTTCTTGGCGACGGTCTTCTTCGCGGCCGTCTTCTTGGCGGCGGATCCGGCCTCGTCGGCCGGGTCTGCGTCCTCGGCCGCGGAGGCCGGTGCGGCCGTGACGGTCGTCTTCGTCACGGTCGTCCTGGCGGTGACGGTCTTGGTGGCGGTGCGCTTGGCCGGGCTCTTCGCTGCGACGCTCTTGCGGGCGCGCTTCGGCGACTCCGCTGCACTGACCATCAGCGTCACACCCTCTTCCTCGAGGATCTGATTGAGGCTGCGCAGAACATTCTTCCACTGGGTTGGCGGAATCTGGTCAGCCTCGAAGGCCCGACGCACGTCATCGCCGGCGATCTGCCCATCAGCCTTTCCCCGCTCGATGAGCGCCATCACAGACTCGGACTCGGCGATCTCCGGCGGGAGCGTACGGGATGTGCTGGCCGACACGAACAACCTCTCGGAACGATGGAAACGGCTTCCGGCCCCGCCCGGGATCGGGCTGGAGCCGACGACCGTCGACGGGGAATGTGCCGACGGCGCGGGCTGGACCGGGGAACTGCACAGCGCCTCCGTCGGCTGCTGTATTCCTTCCTCGGCCGTCACCTCTTAAGTCATCGCACGGCTCGGAGGAGTGTTACGCCCAATCTTCGTGGCCCGAGTCACACCCCATGTGCGACATAACACCGCAGTGGAGTAGATAAGGGTACATTCACGCCGCCCGAATCCTGGCGCCACCCGGGGAACCCGCTCCAGGTCCCCCGGGTGGCGCTCGGATCCGGTGGCACGCGACGCCCCCGACTCCGCACTCCCGGCCACGGCCCGCGGATCAGTGTTCGCGGGGGGCGGGAACGACGCGCTCCACCTCGGGGTGGACCGTGAGCAGCTGCCGCATCGCCGTCTCGGCGGCGTGGGCGTCGCCGGCGGCGAGCGCGTCCACGATCCGGGCGTGGTGCGCGAGGCAGGCCTCGCTCGGCCGGTCGCAGCCCGTGACGGGGCCGCCGGACACCTGGAGCGCGGCGGCGACGATCCCGGAGAGGTGCTCCAGCATCCGGTTCCCGGCGAGCTGGATGAGCAGCGAGTGGAACTCCGTGTCGGCGCGGGAGAAGGTGATGCCGTCTCCCTGGGCGAACGCGTGGCCCATGATCTCGACCATGTCGGCCAGGCGCTGCTGGACGTCCTCGCGGCCGTGCCCGGCGGCGAGGCGCGCGGCCAGGGGCTCGATCGTCCAGCGCAGCTCGTTGAGCTCGCGGCGCTGGTCGTCGCGCTGCGGGCCGAAGGCGCGCCACTCGATGATGTCGGGGTCGAGCAGGTTCCAGTCGCTGACCGGCCTGACGCGGGTGCCGACGTTCGGGCGGGCGCTGACGAGTCCCTTGGCCTCCAGGACGCGCAGCGACTCGCGTACGACGGTGCGTGAGACCTCGAACCGCTGGCCGATCTCCTCGGGGACGAGGGGGCGGTCCGCCCCGAGGTCGCCGGAGACGATCATCTGGCCGAGCTGCTGGACGAGCTGTCCGTGCAGTCCGCGGCCCCGGTTTCCGGCGCTCCGCCGGCCGACGCGGCCCAGATCGGTGTCCACCCCCTCCCAGGAGGGCGGGCCCACGCGGCCGGCGGCGGGCGCCTCCGCGTAGGGGTAGCGGTCGAGATCGCCCGGGGCGCCGAGGCCGGAGTCGACGGAGCGGGCGGCGGTCATCATGGTGTGCGCAAGGGTACTCACGCATCCTTTGTCGGCGTTGCTTCCGTGACCCTTGAGGTCTTTGGTGAAAAGCACACGAAAGGGTGATCGGCACCCCCTACACAATTGACGATTAATCGGACATAACCGGCAGATTTCAGGGGAGTTGACCATGAAACGGAACCTCCCGGTCCGAAAGTGATCACCAACGGGCCTTACGACGAAGGCCGGTGAACACATATGCACACAGCAGGCCGGTCAACGTCAGAAGAAGAGCCACCCCCGCGGGCTGGCCGAGCACCTTCAACGCCCCCGCCACCCACCGGTCCGCCGCCGGTGACCACTGCGGACCGGCGAACTCGCGCAACCGTGCCGGAAGTCCGGCGGCCGAGCGCACCGACGGCCCCGTCAGCACCTTCTGCATCAGCGGAACGAAGGCGACCGGTACGGCGAGCACGGCCGCCACACCGGCCCCCGCGGCCCGGAACACCCCCGCCCCGAGGACCCCGGCCCAGGCGCACCCCACCAGCAGGCCCAGCCAACTCGCGCAGAGCGTCGGCCAGTTCTTCGGCACGGTGATCAACTCCTGGCCGTAGACGAACCGCAGGGCCTCCAGATCCGCCACCACGACGACTGCCCCGAGCACCAGCGCGACGGCGGCCGCGACGGTGAGCTTCGCCAGCAGGAGGCCGGGCCTGCGGGGCACGGCTCCCCGGCCCGTGGTGAGCGCGGGATAGCGGTACTCCTCACCGAAGGAGAAGGCCCCGAGCAGTCCGGCCCCGAGGGCGGCGGGCGGGAGGGGGGAGAGCGCGGGCCAGCCGGCCAGGACGGCCGGCAGAGCGGCGCGTCCGCCCCGCCCGAGGAGCAGCGCGAGCGTCACGGAGCCGAGCAGGACGGCCGCCACGACGAGCGGCGTGGACGGCACGCCCAGGAGCCGGCGGACCTCGTACCTCAGCGGACGCAGCGGCGACCGAGCCGGCCGCCGCACGCTTGCGGCCCCGCCCGCCGACTCCGCACGGGGCCCGACGGCCGGGGAGTCGGCGTCTCGGGGCGCGTCGGCCCGGGGCTCGGTGGTGGTTTCCCCATGGCCGTCTCCCTCGCGCGCTCGCGGTACGGGGCCGGTGTCGCCGGTCTCCACGGCGAGCCGGTGGACCGGTACCCCGTGACGGAACGCCGTGTCACCGACGGCCGCGCAGTCGCTCCCGTAGACGGACAGGCGGTTGCCGCCCTCGGCCACCACCTCGACCGGTCGGCGGGCCGCCCTGGCCTCCTGGGTCACGGCGGCGGCCAGTCGCGCGGCCTGCGGGGTGCGGACCGCCACCCGGGGACGCAGCCGGGTACGGGCGAACTCGGCGGCATCCTGGTCGGCCACGAGCCGACCGCCGTGGAGCGTGACGACCCGATCGGCGTTCCGGGCCGCGTCCTTGGGGTCCTCCGTCGTGTAGAGCACGGTTCCCCCCTTGTCCGCGTGCGCGCGCAGGAGCTCGTACAGCCACGCGCTCTCGGGTACGGAGAGTCCGGCGGCCGGCTCGTCCAGCAGCAGGGTGTGGGGGTCGCCCAACAGCGCCGAGGCGAGGCCGAGTCGGCGGTCGGCGCCGATCGGAAGGGTGCCGATCCGCCGACGCTCCAGACCCGTCAGGCCCACGATCTTCGTCAGTTCATCGGCGCGCGAGGCGGGAACCCCCGTGGCGGCCCCGAGCATCCGCAGCTGGCCCCGGAGCGTGCGGGAGGGATGTCCCGGGACGTCGCCGAGGAGCACGCCCACCTCGCGCGGAGGATGGGCGATGCGGTGCAGCGGCCGCCCGCGGAAGTACGTGATCCCACGGCCCGGCTCCAGTTCGAGCATGAGCCGGAGCGCGGTGGTCTTGCCGGAGCCCGAGGAGCCGAGAAGTGCGGTCACGGCGCCGGGCCGGGCCTCGAAGGTCAGATCGTCCACGGCGAGCGGGCGATCGCGGCGGGGATTGCTGGTCAGTCCGATTGCCTGGAGCATCGCTTCTCTCGCGGTAGGTGACACCGCTCCGCGGCAGGGCGGCGCTACCGCAGCAAGATAACGCTACATTTCGGACTTTCAGTGCATGGTTGGCGTCCTGGGGCGTGGACGTGCCCGTCCGTCAGACCTCGGGACGGAGCATCGGCGGGTTGAGGAGGGTGGCCCCACCTGCCCTGAAGAGCTGGGCGGGGCGACCGCCCTGACGGGTCGTGGTGCCACCGGCCGGGACCAGGAAGCCGGGCGTGCCGGTCACCTTCCGGTGGAAGTTGCGGGGGTCGAGGGACACACCCCAGACCGCCTCGTACACCCGACGCAGCTCCCCGACCGTGAACTCCGGAGGGCAGAAGGCCGTGGCCAGCGAGGAGTACTCGATCTTCGAGCGGGCGCGCTCCACCCCATCGGCGAGGATGCGGGCGTGGTCGAAGGCGAGCGCCCCAGGCCCCGCTTCCTTCTCGTCGTCTCCGGCGTCCGTCTCGTCACCGGCGAGCGCCGCGGACCCGGCGGGCGCCGCAGACCCAGTGCCGCCAGGAGCACCACCAGCCGTCGAGGTCGCGGCGAGCACGTCCTCACCGAGGAGCTCCTCGACGGGCGCCCAGCGGGCGCTGTTCGCGTCGCCACCGGCCCTCGGGGCGGGAAGATCCGGGGCGAGCGCCAGGTGCGCGACGCTCACCACGCGCATCCGGGGGTCACGGTCGGGCGCGCCGTACGTCGCGAGCTGCTCCAGGTGCGCGCCGTTGCTCGGCACGGGCGGCGGGGCGGCCGGATCGTGGGCGCAGAGTCCCGTCTCCTCGACCAGCTCGCGGGCGGCCGCGGCCCCGAGGTCCTCCTCCGCGCGCACGAAGCCGCCGGGCAGCGCCCAGCGCCCCTGGAACGGCGCTTCTCCCCGTCGTACGACCAGGGTGCAGAGCGCGTGGCGGCGCACGGTGAGCACGACCAGATCGACGGTGACGGCGAAGGGCGGAAAGGCCGACGGGTCGTAGGGAGGCATGCCGCGATCATAGTCGTCTTCCTGACGATAAGCACGCCCCTCGGAAGCACCGGCGATGACTCGCCCGCCCGCCCGCGAGGCTTCCGTCGTGTCCGTGTCCGGCATCCCGTCACACCCCCAGTTGAAGACCCTCTGCGGCCTGCTCGACCATACCGAGACCGAGCCTGCCGACCCGCACGGCGAACGGCTCTCCCGCGACCACGAGCCCCGAGAACCGGATCGCCCCGAGCGGCGCCGACCGCAGCGGATGGGTCGACACGGACCGGCCGGGTGCGTCCGGCCGGATACCGGCGAGCGCCAGCAGCGCGTGCAGGGCTCCGGCGGCCGCGACGGCCGCGGGCCGGCAGGCGGCGGGGTGCGGCACCGGGCGGGCGCCGGCCGTCCGCTGCTCCCCCGCGTACATCTCGGGCAGCCGGTACGTGAACGCCTCCGCCGCGTCGAGCAGCCCGCGCAGCAGGGAGGCCGCCTCCTTCTCGTGGCCGGCGGCGGCCAGCCCGGCCACGGCCACCGCCGTCTCGTGCGACCGCACCGCTCCGGCCCGGTGGCCGAAGGGGTTGTAGCCCGGCTCCTTCGCTCCCAGGCCGCGCAGACCCCAGCCGGAGTCCAGCGCGGGTGTGCCGAGCAGCCTCGCCACCTGCTCCGTCTCCGCCCCGTCGAGGAGGCCCCGCGCATGGCTGCCGCCTCCCAGCAGTCCGGTGTCGAGCAGATGCGCGGCCCAGCCACCCAGGTGGGGCCAGGTCCGGCCGTCCGGTCCACGGGCGACGGCGGGGCGGCCGCCCGCACGGTCGTCGAGCCAGAATTCCCGCCTGAAGCGCTCCCGCAGGCCGCGTGCCGCTTCGCGCAGCGCGTCTCCCCCGGGCCGCTCGCAGGCGTCGAGCAGGTCGGCACCGAGCAGGGCCGCGCGGTGCGCGTGCGCCTGGGTCTCGGCCCGCCAGGGTCCGTCGGGCCCCGGGTCCGGGACGAGACCGCTCCCGTCGAGCGTCCGGCGCAGCCAGCCGAGGCAGCGCTCCGCCGTGGGAAGCAGCTCCTCCAGATCCGCGGCCGGCAAGCCCCAGCGGCGGGCCTCGGCGAGCACCACGGGGAAGGCGAGGGTGGCCTCGATGCCCGTGCAGCGGGGCGGGAGGTGCGGACCCGCGTCCCGGAGGGGTCCGGGGATGCGGCCGGACTGGGGTCCGGCTCCGGCGAGTTGGGTACGGCCCAGGGCCCGCAGTGTGGTGACGGCGAGACGGGTGCCGAGCGGCAGCGCCATGCGGGCCGCCCAGAGCGCCTCGGCGGTGACGGGTCCGCAGCGCCAGGGGACACCGGCCGCGAGGTGAACGTCCGCGGGGTGGGCCCGGTCACGCTGGAGCAGGGCCCGCAGGTCCTCGACGGAGACCCGCAGCAGTTCTCCCGGGCGGTGGTCGTCGCCCTCCGCGTGGGCCTCGGCGAGGAGGTGGCCGCCGGGCCGTCCGGCGCCCGCGGCCGACGGGGCGGCGGTGGGGCGGCCGGGCGCGCCCTCACGTACCCGGAGCTGGAGGGTGAACGTGCCCCCGGGCGGCAGCTCGGCCTCCCAGCGCAGTACTCCGGCCGCCGCCAGGGCGTCCGTCGGCGGCGGGTCCGCCGTGACGGCGACGGACCTTCCGTCCCCGCCGGTCCAGCGCAGGCCGGTGCCGTGGACGCTCGCGGCGAGTTCGGGCCGGGGTCTGCCGGACGCCACCGCGCCCAGGTCCGCGAGATCCGTGCCCAGAGCGATTTCCACCGGGAGCCTGAGGGGGCGGGGGACGGCACTGCGCAAGGTGATCCGCTCGGTTCCGTCGGCGCTCCGGGTGCGCTCGACGGTGAGACCGGGGTCGGGCCCCATGTCCCCGGGGACCCGGAGGGCTCCGAGGAACACCGCCCGGTCCGCGGCCGCCAGCCGGCCCTGGAGGGCGACGGGCTCACGCCCCGCCACCCGCAGGACGCAGCGGGCCAGGAGCCTTCGCCCCGCCGCGTACACCCCTTCGGGCCCCTCGCCGGTGAGCTGGCCGTGCTCGGCGCAGACGGCGAGGGCGGGCAGGGCGACGCAGAGGAGCGCACCGTGCACCGAGGGGAGCTCCGCGGGCCGTACCGGTCCCGGGGGCGCGACGCCGGTGCCGGGCCGGCGCCCGGGAGGCGGGTCGATCGGGGGTCCAGGGCGGCCGGGGGCCGGGAGAGGGCTGAGGGCCATGGCGGGTACGGGGTGCTCTCTGTGCGAACCGGGCGGCCGGCGGGGCGTCGGCGGGAGGGTTCGGACGACGCCGCCAGAGAGGTGAACGCGCCCGCGTGCGGCCGGGTCACGGTCGTCATCGGCCACTCCTGGTGCCGCGCTGCCCGCCGTGCCTCGGCGTCCCGCTCCCCGGCTTCCCCGTGGCGGGCCCGCCGGGCCGGACTCCGGCCGAGGGACGGCGCTCCCCTCCTCCGGTCTGGCGGCCGGGCTTCCGGAGGGCCTGCCCGCCGCCCTGCGGGCGCGGCGAGCGCACCCCGCCGCTTCGGGCGGTGGCGGGAGTGGCCTCCTGGGAGGCGAGCCGGGTGTCCCGCTCGGTCCGCAGGCAGCTCCGGAGGGACTCGGGGTCGAGCCCTTCGTTGCAGGCCTGGTGGAGCAGTCGGGCGAAGACGTACTCCGGGTCGGCTTCGAGCGCGAGCCCGAGGGCGACCCGGGCGGTCGGCTCGTCGCCGCCGGACCAGGCCGTCCAGCCCGCGAGGGTCAGCGGCGCGGCGGCGTGTTCCTGGTAGGGGGCGACGCAGCGCCGGGAGAGGACCCGCCAGAGCCGCAGGGCTGCCGTGCCTTCCCAGCCCTCCATCCATTCGGCGGCACGGTCACGGGTGACCCGGTCCTGGAGGCCGAGAATGAGCGTCGCCGCCTCCTCGGTCGCGACCAGGGCGTCGTCGGCGGCGTCGGCCCGCGCCGTCGGGCCGCCCGGCGCGCGGGTCCGGCCCATGGCGCCCGTGGTGTCCGCGCCACCCGTCGGGCTCGGCTCGGCCCCTCCCGGGTTGGCGAACCGACGGAGGATGTCCCGGGCGAGCCTCAGCGTCGCCTCGCGGACCTTCTCGCGCCCCTCGTCCTCCGTGTCCTCCAGGATCTGGGGGACGATCGCGGCGGCCGCGCTGTCCAGCGCCGCGCGCTGGGCCTCCTCCTGGGGTCCGCCGGGCGGCCGGAACCGGCTCTCCATGTCCCGCAGCGAGCCCCGTACCTGCACTCCGGCGTACGCCGCGGTCGCGGCCATCACCGACGTGCCGCTGAGGGCGAGCGGGGTGCCGTCGGGCGGACAGCAGCGCGCGTCCGGGCAGCAGTACGAGAAGTAGAGGCCGTCGGAGATGCAGAGGGCCTCGTAGACCGGGATGTCGAGGGCGCCGCAGGCGATGCGCAGCAGCTGCGCGAAGGGGCGCAGGCGCTCCATGACCCTGCGGCTCGTCTCGCCGGCTCCGGGGTCCTGGCAGAGGAAGACGACGATGCCGTCCGGTCGTGCGCCGCTCCGGGAGCCGCCCTCGACGAGGCATTCGGCGAGGTGGTCGGCGGTGGACGCCCACTCGCGGGGCGAGCGGGGAATGCCGAGCCTGACCCGGCCGCCGAAGCGTCCGTGCTCGCCGTGGAGGGCGATGAGGACGACCGAGTCCGTGGGATGGAAGCCCAGCACGAACGGGAGGGCGTCGGCGAGTTCCGCAGGGCCTCGCAGGGTGATCTGCTGGGTACGGGACAGTCCGCTGGTTTCGTGGTGATTCGCGTTCATGGTCAGGACGGTCTCGTGATCTTCCGAAATCCGAAACCCCTGTGGATAACTCCCGGAACGAGGCATCCGCCGGACTCGCGAGTTGTCCACAGGTTCGGTGGCTCGTTCGCGCGATGTCCGAGGCATCGGGTTGCATGGAGGCATGACCCACGCAGACCCCCTGGAAGACCGCGCCGCGCTGCGGACCGCCGCCGATGCCGTGCTCGCCCGTCTCGTCTCCGACCCGACGGGCGAGGCGAGACTGCGCGAGGACCAGTGGCGGGCCATCGAGGCCCTGGTGGCCGACCGGCGTCGGGCCCTCGTGGTGCAGCGGACCGGCTGGGGCAAGTCGGCCGTGTACTTCGTGGCGACCTCGCTGCTGCGCGAGCGCGGCAGCGGTCCGACCGTGATCGTCTCCCCCCTCCTCGCGCTGATGCGCAACCAGGTGGAGGCGGCCGCCCGGGCGGGCATCCGCGCCCGGACGATCAACTCGTCGAACACGGAGGAGTGGGACACGGTCCAGGAGGAGGTCTCCGCCGGTGAGGTGGACGTGCTCCTGGTGAGCCCGGAGCGGCTCAACAACCCCGACTTCCGCGATCAGGTCCTCCCGCGCCTCGCGGCCGCGACCGGGCTGCTCGTCGTCGACGAGGCGCACTGCATCTCGGACTGGGGCCACGACTTCCGGCCCGACTACCGCCGCCTGCGCACCATGCTCGCCGACCTGCCGTCCGGGGTCCCGGTGCTCGCCACCACCGCCACGGCCAACGCCCGGGTGACCGCGGACGTGGCCGAGCAGCTGGGGACGGGCGCGGGCACGGACGCCCTGGTGCTGCGCGGGCCTCTGGACCGGGAGAGCCTCAGCCTGGGCGTGGTCAGACTTCCGGACGCGGCCCATCGGCTCGCCTGGCTCGCCGACCATCTCGGCGAGCTGCCGGGCTCCGGGATCATCTACACCCTGACGGTCGCCGCGGCCGACGAGGTCACGGCCTACCTGCGCCAGTGCGGGCACACGGTCTCCTCGTACACGGGCCGCACGGAGAACGCCGACCGGCAGCAGGCGGAGGACGATCTCCAGGGCAACCGGGTCAAGGCGCTGGTGGCGACCTCAGCCCTCGGCATGGGCTTCGACAAGCCGGACCTGGGGTTCGTCGTGCACCTCGGGTCGCCTTCCTCCCCGATCGCCTACTACCAGCAGGTCGGCCGTGCCGGGCGCGGGGTGGAGCACGCCGAGGTCCTTCTGCTGCCCGGGCAGGAGGACGAGGCGATCTGGCGCTACTTCGCCTCGGTCGCCTTCCCGCCCGAGGAGCAGGTGCGCCGCACGATCGACGTGCTGGCGCAGGCCGGCCGGCCCCTGTCGCTGCCCGCGCTCGAGCCGCTGGTGGAGCTGCGCCGGACACGTCTGGAGACGATGCTCAAGGTCCTCGACGTGGACGGTGCGGTGCGTCGGGTGAAGGGCGGATGGGAGAGCACGGGCCGGCCCTGGGTGTACGACACGGAGCGCTACGCGTGGGTGGCGCGGCAGCGGGCGGCCGAGCAGCAGGCGATGCGTGACTACGCGTCGGCTTCGGGGTGCCGGATGGAGTTCCTGCGGCGCCAGCTCGACGACGAGGAGGCCGCTCCGTGCGGTCGCTGCGACAACTGCGCGGGTAGCCGGTTCGATCCGAAGGTGTCCGACGCGGCGCTGGACGCAGCCAAGGGAGAGTTGGGGCGGCCGGGCGTGGAGGTCGAGCCCCGGAAGATGTGGCCGACGGGACTCGCCGCGGTCGGGGTCGATCTGAAGGGTCGCATCCCGGTCGGCGAGCAGGCCTTCGGCGGGCGGGCGCTCGGGCGGCTCTCGGACATCGGCTGGGGCAACCGGCTGCGTCCGCTGCTGGCCGACACCGCCACGGACGGTCCGGTTCCGGACGATGTGGTGCAGGCGGTCGTCCATGTGCTCGCCGACTGGGCCAAGGGGCCGGGAGGTTGGGCCTCGGGTGCACCGGATGCCCCGGACCGGCCCGCCGGGGTGGTCACCGTGGCCTCCCACCGCAGACCCCGGCTGGTGGGCTCGCTCGGACAGCGGATCGCCGAGATCGGCCGGATGCCCCTGCTCGGCGAAGTGGAGTACACACCCGAGGCGGAGGAGCTGCGGCTGTCGCGGACCAACAGCGCCCAGCGGGTGGTCGGCCTGCAGAAGACCCTGACGGTCTCGGCGGAGTTGGCGGGTCGTCTCGCCTCGGCCGGTGGTCCGGTTCTGCTCGTCGACGACCTGTCCGACAGCGGCTGGACACTCGCGGTCGCGGCGCGGTTGCTGCGTCGGGCCGGAGCGGAAGGAGTGTTCCCGCTGGTGCTTGCCGTCCAGGGGTGAAACGGGAGGGGAAACGGGGAGTGAACAATGGGCAACTGGGCAGGGATATGAGAGGCATACCGACGCATTCCCGTCAGCGGCCTCAATTGCTCGTTGCCGCTCGCGCACGGGGCCGCAAGAATTGGGAAACCGCTTCGCTCGGCCCCGTCCGCGGTCCGGAAGGACTGTGCCGTGGCGCGCGCTCACCCGACCTTGCCCGCTCACGGGCGCGTATCCGAAGGGAGGACCGTGACCCTCGGATTCGCTCCGCCCCGAGCCACCTCGCTCAGCTCGTCGTCCGAGTCCGCCAACCGCCTCGCCCGGATACTCGAACCCGCGCAGTGGTCCGCGGCGGGCATCCCCCTGTTGCGCAATCCCCGTGAGATCGTCAGCGGTCTGCACTCGCGCCACACCCCCACCCCTTCGATGGCGGTCCTCGCGGTCCTGGACCATGAGGAACGGCTCGCCGCCAGCGCCTCGTTCGTCCGCCGTCCCTCCCCGGCGGACGGCTGGGAGTTCCGCAACGCGCTGCTCGCGCATCTGCGGCGGGTCATTCCGCACGACCTCCGCAGACGCACGCCGGTCCGGACCGCGGTCCTGCTGTACTGCCGCGAGGGCGACGAGCGGTGGACGGAGGAGGACGGTGCCTGGATGTGGGGGCTCCGGGACGCCTGTACCCTGCACGGGCTCCGCTGCGGGGCGTACATCACGCTGACCCGAGCGGGCTGGCAGGTGCTCGGCGAAGGGCGCGGCGGCCGGCGTCCCAGCTCCGACTCGCTCCCGCTGCCGCTCGGCGAAGGGCCGGCCGAACTCGCCCAGCTGGCACCGAGAACCGCGAGCGGCGCGAGCGAACCCCTGCGCCGGGCCGCCGCCCGCTGACCGCACGCGCACCCGGCCCCGTATACGACGCACTCCGACACGACGCCCTCGCCGACGCGGGGGCCGCGACGCAGGGGTCCCGTACACGACGCCGCCCGACGCGAGGGCACGATGCGACGCACTCCAACGCGACGCGCCGGCGCAACCGACCCCGCCCCGCCGGACCGGTTTCGTTCCGGCGGAGGGGCGGTCAGACGGTGGAGTGCGTTCGGGCGGTCGGTCAGACGCCTGCGCCGGCTCCGAGGAGCGACGTGACGCGCTGCGGGTCACCGCAGACGACGAGGAGCGCCTGGGCGCGGGCCGTGGCCGACGGCAGGGCCTCGGCGACCGACGCGTCGTCCCCACCGTTGAGGGCGACGATCACCACGGGACGGGCGTTCGCCCGCTCCACGGCGGCGGCCTGCGCGAAGAACACGTCGTCGCCGGTGTCCTGCTGCGCCCAGTAGGCCGCCTCACCGAAGGACAGCTCGTGCGTGGCCCACGGGTGGGGGTCGCCGGTGGTGAGGAGCAGCACCTCACCGGGCGCCCGTCCGCTCTCCAGGAGCAGGTCCAGTGCTTCCTCGGCGGCGTCGAGCGCGCCGTCGACGGTGGCCGGGATCAGCTGGAGCTGCGGGGCGGATCGCTGACCGGAACGATTCTCCGGAGCGTCCGCCGGAGTCGGCGCCGCATCGGGGTGCGTGCGCTGCACCGGTGCCTTGGGCCGCGGCGGGCCGGGTACGGGGCGTCCGGGACGCGGAGTGGCCGCGGAACGCGGGCCGGGTACGGGACGGGGGGTCGACGCGGGGCGGCCGGCGGCCGCGGTGGCGCGGGGACCCTGGGCGCTCTCGTGAATCTGAGGCTCCTCGGGGATGAGAGGCATGGGTGGATGTCTATCAAACGCCGCTGCGTGAGGCACCGGCGGGTGGGCACACATGTGCACCCCGGCCGTGTGGGAGCCCTGTTGAGCGGGGCCCCGCGACCGGAAGTTTCAGAAGTCGAAGCCGAGTTGGCCCCCGCTTTCGAGCGCGACCGCCTCCGCGGAGAGGCGGACCTTTTTGAGGTGCCGCCACCTGGGCATGGCGTCCAGGTACGACCAGGAGAGTCGGTGGTGGGGGGTGGGCCCCAGCTCTTCGAGCGCCGCCTTGTGGACCGGCGAAGGGTAGCCCGCGTTGGCGCCGAAGGCGTACGCCGCGTAGTCCCCTGCGCTGGTCTCCAGCTCCGCCATGAAGGCGTCCCGTCGGACCTTGGCGATGACGGAGGCGGCCGCCACGGCGATGCAGGACTGGTCGCCCTTGATCACCGTACGGACCTGCCAGGGGCCGCCGAGGTAGTCGTGCTTGCCGTCGAGGATCACCGCGTCGGGCCGTACGGGAAGGCCTTCGAGGGCCCGGACCGCCGCGAGCCTGAGGGCGGCGGTCATGCCGAGCTCGTCTATCTCCTGCGGGGAGGCGTCGCCGAGCGCGTACGCCGTGACCCACCCCTCCAGCTCGGCGGCGAGCGTCGTGCGGCGCTTGGGAGTGATCAGCTTGGAGTCGGTGAGCCCTTCGGGCGCCCGGCGGAGTCCGGTGACGGCCGCGCACACGGTGACCGGGCCGGCCCACGCCCCGCGTCCGACCTCGTCGACTCCGGCGACGATCTTGGCGCCGGTGGTGGCTCGGAGCGATCGCTCGACGGTGTGGGTGGGTGGTTCGTACGGCATGGCGCCTGACAGGTTACGCCGCCTGGTGCCGCCCGCGATACCCGGTTTCCCCTCGGGTGCCCGAAGCGCCTGCCGCGGGGCGCGCGCCGGGGTTCAGGCCCGGACCAGCGGCACCATGATCCGGTCGATCAGTTCGGCGATCTCATCGTCCGGCCATTCGCTTGCGCACACCTTTGAGCGGTACATCATCATGGCGGGGATGACGTCGATCACGAGATCGTCGTTGGCGTCGGCGCGTACGTCTCCCCTTGCGATTCCGCGTTGGAGAACGTCCCGGAAGAGTCGGGCCGACGGCTCGACCACCCCGGTGACGATCAGGCCGTGGAACCGCTCAGCGGCCTCGGCGTCGCATTCGTGAAGGACCGAACGCAGAGCAAAGCCCGGCTTGGAGTACATGACGTCCCGGACCCGGCGGCACAGTTCGTACAGGTCGTCACGCACACCGCCGAGGTCCGGCGCCTCGTCGAGCGTCGGCAGTCCGGCCTGCAGGGCGTCCGCGACGAGATCTTCCTTCGAAGGCCAACGCCGGTACACCGCGGCTTTACCGGTCTGCGCGCCGACCGCGACACCCTCCATTGTCAGACCGTTCCATCCGACGCTGCTCAGCTGGTCGAGCGTGGCCTCCAGGATGGCCCGTTCGAGGACGGGGCCACGGCGTCGCAGCGACACCCCTTCCGGCCGGGCGGCGGCCGTGGAGCGCGAAGTAACCATCAGGATCTCTCCGTTGAAGCGATGTCATGCAGTGCGGCAGCGCACAGTGAACGGTTGCGTTCTCTGTGGGGGACTCACTACCGTGGTGGACAGTGAACGGGTGCGTTCACTAATTCTTCCGTGGGGGATCCATAGTGACAACATCTCCGGTGGACACACAGACCAAGGGCGGACCCGCACGCGCCGGAGGCCGGCCGGGCATCGCCCTGACCGTCATCGCCGCCTGCCAGCTGATGGTCGTTCTCGACGCCACCATCGTGAACATCGCGCTGCCGCACATCCAGGACGCGCTCTCCTTCTCGACGACCGATCTGTCGTGGGTGCTCAGCGCCTACACGCTCACCTTCGGCGGCCTGCTGCTCCTCGGCGGCCGCACGGGGGACATCCTGGGCCGCCGCCGGGTGTTCATGGCCGGCATCCTGCTCTTCACCTTCGCCTCGCTGCTCGGCGGATTCGCCCAGGAGCCCTGGCACCTGCTCGCCGCGCGGGCCCTGCAGGGTGTGGGCGGCGCCATCGCCTCACCCACCTCGCTGGCCCTGATCACCACGACGTTCCCCGAAGGACCGGAACGCAACCGGGCGTTCGGCGTGTTCGCCGCCGTCTCCGCCGGTGGTGGCGCGATCGGGCTCCTCGCCGGCGGCATGCTCACGGAGTGGCTGGACTGGCGCTGGGTCCTCTTCGTCAACGTACCGATCGGCCTGCTGATCGCGTTCCTCACCCCGCGGTACATCGCGGAGTCCGAGCGCCACCCCGGCCGGTTCGACATCGCCGGAGCCACGACCTCCACCCTCGGCATG
This sequence comes from Streptomyces venezuelae ATCC 10712, assembly GCF_008639165.1. Classification (NCBI taxonomy): domain Bacteria; kingdom Bacillati; phylum Actinomycetota; class Actinomycetes; order Kitasatosporales; family Streptomycetaceae; genus Streptomyces; species Streptomyces venezuelae. The sequence goes on along the minus strand of NZ_CP029197.1, from coordinate 5,960,247 downwards.
GCCGCGCTGGTCTACGGCTTCATCCGGGCCTCCGAGGAGGGCTGGAAGGACGCGCTGACCATCGGATCCTTCGTGTCGGCGGTGATCCTCCTCGTGGCCTTCGCGGTCGTGGAATCGCGTGCCAAGGAACCGATCACGCCGCTCCGGATGTTCGCGGACCGCAACCGTTCGGGCACGTACGTGATCATGCTCAGCCTGGCCGCCGCCATGTTCGGCATGTTCTTCTTCATCGTGCTGTGGGTCCAGGACGTCCTGGGATACAGCCCGATCCAGTCCGGGCTCGCCTTCCTGCCCGTGACCTTCGCGATCGGCGCCGGCGCGGGCCTCGCGCAGCGTTTCCTGCCGGTCCTCGGGCCCAAGCCGTTCATGGTCGCCGGTTCGGCGATCACGGGTGCGGGCCTCTTCTGGCTGACGTTCATCGACTCGGGCAGCACCTATGCGAGCGGTGTGCTCGGTCCGATGATCCTGTTCGGCTTCGGCATGGGCCTCAACTTCGTGACGCTCACGCTCACGGCCGTCTCCGGGGTGGCCCAGCACGAGGCGGGCGCCGCGTCCGGCCTGCTCAACGCCACGCAGCAGGTCGGCGGCTCGCTCGGCCTCTCCATCCTGGTCACGGTCTTCGGCACGGCCAGCCGTGAGGAGGGCGACAAGCAGCTTCCGAACTTCCTGGCGAACTCGACGCCCGAGCAGCAGGCCGAGGTCATGAAGACGAAGCAGCTGCCCGCGCCCTGGGGCCACGAGGTGCTGACCGCGGGCATCTCCTCGGCCTTCACGGCGGCGGTCGCGATGGTGCTGATCGCCCTGGTCACGGCCGTCCTGGTGATCCGCGTCCGCAAGAGCGACCTGGAAGCGCTCAGCGGCCGCGCCGAGGCGGCCGGTCCGATGGCCTGACCACCACCGGCGGCTTCGACCGCCCGCCGGTGGCCTGCTCGCCGGCCGGTGACCCGGTCGCCCGCCAGTGGCCTTGACCGTCCGCCGATGACCCGACCAGCCACCACCACCCCTGGAACACACCGACGGCCCCCGAGCCCCGACCGGGACTCAGGGGCCGTCGGATCGTTTCACGCGGCACCCGGCTGTCAGGCCGCCGGTACCGGGACCCAGCCCGGAAGCTCCTCGGTCTGCCGCAGCCATTCGGCCGGCGGCGCACCGCCCGCCGCGGCGGCCACCACGCCCCCGGCGATGGCGCAGGTCGTGTCGACGTCGCCGCCGACCTGCGCGGTCGTCCAGAACACCTGCTCGAAGTCGCCGAGGCGCCGCGCCGCCGACCAGAGGGCGAACGGAACGGTGTCGTGCGCGCTCGTCCGCCGGCCGCTGCCGAGCACCGCGGCGACCGTGCCGGGGTCGCCGTAGTCGAGCATGTCGCGGGCCCGGCGCAGCCCCGCCCCGACCGCGCTGCGCGGTACGAGGGCGATGACCCCGTCGAGCAGCGCCTCGGGCGTGGGCGGCCCCGCCGGGTCGGCGGCCAGCGCGGCCGCCGCCGCGACGGCCATGGTGCCGACCACGGCTTCCCGGTGCTGGTGGGTCGTGTACGCCGAGATCTCGGCCTGGTGGGTGGCCTGCTCGGGGTCCTCCGCGTACCAGGCGCCGAGCGGCGCGATCCGCATCGCGGCGCCGTTGCCCCAGGAACCCTGTCCCTGGAAGAGGCCGGCGGCGAGTTCCCGCCAGTCACCGCCCTCCCGGATGAGCCGGAGCATGCGGTTGACCGCGGGGCCGTAACCCCGGTCGAAGTCGTGGTGCTGGGCGAAGGACATGGCCAGGGCGTCCTGGTCGATCCGTTCGTGGCGGGCGAGGACGGCCAGGACGGAGCAGGCCATCTCGGTGTCGTCGGTCCACTGCCAGGGGCCGGCGGGCAGCTCGCGCCGCTTCAGCAGGGGGTAGTTGGCGGGTACGAAGAACTGGGAGCCCAGGGCGTCTCCCACGGACAGCCCGCGCAGGCTGGCCAGGGCGCGGTCGAAGCGCCGGTCGAATGAGGAGTCAGCGGTCATCGGTCTGCCACTCTATCCGGTAGGGCCGTACGGTTCCGGGGTACGCCAGCGTTCGAACGGCCTGTCCAGACGGTATCGCCCGTCTTCGTCCAGCAGCAGCGTGCGGGTCTCCGCGTTGCCCGGATTCGACAGCGACTCGAAGTCCGCGACCGTCCAGTGGAACCAGCGCATGCAGAACAGGCGCATGGTCAGTCCGTGGGTGACGATCAGGACGTTCGGCGGATGGTCGGGCGCCTCGAAACTGCGGTACAGGCTCTCCAGGAACGCCCCGACCCGGTCGTACACGTCCGCGCCCGACTCTCCCTGCGCGAAGCGGTAGAAGAAGTGCCCGTACGCGTCCCGGTAGGCCTTCTGCAGGCGTACGTCCTCGCGCTCCTGCCAGTTCCCCCAGTCCTGCTCCCGCAGCCGCGGTTCCTCCCGCACCCGGACCTGCTCCGGCGGCAGGCGGAAGGCCCGGAGGGTCTCGTGGGTGCGTCGGTACGGCGAGACGTAGACGCTGACGGCCTCGTCCCCGAAGAGCTCCCGCAGCCGGTCCCCCGTCCGCTCCGCCTGCGCCCATCCGGTCTCGGTGAGGCGCAGCGCGTGGTCGGGCTCCCGTTCGTACACCGTGTCATCGACATTGCCCTCGGACTCTCCGTGCCGTACGAGGACGATGCGCCGCGGTCGTGCCATACCCCGACCCTAGATCGCCGGTCCCGGGCAGGCTCAGCCGAGGGGGCGCTCGGCGCCCATCCGGCGTACCCGACCCCGGTCCCCCGGCTCAGTCGGGCCAGATCGAGCCACGTCCCCGCGCTCAAACCGTCCCTGTCAGCACGTGTCGCCGACTCAGACCGTCCAGGCCGGTTCGAGCTGCACCACGTCGCCGGTCAGGGCCGCCACGTCGGCCGCGGTCCTGGCCCGGAGCCCGAGCCGCTCGATCCGCTCGACGCGGTACTTCCCGTGCTCCGCCGCGGACTGCCACAGGGACAGCACCAGGAACTCGCTGCCCGGTGCCTCCCCGAAGAGGCCCCGGAGCATGCCGGGGGAACCGGCCATCGCCGGGTTCCACACCTTCTCCTGCATGAGCGCGAAGTGCTCGGCGCGGTCCTCGTGCACACGGCAGTGCGCCACCCGGGCCACGTCGGCGTCGGTGAACCGCGGCTCGAACCCGGTCTTCACGTCGAAGCGGTGGTCGAACAGCTTGGTCTGGATGTCCTTGAAGGTGCCCGCCTGGGAGGCCGCCAGCCGATCGTGCGAGCGCGCCATGAACGAGTCGTAGAAGGCCCGGCTCTCCCAGAACGCGAAGATGTGGGCGACGTCCGGCCGAGCCCGGCTCCACCCGCCGCCCTGGCCCCGGAATCCCGGCTCACCGAGCAGCCCCGCCCATTTCCGCTGTCCCCGTTCGAACCCTCGGCGGTCCATCACGGTGCAGCGAATCCACTTGACCAGCACCGCGCCATCGTACGGGGCGGACGACCGGCCCGGCAGACCTCGTCAGGCCCCCACCGGGTGCATTCGTCCGAGGCCCGCGCGCTCCTCTTCGTCCAGTTCGATGCCGAATTCGGCCCGCAGTGTTTCGATCAACTCTGCCGCGGGCACGATCCGTTCCTCGCTCTGGCCGTCCGTCCGCAGCGTCGAGAGCCGCTCGCGCACCAGGGCTCTGCGCACCTGGGTCCCGGGTCGCTGGGCGACCACCTGGCCGAGGAAGCGCGACTGCGGATGGCTTGAGCTGTAGTGGTTCATGACGGCGAAGTCGCCGGGGTAGATCGTCTGCGGGGAGAAGGCGTACAGGTCGGTCCAGCCCTGGGGCCGCAGGAAGCGCAGCACCTGGATGCCCTCGTCCTCGGTGGCTATCCCGAAGGTCCAGCCGCTCTGCTCGACGCGGGCGCCGTCCCGCAGGGGCACCGGCTCCAGAGGTCCCTGCCAGCCGAAACCGACGTCGGCGAGCCATTGTTCGCCGTCGATCGTGACGACGAGCAGGGCGTGGGTGACGGGGGGCAGCGCGGTCCCCCGTGACCGGTTACGGGCTCCGCGCCCGGCGACGGCGAAGCCGATCCGTTCGAGGACCGCGGCGAACAGGGAGTTCTGCTCGTAGCAGTAGCCTCCCCTGCGCCGCTCCACCAGCTTGACCTGAAGGCTCTTGAGGTCCAGCGGCACCGGTCTGCCGAGGAGGACGTCGACGTTCTCGAAGGGCACGGCCCGGATGTGCGCCCGGTGAAGGGCCGTCAAGGTCCGTAGATCCGGGGCGAGTTCCCCGTCCCGCTCGATCACGTATCCGATTCGAGCCAGATATGCGTCGAGATCCAGCTCCTCACCACTCCACAAGGCGTTCTCCCCCTCAACCCCCGGGCCCACTGTCGTAGCCCCATGACACCATGAGTGATCGGGCCACGACCACGGGCTTTCGAGCGGGTCGGACGGTACGACGCGAGGCGTGCGCGGGGGCGTACGCGGAGAGGGGATGCGCCATGAGTGGACTCAACAGCGGACTCAACAAAGGGCTGGGCCGGGTTGAGGTCACGCTCAGGTGGGACCCCGCCCCGATCGGAGCGCCGGCCCATGACCTGGACATCGTCGCCGGTGTCTTCACGGCGGACGAGCCGTACGGAGCGCCGGTCCAGCTCGTCCACTTCGGCAGCCGCTCCCCCGACGGCACGATCACGCTGCACCGGGACAGCCGTACGGGGCAGGGATTCGGCTACGACGAGGCGATGACCCTGGAGCTCGACCGGCTGGCACCGCGGTACGCGCGCGTGGTGGTGGGTGTCGCCATACAGCAGGGCGGCGGGCGGCTGGCCTTCGGGGACATAGCGAACACGGGCATACGGGTCCGCGAGGGCTACACGGACCTGCTGGTCCACGACTTCGCGGACGTGCCGGACGCCCTGGCGGCGACGGTCGTGGAGTTCACCCGCGACGGCGCCGAGGGCTGGGCGTACCGCCCGATCAGCCACGGCTACGACGCCGACCCCCAGACCTTCGCCACCCTGCTGGGCTCCGCCCGCCCCTGAAGCCCCTGCCGCGCGGGGACCCGGGCACGGGAAAGGGGACCGACACGAGGCCGGCCCCCTTCATGGAGCAACTACCCGATGTCAGCTGCAGCCGCTGGTCGAGCCGCAGCCCTCGCAGATGTAGCAGGAGCCGGCGCGCTGCATCTTCGTACCGCAGGAGAAGCAGAGCGGGGCGTCGGCGCTGATGCCGAGCTGCATCTCGACGAGTTCGGCCGAGGTGTGCGCCTGCTTCGGCGCCGGGATCTCGGTGACCGGGGCCGGGGCCGCGACGGCCTTCAGTTCCTGGGCGCGGGGCGCCGACTGGGCGAGGGTCTCGATGTGGACCTCGTCCTCGTCGGACTGCTCGTACGAGCCGGTGTCGAGGTGACGCTGGCGCTCCTCGGCGGAGTGGATGCCGAGGGCGGAGCGGGTCTCGAAGGGCAGGAAGTCCAGCGCCAGGCGGCGGAAGATGTAGTCGACGATCGACTGCGCCATCCGCACGTCCGGGTCGTCCGTCATGCCGGCCGGCTCGAAGCGCATGTTGGTGAACTTCGAGACGTACGTCTCGAGCGGGACGCCGTACTGCAGGCCGACGGAGACCGCGATGGAGAAGGCGTCCATCATTCCGGCGAGGGTCGAGCCCTGCTTGGACATCTTGAGGAAGACCTCGCCGAGACCGTCGTCCGGGTAGGAGTTGGCGGTCATGTAGCCCTCGGCGCCACCGACGGTGAAGGAGGTGGTGATCCCCGGACGGCCCTTGGGCAGACGCTTGCGGACCGGGCGGTACTCGACGACCTTCTCGACGGCCTCGCGGATCGTCGCCTCGGACTTCGCGGTGACCTCGGCCTTCTCGTCCTCCTTCTTCTTGGCGGAGAGCGGCTGGCCGACCTTGCAGTTGTCGCGGTAGATCGCGAGCGCCTTGACGCCCATCTTCCAGGCCTCGAAGTAGACCTCCTCGACGTCCTCGACCGTGGCCGTCTCCGGCAGGTTCACGGTCTTGGAGAGGGCGCCGGAGATCCACGGCTGGATGGCGGCCATCATGCGGACGTGGCCCATCGCGGAGATGGAGCGCTCGCCCATGGCGCAGTCGAAGACCTCGTAGTGCTCGGTCTTCAGGCCGGGGGCGTCGATCACATTGCCGTGCTCGGCGATGTGGGCGACGATCGCCTCGATCTGCTCCTCCTGGTAGCCCAGGCGGCGCAGGGCCTGCGGGACGGTGCCGTTGACGATCTGCATCGAGCCGCCGCCGACGAGCTTCTTGAACTTGACCAGGGCGAGGTCGGGCTCGAGGCCGGTGGTGTCGCAGGACATCGCGAGACCGATGGTGCCGGTGGGGGCGATGACCGAGGCCTGGGCGTTGCGGAAGCCGTGCTTGGCGCCGAGGCGGATCACGTCCTGCCAGGCCTCCGTGGCGGCGGCCCAGATCGGCGAGTCCAGGTCGTCCATGCGGACGGCCTTGGTGTTCTCGTCGGCGTGCTGCTGCATGACGCGCTGGTGCGGCGCGGCGTTGCGGGCGTAGCCGTCGTACGCGCCGACGACCGCGGCGAGCTCGGCGGAACGCTTGTACGAGGTGCCGGTCATCAGGGAGGTGATGGCACCGGCGAGGGCGCGGCCGCCGTCCGAGTCGTACGCGTGGCCGGTCGCCATCAGCAGGGCGCCGAGGTTGGCGTAGCCGATGCCGAGCTGGCGGTAGGCGCGGGTGTTCTCGCCGATCTTCTGGGTGGGGAAGTCGGCGAAGCAGATGGAGATGTCCATCGCGGTGATGACGAGCTCGACGACCTTGGCGAAGCGCTCGACCTCGAAGGACTGGTTGCCCTTGCCGTCGTCCTTGAGGAACTTCATGAGGTTCAGCGAGGCGAGGTTGCAGGACGTGTTGTCCAGGTGCATGTACTCGCTGCACGGGTTCGAGCCGTTGATGCGGCCGGACTCGGGGCAGGTGTGCCAGTGGTTGATCGTGTCGTCGTACTGGATGCCCGGGTCGGCGCAGGCCCACGCGGCCTCGGCCATCTTACGGAAGAGCGACTTGGCGTCGACCTCCTCGATGACCTCGCCGGTCATGCGCGAGGTGAGGCCGAACGTGCCACCGGACTCGACGGCCTTCATGAACGTGTCGTTCACGCGGACGGAGTTGTTGGCGTTCTGGTACTGGACGGACGTGATGTCGTCGCCGCCCAGGTCCATGTCGAAGCCCGCGTCACGGAGGGCGCGGATCTTCTCCTCCTCCTTGACCTTGGTCTGGATGAAGTCCTCGATGTCGGGGTGGTCGACGTCGAGGATGACCATCTTGGCCGCGCGACGGGTCGCGCCGCCCGACTTGATCGTGCCGGCGGAGGCGTCGGCGCCGCGCATGAAGGAGACCGGGCCGGAGGCGTTGCCGCCGGAGGAGAGCAGCTCCTTGGAGGAGCGAATACGGGAGAGGTTCAGGCCGGCGCCGGAGCCGCCCTTGAAGATCATGCCCTCTTCCTTGTACCAGTCGAGGATCGACTCCATGGAGTCGTCGACGGACAGGATGAAGCAGGCGGAGACCTGCTGGGGCTGCGGCGTGCCGACGTTGAACCAGACCGGCGAGTTGAAGCTGAAGATCTGGTGCAGGAGGGCGTAGGCCAGCTCGTGCTCGAAGATCTCGGCGTCGGCGGGCGAGGCGAAGTAACCGTACTCCTCGCCGGCCTTCGTGTACGTCTTCACGATCCGGTCGATGAGCTGCTTGAGACCGGTCTCGCGCTGCGGGGTGCCGACGGCCCCGCGGAAGTACTTGCTGGTGACGATGTTGACCGCGTTCACCGACCAGAAGTCGGGGAACTCGACGCCACGCTGCTCGAAGTTGATCGAGCCGTCGCGCCAATTGGTCATGACGACGTCACGGCGCTCCCAGGCCACCTCGTCGTACGGATGCACGCCAGGGGTGGTGTGGATGCGCTCGATACGCATGCCCTTGCCCGCGGCCTTCGCTCCCTTGGAACGAGAACCACGTGCCGGACCGCTCGCCGTCTCTGTCATGCCGCCTCCCATATACGGGCAAAACACACTTTGGCGCCCAGATAGTCCCAGGGCACCGTCTTCTGTACGTCGTTCTGTACTGCTGCCACGAACGGCACGGAGTCGTTCGTGGCACGTCTGCCAGGCCGCTCGGCGGCCGGCCGCCGGGCACTGTCGGCCCGGACCGCCGGTCAGTCGGCGGCGGTGGCGGGAACGGGGACCTCGGGGGTCGCACCGGTCCCGCGGTTCTCAGCGGGAGGCCGCACGCGGAGTTCCACGATGGCGGCCTCGAAGTCTTCGAGGCTGTCGAAAGCCTTGTACACGGACGCGAAGCGCAGGTACGCGACGACGTCGAGCTCCTGCAACGGGCCGAGGATGGCCAGGCCCACGTCGTGGGTGGTCAGCTCGGCGCTGCCGGTGGCGCGCACCGCCTCCTCGACCCGCTGGCCGAGTTTGGCGAGGGCGTCCTCGGTGACCGGTCGCCCCTGGCACGCCTTGCGCACCCCGGAGATGACCTTGGTACGGCTGAAGGGCTCGGTGACACCGGACCGCTTCACCACCATGAGCGAGCACGTCTCCACCGTCGTGAAACGACGGGAGCAGTCGGGGCACTGGCGACGACGCCGGATCGACGTCCCGTCGTCGGTGGTGCGACTGTCGACGACTCGGCTGTCCGGGTGCCTGCAGAAGGGGCAGTGCATTGGTTCCGACCCTCCTCATGGCACGACTGGTGAACCTCACCCGGCCCGTCAAGGCCCTGCGAAGCGACCACCAGCATAGGCGATGCGGTCGCCCCCGGCGGACCGGGGACCACTACCCCTGGGTGGCCGATGCCATCCAACCACTAGATCTTGGGTTAAAGGCGATTCCGGGCCCTCCGCGTGTCGCGGCGGGCCCACTCCCGGGATTCGACACCTTCGGGTGCGACACTGGGAGGGTGCACCGGATGCTCGCGACCCAGCGGCGAAGGCTACCGTAACCACCGAATTGGGGCGGCCGCGGGAGGGTGCTCATACACCCGCATGCGTACACGCGTAAGGCAATCTGCGAATTTTCACTCGAACGTGTGTTTGGCGCAACCTTTCGAAAGCCACTACCGTTGTGCCAGCCAGGGAGACCATTCGAGAGGGGCCGACGACGTGACCACCACCGCAGACAGTGCCACCATCACCGCCCAGGACCGCTCCCAGGGCCGACTCGAGCCGGTGCACGCCATGAATGACGCAAGCATGAACGGCGAGGAGCCCGGGCGGCCCGCCCGCGCCCTCCCCGGGCGACCTCCAGGCATCCGAGCCGACAGCTCCGGTCTCACCGACCGGCAGCGCAGGGTCATCGAAGTCATCCGCGACTCGGTCCAGCGCCGCGGCTACCCGCCGTCGATGCGTGAGATCGGGCAGGCGGTCGGCCTCTCCAGCACGTCGTCCGTGGCGCACCAGCTCATGGCGCTCGAGCGCAAGGGCTTCCTCCGCCGCGACCCGCACCGGCCCCGCGCCTACGAGGTACGCGGCTCCGACCAGCCGAGCACCCAGCCGACGGACACCACGGGCAAGCCCGCAGCGTCGTACGTCCCGCTGGTCGGCCGGATCGCGGCCGGTGGCCCGATCCTCGCCGAGGAGTCCGTCGAGGACGTCTTCCCCCTCCCCCGGCAGCTGGTGGGTGACGGCGAGCTCTTCGTCCTCAAGGTCGTCGGCGACTCGATGATCGAGGCCGCCATCTGTGACGGCGACTGGGTCACCGTCCGCCGCCAGCCCGTCGCGGAGAACGGCGACATCGTCGCCGCCATGCTCGACGGCGAGGCCACGGTCAAGCGCTTCAAGCGCGAGGACGGTCACGTCTGGCTGCTCCCGCACAACGCGGCGTACCAGCCGATCCCCGGCGACGAGGCCACCATCCTCGGCAAGGTCGTCGCGGTACTGCGGCGGGTGTGACCCCACCTCGCCGGCTCTGACCGGGCCCCGGGACCCCCTGCGCCGGTCCCGGGGCCCTGCCGTGTGCCCCGTCCCGAGCCCCGGGAGAACCCGGGCTCGGGACGGGGCCCCTCAGGTTCCCGCCGCCTTCGACGCGGCGTCGATGGCCGCCAGCGACTTCCGTACCTGATTGCGGTCGGTCGTGTACCAGAAGTCGGGCAGCGAGGCCTTCAGATAGCTTCCGTACCGCGCCGTCGCCAGCCGCGGGTCCAGGACCGCCACCACACCGCGGTCGCCCGTGGCCCGCACCAGACGACCGGCGCCCTGGGCCATCAGCAGGGCCGCGTGGGTCGCCGCGACCGCCATGAAGCCGTTGCCCCCGGCCTCCTCGACCGCCTTCTGCCGGGCGCTCATCAGCGGGTCGTCCGGCCGCGGGAACGGAATCTTGTCCATGACGACCAGCTGACAGCTCGCCCCCGGGACGTCCACGCCCTGCCACAGCGACAACGTGCCGAAGAGACAGGTCTTCGGATCGGCCGCGAAGTTCTTGATCAACTCGCCCAGGGTGTCCTCGCCCTGGAGCAGGATCGGCAGCTCGGGAACCCGGACCCGCAGCTCCTCCGCCGCCTGCTGCGCGGCGCGCATCGACGAGAACAGGCCCAGGGTCCGCCCGCCTGCCGACTGCATCAGCTCGGTCAGCTCGTCGAGCATGTCGGCCCGGTCCCCGTCACGCGCCGGACGGGAGAGGTGCTTGGCGACGTAGAGGATGCCCTGCTTGGGATAGTCGAACGGGGAGCCGACGTCGATGCCCTTCCAGACGGGCAGATCGTCACCCTTGGTGCCCTCCGGAGCGAGGCCGAGCGAGGCCCCCACCCCGTTGAAGTCGCCGCCCAGCTTGAGCGTGGCCGAGGCGAGGACCACGGACCGCTCCGTGAACAGCTTCTCCCGCAGCAGCCCCGAGACGGACAGCGGCGCGACCCGCACCGAGGCTCCGAAACGGTCGTGCCGCTCGTACCAGACGACGTCGTACTCCGACCCCTGGGTGATCCGCTCCGCCACCCCGTGGACGGTCTCCACGGAGGCCATGGCCTGCTTGCGCACCGCGTCCTCGTCCTGCACGGACCTGTCCCGGGTGGAACCCAGGGCCGTGATCACCGCGCGGGCCGCGTCCCGCAGCGCCATCAACGCGTACGCGAGATCCTCCGGGATCTCCTCCAGGCGCCCCGGCGGGGCCAGCTCCATGACCCGCTCGAAGCCCTCGGCAGCGGTCTGCAGCTGGTCGGCCACCTTCTCGTCGACCAGTTTCGCGGACCGGCGGACGGCACGGTTGACCTGCCCCGGGGTGAGCTCGCCGGTGGCGACCCCGGTCACCCGGGAGACCAGCTCGTGCGCCTCGTCGACGATCAGGACCTCGTGCTGCGGGAGCACGGGGGCGCCCTCGATGGCATCGATCGCCAGCAGCGCGTGGTTGGTGACGACGACGTCGGCGAGCTTGGCGCGCTCGCGCGCCGCTTCCGCGAAGCACTCCGCCCCGTACGCGCACTTGCTCGCGCCCAGGCACTCCCGCGAGGAGACCGAGACCTGCGCCCAGGCCTTGTCGGAGACGCCCGGCGTCAGGTCGTCCCGGTCGCCGGTCTCCGTCTCGTCCGACCAGTCCCGGAGCCTGATGAGGTCCTGCCCCAGCTTGCTGGTGGGCGCGGCCGCCTCGAAGGGATCGAACAAGCCGTCCTCCTCGTCCTGCGGGACCCCTTCGTGGAGCCGGTGCAGACACAGATAGTTCGACCGGCCCTTGAGCATGGCGAACTGCGGGCGGCGACGCAGCTGCGGATGCAGGGCGTCGACCGTCCGCGGAAGGTCGCGCTCGACGAGCTGGCGCTGCAGCGCCAGGGTGGCCGTGGCCACCACCACCCGCTCGCCCTGGGCAAGCGCCGGCACGAGGTAGCCGAGCGACTTACCGGTGCCGGTGCCGGCCTGGACGAGGAGGTGGGAGTTGTCGTCGATGGCCTCGGCCACGGCCGCGGCCATGGTGACCTGGCCGGGCCGCTCCGTGCCGCCGACGGCGGTGACGGCGGCGTGGAGGAGGTCGGGGAGGGATGGCTTCGTCATAGCCCTCCCAGCCTACGGGGCGCCACTGACAGCCACGGCCGCGCGCGCGTCACGCGAGCGGGTTGGGAACGGTCCCGTGGACGGCGGCGTGGGGGCGCTCGGGGCGGTCCCGGTAGCCGTCCAGGTGCAGACGGTTGCGGTTGAGGCAGAGCCGTTCGATCCGGGGCGTGAGGAGGTCGAAGAGCTCGAACCGTTCCTTCAGCTCGGGGAAGCGGGCCTGGTGGCGGAGGATCTCCGCCCGCAGGAAGGACCAGAAATCCTCTTCGGGGACGTCGAGTTGCTCCTCGCAGAGCGGGGCGAGATAGCGGAAGACGCCGACGAAGAGCCCCGAATGGATGAACTGGACGAGGAAGTCGGGCTCCTCGGTCAGCAGGACGGCACGGACGTCGTCCGGCAGCGAGTCGTGCTCCGGAAGCGGGTGGGCGCTGATGTTCACGTCGTCGACGAAGTCCTTGATCGCCAGACGTACGGGCACGTCGTCGCCGTCGAAGACGACGATGGCGTTCTCGCCGTGCGGGGAGAAGACCGTGCCGTACCGGTAGAGGAAGTGCAGCAGCGGGGGCAGCAGGGCGGCGAAGAGGCGCCGGAGCCAGACGTCGGGGGCGAGCCCGGAGCGCTCGACGAGCTCGGCGACGAACGCCCGCCCGTCGGGGTCCTTGTGGAGCAGGGAGGCCAGGGTACGGGCCCGCTCGCCCGGGGGCAGCCGCAGCGGCTCGCGCCAGATCGCGCCGAGGAGTTCCTTGTACTGGTACGGGACTTCGGGCAGCCGGTCGTACAGGGGGTGCTCGACCGTGACGGAGGCGACCTCACCGAGGAGGACCGTCCCGCACTCGTCGCGCAGGAACGGATCGGCGTCACGCAGGCCGTGCACCCAGGCCGTGACGGCGGGGGCGGCGAGGGTGCGCTCGGTGGGCAGGCCGCGCCAGACCAGGGTGTTGAGCACCGACAGCGGCAGTTTGACGGTGTGCCGGTCGGGTCGGCTCGTGTTGAGGAAGGTGCGCACGGACTGCTGCGGCAGCCGCAGGTCGCCGTCCGCGCACAGCGGGACGACCGTTCCGGCGGCGATCGCCGGGGCGTAGAGCGGGAGCAGGATCTCGTCCCACTGCCAGGGGTGGACCGGGAGCAGGAGATACCCGTCGGGTTCGTGGCCGCGTGCGGCGAGTTCGGCGCGGAAGGCGGCGTGGACCTCGGGGTCGAGCTCCTGGGCGTAGAGGCGGTCGGGCGTGTCGAGGCCGCCGACGCCGCGGTAGGCGGCGAGGCGGTTGCTGACGGCGATCCACGGAAGTCGGGTGGCGCGGCGGGCCTCGGGGGCCCAGCGGGAGACGTCGGTGGCGGAGAAGCCGATGCGTCCCTTGTTGAGGACGAGCCAGGGGTGACCCGTCTGGTGGCCTTCGAGCTCCGCGTACGAGAGGTCGGCGAGGCGGGCCGCGGGGAGCGCCGTGTGGTCGAGGCGGGCCTCGGCGGCGAGGGTCGCGGAGAGCTCGCGGATGAGGTGGCCGAGGGTGGCGCCGTCGAGCTGGAGCAGGCGGCGGGCGCGGACGAGGAAGTCCAGCGGGTCGGTCATCGGCCGGCCGTCGAGGGTGATCGAGTCGGCGGCGACGTGCCAGCTGTCGTAGGCCCCCCTGCGGGCGCGGAACGTCAGGGTGGTGCCGTCGTCGAGCCGCAGGGTGTGGAGGCCGGGGCGGTCGCCCGCCGGGACCGGTTCGAGGATCTCCTCGTAGGCGAACTCGGCGAGGGCCTTGGCGAGGAGCCGGGAGGAGGCAAGGGTCCAGGCGGCGGGGTTCAGCTCGGGCGGGGCGAGGAGTTCGGGGGTGGCTGTCTGGTCTTTCGTGGTGGGCGTGGTGGGAGCTGTGGGTTGTGCGGAGTCGTGGGGTGCAGGGGACATCGACACGAGGACTCCTCGGAGTGGGAACCGCTGTGGGTCGAGCGGTGTATTGAAGACAGAGGGTTGTTCACAGAACGTGACGAAGGGCGCGGTCACGCAGCATGAGCGCAGCTCGTTTGTCGGGGAGGTCGACTTCCGCCGCGAAGCGGAAGCCGCCACTCAGGAAGGCTGAGACGGAGGGGGTGTTACGGATGTCGGGTTCGGCGACGACGCGGGTACAGCGGGGACGGTGGTCCAGGACGAGATCGGCGACGGTGCGCAGAAGCGTGCTGCCGACGCCGCGACCCCGGTCCGTGACGCCTCCGATCAGCAGATGGATACCGGTGTCATGGGGGCGTGCCGGGTAGTGCCGGGCGAGCGGGTCGAGGTCGGCCCGGTAGATCTCGAAGTAGCTCATGGGCGTGGCGTCGAGCACGCCCAGGCACGGGACGCTGCGGCCGTCGCCGTCGAGCTGGGCGCGGACGTGCTCGGCGGTCACGGTCTCGGGTCCGGCGAGTTCCCAGAAGGCTGAGACGGCGGGGTCGTTCATCCATCGGGTGAGCAGCGGCAGGTCTCGTTCGAGGAGCACCGGTACGAGCTGGAAGGTGCCCACGGGTGTGTCCGCCGGGTGCCAGGTGCCGACGGAGTCCAGGAGGTCGCCGTCGAGGTGTTCGGCCTCGGGACGGCCGCCTTCGAGGAGGGCGACCAGGTCGTCGAGCCTCAGGTCGAGGGTGTCGTCGCCGGGCGGCTCGGCCGGTGGGCGGTTGGGGGACACGGTGTCGCTCTCCTCTCGGCGGTGCGGTCGGGGCGTGGGTCCTCGGGAGGCGGGTTTCAGGAGCGGAGGGGGTTGGTGACGGTGACGTAGACGGACTGGGTGTCGACGGGGCCGACGAGTTCGTCCATGCCGTGCAGACGGGTGAGGAGGTTGGCCTTGCTGCGCAGGGTCGCGGCTTCCAGGAGGCGGTGCGGCAAGGGCGAGCCCAGGCTGATGGCGGAGGTGAGGAAGCTGCGGAGAGCGGCGAGCAGGACGCGCTCGTCGGCGAGGTGCTGGGCGCCGAAGGCGCCGATCAGGCCGAGGACGTTGTTGATGCCGAGGTAGTAGGCGAAGCGTTCGTCAGTGATCTGGTCGGAGACGAAGGTGTCGCTGTGGGCGCCGATGCCGGGGAGACGGCTCTCCAGCTCGCTCCGGTGGGACTCGCGGAAGTAGTAGCCCTGGTTGTCGCGGTAGCGGCCGCCGACCGGCCAGCCGTCGGGGTCGAGGAGCACCAGGGTGTTCTGCTGGTGGGCCTCAAGGGCGATGCCGGCGTGGCCGTCGAGCCAGAGGACGGGGCGGACGACCTGGTCGAGGTAGCGGAGGAACCACTCGGCGGAGACGGCGGTGGTGGGACGTCCGGTGCGGGCTGCGAGCCGGCCGATGACGTCGGCGAGGCGGGAGCGCATGGTGGTGGAGCCGGGCCAGGGCCGGGGGGCGGTGAGGGAGGCGATGCAGACGGCGTCGTCACTGGGGCCGAAGGGGTTGTGCCTGACCATCAGGTCGAGGCCGGGGACGGGGGTGCCGTCCGGAGCGTCGACGGCCAGCCAGGCTGGGTCGCGGACGATGTCGAAGCCGGGGTGGGCGGCCTGCCACTCGTCGACGAGACCGGTGCGGAGGAGCCGGTGGACCTCGACGCCTCGGTGGAGTTCCTTACGGAGGTTCTCCCGGCGCGAGTTGGTGATGCGCAGACCGAGGGAGAGCTTGAGCATGGCCCGCGCGCCGGGGCGGTGCACGGTGCGGACGGAGGAGGTGGGGTGCCAGGAGCTGCCGTGGGGGCCGAGGTCGTGGAGGAGGCCGGCGTCGAGCAGGGCGCGGATGTCGGGGCGGTGCAGGAGTTCGCGGGCCTGCCAGGGGTGGACGGGCAGGGGTGCGGTGCCGGCGGGGACCGGGAGCCCCTCGGCGAGGCCGAGGGCGAGCTGTTCGGCGCTGACGGGCCTGCCCTGTTCGGTCCAGGCGGAGTCGGAGGCCAGCAGGGAGGAGTCGACGGCGAGCCAGTGGAGGGGGAAGGAGCCGTGCAGTTCGGGTGAGTAGAGCCGGGCCTCGGCGTCGGAGAGGCCTTCACGGCTCTTGGGCGTGGGGTGGAGGGGGTGGCCGAGCAGCAGGGACTGTTCGGCGGCGAGGAACAGGTCGGCGTCCGGGTGGGGCTGGGGCCGGTGGCGGCGCTCGGTGAGGAACTCGGCGGTGCGGCGGGTGGAGTCCGCGACGCGGCCGACGAGGTCGGTGCCCTCGGGGCGGCCGGTCTCGCGGCTGAGCAGGGCGGCCACGGTGACGGCGTCGACGGTGGGAACGGTGGCCGGGAGGCCTTCGAGGGAGGGGGCGCCGAAGCGGTGCCAGCCGGTCGGGGACCAGTAGCGGACGGGGACGAGGAGGGCGGTGCCGCTGGCGTCGAGGGGGATGCGGAGGGTGGTGGAGCCGGGGGTGGGGAGGTTCTTCTCACGGACCCAGCAGCGGAGCAGGTTCTCGGTGGCGGCCGCGTCGGCGGCGCGCTGCGGGTCCGGGTCGTCCAGCGGGTCGACGTCCGCGACCGGGCGGTGCGGCCTGGGGTCGTACGGGCCGGTGTGCTGACGGGGCACGGTGGGGTCGGCGGGCCCGGACGCCGGGGCGTGATGGCCGCCCTGGTCGGTCCCGGCGACGCGGGACTGATGGCCGCCGGCCTCCGGGCCGGTACTGCGGGCCGGATAGGTGCCGGACTCCGGGCCCGTAGCGCGGGCCGCGTAGGCGCCGGGACTCCGGACCCGTGGCGCGGGCCGCGTAAGCGCCGGGCTCCGGGACGGTGGTACCCGGCTGGGGGGTGCACGGCTCCGCGACGGTGGTGCCCGGCTGGCGGGGGCTCGGGGCCGGACCGGTGGTGCCGAGGTGGTGGGGGCTCGGGTCCGGGGTGGGGGTGCGGTGGGAGTGGGGGGCTGTGGAGGGGGTGGGGGTGTCGCGGGGGGTCGCGGTCAGGAAGGGGGAGGTGAAGGGCTCGGAGGGGAGGAGGGGGGAGGCGAGGGGGCCGGGGGTGAGGGGGGAGCCGGTCGGGGGCGGCGGGGAGGGGGGTGTGGCGTTCACGGGGGCTTCCTTGGGGGTGGGGCCGGGGCGGTCCGGGTCAGTGGGACGGCCCGGGGCGGACCGGTGGGCCGTGGCCCGGGGGGCGGCGGGCAGCTGGGGGGTGTGGGCCCGTTCGGCCGCGGCCAGGGCGTCGGCGAAGCGGTCCAGGACGGCGGTGGCCTGCTCGTCGGTGAGGGTGAGCGGGGGCAGCAGCCGGACCACCGCGGAGTGCCGGCCGCCGAGTTCGACGATGAGGCCGCGGGCGAGGCACTCCTGCTGGACGGCGAGGGCCAGGGCGGGGGCGGCGGGCGGGACGAGGTCGTCGGGGCCGGCCGCGTCGGGGTCGACGAGTTCGACGCCGATCATCAGGCCCCGGCCGCGGACGTCGCCGACGCAGGGGTGGGCGTCGGCGAGGCCCCGGAGCCGGCCGAGGATGCGGTCGCCGAGGACGCCGGCTCGTTCGGCGAGTTTGTTCTCGCGGACGTACGCGAGGGTGGCCGTGCCCGCGGCCATGGCGAGCTGGTTGCCACGGAAGGTGCCGGCGTGGGCGCCTGGTTCCCAGGCGTCGAGCTCGGACCGGTAGACGATGACGGCGAGGGGGAGGGAGCCGCCGATGGCCTTGGAGAGGACCATCACGTCGGGCACGACGCCGCTGTGTTCGACGGCCCAGAAGGCGCCGGTGCGGCCGACGCCGGTCTGGACCTCGTCGACGACGAGGGGGATGGAGCGGTCGGCGGTGAGCCGCCGCATCCGGCGCATCCATGCGTCGGGGGCGGGGATGACGCCGCCCTCGCCCTGGACGACTTCGACGATCATGCCGGCGGGGGTGGTGACGCCGCTCTTGGGGTCGTCGAGGAGGTTCTGGGTCCAGTCGGCGGCGAGTTGGGCGCCGCGGGCGCCGCCGACGCCGAAGGGGCAGCGGTACTGCTGCGGGTAGGGCAGCCGGGTCACCCGGACGTCGGTCGCTCCGCCCGAGGCGTCGAGGGCTCCGGAGGTCATGCCGTGGTAGGCGCCGGTGAAGGCGAGGAGCCCGCTGCGGCCGGTGGCGGTGCGGACGAGTTTGAGGGCCGCCTCGACGGCGTCCGTGCCCGCGGGGCCGCAGAACTGGATGCGGGCGTGGTCGGCGAGGTCGCCCGGCAGGGTGGCGAACAGTTCGGAGGTGAAGGCGTCCTTCACGGGGGTGGCGAGGTCGAGGACGTGGAGCGGTGCGCCGGAGTCGAGGACCTTCTTGACGGCTTCGAGGACCACCGGGTGGTTGTGGCCGAGGGCGAGCGTTCCGGCCCCGGAGAGGCAGTCCAGGTAGCGGCGGCCGTCGGCGCCCTCGATGGTCAGGCCTCGCGCGCGCACGGGGACGATCGGCAGAGAGCGGGCGTAGGTGCGCGCGGCGGACTCGCGCAGTGACTGGCGGCGCAGGATGCCCTCGTATCCGCCGCCGCCCGGGTCGTACGTGTCGGCGCCCGGTCGTTCGGTGGTCCCGTCGGGCGTCCGGCTCTGCGTCCGCGCGGCCGGTGGGACGGCCGGAGCTGATTCGGTCACGGCCACGGCTCGGTGTCCTCCCGCTGTAACAGTTGCGTTGCACATCGGGGCGTCGTGGTGCCCCCTCAAGGGCCGTCTTGAGCGCCACCGTTGTGTCCCCCGTACGTACCAACGACGCGAACTGCCACGGATCACGGGCCGGAGACAAGAACTTGGCGTGTCCCGGATCACGGCACGGCAACGACCGAACGGGGTCCGGAACCGCCGACCGGCCGCGTACCGTCCCCTCCGGCACCGGCATAGTGGGGGCCGTCGGCCGCCGTCCGCGCGGACGCGGCCGCTGTCCATGCACCAGTTGACGTAGTCCCAGGGGGATCACGAGATGCGATCGATCCGTCCGTTGCTGACGGCGGCCTCCGCCGTCGCGGCGCTGACGCTCACCGCGACGGCCTGCGGCCCGAGCGAGGAGAACGCGGGAGACAAGCCCAGCGCGCCCGCGACCGCCCAGAACCCGGCCGACAAGATCAAGATTCCGGCGGACCTGAAGGACCGCCTGAAGGAACACGGGATCGACGTCGACAAGTGGCGCGACGGCGAGTGGAAGAACTGGGACCGCGACAAGTGGCTGCGTGAGGCCCAGGACTTCGTCAACCCGATCATCGAGGACCTCTGGGACCCGGACCGGATGCGTGAGGCCGAGCGTCCTGACAAGCCGGTCGAGGAGGAGGACATCTCGGGCGACAAGGGCGTGACCGACCCGACGCCGACGCCGGTGCGGGCGAGGGCCGTGGACGCGAAGTACCACGACAACGCCCCGGAGTCCGGGAAGGTCTTCTTCGACGGTCCCGAGGGTTCGATGGTCTGCTCAGCCACGGTCGTTAAGGACCCGGCGCACCCCGGCAAGTCCAACATGGTGTGGACGGCCGGCCACTGCGTCCACAAGGGCAAGCAGGGCGGCTGGTACCGCAACATCGCCTTCGTCCCCTCGTACAACGACTCGGCGCTCGCGACCTCGGCCCTCGAGCAGGCGAAGCGGGAGCAGATCGCCCCGTACGGCGTGTGGTGGGCGGACTGGGTGAAGACCTCCGACCAGTGGATCGCCGAGGGCGCGTCCACCGGCGGTGCGGGCGCTCCCTACGACTTCGCGGTCATCCAGGTGACTCCGGAGAAGGGCAGCTCGGGCAAGTCGCTGGAGGAGACCGTCGGTTCGGCGCTTCCGGTGGACTTCAACGCCCCGGCGGTGCCGAAGATCGCGAGCATGAAGGCGACCGGTTACCCGGCGGCGCCGCCGTTCGACGGCCAGAAGATGTTCCAGTGCGCGGACAAGCCGGGCCGGCTGTCGCTGAAGGCGGAGCAGCCGACGATGTACCGCATCGGCTGCACGATGACCGGTGGTTCGTCCGGTGGCGGCTGGGTCGCCCAGGGCAGCGACGGCAAGCCGGCGCTGGTGTCGAACACCTCGATCGGCCCGTCATCGGCGGGTTGGCTCGCCGGTCCGCGCCTCGGTCCCGAGGCCAAGGCCATCTTCGACGAGGTCAGCAAGAAGTACGCCGGCCGGTAGGCCCGCGGGGTGGAGGCGGGGCCCCGGGTCCCGCCTCCCCGTGCCCGCCTCGCGTGGCGGCCGTCTCGCGTGGCGGCCGTCTCGCGTGGCGGCCGTCTCGCGCAGCCGCGCGCGACGTGCGGCGGCTGCCCTGAGGGGCGGCGGCCGGGCGCCGGACGACCGGCATACTGTGCACCGCAAAGTGACGCGTCCATGGCAAAGTCAAGGCGAGAACGCGCCGTCGACCGAGCCGATCCGATCCGGAGGACGCGGGAAACATCTCAGGGGGAATTCACCACATGCGTTCCGTACGACTCCTGCCCGCCGCCCTGGGCCTGGCCGGCGCGCTCGCGCTGACGGCCACGGGCTGCGGACCGACCGAGACACCGGCCGCCTCCGACAAGCCGTCCGCCGGGGCGAGCAGCTCCGCGCCCGCCGGCGACGCCGGCACCGGCGGCACCGGCGACGGCCTCACCAAGGATCTCGCCGACAAGCTGAAGAAGCGCGGCGTCGACCTGGACAAGTGGAAGGACGGCGAGTGGAAGAACTGGGACACGAACACCTGGCTCCGTGAGGCCGAGGACTTCGTGAACCCGGTCATCGAGGGACTCTGGGACCCGGCGCGGATGCAGTCCGCGAAGAGCCCGGACCAGACGATCACCGCCCAGGCCGGCAGCGGCGGCAGTGACCCGATACCCCGCCCCGTCAAGGCCCAGCGCGAGAAGACCCCGTACCACCGCAACGCCGCCCCGGTCGGGAAGATCTTCTTCGACTCGCCCCAGGGTCACATGGTCTGCTCCGGCACGATCGTGAAGGACCCCCGCCGGCCCGGGAAGTCCAACATGGTCTGGACGGCGGGCCACTGCGTCCACGCGGGCAAGAAGGGCGGCTGGTACCGCAACATCACCTTCGTCCCGGCCTACAACGACCTGGGCAAGTCCCCCGCCGCGCTCAGCAACGCCCGGCCGCACGAGATCTACCCGTACGGCCAGTACTGGGCCGACTGGGCCGTGACCTCGGGTGAGTGGATCCAGTCCGGCGGCACCAACCAGGCCTGGCCGTACGACTACGCCGTGCTGCACGTGCAGCCGCAGCGGGGCGGCAAGTCCCTGGAGGAGACGGTCGGCGTCGCGCTGCCGGTCGACTTCTCCGCTCCGTCGCCCGCGCAGGCCGGCACGATCGGCGCCTGGGGATACCCGCAGGCGCCCCCGTACAACGGTGTGATCATGCACAAGTGCCTGGACCGCGGGACACGGATGACCACGGCGCCTGCCACCCCGGTGATGTACCGGATCGGCTGCACGATGACCGCGGGTTCGTCCGGCGGCGGCTGGTTCCGGGTGCTGCCGAACGGGAAGACGGCGCTCGTGTCGAACACCTCGATCGGCCCGGCCGGCAGCAACGGCTGGCTCGCCGGACCCCAGCTGGGCCGGGGCGCCAAGGCGGCCCACGAGATGGTCAGCAAGAAGTTCGCCCGCTGACCCGTCGCGACCGCGGAAGCGCCCGCGCCACGGGTACGGCCCGCGCGACCCGCAGCACCGCGACCCGCACCACCGCGATCTGCACGACTGCGGCCCGCAGCACCGCGGCCCGCAGCACCTGACGGCCGAAGGCGCCGGTGACGGCCGAAGGCGCCGGTCCCCTCCCTCGTGGGAGGAGGCCGGCGCCTTCGGCGTACTGCGGGTCCGTGCGCGGTGCGTCAGTGCGCGGCGGGCACGTACGGCGCGAGCATCGCCGCCAGTTCCTCGTGCACCCGGGCCTTGAGCAGGGTGCCCTCCGGGGTGTGCTCCTCGGACTCGACCTCGCCCTCGGCGTGCACCCGGGAGACCAGGCCGCCCTGCGTGTACGGCACGAGGGCTTCCAGCTCGACCTCCGGGCGGGGCAGCTCGGAGTCGATGAGCGCGAGCAGCTGCTCGATGCCCTGGCCCGAACGGGCCGACACCACGATGGAGTGCTTCTCCATCCGCAGCAGGCGCTGGAGGACCAGCGGGTCCGCCGCGTCCGCCTTGTTGATGACGACGATCTCCGGCACGTTCACCGCGCCGACGTCCCGGAAGACCTCGCGCACGGCGGCCAGCTGCTCCTCCGGAGCCGGGTGCGAGCCGTCCACCACGTGCAGGATGAGGTCGGAGTCGCCGACCTCCTCCATGGTGGAGCGGAACGCCTCGACCAGGTGGTGCGGCAGGTGCCGGACGAAGCCGACCGTGTCGGCCAGGGTGTAGACCCGGCCGGTGGGCGTCTCGGCCCGGCGCACGGTCGGGTCGAGCGTGGCGAACAGGGCGTTCTCCACGAGCACGCCCGCGCCGGTGAGCCGGTTGAGCAGGGAGGACTTGCCGGCGTTGGTGTATCCGGCGATGGCGACCGACGGCACCTTGTTACGGCGCCGCTCCTGCCGCTTGATGTCACGGCCGGTCTTCATCTCCGCGATCTCCCGGCGCATCTTCGCCATCTTCTCGCGGATCCGCCGCCGGTCGGTCTCGATCTTGGTCTCACCGGGACCACGGGTGGCCATGCCGCCACCGCCGCCGCCACCCATCTGACGGGAGAGCGACTGACCCCAGCCACGCAGGCGCGGCAGCATGTACTGCATCTGCGCGAGCGCGACCTGCGCCTTGCCCTCTCGGGACTTGGCGTGCTGGGCGAAGATGTCGAGGATCAGGGCGGTCCGGTCGACCACCTTGACCTTGACGACGTCTTCGAGGGCGATGAGCTGGCCGGGGCTGAGCTCGCCGTCGCAGACGACGGTGTCGGCACCGGTCTCGACCACGATGTCGCGCAGTTCGCGCGCCTTGCCGGAGCCGATGAAGGTCGCCGGGTCCGGCTTGTCACGGCGCTGGATGACGCCGTCGAGTACGAGGGCGCCCGCCGTCTCGGCGAGGGCCGCCAGTTCGGCGAGGGAGTTCTCCGCGTCCTGGACGGTCCCCGAGGTCCACACACCGACCAGCACGACGCGCTCGAGGCGCAGCTGGCGGTACTCGACCTCGGTGACGTCCTCGAGCTCGGTCGAGAGGCCGGCGACACGGCGCAGGGCCGCGCGCTCGGAGCGGTCGAACTGGTCGCCGTCCCGCTCTCCGTCGATCTCGTGGCTCCAGGCGACGTCCTCTTCCATCAGGGCATCGGCCCGAAGGCTCTCGGTACGGCTCGTCTCCGCGAAGCGCTGCTCGTCCTGGGAAGGGGAAGAAGAGGAGGTCATTTGATCCTTACGTCGATTGCTCCGCCTGCCCGGGGACAGGGAGCGATGAGTCTTATGCCGTCACAACGCGTGAGGGCGCCGGAAGATTCCCGCGCCGCCGGCCGCGTCGCCGACCTGACGATGGTGACACGGTCCGGCGCGGCCCGTCACCCGGGTTTCGGCGCGGTCCTGGTGGCCTGGGCGGGGCGGCTGCGCCAGTCCGGATGCCCGGGCATCGCGGGGGTCCTCTTGTCGTACAGCCAGGGGCGGAGGAAGCCGGTGAGGTCCCGTCCGGCGACCTCGCCGGCCAGCGCGATGAAGTCGGCGGTGGTGGCCGTGCCGTCGCGGTGGTCGGCGACCCAGCGCCGCTCCAGACGCCGGAAGGCCTCGGTGCCGATCTCCTGGCGGAGCGCGTAGAGGACGAGGGCGCTGCCGTCGTAGACGACCGGCCGGAAGAGGCTGATCTTGTGCCCCGGCGAGGGCGGCTCGGGGGCGGCGGGCGGGCCGCCGTCGGCACGCCACCCGTCGGAGGCGGCGTACGCGGCCTTCATGCGGCGCTCCAGGGACTTGCCTGCGGTCTCCTCGGCGTACAGCGCCTCGTACCAGCTGGCGTGGCCTTCGTTGAGCCACAGGTCGGACCAGGTCCGGGGCGAGACGCTGTCGCCGAACCACTGGTGGGCCAGCTCGTGCACCATGATCGAGTCGACGTACCACTGCGGGTAACGGGGTTCGGTGAAGAGCCGGCGTTCGAACAGCGAGAGGGTCTGGGTCTCCAGCTCGAAGCCCGTGGTGGCGTCCGCGACGAGCACCCCGTACGTCTCGAAGGGGTACGGGCCGACCTGCCGCTCCATCCACTCCAGATGTCCGGGGGTGCGGCGCAGCCACGGCTCCATCAGCTCCCGGTCGGCGGTCCGCACCACGTCCCGTACGGGCAGCCCGTGGGGTCCTGCCCGGTGCACGACCGTGGAGCGGCCGATGGAGACCTGGGCGAGCTCGGTGGCCATCGGGTGCCCGGTCCGGTAGGTCCAGGTCGTGGTGGCGCCGTCGCTGACGCGCCCGGTGGGCAGGCCGTTGGCGACGACGGTCAGCTCGCTCGGGGCGGTGACCCGGAAGGTGAAGTACGCCTTGTCCGCCGGGTGGTCGTTGGACGGGAAGACCCGGTGGGCGGCGTCGGCCTGGTTGGCCATGGCGAGTCCGTCGCCGGTGCGGACCCAGCCGCCGGTGTCCCCGGGGCCGGAGGGATCGCTGGTGTGGGTGACGGTGATCTCGATCGACTCGCCCTCGTCGATCGGCACGGCCGGGGTGACGACCAGGTCCTCACCGCTGGTGACGTAGTCGGCGGGCAGCCCGTCGACGGTGACGGCCGAGACCGTGCCGTGGGTGAAGTCGAGGTTGAGCCGCTCCAGGTCGTCGGTGGCGACCGCGTCGATCCGGGTGACCGCGGCGAGGGGCCGGGTGTTCACCCCCGGATAGGTGAGGTCCAGGGCGTACGCGAGGACGTCGTACCCGGGATTGCCGAGGTGGGGGAAGAGCGGGTCCCCGATGCCGAGCGGCGCCGGGGCGGGCAGCGCCGCGGCGACCAGACCCGCCGAGGCGGCGACCAGGACGGCGGAGCGGAGCCACCGCGCGCGGGGCAGGGGGGTTCGGACGAGCGGCATGGACCAGGCCTTTCCGGACGACTGGCCCTACGGCTACCAGGGCTCCGCCCGCTCCCCCACGCGACGCGCTCGCCCGCCACCCGAAGGGGGTCACACGGGGCGTCGAGCGCGACGGGGGCCTTGGCCGGGCGGTCGGGTGCGGGGGCGTACTGTCCGCCGGGTTGTCGGGGGCGCGAGCGCCTGTCCCCGGGGCGTGGGGCGCGCGACGGCGGCCCGTACGGGCACCGGGCACGCGACGGCGCTGGCCGTACGGCCGTCGGACGCGCGGCCGGGGTACCCGGGCGCGCGCGACGGCTGACCGTACGGCATTGGGCGCGCGACGGCTGACCGGCTGACCGTCGGACGCGCGGCCGTGGTGCCCGGGCGCGCGCGAAGCCGGCCCGCCCGGTCGTCGGCGAGCGACGGTTGACCGTACGGCCGTCGGGCGCTTGGCCGGGGCACCCGGGCACGTGCGACGCCGGCCCGCCCGCCCGGTCGTCGGCGAGCGACGGCTGCCCGTACGGCCCTCGGGTGCGTCGCCGGTCGTCGGGTGCGTCGCCGGCCGTCAGGTGCGTCGCCGTGGTGCCCGTCCGCCCCGGCCCCGGCCCCGGCGCCCGTCCCCGTGGCCTCAGGCGCGGCGGGGGTCCGAGGGGGCGCGGTGGCGGGCGCGGCTCACGTCGTACACGCCGGGCACGTCCCGCATGGCCCGCATGAGGGCGGCGAGCCGGCCCACGTCGGGCAGGTGGAGGGTGTACGTGTGGCGGACCCGCTGCTCGCTGGGCGGCTCGACGGTCGCGGAGACGACGGCGGCGCCCGCGACGGCGATGGCCTCGGTGAGGTCCGCGAGGAGGCCCGGCCGGCCGAAGGACTCGGCGACGAGGGTGACCCTGCCCTGCGCCGTGTCGCCCCAGCGCACCGCGACGGGTGTACGGCCCAGCCGGCGCATGGTGTCGACGGCCGCGCAGCCCGCGCGGTGGACGGTGACAGAGCCCCCGCGCACCCGGAACCCGGTGATCTTGTCCGGCGGTACGGGTGTGCAGCAGCCGGCCGGACGGACGGCGGCCCGGGGCTCGCCCTCCAGGTCGGCGTGGAGCTCGGCCCCCGAGCGGTGGTCGGCGGGGACGTCGGCCTGCGGCCGGGGCGCGCTGGTGTCGGCCGGCGGCGCAGTGCTCTCCGGGTGGGCCCGGAGCCAGCCGTCGATGGCGATCCGAGCGGCCGGGGTACGGGCGTGGTCGAGCCACTCCGGGGACGGCCCGGACACGGTGTCCTGGGCCAGCAGCAGCTGGACGGTGTCCCCGTCGCCGAGGACGGTGCTCAGGGGGGTGAGGCGGCCGTTGACGCGGGCGCCGAGGCAGCCGTGGGCGGCCTCGCCGTGCTGGGCGTACGCCGCGTCGACGCAGCTGGCTCCGGCGGGCAGGCCGAGCGTTCCGCCGTCGGCGCGGAACACGGTGATCTCGTCGTCCTCGGCGAGGTCCGCGCGGAGCGAGGTCCAGAACGTGTCCGGGTCGGGGGCCGCCTGCTGCCAGTCGAGCAGCCGGGAGAGCCAGCCGGGGCGGGTGGGGTCGACGCGCTCGCCGTCCTCGGCGGGGGACGCGGCGGCGTCGCGTGACGCGTCGGCGCCGGGTGACGCGTCGGCGCCGGGTGACGCGTCGGCGCCGGGGCGGCGATCGGTGGTCCCGGACCGGTCGGAGGTTCCCGGGCGGGAGGAGGCCTCGGCCCGGGAGGAGGCCCCGGGTCGGGTGGAGGATCCGGCCCTGGATGAGGCCCCGGGCCTCGACGTGGTCTCGGGGCGGAAGGCGTGCGCCTGCGGGGCCACGGCGGCGCCGCCGTCCCCGTCCGCGAGGTCGCCGGGGGCGGCGGCCGGCTCCTGCCCCACGTGCGGGTTGCCGAGCGCGACGACGCCGGCCTCCGCGACCGTGTGCATCCGGTGGGTGCGGATGAGGACCTCGGCCACGGCTCCGTCCGGGGCCGCGATCGCGGTGTGCAGGGACTGGTACAGGTTGAACTTGGGCGCCGCGATGAAGTCCTTGAACTCGGAGATCACCGGGGTGAAGCAGGTGTGCAGCTCGCCGAGGACCGCGTAACAGTCGGCGTCCTCCGCGACCAGGACGAGCAGCCGGCCGAAGTCGCAGCCGCGCAGCTCGCCCCGCTTGAGCCTGACCCGGTGGACGGAGACGAAGTGCCGTGGCCTGACGAGGACTTCGGCGCCGATGTCCGCCTCACGCAGGACCGTCGCCACCTGCTCGGCGACCGCGCCGAGCGCGTCGCTCGCCTGCGGGTTGCCCGCGATCAGGGCGCGGGTGGTCTCGTACTCCTCCGGGTGGAGGATCGCGAAGACGAGGTCCTCCAGCTCCGTCTTGAGGGCCTGCACGCCGAGCCGCTCGGCGAGCGGGATGAGGACGTCGCGGGTGACCTTGGCGATCCGCGCCTGTTTCTCCGGCCGCATCACGCCGAGGGTGCGCATGTTGTGCAGCCGGTCGGCGAGTTTGATCGACATCACCCGGACGTCGTTGCCGGTGGCGACGAGCATCTTGCGGAAGGTCTCGGGCTCGGCCGCGGCGCCGTAGTCGATCTTCTCGACCTTGGTGACGCCGTCGACGAGGTAGGCGACCTCGTCGCCGAACTCCCGGCGCACCTGATCGAGCGTCACCTCGGTGTCCTCGACGGTGTCGTGGAGGAGGGAGGCGGTCAAAGTGGTGGTCTCCGCGCCGAGTTCGGCGAGGATGAGGGTCACCGCGAGCGGATGGGTGATGTACGGCTCGCCGCTCTTGCGGAACTGGCCGCGGTGCGAGGACTCGGCGAGGACGTACGCCCGGCGCAGCACCGAGAGGTCGGCCTCGGGATGGTGGGCGCGGTGCGCCTCGGCCACATGGCTGATGGCGTCCGGCAGTCGGTCACGGGGCGCCGGTCCCGCGGTGGCGCCGAGCAGGGCCGCCCGGCCCAGCCGGCGCAGGTCGATCCGGGCGCGTCCGCGTCTGCGGACGGTCACATCGGTGTCGGCGGCTTCCGCCGCGCCCACGGGATTGGTGGCCTCTGCGCTCATGGGGCACCTCCGGCAACGTCGACCGGCGGTGGGCGGGCCAGGCGTGCCCGGGGGGCCGGTGCTTGATGCTACCGAGCCCACCACGTGGCGCAGTCGCGCTCTCGCTCAGCGTGAATCGGATCACCCATTCGAGCGACAAATCAGTCGTTGACTGTTTCGATTTTCCGCTGCGCGGAGCCCCCTGTCGGGGGCCGTCCGCGTCAGCCGAGCCAGGCCGGGTCGACGGTGCCCTCCGCGACGATCACGGCGGGACCCGTCATGTCGATCTGCCCGTCGGGGTGCTCGGTGATGACCAGCGTCCCGCCGAGCACGTCGACGGTGTACGTGACGGGGGTGCCGGTCTCCGCGGGGTCGGCGCCGTCCCGGCGGGCGGTGGCGACGGCCACGGCGCACGCGCCGGTGCCGCAGGAACGGGTCTCGGCCGCGCCCCGCTCGTGCACCCGCATGGCGACGTGACGGGGGCCCCGGTCGGCGACGAACTCGATGTTGACCCCGTCCGGGTAGACCGCGGCGGGCTCGTAGGGCGGCTCGGTGAACAGGTTGCCCGCGTGGTCGAGGTCCTCGACGAAGGCGACCGCGTGCGGATTGCCCATGTTCACGTTGCGCGCGGGCCAGCTGCGGCCGTCGACGGTGACGGTGACGCCGGCCTCGGCGAGCACCGCGCGGCCCATGGCGACGGTGACGGAGCCGTCCTTGTCGAGGTGGACGTGCTTGACCCCGCCGCGGGTGGCGACGGCGAGACGGCCGGCGGTGACGTGCCCGGCGTGCTCCAGATAGCGGGCGAAGACCCGGACGCCGTTCCCGCACATCTCGGCGACCGAGCCGTCGGCGTTGCGGTAGTCCATGAACCACTCGGCCTCGTCGGCCATGTGCCGCGCCTCGGGGTGGGCGGCGCTGCGCACGACGTGCAGCAGACCGTCGCCGCCGATGCCGGCCCTGCGGTCGCAGAGCCGCGCGACGACGGCGGGGGGCAGGTCGACGGCGTTCTCCGCGTCGGGGACGATCACGAAGTCGTTCTCGGTGCCGTGGCCCTTGAGGAAGGGGAGGGGCGAGGTCTGCGCGCTGGTCACGAGATCAACTGTACGGGGTGCCCCCGACAGGCCGCCCGGTTGTCCACAGGGCGGCGGATCCGTCCGAGGACCGGTCGGACGTGGACCCGCCCGAGGGACGAGCCGCACGCGAACCCGCCCGAGGGACCAGCCGCACGCGGACCCGCCCGAGGGACGAGCCGCACGCGAACCCGCCCGAGGGACCAGCCGCACGCGGACCCGCCCGCCCGAGGAGGCGGTGGGAACCGGTGTCAGCGCAGGCGGGCGACGCGCCAGACCGCGAGGGCCACCAGGGCTGCGATCGTTGTCATGTACAGCGCGAGGTACCGCCAGTTCGGGCGCTCGCCCGAGCCCCGCTGCGGGAGACCCGGCCACGTGTAGCCGACCTTGCGGGCGGCCATCATGCCCCAGCCCGCCGCGCAGAAGCTGATCAGCAGCCCCAGCATGGCGAGGACGGCGCCGCCGTCCCCCGAGCCGAAGGCGAGCGGGAAGGCGAACATCAGCGAGCCGACGGCCGCGAGCCCGACGATCGGGGCGAGCTGCCAGATCCGCAGCCGTCGCTGGGGACGGAGTTCGACCTCGACCTCGTCGGCGTCCACCTCGACGGCGGTGCCCACCGCGTCGTCGGGGCCGTCCGGGGTCAGCCCCGGGGTGGCGACCGGAAGGTCGTCGCGGGTCGGTCCGCCCGGACCTCCGGGTGTGTCACCCGTCGGGTCACCGAGCGCCGATTCGTGCTGTTCTCTGTCGCGAGGGCCGGCCTCCATCGCCACGCGCCCTCCCCACTCGGACATCACTTGGTCGATCGATGCTCGATGATGGCACGCTCCTGACCGCCGAAATGACGGGCAGTGCGTCCCGATGCCATCACGTGATCAGGCTGTAACCGCTCGTTCGACCAACGCGAGCGCCTCTCCCGGGAGTTCCCCCCGGTGATCGACGGCTCCGCTCAGCCAGTGGACGCGCGGGTCGCGGCGGAACCACGAGTCCTGGCGCCGGGCGAAGCGCTTGGTGGCGCGTACCGTCTCGGCGCGCGCCTCGTCCTCCGTGCACTCCCCCGCGAGCGCCGCGAGGACCTGCTGGTAGCCGAGGGCCCGGGCCGCCGTGCGCCCCTCGCGCAGGCCCTGGGCCTCAAGGGTGCGCACCTCGTCGACGAGGCCCGCCTCCCACATCCGGTCCACCCGGGTGGCGATGCGCTCGTCGAGCTCGGGGCGGGCGACGTCGACACCGATCTGCACGGTGTCGTAGACGGAGTCGGGACCGGGCAGGTTCGCGGTGAACGGCTTGCCGGTGATCTCGATCACCTCGAGGGCGCGGACGATCCGGCGGCCGTTGCTGGGCAGGATCGCGCGGGCCGCCTCGGGGTCGGCCTCGGTGAGGCGCGCGTGCAGGACACCGGAGCCGCGCTCTTCGAGCTCGGCCTCCAGGCGGGCCCGTACGGCGGGGTCGGTGCCGGGGAACTCGAGGGCGTCGACGGCCCCTCGTACGTACAGGCCGGAGCCGCCCACGAGGACGGGGGTGCGGCCCGCCGCGAGCAGCCGGTCGATCTCGGCGCGGGCGAGCCGCTGGTACTCGGCGACGCTGGCGGCCTCCGTCACGTCCCAGATGTCGAGGAGGTGATGGGGGACGCCGCCGCGCTCCTCCGGCGTCAGTTTGGCGGTCCCGATGTCCATCCCCCGGTAGAGCTGCATCGAGTCCGCGTTGACGACCTCGCCCCCGAGCTGCTGGGCCAGGAATACACCCAGATCGGACTTTCCGGCTGCCGTGGGGCCGACGACGGCGATGACCCGCGGGGCGGGAGCTGCGCTTCTCACTGTCCCAGTCTCGCAAACCTCCGGGCCCGTCCCCGAATGAGCTACGTGACGGGGCTCATCCGGCTTCGTTGCCTGTTGCGAGGTTCCGGCCGTCGATCGCTACGGAATCCCTCCCATCCGAGTACGCTATGGAGTGAATATGGGCGTTTTTGCAGTGTTTCGCCGGAAGAAGAAGGATGCGGTCGCGGCCACGGCCTCTGCGGAGGAGACCGGGGCCGTCGCTCCGGACGCCGTTCCGGCCGAGGGCGACGGCGAGGCCGCGGCGGACGCCCCGGAGGCCGTGACCGAGTCCGCGGCGGCGGCCGAGGTGGCCGACGGCGACGGGGCGGCGGAGCCGACCGGGAGCACGGCCGGGGCCCCGAGCGTTGACGGTGTGGAGGACGAGGAAGCGGACGGCGTCGACGCGGTCGACACGGACGAGGCGGTGGCCGGAGCGGTCGCCACGGAGACCGTGGAGATCCCGAAGCAGCAGTCGGCCGACGCCGCCGCGGACAACGAGGCGGGCGAAGGCGCCCGCACGTAGGCAGCAGCACACGGACACGG
This sequence comes from Streptomyces venezuelae ATCC 10712, assembly GCF_008639165.1. Taxonomy (NCBI): domain Bacteria; kingdom Bacillati; phylum Actinomycetota; class Actinomycetes; order Kitasatosporales; family Streptomycetaceae; genus Streptomyces; species Streptomyces venezuelae. Next base: position 5,929,105 of record NZ_CP029197.1, on the reverse strand, counting down.
ACCCTCCGGGGTTCGCGGAGGGAAGGTGCCCCATGGGTCTCCTGGATTCGCTGAAGGCAAAGCTCGCCCCGGCCAAGGACAAGGTGGCCGACCTCGCGCAGCAGCACGGGGACAAGATCGACCACGGCATCGACAAGGCCGCGAGGCTGGTCGACGAGAAGACCAAGGGCAAGTACAGCGACAAGATCCATTCCGGTACGGACAAGGCGAAGGACGCGCTGGACCGGATCGGTCACAAGGACGACGGCACGCCCGGCACCGGCACGCCGGGGAGCGGCACGCCGGGCACCGGCACGCCCGGCACCGGTGCGCCTGGCACCGGCACCCCGGGGAGCGGTGGTACGACTCCGCCGCCGACCGTCTGACGTCCGGCGTCACCCGGCAGTCCCTCCGCACGGCGGACGGCCGCGGAGCATCACGCTCCGCGGCCGTCCGCCGTTCTCGGTCCGTCGGTCCGTCGGTCTGTCGATCCGGTGTCTCGTGCGCTCAGGACCAGGCCGCGACGAAGTACCCCACGCCGTACGGGGCGTCCTCGAAGAGCAGTCGGCCGTCGAGTCCCGCACCCTCGGCCGCGCCCGCGAGGACCTGCCACGGGGCGCGCCCCGCCACCTTCAGCTCGAACGCGAGCTCCGGGTCCAGGGCGAGCAGCGCGGCCGCGTCGGCCGTGCCCAGCGCGCGGGCGGCCGCCGCGTCGAAGCCCTCGGCCCGTTCGTCCAGGTAGCCGGGGGCCTTCACGGTCCGGCAGGCGCTGCCGTCGCCCATGACCAGGAGGGCGACGCGGTCGGCGGCCTCGGCGAGGCCCCGGCCGAGGCCCGCGCAGACGTCGGGCGTCGCCGCCCCGTCGACGCCGAGGCCCTCGATCGGGGCGTCGGCCCAGGCGGCGCGGCCGAGCAGCCATGCGGCGACCGCGAGGGACGCCGGGAGCGGCCGGTCCTCCGCGGGGCGCCCGTCGGGGCGTTCGTCCTTCGAGGCGTCGTCGCCGAGCCGTACGGAGAGGTCGACGCCGAATCCCTCGAAGGAGCCGGCCGAACCGGCGGGATAGACACCGTGGGCGCCCTCGGGCGCCGGCCCCACGACGTACAGCCGGTCGGGGCGGGCCGCAGCGAGCAGCCCGACGGCGTCCAGGCAGGCCGCCCGCGCGGCGTCCAGCTCGGGGGCGGCGCCGGTCGCGACCTCGGGCACGAGGAGCGGCGGACTGGGACAGACGGCTGCGGCGACAAGCATGATCCGCAGCCTACTGCGCCCGCCGTCGGGGGGCCGGGCTCCCCGGTACGCGGGTCGACGACGGGCCGCCGGGGGGCGGGGCGGGCGGCGGGGGCCCCGCGGGCCGATGGCGCGGCCTTCAAGCCACCGGGGCCGCGGGCCGCTGGTGGCCCCGGTGGCGCGAGCCCGAGCCGCGAACTCACGCAGCGGGCCGACGGCCGACGCGGCCGCAGGCCGGGAGTGGCCGCCGGTGGCGTGAGCCCGTGTCGCGGACTCACGGCGCGGGCCGCAGGCCGGCGAGGGCCACAGGCCAGTGGCGCGGGTCCGTGCCGCGAACTCCCGGCGCTGGCCCTCGGACGACGCAGCCGCAGGCCCGAGGCGGCCACAGGCCAGTGGCGCGAGCCCGCGCCACGAACTCACGACGCAGGCCATCGGCCGACGCGGCCGCAGGCTGGGGATGGCGACCGGTGGCGCGGCCCTTGCCGCGAACTCGCGGCGCAGGCCCACGGCCGACGCGGCCGCAGGCGGGAAGCGGCCACAGGCCAGTGGCACGGGCCCGAGCCGCCGACTCGCAACGCAGGCGTCCGCCGACGCGGCCGCAGGCCGGGGGTGGCCGCCCGCGCCCCGAACCCACGGCGCAGGCCCTCGGCCGACACGGCCGCAGGCCGGGAGCGGTTACAGGCCAGTGGCGCGGGTCGTCGGCCGACGCGGCCGCAAGCCGGTGGCGTGAGCCCGTGTCGCGGACTCACGGCGCGGGCCGCAGGCCGGCGCCGGCCACAGGCCAGTGGCGCGGCCCGTGCCGCGAACTCCCGGCGCTGGCACTCGGCCGACGCAGCCGCAGGCCCGAGGCGGCCACAGGCCAGTGGCGCGAGCCCGCGCCACGAACTCACGGCGCGGGCCGTCGGCTGACGCCGCCGCAGGCCGGGGGTGGGTGGCCGCCGGTGGCGCGGGCCCGAGCCGCCGACTCACGACGCAGGCCCTTGGCCTACGCGGCCGCAGGCTGGTGGCGGCCGCCCGTGCCACGAACCCACGGCGCAGGCCCTTGGCCTACGCGGCCGCAGGCCGGTGGCGGCCGCCCGTGCCGCGAACTCACGACGCGAACCCTCGGCCGCCCGAGCCCGGCGGCCGCCGTGCCCCAGCAGCCGACCTCCGAGGCCCGGGCGGCAAGCCTTCAGCGCCGGCTTGCGCGGATCAGTGGCTGCCGCAGGCCGGGGCCTCCGCTGGCGGGAGGGGGGCCGGGGCGCCGATGGTCGGGAGGCCCAGGAGGACGCCGGTCGGCTTCGTAAGGGCGGGCGTGGTGCGCTTCTGCCAGGCGTCGCCTGCGCGGGTGCGTCGCACCGATGCGACCGGGCCCTCGGCGAGCAGGTGGTGCGGGGCCGCGTAGGTGATCTCGACGGTCACCACGTCACCGGGGCGGACGTCCTCGTCGGGCTTGGTGAAGTGGACGAGCCGGTTGTCGGGGGCGCGGCCCGAGAGGCGGTCCGTGGCGCCGTCCTTGCGGCCCTCGCCCTCGGCGACCATGACCTCAAGGGTGCGGCCGACCTGCTTCTTGTTCTCCTCCCAGGAGATCTCCTCCTGGAGGGCGACGAGCCGCATGTAGCGCTCCTGCACGACCTCCTTGGGGATCTGTCCCTCCATGTCGGCTGCGGGGGTGCCGGGGCGCTTGGAGTACTGGAAGGTGAAGGCGTTCGCGAAGCGGGCCTCGCGGACGGTGTGCATGGTCTGCTCGAAGTCCTCCTCGGTCTCGCCGGGGAAGCCCACGATGATGTCGGTGGAGATGGCCGCGTGCGGGATGGCCGCGCGGACCTTCTCGATGATCCCGAGGAAACGCTCCTGCCGGTACGAGCGGCGCATCGCCCGCAGGATGGAGTCCGAGCCGGACTGCAGCGGCATGTGCAGCTGCGGCATCACGTTCGGCGTCTCGGCCATCGCGGCGATCACGTCGTCGGTGAAGTCGCGGGGGTGCGGGGAGGTGAAGCGGACCCGCTCCAGGCCCTCGATCTGCCCGCAGGCGCGCAGCAGCTTGGAGAAGGCCTCGCGGTCACCGAGGTCGGAGCCGTACGCGTTCACGTTCTGGCCGAGCAGGGTGATCTCGGAGACGCCCTCGGCGACGAGCGCCTCGATCTCGGCGAGGATGTCGCCGGGACGGCGGTCCTCCTCCTTGCCGCGCAGCGCGGGGACGATGCAGAAGGTGCAGGTGTTGTTGCAGCCGACGGAGATCGAGACCCAGGCGGCGTACGCGGACTCGCGGCGGGTCGGCAGCGTCGAGGGGAAGGCTTCGAGCGACTCGGCGATCTCGATCTGCGCCTCCTCCTGCACGCGGGCGCGCTCCAGGAGGACGGGCAGCTTGCCGATGTTGTGGGTGCCGAAGACCACGTCGACCCAGGGCGCCTTGGAGACGATCGTCTCGCGGTCCTTCTGCGCGAGGCAGCCGCCGACGGCGATCTGCATGCCGGGGCGGGTGGTCTTCATGGGGGCGAGCCGGCCGAGGTTGCCGTACAGCTTGTTGTCGGCGTTCTCGCGGACCGCGCAGGTGTTGAAGACGACGACGTCGGCGTCCCCGTCGGAGCCCTTGGGGGCCTTGACGTAACCCGCCTCCTCCAGCAGACCGGAGAGCCGCTCGGAGTCGTGGACGTTCATCTGGCACCCGTAGGTGCGGATCTCATAGGTCTTGGTGCCGTCAACGCTCACTGCGGTGCTCCGGTCGCTGCTGCTCGTCATGGCTCCAAGGGTAGGCGGTCCGGGGAGGGCCTCCGCCCGGGCCGGGGGCGGCCTGCCGACCCTGCGGTTTTCCGCAGGGTGGGACGTGCGGAAAACCGCATCGGGCCGGACGGAAATCCTCATACCGGCGCTGAGCTGCGCTTTCTAGGTTCGAGGAGAAGAGCGGGGCACGCCTGCCCCGCCCCGATGTGACCACCGGCTGGAGTCCTCTCATGAACCTCACGACCATGGCGCTCGCCCAGCAGCCCGCCGACGGCATCGCCGGCTGGGCCGCCGGTCTCGTCGACACGATGGGCGGGCCGGGAGCCGGTCTCGCCATCGCCCTGGAGAACCTCTTCCCGCCGTTGCCCAGCGAGATCATCCTGCCGCTGACCGGCTTCGCCGCCGGTCAGGGGGTGCTCAGCCTGACCTCGGCGCTGTTCTGGACGACGCTCGGTTCGGTGGCCGGCGCGGTGGCGCTCTACTGGATCGGGGCGCTCTTCGGCCGGGAGCGGATGCACGCGATCTGGGGGAGGCTGCCGCTGGTGAAGGCCTCGGACCTGGTCCGTACGGAGGAGTGGTTCGCCCGGCACGGCGGCAAGGCCGTCTTCCTCGGCCGGATGGTGCCCATCTTCCGCAGCCTGATCTCGGTGCCGGCGGGGGTGGAGCGGATGCCGATGCCGCGGTTCATCATGCTCACCACGCTCGGCAGCCTCGTCTGGAACAGCGTCCTCGTGGTGGCGGGGTACGCGCTGGGCGACCGGTGGGACGTCGTGGAGAGCTACGTCGGCGTCCTGTCGAAGGCCGTGGTCGCCCTGGTCGGCGTCGCCTGCGCGGCGTACGTGGCGGTACGGCTGCGCGGTCGCGGCCGGGGCGCCCAGCACCGCCGCACCTCGTGACGTACGGCTCCCGACGCCCCGGCGGAACGGCTGCCGCGAGCGGTACGCCCCTGCTTCCGGTACGGCCCGGACGATCTTGCCGGGGCCGTACGGGCGCACTAGCCTCGGGCCCGATGCGAGGGGACGACAGCGGTGCGACCGGCGGGGGCGGTGTCGCCGCGGGCGATCTGCCCCGGCTCCGGCGCGGACTCCCCCGGCTCCGGCGCGGACTGCTTCGGCTCCGGCGCGGACTGCCCCGGCCCCAGCGCGGACTCCCCCGGCTCCGGCGTGGACTCGGGACCGTCCTCGGCTGCGTGACCGCGGCGGCCGGCGCCCTCCACTTCCTCGTCGGCGGCCTCGCCCTCGGCCCCTTCCTGCTCTGGCCGCGCACCCGCGCCGGCGCCCTGGACCTGCTGACGGGCGGCGTCCGCCGGCTGGCCGCCCTCGAACGGGCCCGGCGTTCCGTCTTCTTCGGCGACGTCTTCCCCGAGCACTACCGGGCCGCCGACCGGAAGGTCCTGCGCTACCTCGCGGTCCGCAGCTACGCGGGCCTGCTCTGCGCCCTCGTCCTCGGGCTCCTCGTCTTCGGTGCGGTCCTCGCCGGAATCCTGGGGTACGGCGTGCTCCGGGGCACCATCGGCTGGGACGAGCTCCTCACCCAGGTGCTGCTCGGCGGCGTGCTCCTCTTCCTCGACGTCCAGGGCCTGTACGCGCTGGCCGCCCTCGACGCCCGTACCGCGCGCGAGTGTTTCGGCCCGTCCGAGCGGGAGCTGTTGCGGCGGCGTATCGAGGAGCTCGCCGCGAGCCGGGCCGCCGTCGTCGAGGCGGTGGACGCCGAGCGGCGGCGCATCGAGCGCGATCTGCACGACGGGGTGCAGCAGCGCTTGGTGGCACTGGGCATGCTGATCGGGCGGGCGCGCCGGGGCCGCGATCCCGAGCGGGCCGGCGCGCTGCTGCTCCAGGCGCACGAGGAGTCGCAGGGGGTGCTGGCGGAACTGCGCGAGGTGGCCTGGCGGGCGTACCCGTCGGCGCTCGACAGCCTCGGGCTCGAAGAGGCGCTCGGCGGGGTCGCCGAGCGGTGCGCCCTTCCGCTGCGGCTCCGCTTCGAGGTGGCCGGCCCGCTGCCCCGGGCGGTGGAGACGGCCGCCTACTTCGTGGTGTCCGAGTGCGTGACGAACGCCGCCAAGCACTCCGCCGCCTCGGCCGTCTCGGTGAGCGTGGCGCGGGAAGGGGCGCTGCTCACCGTCCGGGTCGAGGACGACGGTTCGGGCGGAGCGAACGAGAACGGCGGCGGGCTGACCGGGCTGCGCAGCCGGGTGGCCGCGCTCGACGGCGTGCTGCGCGTCCACAGCCCCCTCGGGGGACCGACCACCGTCACCGCGGAGCTGCCGTGCGCGTGATCCTTGCCGAGGACTCGACCCTGCTGCGCGAGGGCCTGGTCCGGCTGCTGGCCGAGGAGGGCCATGAGGTCCTGGCGGCGCTGGGCGACGCCGTGACGCTGGTCCGGGAGGTCGGGGAGCAGCGGCCCGACCTCGTCGTCGTCGACATCCGGATGCCTCCGACGCACACGGACGAGGGGCTGCGGGCGGCCGTCGAGATCCGGCGGCGGTGGCCCGGTGTGGGGGTGCTCGTCCTGTCGCAGTACGTCGAACGCCCGTACGCGGCCGCGCTCCTGGCGGCCGGTGCGGAGAGGGTCGGCTATCTCCTGAAGGACCGGGTGGCCCAGGTCGAGGAGTTCCTTGACGCGCTGGAGCGGATCCACGCGGGCGGCGCGGCGATCGACCCGGAGGTCGTACGGCAGCTGGTGGTCCGCACCACGCACGGGGACCCGTTGGCACGGCTGACGCCCCGGGAGCGCACGGTGCTCGAAGCGCTCGCGCAGGGGCACACGAACACGGCGATCGCGGCGAAGCTGCACCTCTCGCTGAGTTCGGTCGAGAAGAACCTCAACGCCGTCTTCGACAAGCTGGAGCTGACCCGCGCGACCGGCTACAGCCGCCGGATCCTCGCGGTGCTGCGCTATCTGGAGGCGTAGCGCCGGCTCACGGGAGCCGGCGCGGGTTCAGTGGCGCCACTCGGCGAGCACCTCGTCCGTGTGCTCGCCGGGGAGCGGGGCGCGGCTCGGGGGAACGGCGGGGGTGCGGTCGAAGCGGGACGGTGGGGCGGGCTGGGGGACGGTGCTGTCGCCGACGGTCACGAAGGCGCCGCGGGCGGCGAGTTGGTGGTGGCCGGCCGCCTCCGCGGCCGTGAGGACCGGGGCCACGCCGGCGTCGACGGCGTCGAAGACCTTGGCCCAGTGGTCCCGGTCACGGCTCGCGAAGCGGTCGGCGATCAGGGCGCGCAGCGCGGGCCAGTCGGCCGGGTCCGTACGGTCGGGGAGGTCGTCGGTGTCCGCGAGGCCCAGCTGCTCCAGGAGGTTCTGGTAGAGCTTCGGCTCGATGGCGGCGACCGCCAGGTGCCGGCCGTCGGCGGCGCGGTACAGCGAGTAGTGCGGGGCGTCGGTGACGGTGTGATTGCCGGGGACCTCGCGCCACTGATGGATCAGGGTGGAGATCAGGGCGGCGCCGTCCGCGAGGGCGGTGTCGACGACCTGGCCGAGTCCGGAGCGCTCCCGCTCGTGGAGGGCCGCGAGGAGCGCCTGGACGTGGACGCTCGCGCCGCCGGCGAAGCTGGAGAGGTACGCGGTCGGGGGCAGCACCGGGTCCCCGGTGGCCGGGTCGGTGTCCAGGGCGCCGGTGAGGGCGAGGACCGCCAGGTCGTGGGCGGCGCGTCCGGCCCACTCCCCCTGCTGGCCCCAGCCGCTGACCCGCCCGTAGACCAGGCGCGGGTTGCGGGCCCGGGCCGCGTCCGGGCCGATGCCGAGCCGCTCGGCGACGCCGGGGCGGAAGCCCTCGACCAGGATGTCCGCGTGCTCGGCCAGAGCGAGGGCCTGCTCGACGCCGGCCGGGGTCTTGAGGTCGAGGGCGACGGAGCGGCGGCCGCGGGAGAGCGGGTTCTCGGCGGGACGGGCGCCGGGGTCCGGAGCCGCGCCGGGCGCCCGGTCGACGCGTACGACATCGGCCCCGAGTCCCGAGAGGACGGTTCCGACGAACGCCGTCGGTGCCGAGCCCGCGAATTCCAGTACGCGCACTCCGGTCAGCGGTCCCGCCATGGCCAACTCCCTTTTCTCCGACGGCCTGTGGTGCGTTCCACGCTATGCGGGGCACGGCGGGAAGGGACTGCGGACATCCGTAGCGTGCGGAATTCGGCGGGGTCCGAGACTGGGGGAATTCCCCTTTCCCGAAGTCGAAAGGCATGACGAAATGGCCGTCGTCTACACCGCCGAGGTCATCTCCACCGGAGACGGGCGCAACGGCGCCGTGCGCTCGTCCGACGGACTGCTCGACCTGCCGCTGTCGAGCCCCAAGGCCGTCGGCGGGTCCGGTACCGCCACCAATCCCGAGCAGCTCTTCGCCGCCGGTTACGCCGCCTGCTTCCATAGTGCGCTCCGGGTCTCGGCACGCGAGGCCAAGGTCGCGCTGGCGGACGACACGGTCGTCGCCGAGGTGGCCCTGCACAAGGAGGAGAGCGGTTTCCGGCTGTCGGTCGTCCTCACCGTCGAACTGCCCGGAATCGAAGAGTCCGAGGCCCGTCGGCTCGCCGAGGCGGCGCACGGGCGCTGCCCGTATTCGAAGGCGGTCCGGGGGAATGTCGAGGTGCGGGTGGACCTCGCCCCCTAATACGACGTGAAGAGCGTGAAGAGGGCGAGGGAAAGCCCCCGTGGTCACACCACGGGGGCTTTCCCTTTTTCTCGTGTACGGCCCCGGCGTCAGGGCTTCACGGACGCCGCTGCCGCTGCCGCCGCCGGGAGCGCCTCGACCACCCGGCCGACCGCCCGGTCGTCGTGCGCGGCCGAGACGAACCAGGCCTCGAAGGGCGAGGGCGGCAGATAGACGCCCCGGCGCAGGAGCTCGTGGAAGAACGGCGAATAGCGGTACGACTCGGTGGCGCGCACCCCGTCGAAGTCGGTCACCTCGTCCTCGGTGAAGAAGACCGAGAACATGGTGCCGGAGTACTGGACCCGGTGCGCCACGCCCTCCTTGGTCAGGGCGGCCGAGACCTCACGGCCGAGGGTGGCCGAGACCTCGTCGAGCCGCTCGTACACCTCGGGGGTGCTGTGCCGGAGGGTCGCGAGGCCGGCGGCGGTGGCGACCGGGTTCCCCGAGAGGGTGCCCGCCTGGTACACGGGCCCGGCCGGGGCCAGGTGGGCCATGACGTCCGCGCGGCCGCCGAAGGCCGCCGCGGGGAAGCCGCCGCCCATGACCTTGCCGAAGGTCAGCAGGTCGGGCGCGACGCCGTCCCGGCCGTACCAGCCGGAGCGGCTGGCCCGGAAGCCGGTCATCACCTCGTCGGAGATGAAGAGCGCCCCGTGGCGGGAGGTGACGTCCTTCAGGCCCGCGTTGAAGCCGGGCAGCGGCGGGACGGCGCCCATGTTCCCGGGCGCGGCCTCCGTGATCACGGCGGCGATCTCGTCGCCGATCTCCGCGAAGACCTTCTCGACCGCGGCGAGGTCGTTGTACGGCAGGACGATCGTGTCGCTCGCCTGCGCGCCGGTGACGCCCGGGGTGTCGGGGAGGGCGAAGGTGGCGAGGCCGGAGCCGGCCGAGGCGAGCAGGGCGTCCACGTGGCCGTGGTAGCAGCCGGCGAACTTCACGATCTTGCCGCGCCCGGTGAAGCCGCGGGCGAGGCGGATCGCCGACATCGTCGCCTCGGTGCCGGAGCTGACGAGGCGGACCTGCTCGACCGGGTCGACCCGGTCGACGATCTCCTCCGCGAGCTCGACCTCCCCGGTGGACGGCGCGCCGAAGGAGGTGCCGAGCGCCAGGGCCCCGGTGACCGCCTCGACGACGGCCGGGTGCCGGTGGCCGAGGATCATCGGGCCCCAGGAGCAGATCAGGTCGACGTACTCGTTGCCGTCGGCGTCGGTGAGGTACGGGCCCTGGGCCGAGGCCATGAAGGGCGGGGTGCCGCCGACGGCCCCGAAGGCGCGCACCGGGGAGTTGACGCCGCCGGGGGTGACCTCGCGGGCCCGCTCGAAGAGCGCCTTGCTTGCGGTTCCTCCGCCGCCGGTTCCCACGCCGCTCATCGCGCGGCCCCTTCGGTGGCGGCGACGCCGGAGGCGGTTTCGACGCCGGAGGCGGCGTCGCCACCGGGCGCGGTTTCGGCACCGGGCGCGGTCTCGGCGCCCGTCGCGGTCTCGATGCCGAGGGCCGCGTCGAGGACGACGGCGCCCTTCGGCAGGACGCGGACCGGGTTGAGGTCCAGGGCGTAGCCTGCGGGCCAGTCCTGCGCCAACTCCGCTACCTTGTGCAGGAGTTCCGCGGCGGCAGCGACGTCCACCGCGGCCCGGCCGCGCGCCCCGGCGAGTACCTTCGCGCCGCGCAGCCCGGCGAGGAGCTCGGCGCCCTCGCCCGGGGCCAGCGGCAGGAGCCGGTGGCCGACGTCGTCCAGGACCTCCGTGAAGATCCCACCGAGCCCGGCGGTGAGCACCGGACCCAGGTCGGTGGTGTGGACGCCGACGATCAACTCGACTCCCTCGCCGACCAGTTCCTCGACGAGCACCTGCCCGCCGAGGGCGGCGAGCCGGGCGTGGGCCGCGGGCGCGCCGGCGGTCGTGACGCCGATCTCCACTCCCCCGGCCTCCGTCTTGTGGAGCAGGCCCGGTACGACGGCCTTGAGCACCGCCGTACCGCCGACCTCGGTCACGGCGCGGACCGCGTCCTCGGCGCTCTCGGCGATCCGGCCCTTCGGGACGGCGATCCCGGCTTCGGCGAGGAGCCGCTTCAGCTCGGGCTCGGTGGCCTGGGAGCCGGGGCCGGGCACGGTCCCGGGGCGCGGGGCGTCCGGCAGGGTACGGGGGCGGCTGACCTCCCAGAGGGCGGCGGCGGCGCGCAGGGCGCGGGCGGGCGTCGGATATTCGGGGAGGCCCGCCTCGCGCAGGTCGCGCGGGGCGTCCGGGGCGAGGAAGTCTGCTCCGGTACGGGCGACGAGGATGGGCTTTCCGCCCTTCGCGGCGGCGCGGGAGAGGGCGTTGACGGCCTTCTCGACATCGGGTCCGGCCATCACGCAGAAGGCGGCGACGATGATGTCGACCGTGTCGTCGGCGATCAGGACGTCGAGCGAGCGGTCGAACAGCGAGGGGTCGCTGAGGACGGTGGCCGTGATGTCGACGGGGTTGTCGATGGCGCCGAAGGCGGGGACGATCTCGGCGAGCGCCTCCTTGCTGCGCGGCTCCAGGGTGCTGAGCTGGAGGCCGTGGGCCTCGACGGCGTCGGCGGCGAGGATGCCGGAGCCGCCGGAGGTGGTGACGACCGCCACGCGGTTCCCGGCGGGCCGGCGCTCGGACTCGAAGACCCGTGCCACGTCGAGGAGTTCGTCGATGTCGTCGACCCGGACGATGCCGAGGCCGCGCAGCGCCGCGTCGAGGACCCGGTCGTCGGTGGCGAGGGCGCCGGTGTGCGAGGCGGCGGCCCGGCCGCCCGCTTCCGTACGGCCCGACTTGAGCAGGGCGACCGGCTTGCCGGAGCCGGCCAGGGCGCGGAGGGTGTCGATGTCCGGGGTGTCCTCCAGGTAGCCGAGGAGCCCGGTGACGTCGGGGACGGTGGCGAGTTCGCGGAGGACTTCGAGGGCGGTGACGTCGGCGTCGTTGCCGGTGCTGACGACCCAGCCGGGGCGCAGGCCCCGCTCCAGGGCGAGGCTGGCGGCGCCGAATCCGAGGGCGCCGCTCTGGCTGACGAAGGCGAGGGTGCCGGGCTCGAAGGGCACGGACTCGGCGCCGAAGAGGGGGCTGAAGGTGGCGAGGACGCGGTTCTCGTACCCGACGGCGCCGATGCAGTTCGGGCCGATGATCCGCAGGCCTCCGGCGCGGGCCTTGGCGACCACCTCCGCCTGGAGGCGGGCGCCCTCCTCGCCGGTCTCGGCGAAGCCGGAGGAGGCGATGACGGCGAGCTTGACGCCGGCGGCCACGCAGTCGTCGACGGCCCCGAGGACCCGCTCGGCGGAGACCATGATGAGGGCCAGGTCGACGGGGCCCGGGGCGTCCTTCACGCTGGGGTACGCGGGGACTCCGAGGATCTCCGGGGAGCGCGGGTTGACCGGCAGGATGCGGCCCTTGTAGCCGTACCGCAGGAGGTAGTCGAGCGGCTTGCGGCCCAGCGCGCCGGGGCGCTCGCTGGCGCCGATGACGGCGATGGATTCGGCTTCCCAGAGAGCCGAGATGTCACTCATGCGATGGCCTCGATCTTCGTCTCGTTCTGTGCGTTCGGGTCGTTCTTCGCGTGCGGGTCGTTCTGTGCGTTCGGGTCGCTGTTCGCGTGCGGGTCGCTCTTCGCGTTCGGGTCGCTCTTCGCGTGCGGGTCGTTCTGCGCGCTCGGGGGATTCGGTCCGTTCGGGGTGCTGCTCCCGGCGCCGCCCTCGGCCTCCGCGGCCGCGAAGAGGCGGGTGAAGGCGGCGATGTGCCGGGCGCCGTCCGGGTCGGCCGCCAGCTCCCGCACCAGGACCGTCGGCTGGTGCAGAGCCTTGTCGACGATGCGCCGTACGCTGCGGTCGATCTCCCGCCGTACCGTGCCGTCGACGCCTTCCAACCGGCGCGCCAGCCGGTCGAGTTCGACCTGGGCGGCCTCGGTCGCGGCGGTCCGGAGCGCGGTGAGGACCGGTGTGGCGCCGGCCAGCCGCAACCCGGTGCGGAACTGCTCGACCTCCGCGTCGATCAGCTCGTGCGCGGCCTGGACGCTGGCCGCGGAGATCTCGTCCTCCTGGCCCTCCTCCGCGATCCGCCGCAGGTCGACGAAGGTGACGCCGGGCAGGGCGGCCGCGGCGGGCGCGATGTTGTGCGGCAGCGAGAGGTCGAGCAGGAACAGCTCCCGGCCGTCGCGGGCGGCGAGCGCCTGCTCGACCTGCCCGGCGGTGACGAGGTGGCCGGTGGCGGCGGTGGCGCCGACGACCACGTCCACCTCGGTGAGCAGCCGGGGCACGTCCGCCAGGTCGTACCCCACTCCCCCGGTGGTCTCCGCGAGCCGCTGCGCCTTCTCCGGGGTGCGGTTGGCGACGTGCACCCGGTCGAGGCCGGAGCGGCGGAGTGCGGCGACGACGACACCGGCGAAGGCTCCGGCGCCGATGACCAGGGCGGTCTTGCCGTGCAGGGAGCCGACCCGGCGCTCGAAGAAGCCGAGTCCCGCGGTGGCGAGGGAACGGCCCGCCTCGTTGAGTCCGGTCTCGTTGCGGGCCCGCTTGCCGACCCGGAGGGCGGTCTGGACGGCCTTGGCGAGGACCCGGCCGGTCCGGTCGAGCCGCTGGGAGCGTTCGAGGCCCAGCTTCACCTGGCCGAGGATCTGGTCCTCGCCGACCACGACCGATTCGAGCCCGGAGGCCACGGCGAACAGGTGGCGGACGGCCCCGTCGGCGTGGTGGCTGTAGAGGTGCGGGGCGATCTCCTCGTGGTCGACGCCGGTGTGCTGGGCGAACAGCTCGCCGAGACCGGTGAGTTCGCCGGCGGCGCCGGGTCCGGCTCCGTCGCCCCGGGTCTCGGCGTAGATCTCCAGGCGGTTGCAGGTGGAGACGACGACGGCGGCGTCGATGCCGTCGACGGAGGTCACGTCGGCGACGAGGTCCTCGGCGGGCCGGTCGGTGCCGGCGAGTCTCTCCAGGAGGTCGAGCGGGGCGCTGGCATGGCTGATGCCGAGGACCAGCATGGTGGAGGACGGGCTCACCGGGTCACCGGTCCAGCGTCTGGGCGAACTCGGAGGCCCAGTAGGTGATGATCTGGGTGGCGCCCGCGCGGTGGATGGACGCGAGGCTCTCGCGGACGACCTGGTCGCGGTCGATCCAGCCCTTGGCGGCGGCCGCCTCGACCATCGAGTACTCGCCCGAGACCTGGTAGGCGGCGACGGGCACCTGCACGTGGTCGGCGATGAGCCGGACGATGTCGAGGTAGGCGAGCGCGGGCTTCACCATCACCAGGTCGGCGCCCTCGGCGACGTCCAGCGAGACCTCCAGGAGGGATTCGCGGATGTTGCCGGGGAACTGCTGGTAGCCCTTGCGGTCGCCGCGCAGGGTGGACTCGACGGCGTCGCGGAAGGGGCCGTAGAAGTGCGAGGCGTACTTGGCGGAGTAGCCGAGGATGGCGACGGACTGGTGTCCTGCCTGGTCGAGCGCCTCCCGGATACGGCGGACCTGGCCGTCCATCATGCCGCTGGGGGCGACGATCTGGGCTCCCGCGTCGGCCTGGACGACGGCGGCCTGGGCGTACAGCTCGATGCTGGCGTCGTTGTCGACGTCGCCGTGGGCGTCCAGGACACCGGTGTGGCCGTGGTCGGTGTACTCGTCGAGGTTGATGTCCCCGATGATCACGGTGGAGTCGCCGACCTCGGCGACGACGTCGCGCAGGGCGACCTGGAGGATGCCGTCGGGGTCGATCGCGCCGGTGCCGGTGGGGTCCTTGTGCTCCGGGATGCCGAAGAGGATGAGGCCGCCGACGCCGTTGGCGACCGCCTCGGCGGCGGCCTTCCGGAGGGTGTCGCGGGTGTGCTGGAGGACCCCGGGCATGGAGGGGATCTCGCGCGCCTCGGTGAGGCCTTCGCGGAGGAAGAGGGGCTGGACGAGGTTGGCGGGGCCGACCCGGGTCTCGGCGGCGAAGCGGCGCAGCGCGGGGGTGCGGCGGAGCCGGCGCGGGCGGTAGTAGGGGGCGGCGGGGTCGGTGGCCGCGGTGTTGCGGCCGTAGGCGTCGTACGTCATGGGCGTGACTCCTTCGAGGGCGTGGCGGCGTGCGGGCGCGGTTGCGGGTGGCGGAACGGGGCGGCGCGGACGCGGCGGGCGACGGGGCCGTGCGGGACGGCGCGGACGCGGCGGGCGCGGCGGGCGGCGGGGGCGCACAGGGCGGCGGACACGGCATCTCCTAGAGGGCCTCGCCGAGGAACACCTTCTCCAGGTGCTTGGCGACGGGCTCGTCGGGCCGGCTGAACCAGTAGCCGTGTCCGCTGCGCTGGAAGAGCTTCAGCTCCCCGAGCCGGACGAGGGTCTCGGCGAGCTTGACGGCCAGGCCGGCCGGATCGATGACGGGCAGCCCGTGGAGTTCGTGGATGCCGAGGTGCCACAGGATCTCGTTGGGGATGCCCTCGGCGGGGATGATGACCTCGGCCCCGGCCTTCGCGGCGCGTTCGGCGGCCGCCGAGTACACCTCGACGAACTCGTCGAAGTCCCCTTCCAGGGAGCGGTGCACGGAGTCCCAGCCGCCGGGGACGACCTCGTACGAGCTGAGGGAGGCCTCCAGCCGGTACTGGCGGATGTTGGCCCGGATCGGCTCCTCCAGGGGCGGCATGAAGCCGAGGACGCCGAAGCGCTGGCCGGTGAGCGCCGAGAGGAAGAAGGCCGTCTCGCCGTATCCCAGGGTGGGGATCGAGGCGAGGTGCCGGGCGTCGCGGAGGCCGGGGTCCTGGCCTGCCGCGATCACCCAGGCGTCGTAGCCCTCGCGTTCCGCGACGAGCGCGGACTCGGAGAAGTGCCGGCTGAACAGCACCTGGGCGGAGTGGTGGCCGACGAGCCCGAAGGGCGTGCGATCGGGGTACGTGTCGGCGGGCAGGGTCTTGATGTCGACGGTGGTGCCGGGGGCGGCTATCGCGTCCAGGTGCTCCCGGTACCACTGGTCGAGCAGCGGCAGACGTCCTTCAACGGTGTGCTTGTGGAACCAGATCCGCATGTGCGTCACCCTTCAGTGGTCGTGGTGCGACGTCGAGAAGTGATGCCTTGAGCAGGTAGTCGGTGGCTGCCGCGGGGTCGGCGGCGGTGCGCCGCAACGCGTCCAGCCGGGCCGGGAGTTCGGCGGCACTGTCCAGTCCGGCCGTCCGGGCCTCGCTGCGCGGGATGACCGCCGTCTCGACGACCGAGCGGCGCCGTTCGAGGGCCGCGTCGAGAGCCGCGTCGAGCGTGCTGCCGGGCCGGGTGCCGCCCGAGCCGCCTTCCCGGAGTACGGCGGCGAGGGCCCGGCCCGTCTCCACGGCGTCGTGCAGCCCGCAGTTCATGTTCATGCCGCCGGCGGTGGACGTCAGATGGGCCGCGTCCCCGGCGAACAGCACTCGCCCCGCCCGGTAGCGGGGCAGCAGGAACCGCGCGAGGCGGTAGGTGTGCGCGTCGTCGACGCGCACGGCCCGCCCGGCGGCGCCCGGCAGGGCCCGCTCGATCCTGGCCCGTACGGCCCCGGGCGCGAGCACCTCCTCGCGGGCCACGCCGCGCGGGATCCGGAAGATCAGCCGCCAGTGGTCGGGCATCCCGAGGGCGCTGAACGAGGCCCGCGGATCCCGGACGTAGGCGAGCGGGGCGAGCCCGGGGAGCAGCTCGTCGAGCGGCGTCCCGGTGACCACGCGGAGCGCGTAGTCCGGGTACTCCTCGGCCGTGCCGGGGAGCCCCGCGAGCGCCCGCAGCCGGCTGCGGGCCCCGTCGGCGGCCACGACGTACGGGTGCCGGGTGACGGTGCCGCGCCCGGCCGCGTCCTCGGTGCGCAGCCGCACTCCGTCGCCGGTGTCCTCGGCGCCGACGACGGTGGCCCCGAACCGTACGTCGGCGAGACCGGTCGCTGCCAGTTCGGCGAGCAACAGCGGGGTGAGCCGGGCCTGTTCGACGTGGAGCCGGTACGGGTGGGCGGTGTGTCCGGCGAGCAGGGAGTAGTCCAGCTCGGCGTGCACCCGGCCGTCCAGGTCGCGCCACTGGACGCGGTCGACGGTACGGCCCTGGCGGCGCAGCGCGGCGGCGACGCCGAGCTCGTCGAGGAGGTCGAGGGTGGCGGGGTGGAAGGTGGAGGCGCGGGACTCGGTGGCCAGTTCCCGCCGGGATTCCAGGAGGGTCACCGGGACGCCGGACCGGGCGAGGACGAGCGCGGCGGTGAGTCCCACGGGCCCGGCGCCGACGACGGCGACCGGTGCGTGCGGGGCGGCGGCCCGGGCGGGGCCGGCGGTATCGCCGCTCACGACCGGGCCGCGGTCGCGGGGGCCGGCGCGCCGGCCCCGGTCCGCCGCGCGAGGCGCCGCAGCAAGGGGTGCGCGTCCGGGCCGTCGGCGGGGAGGCCGAGGGTGTCCCGGGCCCACCAGGCGCTCGCCAGGTTGGAGGTGAGCAGGGTGCGGTCGCCGTCGCGCCCGAGGGCGGCCAGTGCGTCGAAGGTGAACATGCCGGTTCCCGTGAACAACAGGGTGGCTTCGTCGGGGAGTTCGGCCTCGCGTACCTGTGCGACGAGTTCCTCGGTGGTCACGTCGTACGGGGAGAACCGGGCGCCGGCCCGGATCTTGACCACCCGGTCGACGGCGAGTCCGGCCGACTCCCAGTAGGACCGGGAGAGTTCGGTGAGCCAGGGCTCGTACGGCGAGACCAGGACGAGGCGGTCGGCTCCCACCGCGCGCGCCGTGTCGAGGATGGCCAGGGCCGCGGACCGTACGGGTGCTCCGACGCGCTCGGAGAGCTCCGCGCAGAGGGCGCGGTCGCCGTCGGGGGTCAGCAGGTAGTGGGACCCGGTGCAGGAGACGACGGCCGCGTCGAGGCGCAGTCCGCCGAAGTTCCCCAGGACGTCGGGAAGGACGTCGTTGTACTTCTCCAGCCGACCGCGCAGGTCTTTGCCGGGAAGGACCGGGAAGCGTGAGGTGTGGACATTGAGTGCGGGGCTGACGAGGCTGCCGATCTCGGGTTCGGCGGCGGCGTTTCCCGAAGGAACCACCACACCGAGTCTCGGCGCCGAATGCAGAGCCATGAACGAGTCTCTCCCATCCGCCGGTGCCATTGACATCACCGTACGAGCGGAACGGGCCGCACATCGATACGGGATTCCGCACCCGTGGCTGATTCCCCATGCCGCCCGGAACGCAGGAAAAGGCGCCGCACCGTGAATACGGTGCGGCGCCTCGGCGTCCGGAATTCCGGTACGGAATTCAGCGGGTCCGGTGGAAATTCAGCGAGACCCGGCGGCCTCGGCGACGAATTCGTCGATCTTCGCCCGCCGGGTCAGTGCGCCGTTCACCGCCCAGTTCCCCTCGGGGACCTCGTGCACCACGAGCCAGACGACGGTGTCGGGCGCGGTCGCCTCCTGGACGTGCCGGGTGACCTCGGCGGCGAGGGCTTCGTTGCGCTCGGGGGTCAGGAAGCCCGCCAGGGGCGTGACCACGACCAGGACTCCCGGCGCGGTGCCGGCGCCGGTGGTCGCGAGGCCCTTGGCGGCCTCCCGGACGTAGACCCAGGTGGCGGAGGCGAAGAAGTCGGTGCGGGGCAGTCCCATGGCGGTGAGCACGGAGTCGGCGACCCGCTGCTGCAGGACCTCGGCGGCGGCCCCGGCGAGGGCGCCTTCGGGAACGGTGATCTCGACGAGCGGCATGACGGACTCCCCCACATGTGGATGTCTACGGGTGTGATGGCTACGGGTGCGACAGCTGGGTGTGATGTCTACGGGCGCGATGTCTACGGGTGTGATGTCTACGGCCGTGATGTCCCGGGCGTGCCGGGCGGAACGAGTGCGGCGGAAGGCTCAGCAGGCGAGCGCGGCCTCGAACCGGTCGATGGCGGCGGCGAGTTGGGCGCGCCGGCGGATGTCGAGCTTCCGGTAGATCCGGGTGATGTGCAGCTCCACGGCCCGGGTGGACACCGTGAAGGCCTCCGCGATCTGCTTGTTGGTCAGCCCGTCGAGCATCATCGTGGCGATGCGCCGCTCGTGGGCGGTCAGTTCCTCGCGGACGGCGAGCTCCTCGCGTACGGCGGCCGCCTCGCGGACGGCCGGCGGGACGGGCGCCGTGACGCCCCCGCGTATTCGCTCGTGGGTTCCGGCACCGCCGGTGGACCGCTCGAGACCCGCGAGCACCACGGGCCCCATGGTCGCGTTCCATTCACGGATCCGCACCTCACCGATGAGCTGCGCCTGGGCGTACGGGTCGGCGTACAGGACCCGTAAGAGCGTGCGGCGGTCGGGGGCCTCACAGACCAGGAGTTCCCCGGTGCCGTCCCGCCAGGGGCCGCCACCGAGCAGGATGCCGCGTGCGGCCATCCTTTTCCAGTAGGTCCGATGGGCCTCCGCTAAACCCAACCGGTCCGACCCGTTGCCACGGAAAACGATTTCGACCACAAAAGCCACGTCCGACTCCCCCATAAAGGCCGGGTGTTTCCACTCGTGACGCTACCACCCACCACCCGCCCCATGAATGAACACAATGTTGCGGGTGGCGGCCCGGCATTTCCTGAGGGAATGGGGCGGCTAATCGGCCGCCGCGGTCGACGGTACGGGAGCGGCTTCCGGAGCCGGTTCGGGAGCGGGGCGCGGCTTGCGGCGGAGCAGGCCGGTGGCCGCGAGCACCGCCACCGCTCCGAGCCATACGGTCCAGCCGAGGGGCTCCTGGAGCACCACGGCGCCGAGGACGACGGCGACGGCGGTCATCAGATAGGTGACGGTGGAGGCGACCGTGGGCCCGTCCTTGATGATCAGCTCGAAGTTGAGCAGTGCGGCGAAGCCGGTGCAGACCACGCCGAGGACCAGGACCGAGATCACGGAGTCGGTGCGCCAGGTGACGGCCTGGAGGCCGAGGAAGGGGAAGGCGGCCAGCAGGAGCACGGTGGCGGCGCTGAGCTGGCCGCCCGCGAGCATGAGGGGCGGGATGCCCTTGCCCACGAGGAACTTGCCCATGTACGCGAAGCTGGCGCCGAAGCTGATCGAGCCGAGGACGAAGCAGAGGATGCTCCAACCGGTGCCCGCCGAGGCCGAGTTCCACGGCGAGGCGATGAGGGCGGTGCCGCCGAGGCCGAGCAGCACGCCGCCGGCCTTGAAGCCGGAGACCTTCTTCTCCTGGCCGAGCAGCAGGGCCGCGGCCAGGGTCCAGATCGGCGCGCTGCCGTTGACCACGGCGGCGACGCTGCTCGATCCGGCGATCTCCCCCTCGGCGTAGAGCGTCCACGGGACGGCGTTGCCGAGCAGCGCGGCGACGGTCAGATGCCCCCAGGTGGCGCCCTCCTTGGGGAGCCTGAGTCCCTTGGCGTAGCCGATGGCGAGGATGACGACGGCGCCGAGGGCGAGCCGGATCAGCACCATCTGCACGGGTGAGAAGCCGTACCCGGCGATCTTGATCCAGAGGAAGACGGAGCCCCAGATGAGGCTCAGGGCGGCGAGCCGCGTGTAGGTGGCTATGGACATGGGTGGGTGCCCGCTCTCCGAAAGGGGGGACGTCGCGGAGCTCTCCGCGGTACGGGATCGAGCCTCGCAGCGGCGCCGGGGCGGGTCCAGCAACGTCTGGTGGACGGTACCGTCCACGAGCCGTGGCGGATCGTGCTCCGGAGGACGGCCGCCGGGAAACCGCCGGTCGTTCGTTCAGCCCTCCGTCCGCCGGTCAGCCCCGTCCCGTCGGTCCGTTCAGCCCGCGACGGCCGCCCTGGCCGCCGTACGGAGCGCGTCGAGGACGGCCGCGATCTCCGGTGAGGTCTGGCTGCCCTCCCGTACGGCCGCGAAGACCGTCCGCGACGGCGCCCGCTCGGTGAACGCGCGGATCGTCACCTCCGGCCGCGGCACCGGCTTGGCGAGCCGCGGCACGAGCGCCACCCCGAGGCCGAGCCGTACCGCCGCGAGGGTGGCGTCCCAGTCGCCGATGGCGTGCGAGGCCTGCGGGGTGAACCCGGCGGCCGTACACGCGGCGACGCCGATGTCGTGACAGAGGCCGGTGGTGGCGAAGATCCACGTCTCGTCGGCGAGGTCGGCGAGGAGCAGCCGCTCGCTGTCGAGCAGCCGGTGCCCGGCGGGCAGCGCGATGTCGAAGGGGTCGTCGCAGAGCGCGACCCGGTGGAACCGGCCGTCGGAGCGGCCGTCCTCGTCGGCCGGCGCGGCGCGGGTGGTGTCGGCGGAGATGACGACGTCGGTCTCGCCGCGCTGGAGGAGCGAGAAGCTCTCCGGCGGGTCGACCTCGGTGAGCGAGGTCCGCAGCAGCGGCCGGGTCTCCCGCAGCCGGGCCACGGCGGGCAGGATGAGCGCGGAGAGGGTGGTGGAGAAGCCGGCGACGGCCACCTCGCCGCGCTCGCCGCTCCGGTGGGCGGCGAGTTCCGCGCGCATCTGCTCGACCTGGGTGAACACGGCGTCGGCGTGCCGGAGCACGATCCGGGCCGCGCCGGTCAGCCGCAGCCTGCGGCCCGACGGTTCGGTGAGCGGCACGCCCAACTCCCGGCCCAGGGCGCTGATCTGCTGTGAGACGGCCTGCGGGGTGAGGTGCAGCGCCCGGGCGGCGGCGCTGACGGTGCCGCGTTCGCTGAGTTCCCTGAGCACCCGCAGCTTCCGCAGGTCCAGATCGGTCACGTCCCGCACTCCCTCCCCCGCGATCCGGTCATCGTACGCAGCCGGCGTCCAGGTCGATGACCTCCTTGGCGAGTGTCTCCAGGACGTCGAGGTCGCGCGCGGTGCGGCCCGCCTCCCGCCGGTCGCCCGGATAGGTGGGGTCGAGGACGACGGCCGCCGCGCCCAGGTCCTGGAGCAGTCCGAGGTCGTCGGCGATCTGCGCCCGGGTGCCCTCGCCGAGGAGCCGTCCCGGGCCGAGCGGCCGGGGGGTGACGCGGAGTTTGATGCGCGGGCAGACGGCGGGCACGGGCCGCTCGTGTTCGTCCGCGACCCGGCGGAGGGCGGGCAGCCCGACGCCGGTGAGCCAGTCGCCGGAGACGGAGGTGGGGTGCCAGGCGTCGCCGAGGCGGACGGCCCGGCGCAGCGCGCCGTGACTGTGTCCGCCGACCCAGACGGGCGGTCCGGGGCGCTGCACGGGCAGCGGACCGGTGTGCAGATCGCGGAAGGAGACGTGGACGCCGTCGAAGGAGGCGACCTCGTCGGCCCAGCAGGCCTTGATCGCGGCGAGGTACTCGTCGCTGATCGCGCCGCGCTTGCGGTAAGGGACGTCGAGGACGGCGAACTCCCGGGCGGCCCAGCCCGCGGCGGCGCCGAAGACGAGCCGGCCGCCGCTGAACCGGTCGATGTTGGCGGCGACGCGGGCGGTGTGCACGGGATGCCGGTACGGGAGGATCGTCACCGTCGTGCCGAGGCCGACGGTCCGGGTGACCCCGGCGAGCCAGGCGAGGGTCGTGAAGGGGTCGTAGAACGGGGCGGGGAAGAGGTGCTGCACGTCCGGGGTGAGGGCCACGTGGTCGGAGACCATGGCGTAGTGGTAGCCGATCGCCTCGACGCGGAGTGCCCAGTCGGCGAGGGCGTCGGGGGTGGCCTCGGGCCCGTAGTTGGGCAGATTGACGCCGAACTTCATGGCGTGTTCCTTTCCAGGGCGTCGGCCGCGGTCGCGCCCGCGGCTCCGGTCCTGTCTTCGGCACCGTGGCGTGCCCGGGCCGTGCGCCGGGCGGGTCCGCGCGCCGCGGTGAGGTGGAGGAGGACTCCCGCGAGCGCGACCCCGGCGGCGGGGAGCGGGAGCCAGCGGGCGTCGAGCCCGTGGGCGAGGGCGAGGCCGCCGAGCGCGGAGCCGACGGCGCCGCCGAGGTAGGTGGCGGAGCTGTTGAGGCCGACGGCGGCGGCGCCGTCGGCCTGCCCCGCGAGCAGCCGGTGCTGCTGGGGGACGACGAAGGCCCAGCCCACGGCGCCCCAGACGAGCAGGGGCAGCAGGACGAGGCCGGGCACGGTCCCGGTCCAGGGCAGCAGGGCGAGGGCGCCGCCGAGGGTGCCGAGCAGGGCGACGGCGAGGAGGGCGGGCTTTCCCGTCCGGTCGACGAGGGTGCCGGCGAGGAGACTGCCGCAGACGCCGCCGATGCCCCAGACCCAGAGGTACGGCACGGCGCTGCCGACGTCGGCGGTCCGGCGGAGGACGGGTTCCAGGTAGGTGTAGAGCCCGAGGCTGGCGACGGTCTGGGTGAAGGTGACGGTGACGACGGCGGCGACCCGGGGCCGGGCGAGGGCGCCGAGCCGGGCCCGCAGGGAGGGCGCGGCGGCGGCCCGGACGGCCGGGAGGGCGGTGGCGACGCCGAGCAGGGCGACCGCGCCGAGTGCGGTGATCAGCCAGAGGGCCGTCCGCCAGCCGGAGTGGGCGGCGACGAGCAGGCCGAGCGGTACGCCGAGGACGGTGCCGGCGCTCATCCCGCCGAGGACGAGGCCGAGGGCGCGGCCGCGCCGTTCGGGCGGGACGAGCGCGACGGCGGCGGTCGCGGCGGCCGGGGTGAAGAGGCCCGCTCCGGCGCCGGCGAGGGCCCGGGTGCCGAGGAGCCCGGCGTACGAACCGGTGAGCGCGGTCCCGGCGTTGGCGAGGACGAAGACCACGAGCGCGGTGACGAGGACCGTACGGGTCCCCCGGCGGCCGAGGGCGGCCGAGCAGAGCGGTGCGGCCAGGGCGTAGCAGAGGGTGAAGGCGGTGACGGACTGTCCGGCGAGGGAGACGGAGACGTGCAGGTCGGCCCCGATGCCGGGGAGCAGTCCCGCCATCGCGTAGGCGTCGGTCCCCATGGCGAAGGAGCCGAGCGCGAGCAGGGCCACGGCGCGCGTGCCGCCCATGTCACCCCCTGGTGTGTTCCGCGCGTTGCTGTCGTACGGATCGGTTCTGGGGACGTTACTGACCGTACGCACCGGCCGCAGCCGAAGGCGCCGGAGTGGGTTCGGAGTTCCGCAGCCTCGCGTCGCCGCTCCGCCCGGATCGGCCGGTCACGTGCCTACGGTGGACCGATCGAGGAACCCCTGGAGGGAGTCCACCGTGCTCGACCTGTCCGTCATCAACGCGATGTTCCCGCCCGACCTCCCGGAACCGGCCGACTGGGAGCGGCGGTTCGGTCCGCGTGTCCTGCCGGCGGGGGCCGAGGTGACGCGCTTCGCCCCGAGCCCCACCGGACACCTGCACATCGGCGGCCTGTACACGGCCGCCGTGGCGCGCGCCCTGGCCCACCAGTCGGGCGGTGTGTTCGTGCTGCGCGTCGAGGACACCGACCGCTCCCGCCAAGTGGCGGGCGCGGCGGAGGAGTTCGGGCGGCTGCTGGGCGCCTTCGGGCTCGCGCCCGACGAGGGCGGGGTCGACGGGGACGGCGCCTGGGGGCCGTATCTCCAGTCGGAACGCCGGGACGTCTACCTGAGCCATGTCCGCGCGCTGCTGCGGCAGGACCGCGCGTACCCCTGCTTCTGCGACAAGGACCGGCTGGCCCGCAGTGCGCGGGAGCAGCGGGCGGGGCGCTCCCCGCTCGGCTACTACGGCCGGTGGGCGCCGTGCCGGACGCTGGCCCCGGCGGAGGCGGCCCGGCGGCTCGCGGCGGGCGAGCCGTACGTGGTGCGCTTCCGCTGCCCGTACGAGTTCCCCGGCCGGGTCCGGTTCGCGGACCGCATCCGGTCCTCCGTGACGCTGCAGGACAACGGCAACGACATCGTGCTGCTCAAGTCCTCGCAGGACGAACTTCCCCTGCCGACCTACCATTTCGCGCACGTCGTGGACGACCACCTGATGAGGGTGTCGCTCGTCGTGCGCGGCGAGGAGTGGCTGTCCTCGACGCCGGTCCATCTGCAGCTGCACACGGCGCTGGGCTTCGAACCGCCCGCGTACGCGCATCTCGCGCCGCTGATGAAGGCGGAGGGTCCGTCCCGCCGCAAGCTCAGCAAGCGCAAGGACCCCGAGGCGTCGGTGGACTACTACCTGGCCGCCGGATACCCCCCGGCGGCCGTCCAGCACTACCTGCGCGGTCTCGCCAACATCCGGCTGATGGACGTCCCCACGGCCGAGGCGCTCGCCGCGCCCGTCCGGACCGACGGCATGCGCCCGTCAGGTCCCCTGCTCGACCTGCCCAAACTGCACTCCCTGAGCCGGGAGTTCATCGCCTCGCTCACCCCCGGCGAGCTGTACGCCCAGCTCCTCGCCTGGGCCCGGGACCACGACCCCGAGCTCGGTTCCGTCCTGGCCCGGCACGAGGAACTCGCCTTGGCCGCCTTGGCGGTGGGCCGGCCGGAGGGCGCGCCCGCCCGGAAGGACCTCGACCGCTGGTCCTGCTTCCGCGACCGCTACGGCTTCTTCTTCACGGAGCTCTTCGGCTCGCCGCCGGCCGCCGACGACGACCGCTACGGCGGTCTGGACCCGGAGCTGGTGCGCCGGATCGCCGCCGGCTTCGCCCGGGAGGCGGCCGGGGCCGGCACGCCGGAGGAGTGGTACGGGGCCCTGCGGGAGCTCGCGGTGCGGCACGGTCACGCCCCGGACACGGCCGCCTGGCGGCGGGAGCCGGGACGCTGGGCGGGACCGCCGAGACAGGTCGCGAACGTGGTCCGGGTCGCGCTCACGGGCGCCACCCGCAGCCCCGACCTGTTCGCGGTGGCGCGCGTCCTGGGCCCGGACGAGGTGCTGCGCCGCCTCGGCGCCGTGGCGGGGTGAGGCGGCGGCGGGGCACCGGATGCGGGGTCAGTCCAGCGGCATGCTCCGTTCCGCGGGCCGCGCTCCCGGGGCCGTCGGCGCCGGGACCCTGAGCAGGCCCTTGTCGCTGGAGCTCGCGGGCGCGTCCGCCCCGACCGGGGTGGTGGTCATCGGGCGGGCGGCGGCGCAACGCTGCTTCTCCGCCTCGGACATGGGTCCGGTCCGCTGGAGCAGCCGGTCGGGCACGGCCCGGGAGGGCCCGTCGACGACGACGTGCAGCCGGTAGTCGTCCTTCGTGCTGACGAACCAGCCTTCGACCCGCTCCCGGCTCGGCTGCGTCTCGACCCAACTGACCTCGCCGGGCTGGATCTTCTCCACGATGGTGCGCCGGTCGCCGCTGAACCACTGCCAGGGCCGCTCCCAGGCCTTCTCGTAGGCGAGGGCGAACTGGGCGGCCATGGGCCGCTCCTTGGCCCGCTTCTCGTCCTCCTCCCGCACGCCGCTGGTGGGCAGCCGGGCCACCTCGGGGAGCGCGAGGCCGGCGTCGGCGTACGTCTGGGCGATGCTGTCGTGGCTGCGCTCGGAGTACGAGAGGAGCCGGCTGTGCTGGAGGGTGTTGCGGGTGCAGTTGACGAAGGCCTCTCCGACGACCCGCGCCTCGTCGTAGTAGCGGAAGGAGGTCCGGGCGTCCGGCCGGAAGACGCAGGCGTTCTCGCCGTTGCAGGCGGCGGCCGCGTTGTGGAGGCTGCTCTCCCGTTCGTTGCCCTTGTACGCCTCCGAGGTCCCGAGGCGCGTCTTGTCGACGGTCTTGTCGACGGCGGGCGGCACCTCGACCGCGCGGATGCGGGCGATCATCGGTGAACAGGTCACATGGGTACGGGAGTCGGTGACCCGGGAGGTGAAGATGAGCGCCGGTTCGTTCTCCCCGGCGGTGAACACATAGCCGCGACCCGTCCAACGCCCCTTGCCGGGCGTGCCCTTCACCCGGTCGGGGTCACCCGCGGTGGTGACCTCCTGGACGGCGCCGCCGGAGCCGGTGACCGCGTACGGCTGTCCGTCGACGACCTGCGCGCCGGTGCACTCCTTGGAGACGGCGGGGCTGTCCTCGTAGGTGACGGTGACCTTCGCCCCCGCACGGACCCCGCGGAG
Source organism: Streptomyces venezuelae ATCC 10712 (assembly GCF_008639165.1). Taxonomy (NCBI): domain Bacteria; kingdom Bacillati; phylum Actinomycetota; class Actinomycetes; order Kitasatosporales; family Streptomycetaceae; genus Streptomyces; species Streptomyces venezuelae. Next base: position 5,902,845 of record NZ_CP029197.1, on the reverse strand, counting down.
TCGCTGCCGAAGGGTGTTGCCGTCCTTCTGGAGGGCGACGCCGTGGGAGACGTCGGTGCGCCCGGAAGCGGTGGGCGAGTAGCGCTGGTTGAGGCCGGTCCAGTGGTCGATGCCGACGGTGGTGGGACCGTCGCCCCTCATGACGGGTTCGGCGAAGTCACCGTTGAGGACGGGGACGGCCTGCTCGGCGGGGGCGGACTGCCGGGCGGGGGCGGCCTGCTCGCCCGGGGCGGCCGAGGCGAGGGCGGGCAGGGGGGCGAGCGGCAGCAGCAGTCCGGCGGCCCCGATGACGGCGGCGGCCGGGAGCGTGGTGCGGTTCATGGCGGTGGTCCTCCCGGTCAGTGAGCGGCGAGTACGACGACGGCGCGCTTCGGTTCGGCGCCCGAGGGCACCGCCCGCGCTGCGGGGACCTCGACGGCCGACGGCGGGCCGGGAGCAGGAACGGGCCCGGGCCCGGGTGCCGGGGTGGGGGCGGTGTTCCCGGTGGGCCTCGTGCCGCCGCAGACGCCGGCGGGTGCGGCGTACGTCTGGGCGATGAACGTGCTGCTGGTGACCATCGAGGGGCTGTCCACGACGATGCCGAGGATCTGCTGCCCGGTGTCGGCGACGAGGCTGCCGGCCACCCGCCGCATGGCGGCGTTCGCTCCGAAGACGAGCATGTCGTGCGCGTTGACCGTGGTCTTGTAGACGGTCTGCTCGGTGGCCTCGGTCGTCCACGACTTGGAGTACGTAGCCTTGAAGGCGGCCTGGAAGGCGAGCCGCGCGCTCGTCGAGCCGGCCGCCTTGGCGCCGCCGGCGACGGTGGTCTTGGTCCCGTTCGTCGACGTCGGCCCGTCCTTGAGGTTGGGTGTCTTGTTCTCGCTGCTGTTGTCGTTGGAGAGGTTGGTGGTGACCTCGCCGGAGGCGCTGACCGTGCCCTCGGCGGTGATCTGCCCGGAGATCTCGCCGCCGATGTTGTCGGTGGTGCCGGTCTTCAGGGTGACGGTCCGGTCGACGGCCATGTCGTTCTGGGTGCAGTTGACGACCGCGTTGCCGAGGGACTTCACGGCGGTGACGTACTCGCGGCTCAGCTTGCGGTCGATGACGAACGTGCAGGCGGAGCGCTTGGTTTCGCAGTGCTTGAGGACGTCGTCGACCTTGGCCGGGCGGCCGTCGGCGGTGACGGCGCGGGGGACGGGGGTCTCGCCCGGCCCCTCCTCGGCGGCGCCGGCGGGAGGTGCGAGGGCGGTGGCGGCGAGGCCGAGGAGGACGGAGAGCGCGGGCAGCAGGGCGGCGCGAGGAGGGCACGCGGGCATGGCGGGGATTCCCTTCGGGACGGAGGGGCGCGGGGACGTGCGGGGGCGCGGCTGGAGCGCGGGGACGTGCGGAGGGGGCGGCGGCTCAGTCGCCGAGGAGGGCGCAGAGCTGGTCGACCGGGAAGGGGGACCGTCCCGGGTCGGTGGAGCCCTCCGGAAGCGAGCCGGGGAAGGACGCGCAGGTCGAGCTGACGGCCTGGGCCGCGTTGTTCGCGGGCTCGGGCTCGTTCGAGGCGATGGTCTCGGTCATGTCCTTGAGGCCCTTCTCCTCGGCGGCGCCCTTGCCGCCGGTGAGCTTGTCCATGCAGGAGGACGAGCCGGGCGGGCACTCCGAGAGCTTCTCTTCGGCGGCCTTGATGTCCTTGTCGGCCTTGCCGGCCGCCTCCTGGTTCTTCTTCTGCTGCTCCTCGATCTCCTTGGCCTCCTTGGCGTTGGCCTCCTTGTCCAGACAGGCCTGGTCGTCGGGCTTGCACTCCTCGGCGTACGCGGTGGGGGCCAGGGGCAGGGCGAGAGCGGCGGCGAGGACGGCGGCGGTCAGCACACGACGTGCCGATGCCTTGCGGGCGGGCATGGGAACTCCCTCGGGACATGGGTGAGTTGGTGAGCTCGGTCGGGGACGCCAGGGGCGGACAGGGGACTGTCCTCAAGATCACCGAGCGCATCCCGACGCTAACCGCCGGTGCCTCGGCGCTCCGGCACGACACACGGCGCGGCGCGCACCCCGAGGGCCGCTCACCACTTCGGCGGAGCGCACTCGGGGCCGCCGGGACCGGTCGCACCAGGGGGTCGCGGGGCCGGTCGCGCGGTCCCTCCGTACACCCGTGGGCGTGGATTACGGGCCCGGCGCGGGAGGGCCTGCGGCCGTGCGGGGCGGGGTCGCTCACTCCCCCGGCCGCCGCCGTTCGGCGGCCCGCGTCGGGGCGCGGCGGAGGGGCGCGTCCAGGGCCGGCGACCGGCCGAATGCGCCCCCGCCGCAGCGTCCCGAACGGAGGTCCGTCAAACGGGTGTTTCAGCGATTCCAGCGCGCCCTCGTGATCGTTTTCGGTCAGTCTGCTGATGTGCCCGGCGGCCCGTCCCGGTCGCCGCACCCGGCCGTGGGCACCCCATGCCCAAGGGCCCGGCACGGCCTGTCCGCATGACCCGCGCCCGGCCCGCCCGCCTCCGCCCACCCTCGGAACCGCAGGCCGACCGGCGCAGCGCTCCCGTATGTCCCCATCGAAGGAGAGCAGAGCCATGTCCCGAACACGCCGCAGTCCCCTGCGTACCCCGCTGCCCGGGCGCTTCTCGGCCGCGGCCGTCCTCACGGCCGCCGCACTCACCGCGCTTCCGGCGCTCGCCCCGGCCGCGACGGCCAACGAAGGCAACCCCACCGTGCTCAGCTGGGGCGCCGGCCGCACCGGCCAGCTCGGCAACGGCACCCTCAGCGACAGCCTCAGCCCGTCCTCGGTCACCAGCCTCTTCCGCGGCGACGTCGACCAGATGTCGGCGGGCGGCACCTCGTCCGCCGACTCCTTCGCCCTGGCCCGTACCGACAAGACGGTCAAGTCCTGGGGGCACAACTCCTCCGGCCAGCTCGGCAACGGCGGCAACACCAACCAGACCGTGCCCACCACCGTCCCGCGCCTGACCGACATCAAGGACGTCGCGGCGGGCGGGAAGCACGCCCTCGCCCTCGACACCAGCGGCCAGGTCTACTCCTGGGGCGACAACTCCTACGGCCAGCTCGGCAACAACCGCACCGGCGACAGCCGTACGGTGCCCGATCGCGTCCAGGGCATGCCCAAGGTCAAGCAGATCTCGGCCGGCTGCGACTTCAGCCTCGCCCTCCTGGAGAACGGCAAGGTGTACGCCTGGGGCCGCGGCATCCACGGCCAGCTCGGCACCGGAAACCGCGCCACCAGCTCCGTACCCCGGCAGGTCCAGGGCCTGGAGAACATCGTCGAGATCGACGCAGGCTGCTACCACGCCCTCGCGCTGACCGCCGACGACACGGTCAAGTCCTGGGGCTACAACCTCTACGGCCAGCTCGGCAACTCCTCCACCAAGTCCTCCACCCTCCCCGTCGACGTCGACTGGATCGAGGGCGTCTCCGACATCGAGGCCGGCGCCTTCCACAACTACGTCAAGACCAGCGACAGCCACGTCTGGGGCTGGGGCAACAACCAGTACGGCCAGCTCCTGGAGTCCGACGAGGCCTTCGACGCCAACGTCTCCCGCACCAACCGCACCGCCCCCGTCGAGATCCCGCGCCTCGAAGGCGTCCAGCACCTCGCCGCCGGCGCCCGGCACGGCGTGGCCGTCACCGCCGACGACGTCTTCACCTGGGGCCACAACGGCGAGGGTCAGCTCGGCAACGGCACGACGGTCGCCCGCTACGAGTCGGTGAAGATCCTCAACGAGGGTTCGGCGATCAAGAACGTGGCGGTCTCCCTGGGCGGCAACACGACGTACGCGTACTGAGACGGGAGGGCACTCCCATGACGACGTACACATACGTACGCGGTGTCGCGGCCGCCCTCGCGCTCCTCGCCCTCGCCGGCCCGGCCCGGGCCGCCGAACCCCGTGACCCCTGGGTACGCGCCTGGGGCGGCAACGGCGCCGGCCAGCTCGGCAACGGCACCACCCTCGCCCAGCAGACCCCGGCGGGCGTCCGGGGCCTGAACCGCGCAGACGTCCGGCACCTCGCGGCCGGCGGCGACAGCGACACGCGCTCCTTCGCCGTCGCCCTGCTGAACGACGGCACGGTCCAGTCCTGGGGCGGCAACGCCGCAGGACAGCTCGGCGACGGCAGCACCGTCGGGCGGTCCTTCCCCGCGGCGGTCACCGGACTCTCCGGAGTCTCGAAGACCGCCGCCGGAGTCAATTCCGCCTACGCCGTACGCGGGGGCCGCGTCCTCGCGTGGGGCGACAACACCTACGGCCAGCTCGGCAACGGCACGGCCGGGGCGTCCCCGCGCCCGGTCGCCGTCCAGAGCCTGAACAAGGTCGAGGACATCGCGGCCGGCTGCTTCCACGCGATCGCCCTCCGCGAGGACGGCACCGTCTGGACCTGGGGCCGCAACCACTACGGACAGCTCGGCCTCGGCACCACCACCGACCGGAACACCCCGCAGCGGGTCCCGGACCTCACGGACGTCGTGGAGGTGTCCGCCGGCTGCCACCACTCGCTCGCCCGTACCGCCGACGGCACCGTCAAGGCCTGGGGCTACAACGCCAGCGGGCAGCTCGGCAACGGCAGCACCGCGCACGCTTCCGCCCCCGTCGACGTCGCTCACCTGGCCGACGTCTCGCGGATCTTCGCCGCGGGCTACCACTCCTTCGCCGTCCTCGACGACGGACAGCTGCGCGCCTGGGGCTGGAACAGCGCCGGGCACCTCGGCGACGGCTCCACCGTCTCCCGGACCACGCCGGTCCCCGTCCCCGGACTCACCGACGTCACCGCCCTCGCCGGGGGCTACAACCACACGGTCGCCGTACTCGCCGACGGCTCGGTGCTCGCCTGGGGCGAGAACACCCTGGGCCAGCTCGGCGACGGCACCACCACGAACTCCTCCACCCCGGTCACCGCCCTGCCCCCGGGCAGCGGCGCGACCCGCGTGGCCGTGTCCACCGTGTCCCGGACCAGCTACGCGTACTGACCCCGAAAGGTCCCGATGGAACTCCCCGCACGCATCTCCTTGATCACCGCCCTCACAGCGGTCACCGCCCTCACCGTCCCCTGCGTCTGCGCCCACGCGGCCGCCGGCACCGACCCCTGGGTCCGTGCCTGGGGCGAGAACGCCCAGGGGCAGCTGGGCAACGGCAGCACCCTCGCCCAGCAGACCCCCGCGGCCGTCGCGGGCATCACCCGTGACGACGTCCGCGAGCTCTCCGGCGGCGGGGGCGGCGCCGCCGCGGCCGCCAACGGCTTCGCCGTCGCCCTCCTCAAGGACGGCACCGTGAAGAGCTGGGGCAACAACACCACCGGCCAGCTCGGCAACGGCACCACCACCGCCCAGCCCTTTCCCGCGACCGTCGCCGCACTCTCCGGCGTGAGCGAGGTCTCGGCGGGCCTCAACCACGCCCTCGCCGTCAAGGGCGGCCGGGTCCTCGCCTGGGGCAACAACGCCTCGAAGCAGCTCGGCACCGGCCAGGACACCACCACCCCGTACAAGGCCCCGATCCCCGTGCAGAGCCTGGACAAGGTGAAGGACGTCGGCGCGGGCTGCGACTTCAGCGTGGCGCTGCGGCAGGACGGCACCGTCTGGACCTGGGGCAAGGGCGACAACGGACGCCTGGGCACCGGCAACAACACCACCCGCGAGACCCCGCAGAAGGTCCCCGACCTCGCCGACGTCGAGTCCGTCGCCGTGGGCTGCGAGCACGTCCTCGCGCTCACCGCCGACGGCGTCGTGAAGGCCTGGGGCAAGGGCGCCGAGGGCCAGCTCGGCAACGACTCCACCGCTGACAGCAGCAGGCCCGTCGACGTCGCCCACCTCGACGCCGTGGCCACCGTCTTCGCCACCTCCGCGTCCGGCTTCGCCGTCCTCGACGACGGCAGCGTGGCCGGCTGGGGCAAGAACGCCGAGCGGCAGCTCGGGGACGGCACGAACGCCAACCGCACCACCCCGGTCGTCCTGGACCACCTCAAGGGCGTCCAGAGCATCGCGGGCGGCGCCGACTTCACCCTGGCCGCGCTGGACGACGGCTCGGTGATCGGCTGGGGCGCCAACGCCGCCGCCCAGCTCGGCGACGGCTCCACCACGGCGCCCGCGGCCACCACCGTGGCGCTGCCGCCTGGCAGCGGCATCACCCGTGTCACGACGACGATGACCGGAAAGTCCGGTTTCGCCTACTGACCCTCCTGACCCTGCTGACCCGTCCTCCGCTCCGCGTACCGACCGGGCTGAGGCGGGGAGGTGGGGAGGGGCCCAGCACCCCTCCCCACCTCCGATCCTGGCCAGAATCCACCGTGACCTGGCAGGATCGCTGCATGTCCGCTTCGCCCTCCCGTGTCACCCGCCACTGTCTCGTGGTGGGCGGCACCGTGCTGCTCGTGCTGTGCGGGGTGCTGATGTGGCGGCTGATGCCCTTCGTCTCCCCCGCACCGAGCGGCTCCGTCACCTTCAGTACGGGGGTCCCCAGCGGCGTCTACCAGCGGTACGGGGACCTGCTCAAGCAGGACCTCGCCCAGGACCTGCCCGACGTGTCGATAACGCTGCAGAAGAGCGAGGGCTCGCAGCAGAACCTGGCCCGGGTGGCCACGGGCAAGGCCGACTTCACCATCGCGACCGCCGACGCCGTGGCCCAGTACCAGCGCGAACGCAGGCCCGGCTTCGAGCGGCTGCGCGGCTGCGCACGGCTGTACGACGACTACGTACAGCTCGTGGTGCGCAAGGGCTCGTCGTTGCAGCGGGTGCAGGACCTGCGGGGCCTCCGGGTCGGCGTGGGGCAGGACGGCTCCGGCGTACGGCTGATAGCGGACCGGGTCCTCGCGGCGGCCGGCCTCACACCGGACCGGGACGTCGTACCGGTCCCGGTGGGCATCGACACCATGCCCGAGCTTCTGGAGCGGGGCGAGCTCGACGCCTTCTTCTGGTCAGGCGGCCTGCCCACCCAGGCGGTGCAGCTGCTGTCCGAGCGCTTCCCGATCCGCCTCCTCCCGCTGGACACGGCCCTGGTCGACCAGCTCCACGACGTCGGCGAGTCGACCCGCCACTACCGGTCGGCGGTGATCCCCGCCGACGCGTACGCCAAGGCGCAGGACGGGCTGCAGATCGCGACCCTCGCGGTGGCGAACCTGCTGGTCACGACGGACAAGGCCGACGACGACCTGGTCGAGGGCTTCACCCGTACGGTGATCGCGAGCCGGGACCGGATCGGCAGCAAGGTCCACCCGGCCCAACTGGTGGACCTCCGGACCGCCGTCTACACGGAACCCCTGACCCTCCACGACGGCTCCCGCCGCTACTACCGCTCGGTGAAGCCGTAGGGGCGGTTCGGTCCGCCTTGCCGCCGCCGACCCGCTCCGTCGCCGCTACCGCAGCCGGGGAGGCCCCGCGGCCGGCCTTACCGCCCCGCCGGCTGGCGGCGGCACGCCCGGCACGCGCCTGCCGCCTACCCCCCGGCGAAGCCCCCCGCGTCCGTCCTCGTCGGTGGCTGGTTACGGGGCACGGTCACCGTCACGCGGAGACCGTGCGGCTCGTTCGGAGCGAAGGCCACCCCGCCGCCGCCCGCCGTCAGCAGGACCCGGGCGATGGAGAGGCCGAGGCCCGACCCCTTGACGTTCTGGTGCCGGCCCGAGCGCCAGAAGCGGTCGCCGACCCGGCCGAGCTCCTCGTCCGTGAGGCCCGGCCCGTGGTCGGCGACGACCACCGCGACGGTCTCCCCGCCGGGCAGCGCCGCCACCGTGACGGTGACCTCCTCCCCGGCCGGGGTGAACTTCAGCGCGTTGTCGATCACCGCGTCCAGCGCGCTGGAGAGCGCCACCGGGTCGGCCCAGGCCGTGACCGCCCCGCACTCCGCCGTCAGCAGCACGCCCTTGTCCTCGGCGACCGGACGCCAGGACGCGACCCGCTCGGCCGTGAGCGCGCCGACGTCGGTGAGCCGCAGCTCGGCCGCCGTGTGCTCGGCGAGCGCCAGGTCGAGCAGGTCGTCGAGGACCTGGGCGAGACGCTTGCCCTCGGTCCGTACGGAGGCGATCTCCTCGTTGCCCTCGGGCAGCTCGAGGGCGAGCAGCTCGATCCGCAGGAGCAGCGCGGCCAGCGGGTTGCGCAGCTGGTGGGAGGCGTCGGCGACGAAGGCCCGCTGTTGTTCGAGCGCCTCCTCGACGTTGTCGGCCATCTCGTTGAACGAGAGCGCGAGGCGCCGTAGTTCGGGCGGTCCGCCGGTCGCCGCGACCCGGGAGTTCATCCGTCCGGTCGCGATGTCGTGGGTGACGGAGTCGAGGATGCGGACGGGCCGCAGGACCCAGCCGGTGAGCCGGACGGCGGCGCCGACGGCGACCAGCATGGCGGCGGCCTCGCCCGCGAAGATCAGCACCCAGCCGCGCAGGATGCGCATCCGGAGCTGCCCGGTCGGCGAGTCGGTGACGACGACGGCGACGACGTCCCCGTCGCGGACGACCGGGGAGGCGATGATGAGCCGCGCGTGGGTCTGCCAGGGCCACACCTGGGGCGGATTGTGGCTGCGCCGGCCGAGCAGGGCCTCGTTGAAGGCGCGACGGCCCTCCCCGTCGTACGGGACGACCCAGTCCTCGGGGGCGGCGGCCATGGAGCGGTTGTTCCGGTAGAAGATCCCGGCCCGGATGCCGTACACGTCGTGATAGCTGGCGAGTTCACCGCCGAGGGTGGCGCTCCGCTCGTCGGTGCCGGGGCTGGTCTCGCTGACGAACTGGGCGAGCGCGGCGAAGCGCGCCGCGTCGTCGAGCCGGTCGACGACGACCCGCTGCTGTTCGGACGCGGCGAGGCTGGCGGCGAGCGGGAAGCCGAGGGCGAGCAGGACGCCGGCCATCAGGACGATGAGGAGGGGCAGGAGGCGGGTGCGCACGGAGGGGCCGTCCGGCGGTTACGCGGCGGGGGCGACCAGGCGGTAGCCGACGCCCCGCACGGTCTCGATCAGGGCGGGCATCCGCAGCTTGGAGCGCAGGGAGGCGACGTGCACCTCCAGGGTGCGGCCGGTCCCTTCCCAACTGGTGCGCCAGACCTCGCTGATGATCTGTTCGCGGCGGAAGACGACCCCGGGCCGCTGGGCGAGGAGCGCGAGCAGGTCGAACTCCTTGCGGGTGAGGGGGACGCTCTCGCCGTCGACGCTGACCCTTCGGGTGGGCAGCTCGATGGTGACGGGGCCGAGCCGCAGCTGGGTGCCGTCGGTGGCGGTGCCGGTGGCCGCCGTCTCCTCGGTGCCCGCGTGGCGCCGGCTGACGGCGTGGATCCGGGCGAGCAGCTCGCCGGGGTCGTACGGCTTCACGACGTAGTCGTCGGCGCCGAGGTTGAGCCCGTGGATCCGGGAGCGTACGTCGCCGCGCGCGGTCACCATGATCACCGGGGTGGTGGTGAGCTTCCGGATGCGGCCGCAGACCTGGTAGCCGTCCTGGTCGGGCAGGCCGAGGTCGAGCAGGATCACCCCGTACGAGGGACGCTCGCCCTGCGCGGTGGGCAGGACGGCCTGCAGGGCCTCCTCGCCGTTGCGGGCGTGGGTGACCGTGAAGCCGTGCCGGGCGAGGATCGCGGAGAGGGCGGCGGCGACATGGTCGTCGTCCTCGACGAGCAGCAGTCGCATACGTACCTCCTCCGTGGTTGCCGTCCGATAACGGATCTCTGTGTACCAGGTGGTACCAGGGCATGAACGCCGATCATCGGTGTCACAGTCAAGTGTGCCCCTGTGACGTCGGGGTTTCTGTTATGCACCCGGTACGGCCGGGGACGCCCTCTTCACACGCCGTGTCCGGTTGCAGCCGGATCGTTATGCTCAATTTCAGCTCAGATGTGATGACGGTCCTCACATCGGGTCTCTAGTGTCCTCCCCAACCGAGGAGGACGGAGCAAGAGCCCGATGAGCGGAGAGTCTGTGTCCAAGTCCCTTTCCAGGGGGCCCGAGGACACCCCGCGCGCCGCGGACGACCTGGTCGTACTGTCCGGCGTGAACAAGCACTTCGGCGCACTGCATGTCCTCCAGGACATCGATCTGACGATCAGCCGCGGCGAGGTCGTGGTCGTCATCGGACCTTCCGGGTCCGGCAAGTCGACGCTGTGCCGCACGATCAACCGGCTGGAGAGCATCGACTCCGGCACCATCACCATCGACGGCAAGCCGCTGCCGGCGGAGGGCAAGGAGCTCGCCCGGCTCCGTTCCGACGTGGGCATGGTCTTCCAATCGTTCAACCTTTTCGCGCACAAGACGGTGCTCGAGAACGTGATGCTGGGCCAGATCAAGGTCCGGAAGACGGAGAAGAAGGCCGCCGAGACCAAGGCGCGCGCCCTGCTCGACCGGGTCGGCGTGGGTACCCAGGCGGACAAGTACCCGGCGCAGCTCTCCGGCGGCCAGCAGCAGCGCGTGGCGATCGCCCGCGCGCTCGCGATGGACCCGAAGGTCATGCTGTTCGACGAGCCGACCTCCGCGCTGGACCCCGAGATGATCAACGAGGTCCTGGAGGTCATGCAGCAGCTGGCCCAGGAGGGCATGACGATGGTGGTCGTCACCCACGAGATGGGCTTCGCGCGCTCCGCCGCCAACCGGGTCGTCTTCATGGCGGACGGCCGCATCGTCGAGCAGGCGACTCCCGAGGAGTTCTTCAGCAACCCGCGCAGCGACCGGGCGAAGGACTTCCTCTCCAAGATCCTTCACCACTGAGCGAGTTCGGGCCTATCCTTCCCAACTCACTTCTAGACCAAGGGACATTCCTCGATGAAGCTTCGTCGCACCCCCGCCGCCGCGGCGGCCGCCGTCGTCCTCGCCCTGACCGCCACCGCCTGTGGCAGCGGCTCCGACTCGGGCAGCAACGGTGACAAGATCACCGTCGGCATCAAGTTCGACCAGCCCGGTCTGGGCCTGAAGACCCCGGACGGCACGTACGCCGGCTTCGACGTCGACGTGGCCAAGTACGTCGCCAAGGAGCTCGGCTTCGCCGAGGACAAGATCAACTGGAAGCAGGCGCCGAGCGCCGAGCGCGAGAACCTGATCAAGAACGGTGACGTCAAGTTCGTCGTCGCCAGCTACTCGATCAACGAGAAGCGCCTCAAGGAGGTCGACTTCGCCGGCCCGTACTTCGTGACCCACCAGGACCTGCTGGTGCGCGCCGACGACTCGTCGATCACCAAGGTCGAGGACCTCAACTCCAAGAAGCTCTGCTCGGTCACCGGCTCGACCTCCGCGCAGAACGTCAAGGAGAAGCTCGCCCCGAAGGCCGACCTCCAGCAGCTCGGCGGCTACTCCGAGTGCCTCACCGGCCTGGAGAACAAGCGTGTCGACGCCCTGACCACAGACGCCTCCATCCTCGCGGGCTACGCCTCGCAGAAGGAGCACCAGGGCAAGTTCAAGCTCGCGGGTCTCTCCCTGAGCAACGAGAACTACGGCATCGGCATCAAGAAGGGCGACTCCGAGCTCAAGGGCAAGATCAACAAGGCCCTGGAGAAGATGGTCTCCGACGGCACCTGGGACAAGCTCGTGAAGCAGCACTTCGGCCCCTCGGGCTACAAGAACGACCCCGCGCCGAAGATCGCCGGCTGATCCACCCCGCCCGGTCCGTGACGGCCGCCCCGCTCGGCGGCGGCCGTCACCCCGGCACCGGCCGCTGCCCACGCACCGGCCTCCACACCGACCGACCACCAGGGGAGAGCGCGGGGCATCGTGTTCGACTTTCTTGATTCCGGGCAGTACGACCTGCTCGGCGCCTTCTGGGTGACGGCGCAGCTCGCCCTCTACTCGGCGATCGGCTCCCTGATCTGGGGCACCGCCCTCGCCGCCATGCGAGTCAGCCCGGTACCCCTCATGCGGGGCTTCGGCACCACATACGTGAACCTCGTCCGGAACACCCCGCTGACCGTCGTCATCGTGGCCTGTTCGTTCGGCCTCGACCAGACGCTCGGGATCACGCTCGGCGCGGACCGCTCCGAGGACATCGGCTTCCGGCTCGCGATCCTCGGACTCATCGCGTACACCGGCACCTTCGTCTGCGAGGCGCTGCGCTCGGGCATCAACACCGTGCCGCCGGGCCAGGCCGAGGCCGCCCGTGCGCTGGGCCTGAACTTCGTCCAGGTGCTGACCCTGGTCGTCCTCCCGCAGGCGTTCCGCGCGGCGGTGGCCCCGCTCGCCAACGTCCTCATCGCCCTCACGAAGAACACCACCGTCGCGGCGGCCATCGGCGCCGCGGAGGCGGCCGTCCTGATGAAGGAGATGATCGAGAACGAGACCGACGCGCTCTTCGCCGTCTTCGCCGTCTTCGCCTTCGGGTTCATCGTCCTCACCCTTCCCACCGGCCTGTTCCTCGGCTGGGCGGCCAAGCGACTGGCGGTGAAGCGATGAGCTCCGTCCTGTACGACACCCCCGGACCGCGCGCCAAGCGGCGCAACGTCCTCTTCACGATCGTCTTCCTCGCGGTCCTCGCCCTGGTGGCGTGGTGGGTCCTCGCGGCCCTCAACGACAAGAACCAGCTGGCCGCCGACAAGTGGAGCCCGTTCGTCACCGACTCCCGGGTGTGGACGACGTATCTGCTGCCCGGTCTGATGGAGACCCTCAAGGCCGCCGCGCTGTCCATCCTGATCGCGCTGCCCCTCGGAGCCCTCCTCGGCATCGGCCGGCTCTCCGACCACCGCTGGGTGCGGGTCCCCGTGGGCGCGGTCGTGGAGTTCTTCCGCGCCATCCCGGTCCTGCTCCTGATGATGTTCGCGGCCGCGCTGTACCGCGAGTTCACCACCATCAGCTCCGACTTCCGCCCGCTGTACGCGGTCGTCACCGGCCTGGTGCTCTACAACGCCTCGGTGATCGCCGAGGTCGTCCGGGCGGGCGTGCTCTCGCTGCCCCGCGGCCAGGGCGACGCGGCCGAGGCGCTCGGCATGCGCAAGGGCCAGACCATGACGTACGTCCTGCTGCCGCAGGCCGTCACCGTCATGCTCCCCGCCCTGGTCAGCCAGCTCGTCGTGATCGTCAAGGACACGGCGCTCGGCGGCGCGCTGCTCGGATACGCCGAGCTGCTCAGCCAGAACCGGCAGATCACGGCCAACTACGGCGCCAACACCATCGCCACCTTCACCGTCATCGCGCTGATCTACATCGTCATCAACGCGATCGTCACCCACCTCGCCGCACGCCTGGAGCGGCGCCTGCGCCGGGGCAAGAAGTCCGCCACGGCGGCCATCCCGACCCAGGCCGGACCCGCCGACGTGAAGAGCGACGCGATCAGCGGCGCCTGACCCCTCCCGGGGTCCGTGGGACAACAGGGGTGGGCCGGAGCGGTACTGACTTCAGGTCAGCCGCACCGCGCCCACCCCGTCACTTGACGCAAGCACCCTCAGTGGGTTGCATACGGTCTGTGATCAAGCACCGGGCTCGTGCCACACTCAGCTGTGCTGCCCCCATGACCGTCCGGCCTTCAGGAGCCGTGCCGTGGACCCGGTGATCATCGTGGGCGCGGGGCCGGTCGGCCTCGCGCTCTCCCTCGCGCTCGCCGCGCAGAGCGTGCCCAGCGTCGTCCTCGACGAGGGCCCCGGCAAGGAGGAACCCCGCCCTGCCCGGAGCGTCGTGCTGCGCGCCGACATGGCCGCGATGGTCGAGCGGCTCGGCTGCACCACCCTCCGTGACGAGGGCGTCCGCTGGGTCGGCTGGCGCGGCATGCGCCGCCGCCAGGTCGTCCGCCACCTCGCCCTCGACCTGGGACTCGGCGGCACGGAGGAGTGGTCCGAGGACCCCGCCGCGCCCGCCACCCCGGCCGCACCGCTGCACATCCCCCAGCACGCCCTGGCGCGCGGACTGCGCGACGCCATCGCCCGCCAGAAGCTGATCCGGCTCGTCACCGACGCCCGGCTCGACACCGTCGAGCAGGACCGGGACGGGGTCGTCGCCCACACCCGGGGGCCGGCCGGCACCTGGTGGCGCGGCAGCCACCTGGTCGGCTGCGACGGCGCCCGCTCCACCGTCCGCAAACTGCTCGGCATCCGCTTCCCCGGCCGTACGGCGGTGGAACGCCACGCCGTCGCCGCCCTGCGCACCGAACTCCCCTGGCCCGGCGAGGCCCTGCTGCACCGTCAGCCCCCGTGGCGCGGCGCCGCCGACGAGATCACCGCCCGCCCGCTGCCCGACGGGGTGTGGCGGATCGACTGGCTGCTGCCGCCCCGCGGCGACCTCGTCACCCCGGACGCGCTGATCGCCCGGATCCGCGAGACCCTGGCCGGCTGGTGCGAGGGGACGACTCCCCCGTACGAACTCATCGACACCGGCGTCCACACCCTCCACCACCGGCTCGCCCGGCGCTGGCGCGTCGACCGCGTCCTCCTCGCCGGGGACGCGGCGCACCTGCTCGGCGCGGTCGGCACCCAGGGCCTCGACGAGGGCTTCCGGGACGTCGACAACCTCGCCTGGAAGCTCGCCCACACCTGGCACCACGGCGGCTCGGACCGGCTGCTCGACAGCTACCAGAGCGAGCGGCGGGCGGCGGTCGCCCACCGGCTGCGCGCCGCCGACCAGTCCCTGCCGGTCCTGCGGGGCGGCGGCGGCCTGCGCACGTACCTTCCCGGGGCGACGCGCGGCCACGACGCCCTGCTGACCGACGGGCATGTGGGGCGCGGCCCGCTGGGCGCGCCCCCCGCGTACCCGCACTCCCCCCTCGCACCTCCGTACACCGGGGGCCGTACCCCCGTCGGAACCCCGGAGGGCGCGCCCGTCGAGGACGTCCGGGTGACCGCCCCGGACGGCACGACCGTACGGCTCCGGGACCGGCTGGGGCAGGGCCGCTTCCTGGTCCTGCTGATCGCCCCCGGCACCGGGGTCTGGGACCGGCGCCACTGGCGCGGCGCGGGCGTGATGCCCCGGCTGGACGAGGCCGTCCGCGCCCTCCCGGCGAAGGCCGAGGTCCTGGTGACGGAGGCCTACCCCGGCGCCCCCGCCCACGCCGTCCTGCTCGTACGCCCCGACGGCCACCTCGTCGCCGCCTTCGCCGGGGTCCACCCGGCCGAGCTGTACGCGGCGGCGGACGCGGCCCGCGGCGGCACGACGGAGGCGACGGCGCCGACGGGACCGGCCGCGGGGAGGAAGAGGCCGGGCCCGGGCCGCGCGCTGGAGGCGGGGTCGGGCGTCGGGTCGGACACGGGGTCCGGCGTCGGGTCGGACACGGGGTCGGCTGTCGGCCCGGCCGTCGGGACGACCACCGGCTCGACCATCGGCTCGGACACCGGAGCGGACAGCCGGTCGGTCGTCGGTCCGGACACCGGGACGGACAGCGGGGCGGACAGCGGGGCGGACAGGCGGTCGAGCACCGGCTCGGACACCGGGTCGGCCGTCGGCCCGGACCGCGCGTCGGACAGCGGGTCGGCCGTCGGCCCGAGCTCCGCGTCGGACACCGGGTCGGCCGTCGGCCCGAACTCCGTGTCTGGGAGCGGGTCGGAGAGCGGATCCGGCGTCGGGGCGGAGAGCGGACCTGCCGTCGGGTCGGCCGTCGAGGTGTCCACCGGGAGTGACCGCACAGCGGACATCCATTGATTCCCACAGGCGCGCATGGTGTACTCCGGAGCGTGACCGACACCGATGTGCGCCTGTGGCGGAGGGTCCATATGGACCTCGTCCGCTATGCGGGCTGCGTGTGTCGCCCGTCCTGCTGATCTCGCCCTTCCCCCGCGCGCCCCGCCACGACCACGCTGCCGTGTGCCGTGCCGCCGCCGCGCGCGCCCTCAGCGAACCCAGGACGGTCACCCGTGTCCCAACCTGCCCCCGCACACCCCCTGAACACCCCCTCCGACGCGCCCGGCGGCGCCCCCACCTCAGCTGACCTGCTCGACTTCGTCCGGCGCACGGCGGCGGACCGGGAACTGGTCGACTCCCTGCCGCTCGACCCCGAAGGCCGTACCTGGGTGCGCCTCGAAGGCCCCGGCGGCAGCGAGGCCTGGCTCATCGGCTGGCCGCCCGGCACGGGCACCGGCTGGCACGACCACGCCGAGTCGCTGGGCGCCTTCGCCACGGCCCGCGGAACGCTGACCGAGAACGCCCTGGCGGTCCGGCTGCCCGCCGACGGCTGGAAGACCCTGGAACTGGCGGACGGCCTCGACCGCTCCCGCCGCCTCGGTGAGGGCCGGGGCCGCGCCTTCGGCCGCCACCATGTGCACGAGGTGCTCAACGAGTCCGCCGACACCCATGCCGTGTCCGTGCACGCCTACTACCCGCCGCTCCCGCTGATCCGGCGGTTCAGCCGGACGGGCGCGGTACTCCGCCTTGAGCAGGTCGAGCGTCCGGAGGACTGGCAGTGAGCGAGGCACGGGTGGGCATCGACGAGCTCCTGGAGCGGGTCAGGTCGGGCCTCGACCGGATCGAGCCCCGGGCCGCCTACGAGGCGTACGAGGCGGGTGACGCGCTCCTGGTGGACACGCGGTACGCCGCCCTGCGGGAACGGGACGGTCTGATCCCGGGCGCGCTGGTGGTGGAGCGCAACGAACTCGAATGGCGACTCGACCCCCAGGGCAGCCACCGGGCCCCGGAGGCGACGGACCACGACCTGCGGGTGGTGGTGCTCTGCAACGAGGGCTACGCCTCCTCCCTGGCCGTCGAGTCCCTCCGCCGCCTGGGCCTGCACCGGGCGACCGACCTGATCGGCGGCTTCCAGGCCTGGAAGGCAGCAGGCCTCCCGGTCCTTCTCCCGGCACCCCGCATCTGACCCTCACGGGACGGGCCGCATGCGGCCGGAGCCCGGATCCCGGAGCCACGGAGTGGACCCAGGGCCCGAGTGCCCCCCGATGCCGGCCCCGGCCCCGGCGTCGCCCCGACGGCCGTCAGCCGACCGCGAGCGTCCACGACCGGCCTGCGCCCCGCTGCGCCCAGGGCCCAGGTGGGCGCCGAGCCGAAGCCGGCCCCGGCCCCGGCCCCGGCCCCGGCCCCGGACCCGGACCGAGCCTGGCCCCGGAGCCCGGCCCCCCGGCCCCCCGGTCCTCGGCCCTCGGCCCTCGGCCCTCGGCCCTCGGCCCTCGGCCCTCGGCCCGAGCCTGGCCCTGCCCCCGAAGCCGGACCCGGCGGGTCCTTCTGATCTCCCCCGGGGATCAGAAGGACTCGTCGAGTCCGTCCGTGTCCTCGCCCTCGGCCTCCAGGGCCTGGCGGACGACGCGGAGGGCCATGCCCTCGGGATAGCCCTTGCGGGCGAGCATCCCGGCGAGCCGTCTCAGGCGCCGGTCGCGCTCGAGACCACGGGTGGCGCGGAGCTTGCGGGCGACGAGCTCGCGCGCCGTGGCCTCCTCCCGGTCGGAGTCGAGCTGCTCGACCGCCTCCTGGATGAGGGTCGGCTCGACGCCCTTGGTCCGCAGTTCCCGGGCGAGCGCCCGGCGGGCGAGGCCCCGTCCGTGATGGCGGGACTCCACCCAGGCTCCCGCGAAGGCGGCGTCGTCGATGAGCCCGACGTCCTCGAAGCGGGAGAGGACCTCCTCGGCCACCTCGTCGGGGATCTCCCGCTTGCGCAGCGCGTCGGCGAGCTGCTTGCGCGTGCGCGGGGTTCCGGTGAGCAGGCGCAGGCAGATCGCCCGCGCCCGCTCAGCCGGGTCCTGGGGTGACAGCTCTTTCCCGGCCCTCGACGAGTCGGAGCTGTCACCCGGCCATTCGGTGCGACCGGTCACCGGGTCAGCTCTTGACCGCGGTGGCCTTGGTCGCCTTCGCGGTCTTGCTCGCGGGTGCCGGGACGCTCTTGGCCGCGTCGTCCGTGCCGGCGGTGTCCGCGGCGGCCGCCGCGTCCGTCGCCGCCTCGGCCTTGGCCGCGTCGGGCCGGACGCCGACGCCCAGCTTCTCCTTGATCTTCCGCTCGATCTCGTCGGCGAGGTCGGGGTTGTCCTTGAGGAAGTTGCGGGCGTTCTCCTTGCCCTGGCCGAGCTGGTCGCCCTCGTACGTGTACCAGGCACCGGCCTTGCGCACGAAGCCGTGCTCCACGCCCATGTCGATCAGACCGCCCTCGCGGCTGATGCCCTGGCCGTAGAGGATGTCGAACTCGGCCTGCTTGAACGGGGGCGCGACCTTGTTCTTGACGACCTTGACGCGGGTGCGGTTGCCGACCGCGTCGGTGCCGTCCTTGAGGGTCTCGATGCGACGGATGTCGAGGCGCACCGAGGCGTAGAACTTGAGGGCGCGGCCACCGGTCGTGGTCTCCGGCGAGCCGAACATCACGCCGATCTTCTCGCGGAGCTGGTTGATGAAGATCGCGGTGGTCTTGGACTGGTTGAGCGCGCTGGTGATCTTCCGGAGCGCCTGGCTCATCAGTCGGGCCTGGAGACCGACGTGGGAGTCACCCATCTCGCCCTCGATCTCCGCGCGCGGGACGAGCGCGGCGACGGAGTCGATGACGATGAGGTCGAGGGCGCCGGAGCGGACCAGCATGTCGACGATCTCGAGGGCCTGCTCGCCGTTGTCCGGCTGGGACAGGATGAGGTTGTCGATGTCGACGCCGAGCTTCTTGGCGTACTCGGGGTCGAGGGCGTGCTCGGCGTCCACGAACGCCACCTGGCCGCCGGCCTTCTGTGCGTTGGCCACGGCGTGCAGCGTCAGGGTCGTCTTACCGGAGGACTCCGGTCCGTAGATCTCCACGACACGGCCGCGCGGCAGGCCACCGACGCCGAGGGCGATGTCGAGGGCGGTCGATCCGGTGGAGATCACCTCGATCGGCTCCTGGGTGCGGTCGCCCATGCGCATCACGGCGCCCTTGCCGAATTGGCGTTCAATCTGTGCGAGCGCGGCGTCGAGCGCCTTCTCGCGGTCGGTTCCTGCCATGGGTTCCACCCGGTTTGCTTGAGTCGATCGCTTCATGTGAAAGACGCTAACCCCTGCCACTGACAATGGGCCCCGACGTCCCCTCCAGCCTGTGGACAACTCGGCGACAAGCCCGAGATTCCAAGGGCCGGGCTTCCATGAGAATGGATGTTCGATTTCAGTGTCAAGCGCGCCACGCGCGCACCACCGGCACCGAGCACGAGCGACTCACCGCCCGCCCGACCGACGAACGACCCCGCCCCTTCCGTGAGGGGGACCACCGACGGCATGCCCTGCCAACGCCGCCCCCGCCCGCCCCGTCACGGCCGGGCCCTGGCCGCCATCCGCATGGACCAGGGGGCGAGTGCCGCCAGAAGTGCCACACCCGCCGCGGCCGCCGCCGCGGCCGTGAGGGACCGGGACGCGACCGGGCCGGCGGCCGCCGCCCCGAGGGCGAAGCCGGTGATCTTCAGACTGGCGCCGGTGGTGAAGATCTGGCCGCGCAGACGCTCCGGGGACTCCCGGTGGCGCACCGCGAACAGGGCGGCCAGCTGGGGCCCTTCGCCGATCCCGAGGACGAACGCGGCCACGATCAGCGTGAGGCCCTGGCCCGCGACGGCCGCCACGGCCACCAGCCCAAGACCCGCGGCCTGGACGAGGGCAGCGGCCCAGACGACCGTGTCCGGAGCGACGGCGCGCGGAAACCGGGCGAGCACGGCGTCGGCCGCGAGGGCGGAGACCGCCACGCAGGTCAGCAGCATCGCGCTGCGTTCGGCTCCGCCCAGGACCCGCTCACCCAGCGGCGCGGCGCAGGCCATCAGCATCCCCTGAGCCGCGCAGGAGACGACCGAGGTGACGGTCGCCCTGGCCAGCGCCGGCCGTCCGACGATGGTCCGCAGCCCGGCGGCGAGATCGCCGCTCACCGAGCGGGCAGCCGCGCCGATACGCGAAGGGGCAACCGACAGCCCCCCACCCGCCGGCAGCACCCGGGCCGACGGCAGCCCTTCAGCCGGCGGCAGCACCCCGACACCCGGCAGTGCCCCACCCGCCGGCAGCACCCCAGCCGACGGCGGCCCCCCAGCCGCCAGCAGCCCCTCGGCCGCCGGCAGCGCCCAAGCCGCCGGCAGCGCCACGACGACCAGGGCCACCGAGACCGCCACCGCCGTCGTCGCCCCCAGCGCCCCCGCCACTCCACCCGCCAGGGCCGGTCCGGCCAGGCTCGCCGCGCTGAACGTCATCGCGTCGAGCGCGTTCGCCCGGGGCAACCGGGCGCGGCCCACCACCCGCGGCAGTTGGGCCGTCCAGCCGCCCGAAAGGGCCGGCCCCAGCAGCCCCGCCGCCACGGCGACGAGGACCGTGACGGGGAACGGCCAGTCGCCGAGCCCGACGAGAACCGTCGCCAGGCCCGCCGCGTACAGGACGAGCGCGCCTGCCAGCAGGCGGCCCGGCCGCCTGGCCCTGTCGAGGAGCGCCCCCAGCACCGGTCCGCCCACCGCCGCGGCGACGGTGAGGCCCGCGAGCAGCGACGACGCGTCGGTGGTCGATCCGGCGAGGGCGAATCCCGCGAGCATCAGCGCCGGCCCCGACATCTCGTCCCCGGCACGGGCCGCCATCGCCCCGCCGAGATAGAGGGGAAGTGCGTAACGCGTTCTCACCGAGCAGACGTTACGGAGGTAACTCAAACCTCGGCAATATGCGTTACATTCCGGCAGGTGTGCCCTCCCTCGGACCACAGGTCCGCCCGTCCCTCCGTCCTGGCCACGGCACGGCGTACCGCCGCCCTGATCAACGCCCTCGCGGACGACCGAGCCGACCCCGCCGGCATCGCCGACGTGCTGCGCGCCTACGGCGAGCCCGACCCGGTCGAGCTCACCACCCGCGACGTCACCCGGATGCGCGCCGCCGCGGCCCGGCTCCGTGAGGTCTTCGCCGCCGAGCACCCGGATGCCGCCGCCGAGGCACTCAACCGCCTCCTGCGGGAGCACACCGGACCGCTCCGCCTGACCACGCACGGCGGCAGCACTCCTTGGCACCCCCACCTGGACGGCGACGACGACGCCCCTTGGGACGAGTGGCTGCTCGCCTCGTCCTGCATGGCCCTCGCGGTACTGCTCTGGGACCACCAGCGTCCGCCCGGCCGGGTCTGCGCGTCGCCCAGCTGCCACGACGTCTTCATCACCCAGGGCGCCGGCCCGGAACGCCGCTACTGCTCCCGCCGCTGCGCCACCCGCGAACGGGTCGCCGCCCACCGCCGCTCCCGCCCCCGCCCCTGACCCGACCCTGACCCCGCCACACCCACCCCACTCCCGGTCCGGCCCGGTGAGCCCCGTAGCGCGCGGCCAGATCACGACAGACACTGCAAGTTCCACGACCTGAACACGGCCCCGCTGCGGCAGATCGCCGGGCGACGGCTCGTGAACGACCCATCCGGACCGCGGGAGAGCACCTCATGAAGATTCACCTGACCAGCGTGTTCGTCGACGACCAGGCCAAGGCCGAGCACTTCTACACCGAGATCCTCGGATTCGTGAAGAAGCACGACGTCCCGGTCGGCGAGCAGGACCGCTGGCTGACCGTCGTCTCGGCCGAGGAGCCCGGCGGCACCGAACTGCTCCTGGAGCCCGCCGCCCACCCGGCCGTCAAGGCGTACCGCGACGCGCTCGTCCAGGACGGCATCCCGCTCGCGCAGTTCGCCGTCGACGACGTGCGGGCCGAGTTCGCGCGCCTGCGGGACCTCGGCGTCCGGTTCCTGCAGGAGCCCCTGGAGATGGGGCCCGTCATCACCGCCGTCTTCGACGACACCTGCGGCAACCTGATCCAGATCGCGACCGAACCTCAGTAGACACGCCGAAGGACGGGCCCCGGACGACATCTCCTAGGGGTGCGGCAGCTCCGTCCACAGGTCCCCGCCCCCGGGCTCCAGCCTCATGAGCGTGAGCGCCTTGGCCGGGAGCGGTTCCGTGCGGAGCGCGTGCAGGTCCGGGGTCGGCGCGAGGTCCCGGGTCGCGGCCTCCAGGACCGTGCCGAGGGTCGCCGCGTC
Source organism: Streptomyces venezuelae ATCC 10712 (assembly GCF_008639165.1). NCBI lineage: Bacteria > Bacillati > Actinomycetota > Actinomycetes > Kitasatosporales > Streptomycetaceae > Streptomyces > Streptomyces venezuelae. Next base: position 5,881,110 of record NZ_CP029197.1, on the reverse strand, counting down.
ACCCGCCAGCGGCCCGAGCGCGCCGGTGACCGCACTGCCGAGCACCTTGCGGCGCAGCGCGACCGGGTCGTCGTTCAGGAGGCGGCCGCTCAGGGCCGGGGCCGGGACGCCGTGCCGGGCGAGACGGGCCGGGCTGATGCGGATGTCGGCGAGGTCCCGGTAGACCAGCCGCCTGGTGCGTCCCTCGGCGTCGACGACGGCGAGGAGGTTCTGGCCGTGCGCCTCGAGGGCCACCCCGAGGTCCAGCAGTTCCAGGCAGACCCCGAGGGCCAGCCGCGCGAACTCGGTCACCCGGTCGAGCCGTTCCCCGCGCGCGTACCCCGCGAGGAGCCCGGGCAGGGCGGCCACCGGCACGACCTGTTCCCCCGCCGCCGGGTCCGCGTGGACCTGCGGAGACTCCCTCAGGAGCACCGCCAGGTCCGCCGTCCTGGCGCCCGCCGCCGCGAGCGTACGGGTGATGTGCAGCCGACCGTCGAGGCGGGGGACGAGGCGCTCAAGGAAGTCGGAGGTGGCGACGGCATGGGTGACGGTGTACGCCGAGATGTCCCGCACGGTGGAGGTGAGCCGCGCCGTCAGGGCCGTCTTCACGTGCGTGTTCCCGCCCAGGCCCCCCAGGCCCCCCAAGTCCCCCTGGCCTCCCCCGTCCCCCAGGTCGAGCGTACGGAGCGACAGCAGCGGGTGCCCGTCAGGACCCGGCCGCAAGGCCCCCACGGACCCACCGGGCCCGTTCTGGCCGCCACGGCCGGCCAGCACGTGCGCGGCCTGCCACGGATGGACGGGGATCAGCACGGCGGACCCGTCCCGCAGGTCGCGGGGCCACGCCCCCGACACCGCCGCGCCCTCGACCGGGGCCAGCAGCAGGGAGACGACGGGCCGGTGCTCGGGGGCGTAGGCGAGCTGCTCGGCGACGGAGAAGCCGGGCCGGGAGCGGCAGCCGGGATGGTACGGGTGTCCGTCGGTCTCCCGCTGCTCCCAGTCCCAGGGGTGGACGGGCGGTCCGGCCGGCCGGGGCGCGGTACGGGACAGGGCCATCGAGGCGACGCTGTGGTCGAGTTCGGCGGCCAGCCGCCCGCCGCCCGGCACGCCCAGGGCCGCGACCAGCTCGGCCGGATGGTCGTACCGGACCCCGTCCAGGCGGAGCCCGGTCACGGACGCCGCCGTCGCCCACGGGTCGGAACGCGGCCCGCGCAGCCGCCGGCCGTCGCTCAGCCGCAGGGTGACGCCCTCGCCCTCCGCCGTACGCGCGGCGATCCAGGGGAACGGCTCGTGGACGAGCCCGCGCCACAACCGCGTCAGGACCGCGGCCCGGGCCCCCGGGAGCCCGGCGGCGTAGGCGCCGGTCCGGTCGGGGCGGACCGTGTCCAGCTCGGCGGCGAGGGCCCGCTCCGCGGCAGTTCGGCACATGGGGTTGTTCTATCGCGGCCGAACGCGATCCACACATACTGATGTCGATGAACGCACTCACCCGGACCGCCGACGCACTGGCGGTGACGCCCCTGCTCAACTGCCTGCTCCGCGAGGCGGCGGACCCGGCCGGGGAGCACGACGCGGCACCGGCGACGCCCGCTGGACCCGCCACGGCGACGGCGACCGCGACACCGACGCCCCACGGACCCGCCACCACCGCACCGAGTCCCGACGGATCCGCCATGGCGACCGCGACCCCGGCGCACGCCGTGCACCGGCTGCGCGTCAGCGGCCGTCTCCTCCGGGTCCGCCCCGGCCGGCACCCCTCCGCCCCCGAGCTGTGGACGGGAGGCGCCTGGCGGCCCCTGGGGCACCCCGACCTCGTCGAGCTCGCCGTCGAGGAGATGCACGCCTCCACCGGCCGGGCCAACCCCGCCCTGGCCGCCGAGATGGCCGCGAGCCGCACCGCCGTGCGGGCGGTGCTCGCCGCACGCGCGCGCGTGGCGCCGCCCGAGGACACCTGGCTCCGTTCCGAACAGGCACTGGTCATGGGGCACCCGTACCACCCGGCCCCGAAGGCCCGCCTCGGCGGCGGGCCCCCCGCCGAATGGCTGCGGTACGCGCCCGAGGCGTACGCCCGGTTCCCGCTGGTGCTGCTCGGCGTCCGCGAGGACGCGGTGGTCGAGGACGGCGACACGAAGGCTCTGGACGCCCTCGGCGAGGCGCCCCCCGGATACCGTCTGCTCCCCGCGCACCCCTGGCAGCTGGCCCTCTCCGACCGGAGTACGCGCGTGCGTGCCGCCTTCGCCGAGGGCCGGCTCGTCCGGCTGGGTGTCACGCCCCGCCCCGCCCGGCCGACGGCCTCGGTGCGCACCCTGCACGTCCCCGGGGACGGCGGGACCGCGGACGCGGGGAACGGCGAGGACATGTTCCTGAAGTTCAGCCTGGACGTCCGCATCACCAACGACATCCGCCGGATGCGGCGGCACGAACTGCTCCACGTCCGCCGCACCGACCCCGTCGTGACCGCGGCCTTCGCCGCGATGGACGGCCCCACGGCCTGGCTCAGCGATCGCGGCTACCGCACGGTCGACGGCCTCTTCGAGACCTGCGCGGTCCTGGTCAGGGACGGTCTCGACCGCCATCTGCCGCCGGGTACGACGGCGGTCCTGGCCGCCGCGCTCGCCGAGGGCTTCCCCGGCAGCCCCCTCGACCGGGTCACCGACCCCCGGGCGTGGTGGGCGGCCTATCTGCGGTGCGTCGTGGCGCCCGCCCTGGAGGCGTACGCCCGGTTCGGCGTGGTCGTGGAGTGCCATCTGCAGAACACCCTGGTCGCCGTGGACGAGCGGGGCATCCCCGTCCGGTCCGTGTTCCGCGACGCGGAGGGCGCGAAGACGGTCCCGGAGATGGCGCCGGAGGCGGCCTGGCGCAGGCTCGTGTACTGCCTCGTCGTCAACAACCTCTCCGAGGTCGCCGGCGCCCTCGCGCACCGTTTCCCGGGCTCCGCCCCCGCCCTGTGGGAGCTGGCGCGCGCCGAGTTCGAGCGGGCCGGCCGGCGGCCGGAGCTGTCCGGCGTGCAGGAGCTGCTCGCCTCACCGACCGTCCCCGGCAAGGCGAACCTGCTGTCCCGCTGGCTCCGCGCGGAGGGCACGGCCCCGCACTACATCCCGGTCCCCAACCCCCTCGCACAGGCCTAGAGGTCTCCCCGCTCCCGACGCGCCCGCGCCCCCTTCACGACCCGGGTGATCCCGTACCCGAGCAGCCAGGGCAGCACCGTGATGCCGAGGACGTACACGAGGAAGTACCCCAGGACGTCGTCCCAGTGCCCCGTCTCGTCCCAGGTGTCCGTCGGCAGGAGCACCGCGGTCGCGGAGACCCCGACCGGCACCAGGGGCGACAGCACGGACCACGCCCGGGGCCACCGCCCGGGCCGCCGGGCGCACCACACCCCCAGGCCCCCCATCACGAAGGGTCCGAACGGCACCCACAACAGCACCGGCACGAACAGGACGACCCACCACTCGTCCGCATACCCGAACATCATCGAAGCCCCCCGACCCCACCCGCCCGTCCTATCCTTCGACGCATGTCCCTCCCCCTCCGTTCCCCCGGTGGCGGGCGTCTTTCCGCCCGGGCCGTCGACGCGCTCGTGGCGGGGGTCGTCCTGGTCGTCGTCGCCGTCTGGACCCTCGTGTCCGCGCGGTACGCGAGTGAGCCCGCCGCCCGGACGGTGCTCGGCTGGGCGCTGATCCTGGTCGGGTGCGGGGCGCTGTGCTTCCGGCGGCGGCAGCCCGTCACCGTCGCCGTCGTCACGCTGCTGGCCTGTGTCGTCTACTACCCGCTGTCCGCCCAGGACGGCCCGCTGATGATCGCCTTCGCGCTCGCGCTCTACACGACCGCCGCCGAGGGGCGTTTCGCCGCGGCCCTCGCGCTCGCCGCCGTCACGCTGCTCGCGGTCGGGATCGGCGAGATCCGGCAGCAGCCGGGGCACCGGCAGATCGACGACACCTCGCTCGTGATGCTGGCCGGCTGGCTGATCAGCCTGGTCGCGGTGGGGCGGGCCCAGCGCACCCGGATGGCGTATCTGCACGAGGTGGAGCAGCGGGCGCTGGCCGCCGAGCGGGAGCAGGAGGCCCGGGCTCGGCAGAGCGCCACCGAGGAGCGGCTGCGGATCGCCCGGGAGGTGCACGACGTGCTCGGCCACAGCATCTCGCTGATCAACGTCCAGTCGGGGGCCGCGCTGCACCGGCTCGGCAAGGGGCCCGCCCCCGAGGCAGGGCTCGCCACGGCCACCGAGGCCCTGGAGGCGGTGAAGGCCACCAGCAAGGACGCGCTGCGGGAGCTGCGGGCGACCCTCGGGGTGCTGCGCGGGGCCGACGAGCCCACGCCCACCGCGCCGTCCTCGTCGGGTCTCGCGCTCCTCGCCGACCTCGCCGCACGGGCCCGGAGCACCGGTCTCGACGTCCGTACGGAGGTGACCGGCAGGCCGGTGCCCCTTCCGCCGCCGGTGGACCTGGCCGCGTACCGGATCGTGCAGGAGTCCCTCACGAACGTCACGCGCCACGCGGGCGCGAGCACCGTCCGCGTCGGCCTGGACTGGGGTGCGGACGCGCTGCGGCTGCGGATCGCGGACGACGGCGCGGGCGCGCCGGAGGGGCGGGCGCTGGGCAGCGGCATCCGGGGCATGGCCGAGCGGGCCCGTGCGTTCGGCGGCGAGCTGACGGCCCGGAACGGGGACGGCGGCGGTTTCCTGGTGGACGCCCGGCTACCGCTCCCGCCGCCCACCGGAGCGACCGAACCGACCGGACCCGCCGGACCGACGGAACCCACCGGACCCACCGCACCGCCCACGCCCACCTCACCCACCACGCCCACCACCCCCGAGGGGAACCCCCGATGATCCGTGTCGTGCTCGCCGACGACCAGACCCTCGTCCGGGCCGGCTTCCGGTCGATCCTCTCCGACGAGGAGGACCTCGAGGTCGTCGGCGAGGCGGCCGACGGCGAGCAGGCCATCGCGCTGGCCCGCGAACTCCGCCCGGACGTGGTCCTGATGGACATCCGCATGCCGGTCCTCGACGGCCTTGAGGCGACCCGCCGGATCACCGCCGACGAGCGGCTCGAAGGCGTACGGGTGGTCATCCTGACCACCTTCGACGCGGACGACCACGTGTACGGCGCGCTGCGCGCGGGCGCTTCGGGCTTCCTGGTGAAGGACACCGAGCCGATGGAACTGCTGCACGCGGTACGGGTCGTGGCGCGCGGCGACGCCCTGATCGCCCCGGCCGTGACCCGCCGTCTGATCGCCGAGTTCGCGGGCCGGGCGGAGCGGCGGCCGGACCCGAGTCCCCGGCTCAACGCGCTCACGGAGCGGGAGCGGGAGGTGCTCGGCCTGGTGGGCGCCGGGCTGTCGAACGACGAGATCGCCGGCCGGCTGGTGCTCTCCCCGGCGACCGCGAAGACCCATGTCAGCCGGATCATGACCAAGCTGGCGGTACGGGACCGGGCGCAGCTGGTGATCCTGGCGTACGAGTCCGGGATGATCACGCCCGGCTGGCTGGCCTGACCCCACGGGCCGCGGGCCGGCCCGATCTTCGTGAGGACCCCTAGGGGTCGTGGACCGCGCGGCGCAACTCAGGGGGTACGCGCGCGTGGGGCGGCGCAACCGCCGGGGTACGCCGGGTGTCCACCGGGGGCTGACGCCGTGCCCCTGACCGTACGCCGACGCTGATCGGGTGAACCAGGACGTACTCGATCTCGCGCGGCTGCAGTTCGCCCTCACGGCGGGCGGTCACTTCCTCTTCGTCGCCCTCACCCTGGGGCTCGCGACCGTGGTGGCCGTGCTCCAGACGCGGGCCACGTTCAGCCGGAAGCCGCTGGACGCGCGCATGGTGCGGTTCTGGGGCCAGCTGTACGTGATCAACTACGCGGTCGGCATCGTCACCGGCCTGGTCATGGAGTTCCAGTTCGGCATGGCCTGGAGCGGCCTCACCCACGAGGCGGGCAACGTCCTCGGGGCCTCGCTGGCCGTCGAGACGATCGTCGCGTTCTTCGTCGAGTCGACCTTCCTCGGCCTGTGGATCTTCGGCTGGCACCGGCTCAACCGCTGGGCCCATTTGGCCGCGATCTGGATCGTCGTCCTGACCGCGTACCTCTCGGCGTACTGGATCCTCGTCTCCAACGGCTTCCTCAACCACCCCGTGGGGTACGGCTCCGAGGGCGGCGAGCTCGTCCTCGACGACCCGGTGGCCGTGCTGACCAACCCCTCCGCGCTGCTCGCCTTCGGGCACGTCGTGGCGGGTGCGCTGCTCACGGCCGGCTTCTTCATGGCCGGGGTCAGCGCGTACCACCTGTTCCGGCGCACTCCGGAGTGGGAGTTCTTCGGCCGCGGCCTGCGCGTCGGGGTGTTCCTTTCGGCGCCCGCGCTCATGGTGACGGCCGCGTTCGGCGGGGTGCAGTTCGCCGTCCTGGACTCCTTCCAGCCGATGAAGTCGGCCGTGTTCCGCGGTCAGACCGCGGAGATCGCCCGGGTCCAGGCGGAGCTGACGGCGCGCTTCGGGCCCGGCGACTACGTGCCCTCGGAGGCGTGGACCCGCGGCGGCGCGCTGGTGATGCTGATCGGCTTCGCCCTGATGATGTACCTCTGCTTCGCCGGGGTGATCCTGGCCGCCTTCAGAAAGGTGGTCTTCCGGTTCCGGTTCTGGCATCTCGTCCTGATGGCGGCCGTCCCGCTCCCGTACCTCGCGATGATCGGCGGCTGGGTCTTCCGGGAGTCCGGGCGGCAGCCCTGGGTGGTCTACGGGCTGCTGAAGACGGAGGACGCCGTCTCGGACCTCTCCCCCGGCACCATGCGCCTCTCCCTCACCGTCTTCACCACGGTCTTCGTCCTGCTCGTCGCCCTCAACGCCTGGCTCCTCACCCGGCACGCCCGCCGGGGCCCGGTGGATTCCGGCCTCGGCCACGACGAGCGTCCGGCCGAGGGCGACGACGGGACGCCCGACCCCGCCGAAGCCCTCCCCGCACCCCGCTACTGAAGCCCGAGGAGCCCCCGTGGAGACCCTGGCCATCGCCCTGCTCGCCTTCTTCGCCGCCGGCTGGTCCGTCCTCGCCGGCGCGGACCTGGGCACCGGCATGCTCACGCCCTGGCTGGGCCGGAGCGACCGCGAACGACGGCTCGTCCTCGCCTCCTTCGCTCCCTTCTTCCTCGGCAACGAGGTCTGGCTCGTCGCCACCGCCGGAGTCCTCATCGGCTGCTTCCCGGCCCTCGAAGGGGAGCTCCTGAGCGGTCAGCTCCCGGTCCTCGTCGCGCTGCTGACGGGCTGGATCCTCCGGGACGCGGGACTCTGGTCACGCGGCCGGGGCCCGGGGCCGCGCTGGCGCGCGGGCTGCGACGCGGCCGTGATCTGCGGGAGCTGGGCCGTCGTGCTGTCCTGGGGCTGGCTGCTCGCCGCCCTGCTGACCGGACGGCCGTACGCCCCCGCGACCGGCTCCACGGGCCTGCTCACCGCGCTCGCCGTGGCCGCGCTGTTCGTCGCGCACGGCCTCGGGTTCGCCACGCTCCGGCTCACCGGACCGCCGTACGAGCGGGCCCGCCGGCTCGCCGGGCGCGCCGGGCGCCCGTGGCAGCCTTTCGCGCTGACCGCCGTCCTGATGGGCGGGCTTCCGCTCTGGGCGGGCGCCGGGCTCCCGCTGGCCGAACGGGCGGCCTCCCCCGCGACGCTCGTGCTGCTCGTGCCCGCCCTGCTGGTCGTCACCCCGCTGCTCGTGGCCGTCCAGGCGTGGATCTGGCACGCCTTCCGGCACCGGGTCACGGGACCCTCGTACCTCTGAGCGGCCGGCTCAGGAGTCCGGGGACTCCTTCTTGTGGTGCAGCGCCTTCTGGAGCCTTGCCACCACCGCCTCCCCGTACCGCCGGTGGCCGTGGACGCGCGGGTCGTCCGTCACGTCGTACCGCTTCACGTAGGCGCCGAGGAAGGCCTGGAGGGTGGCGACGGCCGGGATGGCGATCAGGGCGCCGACGGCGCCGAGCAGCGCCGTGCCCGCGATGACCGAGCCGAAGGCCACCGCCGGATGGATGTCGACCGTCTTCGACGTGAGCTTCGGCTGGAGCACGTAGTTCTCGAACTGCTGGTAGACCACGACGAATCCGAGCACCCACAGCGCGTACCAGGGGTTCACGGTGAAGGCGATCAGCATGGGCAGCGCGCCGGCCAGATAGGTGCCGATGGTGGGAATGAACTGCGAGACCAGACCGACCCAGACGGCGAGCGCGGGCGCGTACGGCACGCCCAGGATCTCGAAGAGGACGAAGTGCGCGACGCCCGAGATGAGGGCCATGAGACCGCGCGAGTACAGATAGCCGCCGGTCTTGTCGACGGCGATCTCCCAGGCCCGCAGGACCTCGGTCTGGCGGGCGGGCGGCAGGACGGAGCAGAGCGCGCGCCGCAGGCGGGGCCCGTCGGCCGCGAAGTAGAACGAGAACAGGAAGATCGTCAGCAGCCGGAACAGGCCGCCGAGGACGGTGGCGGAGACGTCGAGGACTCCGGCCGCGCTGTTCTGCACGTACTTCTGGAGCCACTCGGAACTCAGGACGCTGTCCTGGACCTCAACCCGCGAGAGGTCGGTGTGGAAGTTCTCGTTGATCCAGTTGATCAGCGAGTCGAGGTACTGCGGGAAGTTCTCGACCATGTCCACGATCTGCCCGGCGAGCATCGACCCCAGGAGGACGACGAAGCCCACGCCGAAGATCAGCACGGCGAAGAAGACGAGGAAGGTGGCGAGGCCCCGGCGCATGCCGCGCGCCGCCATGCGGCCGACCGCGGGTTCGATGGCGAGGGCGAGGAAGAAGGCGAGCAGGATGTTGACGAGGAGGCCGACGAGCTGGTGGAAGGCCCAGCTGCCCAGCAGGAAGCAGGCGTAGAGCGCGAGGGCCAGGACGAGGGCCCGGGGCAGCCAGCGCGGCATTCGCGCCCCCGCGGCGGCGGACCCGGACGCCCGGTCGCCGCCGCCCGCGCCACCGCCGTCGCCGGCGGTGTCGCCTCTGCCGGCCGGCGCCACGGGATCAGCCGAAGCGGCCGGATCGGTCGATGCGGTCGAATCGGTCGATGCGGTCAGGTCGGTCGGTTCGCTGTCGTCAGTCGGAGCCACCCCGCCAGTCTCGCGCACCGCACGGACATTCCACCCCGGACCCCCCACATCCCCTTCGGTCACCCGGCGTGAGCCGCGCGGTCACCGTGCGGTACGGGCTCCGGTCACGCCTCCGGTCAGCGCTTGTCGGCCGGCACGTCGACGGCGGCGCAGACCGCCCGCCAGACGTCCTTCGCCTCCCAGCCGGCGTCCAGCGCCTCGCGCACCGTCCGCCCGCCGAGCTCGGCCATCACATGGTCACGTGCGAAGGACTCGGCGTAGGACGCACCGAAGTGGTCCGCCATCCGCTCCCAGAAAATCGTCAACCGCATGACACCAGTATCCCGCTCCCAAGAGTGCAGCCCGCTCCGTAGCCCTTGTCACCGCGACTTTCCGCCCTACGGTCGGAGCATGGCCGAAAAACCCCTCTCCTCACCGCACGCGACCCCCGTGGCCCGCGCCGAGCGTTTCGTCTGGCTGACGGCCCGTGTCCTCGAACAGCGCCGGTTCGCCTACCACTTCCTGCGCGGCGGCGCGGATCAGGTGGAGACGGCCCTCTCGGCGTACCTCAACGAGGACGGCGGCTACGGCCACGCACTCGAACCCGACCTGCGCGGGCCGGTCAGCCAGCCCCTGCACACCGCGCACGGGCTCCGGGTGCTGGACTCCATCGGGCGCTGCGGCGGGCTGCGCGTGGAGCGGATCTGCCGCTACCTCACCGAGGTGTCCACCCACGACGGCGCGCTCCCGGCGGTCCACCCGTCCCAGCGCGGGTACCCGGCCGCGCCGTTCGTCCCGGTCGTCGACGCCCCGCCGAGCGCGCTGCTCGCGACCGGCCCGGTGGTCGGGGTGCTGCACCGCAACCAGGTGTGGCACGCGTGGCTCTTCCGGGCCACCGAGTTCTGCTGGTCGGCCGTGGAGTCGCTGGAGAAGTCGCATCCGTACGAGATCCAGGCCGCGGTCGCCTTCCTGGACGGGGCCCCGGACCGCGCGCGTGCGGAGGCCGCCGCGGACCGGCTCGGCCGCCTCGTCCGTGAGCAGCGGCTCGCCGTGCTCGACCCCGACCGGGAGGAGGACTATCCGGTGGCGGACGGGTACGCGCCGGGGGAACGCCATTTCCCGCACGACTACGCGCGCGTGCCGGACTCGCTGGCCGCCCGCTGGTTCACGGCGGAGGAGATGGCCCGCTCCCTCGACCGGCTGGCGGCCGACCAGGAGGAGGACGGCGGCTGGCCGATCCGCTGGCGCGCCTGGGCCCCCGGTTCGGCCCTGGAGGGCCGCCCGCTCGTCACGGTGGAGGCACTGCGCACCCTCCGCGCCCACGGCCGCCCGGTCGACTGACGGCCGGGAGGCGGCGGCCGCGCTCGCTGTACTCCCGGCCTGCGACCGGCCCCGCCCGTTCCCCGTGGTCACCAGCCCAGCGCGCGTACCCCCGCCGTGACGGCGACGGCGGCGCCGACGACCACCAGGAACGGGGCTCGCAGGACGAGCGCGACGGCGGCCGCGGCGAGGCCGGCGGCCCGGGCGTCCAGGACGACGGAGTCGCCCGCGCCGAACGTCTGCTGCGCCGTCAGCGCGGCGAGCAGCGCGACCGGCAGCAGCGCGGCGAGCCGCTGGACGAGCGGCCGCTCCAGCGCTCCGGCGGGGACGAGCAGGCCGAGCAGCTTGACGAGGTAGCACCCGGCGGCGGTCAGGGCGATCGCGATCCAGACGTTCATCGGGTCTCCTTCTCTCGTCCGGACGGGTCCGCCGCTCCCGCGGCCGGGCCCATCCGGCGGCCCTGGAACCAGAGCACCAGCGGCGCGGCGAGGGCAGCCGCGAGAACCGGCACCCCGGCGGGCAGCACGGGCAGCAGGCCGAGGCCGAGCAGGACGGCGATCCCGGCGGTGGTCCGCTCGGTCGCGGTCTTCAGCATGGGCGCGAGCAGGGCGAGGAAGACGGCGGGACCGGCCGCGTCGAGCCCCCAGGCCGCGGTGTCGCCGATCGCCTCGGCGCCGAGCGCGCCGAGCAGGGTCGTCGCGTTCCACAGGACGTACAGCGTGAGCCCGGTGACGGTGAAGCCGAGCCGGGCGGCCCGGCGGGACGGCTGGGCGAGGGCGACCGCCGTGGTCTCGTCGATCACCCAGTGCGCGGCGAACGGCCTGACGGCCTTCGGTACGGCGAGGAGCTGGGAGAGGCGCAGCCCGTAGAAGGCGTTGCGGGTGCCGAGGAAGAAGGCGCCGGCGGCGGCCGTGAAGGGGTTGCCACCGGCGGCGAGCGCGCCGACCAGCGCGAACTGCGAGGCGCCGGTGAAGACGAGCAGGCTGAGGACGCAGGTCTGGAGGACGCTGAGGCCGGAGCCTGCGGAGGTCACGCCGAAGGCGAAGCCGGAGAGGCCGACGGCGACTCCGACGCCGAGGGCGTCGCGGACGACGGCGGCGTCGGGTTTGCCCTGGGGCGGTGCGCTGTCGCGTATGACGGGGGGTGCTGTTCGTTCTGCCACGTCAGGGACGCTACGGCAGCCCTTCCGGCCCGGTCTTGTACGTTCTTGCGGGCCGTTACGCCCCTGACCTCGCGCGCTGGTACGCGCCGGGCGGCACCCCGACGCTGCGGGTGAAGTGCCGGTTGAGGTGCGACTGGTCGGTGAAGCCGACGATCGCGGCCGCCTCCGCCGGCGGGGTGCCCGTGTCGAGCAGCTGCCGTGCCCGCCGTACGCGCGCGTCGGTCAGCCAGGTGTGCGGCGGCATCCCGTACGCGTCCCGGAAGGCCCGGAGGAGGGCGAAGGGGCTGGTGCCGAGGTCGGCGGCGAGCCGTTCGAGGGTCGGCGGCTCGACCATCCGGTCCTCCAGGACGGCACGCGCGCGTGCCGCGTTGCGGGCGCCCGCCGAGCGGGGCGGCAGCGGGCTGACGATGCCGCCGTGGCTGCGCAGCATCCTGGCCGTGACCAGCCGCAGGAGGCTGTCGGCGGCGAGCGCGTTGCCCTCCTCGGCGGCCCGGTGGACGCCGACGACGAGCCGGGCGGCGTGCGGGTCGTCGACGACGGGCGAGGTGAAGCCGACGGAGCCGCGCAGGGCGAGGGTGTCGGCGGCGATGGCCCGGACGATCTCCGCGTCGGGGTAGATCGTCCGGTACGTCCAGCCCTCGGGCACGCCCGCGTGCCCGGTGTGCGGGGTGTCGGGGTTGACCAGGGCGATCTGGCCGGGGCTCGCGTGGACGAGTTCGTCACGGTAGTGGAAGGCCTCGACGCCCTCGGTGATCGCGGCGAAGACGAAGCTCTCGTGGGTGTGCCGGGCGAAGGCCTTCCGGACGTAGTGGGCGTGCAGCAGGTCGACCCCGGGCAGCTCGGAGTACTGCCAGTACCGTGCCCGCTCCCCGCTCGCCATGCCTCCATTCTGCGCCAGGCCCCGGAGCGGCCACGAGCGGTCGTGCCCAGGTCCGGGCGGTTGTCAGTGGCGGGGTGCACGATGGGGGACATGGTCAGGTCCGCGCTCGAATCGTTCTCCCCCGCGACCCGTGGTTGGTTCAGCGGTGCCTTCACCGCGCCCACGGCGGCGCAGGAGGGCGCCTGGACCGCCATCGGCGCGGGCTCCGACGTCCTCGTCGTCGCGCCGACGGGCTCGGGCAAGACGCTGGCCGCGTTCCTCGCCTCCCTGGACCGGCTCGCCTCCGCGCCCCCGCCGGCCGAGCCGAAGAAGCGCTGCCGCGTGCTGTACGTGTCGCCGCTGAAGGCCCTGGCGGTGGACGTCGAGCGGAATCTGCGCTCGCCGCTGACCGGCATCCGGCAGGAGTCGGTGCGGCTCGGGCTGCCCGAGCCGGACATCAAGGTCGGCATCCGCTCCGGCGACACCCCGCAGGCCGAGCGCCGGGCGCTCGCGACCCGGCCGCCGGACATCCTGATCACCACCCCCGAGTCCCTGTTCCTGATGCTGACCTCGGCGACCCGTGAGGCCCTCGCGGGCGTGGAGACGGTCATCCTGGACGAGGTGCACGCGGTGGCGGGCACCAAGCGGGGCGCGCACCTGGCCCTGTCCCTGGAGCGGCTCGACGAGCTGCTGCCGCGGCCCGCGCGCCGGATCGGCCTGTCGGCGACCGTGCGGCCGGTGGACGAGGTGGCCCGCTATCTGTCGCCGGGGCGCGCCGTGGAGATCGTCCAGCCGCCGTCGGGGAAGGAGTTCGACCTCTCCGTCGTCGTCCCCGTCGAGGACATGGGCGAGCTGGGCGGCTCCCCCGCCTCCGAGGGCAAGGACGGCGGTGACAAGCCGTCGATCTGGCCCCACGTGGAGGAGCGGATCGCCGACCTCGTGCAGTCCCACCGTTCCACGATCGTCTTCGCCAACTCCCGGCGCCTCGCCGAGCGTCTGTGCAACCGGCTCAACGAGATCGCGTACGAGCGGGCGACGGGCGAGCCGCTGCCCGACGGGGCGCCGCCGGCCGAGATCATGGCCCAGTCGGGGGCGGCGCACGGCGCCCCCGCCGTGCTCGCCCGCGCCCACCACGGCTCGGTGTCGAAGGAGCAGCGCGCCCTGGTGGAGGAGGACCTGAAGGCGGGCCGGCTGCCCGCCGTGGTGGCCACCTCCAGCCTGGAGCTCGGCATCGACATGGGCGCGGTCGACCTGGTCGTGCAGGTCGAGTCGCCGCCCTCGGTCGCCTCGGGGCTGCAGCGGGTGGGCCGCGCCGGGCACCAGGTGGGCGCGGTGTCGACGGGCGTGGTCTTCCCCAAGTACCGGGGCGATCTCGTGCAGGCGGCGGTGGTCACCGAGCGGATGCGGTCGGGTGCGATCGAGTCGATGCGGATCCCGGCCAATCCGCTGGACGTGCTCGCCCAGCAGCTGGTCGCCATCGTCTCGCTGGACACCTGGCAGGTGGACGACCTCCTCGCCCTGGTCCGCCGGGCGGCGCCGTTCGCCTCGCTGCCCGAGTCGGCGTTCACGGGCGTGCTCGACATGCTGGCGGGCCGCTATCCCTCGGACGCCTTCGCCGAGCTGCGCCCGCGCGTGGTCTGGGACCGGGTGGCCGGGACGGTCACCGGGCGGCCGGGCGCGCAGCGGCTCGCCGTCACCTCGGGCGGCACGATCCCCGACCGGGGCCTGTTCGGGGTGTTCCTCGCGGGCTCGGACCCGAAGAAGGGCGGTGGCCGGGTCGGCGAGCTCGACGAGGAGATGGTGTACGAGTCGCGGGTCGGCGACGTGTTCACCCTGGGCACCACCTCCTGGCGGATCGAGGACATCACCCGCGACCGGGTGCTGGTGTCCCCCGCGCCCGGGGTGCCGGGCCGGCTGCCGTTCTGGAAGGGCGACCAGCTGGGCCGCCCGCTCGAACTGGGCCGCGCGGTGGGCGCGTTCCTGCGCGAGGTCGGCGCCCTCGCGGACGACGACGCCCGGCTGCGGCTGCTCGCCGCCGGCCTGGACGCCTGGGCCGCGGAGAACGTCCTGGCGTACCTCAAGGAGCAGCGCGAGGCCTGCGGCCATGTGCCGGACGACCGGACGATCCTGGTCGAGCGGTTCCGGGACGAGCTCGGCGACTGGCGGGTCGTGATCCACTCCCCGTTCGGGGCGCAGGTGCACGCCCCCTGGGCGCTGGCGCTCGGCGCGCGGCTCGCCGAGCGGTACGGCATGGACGCCCAGGTGATGCACGCGGACGACGGCATCGTGCTGCGGCTGCCGGACGCGGACCTGATGGGCCTGGACATGGGCCTGGACCTGCTCGACCACGAGCCGGTCGACCCCGGCCGCCATCTCGACACGACGTACGACGCGGACAAGGCGCCCGTGGGCGCGGCCGACGCCCTCTTCGACAAGGGTGAGATCGGGCAGATCGTCACCGACCAGGTCGGCGGTTCCGCGCTGTTCGCCTCCCGCTTCCGCGAGTGCGCGGCGCGTGCCCTGCTGCTGCCGAAGCGCAACCCCGGCAAGCGCACGCCGCTGTGGCAGCAGCGGCAGCGTGCCGCCCAGCTCCTCCAGGTGGCGAGCGAGTTCGGTTCGTTCCCGATCGTCCTGGAAGCCGTCCGCGAGTGCCTCCAGGACGTCTTCGACCTCCCGGGCCTGACCGAGCTGATGGGCGACATCGAGTCCCGCCGGGTCCGTCTGGTCGAGGTCACCACCCCCGAGCCGTCCCCCTTCGCCCGCTCCCTGCTCTTCGGCTATGTGGCGCAGTTCCTGTACGAGGGCGACTCCCCGCTCGCGGAGCGGCGGGCGGCCGCGCTGTCGCTGGACTCCCGGCTGCTGGCCGAGCTCCTCGGCCAGGCGGAGCTGCGCGAGCTGCTCGACGCCGACGTCCTGACCGAGCTGGAGCGGGAGCTCCAGTGGCTGACGGACGACCGGCGGGTCAAGGACGTGGAGGGCGTCGCCGACCTGCTGCGGGTGCTGGGCCCGCTCACCGAGGCGGAGCTGGCCGAGCGGGGCGCCGAGCCGGGCTGGGCGCCGGAGCTGGGCACGGCCCGCCGGGCCATCAGGGTGCGGATCGGGGGCCGGGACCACTGGGCGGCGATCGAGGACGCGGGCCGGCTCCGGGACGCGCTGGGCACGGCCCTGCCCGTGGGCGTGCCGGAGGCGTTCACGGAGCCCGTGAAGGATCCGCTGGGCGACCTCCTCGCGCGGTTCGCGCGCACCCACGGGCCCTTCACGTCCTCCGCGGCCGCCTCCCGTTTCGGCCTGGGCGCGGCCGTCACCGACGGCGCCCTCCAGCGGCTCGCCGCCTCGGGCCGGGTCGTGCAGGGCGAGTTCCATCCGTCGGGCATCGGCCAGGAGTGGTGCGACGCCACGGTCCTGCGCCGGCTGCGCCGCCGCTCCCTGGCGGCGCTGCGCCACGAGCTGGAGCCGGTGCCGCCGGCCGCGCTGGCCACCTTCCTGCCGCAGTGGCAGCACCTGGGAAGCAACAGCCTGCGCGGCATCGACGGCCTGGCCCGAGCGATCGAGCAGCTCCAGGGAGCGCCGGTGCCCGCGTCGGCGCTGGAGAAGCTGATCCTGCCGTCCCGGGTCCGTGACTACTCCCCGGGGCTCCTCGACGAGCTGACGACCACCGGCGAGGTGCTGTGGGCGGGGGCGGGGTCGCTGCCGGGCAAGGACGGCTGGGTCTCGCTGTACCTCGCGGACGCGGCGCCACTGCTCCTCCCGCCGGCGCATCCGCTGGAGCTGTCCGCCCTGCACGAGTCGGTGCTCACCGCCCTGTCCGGCGGGTACGGACTGTTCTTCCGCCAGATCGCCGACCAGATCCGGGCCACCACCCACCCGGACGCCACCGATCCGCAGCTGGCGGACGCCGTCTGGGACCTGGCCTGGTCGGGCCGCCTCACCAACGACACCCTGGCCCCGCTGCGCTCGCTCCTCGGTTCGGGCCGCACGGCGGGCGCCACCGCCCATCGGGCGCGCCGCACGGTCCCGCGCGGCCGGTACGGCACGCTGACGGCGGCCGCCCGCACCGCCTCCCGCACGGGCCCGCCCACGGTCTCGGGCCGCTGGTCGCTGCTGCCCCCGCAGGAGCCCGAGCCAACGCACCGGGCGCATGCCCTGGCCCGTACCCTCCTGGACCGGCACGGCGTGGTCACCCGGGGCGCGGTGGCCGCCGAGGGCGTGGAGGGCGGCTTCTCCGCCACGTACCGCATCCTGGCGGCCTTCGAGGACAGCGGGCAGGCCCGGCGCGGCTATGTGGTGGAGGGTCTCGGTGCGGCCCAGTTCGCGATGGACGGGGCGGTGGACCGGCTGCGGGCCGCGGCGACCGCCCGCGACCGTGGCGCGGAGGCGGCGGCCGGCCCCCGGGCGGTGGTCCTGGCGGCGGCCGATCCGGCGAACGCGTACGGGGCGGCCCTGTCCTGGCCCGAGCCGCCGACCGGCGCCGGGCACAAGCCGGGCCGCAAGGCGGGCTCGCTGGTGGTCCTGGTCGACGGCGAGCTCACGCTCTACATGGAGCGCGGCGGCAAGACGCTGCTGTGCTGGCCGCAGGAGCCGGACGATACGGCGCTGGGCGCGGCGGCCGAGGCCCTGGCGGCGGCGGCCCGGGCAGGCACGCTGGGCACGGTCACGGTGGAGCGGATCAACGGCGCGACGGCCCTGACGTCCGCCCTGTCCCGTCCGCTGGAGGCCGCCGGTTTCGTCGCCACCCCCAGAGGCCTCCGCCTCCGCGCCTGAGCCCCCACCCCCGAGCCGGACCCCGCCCGGGGGCCTCCGCCTCCGCGCCTGAGCCCCGCCCCTGAGCCGGACCCCGCCCGGGGGCCTGCGCCTCCGCGCCTGAGCCCCGCCCCTGAGCCGGACCCCGCCCGGGGGCCTGCGCCTCCGCGCGTGAGCCCCCGCCCCCGAGCCGGACCCCGCCCGGCATCGACACCCACCCGGCATGATGGACGCATGCCCGAAGGAGACACCATCTGGCAGACCGCGCACCGGCTCCACACCGCTCTGGCCGGCCGGACGCTGACCCGCGCCGACCTCCGGGTCCCCCGGTACGCCACCGCCGACCTCACCGGCCGGACCGTCCTCGACGTCACACCCCGGGGGAAGCACCTGCTGGCCCGCATCGAGGGCGGCCTCACCCTGCACTCCCATCTCCGGATGGACGGCGCCTGGCGGGTGTACGTCACCGGGCAGCGCCCGCACGGCGGCCCGGACCACCAGATCCGCGCCATCCTCGGAAACGCCGACCACACCGCGTACGGCTACCGTCTCCCGGTCCTCGAGCTGATCCGTACCACCGACGAGTCCGGCGCGGTGGGCCACCTCGGCCCGGACCTCCTCGGCCCCGGCTGGGGCGCCGAGGAGGCGGAAGAGGCCACCCGCAGGCTGCTCGCGGATCCCGCCCGGTCACTCGGCGAGGCCCTGCTCGACCAGCGCAACATGGCCGGCATCGGCAATGTGTACAAGTCGGAGCTGGCCTTCCTGGCCGGAGTCACGCCCTGGGTCCCGGTCGGTGACCTCGGCCCCGACGTCCCGGCCCGCCTGGTGGCGACCGCGCACCGCCTCCTGGACGCGAACAAGGACCGCCCGGACCGGCGCACCACCACCACCCGCCGCCCCGGCACCCCGCTGCACGTCTACGGCCGCGCCGGGCGCTCCTGCCTCCGCTGCGGCGCCCGGATCCGCAAGGCGGAGCTCGGCGACCGGGTCACGTACTGGTGCCCGGGCTGCCAGCGCGGCCCCGGCGACGAGACGGAACAGCACCTCCCCACCAATTGACGACCCGTCAGATTCACCCGTACGGTCCGAACATGACGGCTCTCCCCGCGTACGACCTCACCGGCCGCACCGCGTTCGTCACCGGCGCCGCCAGCGGCATCGGCCGCGCGACCGCGGTCCTGCTCGCCCAGGCCGGCGCCACCGTGCACGGCGCGGACCGCGACGAGCCCGGCCTCATGGAGACGGTCGACCTCGTCGCGCGCGCGGGCGGCACCGCGCACCCGCACCCCCTGGACGTCACCGACCGCCCCGCCCTCGCCGGCGCGGTCCGGGCGGCGGGCCCGCTCCACGTCATGGCCGCGGTCGCCGGGATCATGCACACCAGCTCGGTCCTGGAGACCCGCGACGAGGACCTGGACCGTCTCCTCGCCGTGAACTTCAAGGGGGTGCTCCACGCCTGCCAGGAGGCGGCCCGTTCGATGATCGACGCCGGCGTCCCCGGCTCGATCGTCACGATGGCCTCGGGCGCGATGGACACCGCGAGCCCCGGCCTCCTCTGCTACAGCGTCACCAAGGCGGCCGTCGTCCAGCTCACCAAGACCCTGGCCGCCGAGGCGGGCCGGTACGGCATCCGGGTCAACGCGGTCGCCCCGGGCTGGATCCGCACCCCCATGACGGACCGCCACGAACCGGCCGCGCAGGAACAGGCGGAGGCCGCGATGATCCGTCACTCACCGCTGGGCCGGGTCGGGGAGGCCGAGGACATCGCGCACGCGGTCCTCCACCTCGCGTCCGACGCCTCGGCGTTCACGACAGGCCAGATCCTGCGCCCCAACGGCGGCGTCGCGATGCCCTGGTGACGTGCCGGGCGACCACGCCCGGCCGTCCCGAAGAGGCGGCCACGTGCACCGGCAGCAGACTCAGCCCCCAGCCGCCCGCGGCCACCGCCCCCTCGACCGGCCCGGTCTCCCCCGGCACGAGCAGCAGGCGCAGCACCGCCCACCACCAGAGCCCACCTGCCGCCAGCCCGATCGCGACCAGCGCGAGCGTCGCCAGCGGCACCCGTCGCCGTACCATGGCCGCCTCCTGCCGTCGACGCTAGACCGGCAGGATCACCCTGCGGGAGGGCGCACCGGAGGCAAACCCGGCGCACTCGGCCCAGTCGTACGTTCCCCCCACCATCGCAGCCCGGCCGGAACCCGGCATCTCAGACGAGGCGGAACGACATCGGCGGACAGGGAAAAGCCCCGGTCAGCGCCCCTGCAGGGGGCACCGACCGGGGCTTGACCCGTGTCGCTTCGCTTCACACGGTGACGACTCAGGCGGCGACGACGTCCACCGCTTCGGCGGGCGCCTTGATGGTCACCCGCCCGGTGGGCACACCGCCCACCGACGTCACCGACACCGAATTGAGCATCGGGCGCACCGGCGTCGGTACCGGTTCGCTCGCGGCCGCCGACTCGGCCAGTTCGGCCAGTGACAGCTCGTCGCTCACTTCACGCATGAGCTCGGACATCCGTACGTCCAGCGCGTCGCAGATCGCGGAGAGCAGCTCGGAGGAAGCCTCCTTCTGCCCCCGCTCCACCTCGGAGAGATAGCCGAGCGAGACTCGGGCGGACGAGGAGACTTCGCGCAGAGTACGGCCTTGGCGCTGGCGCTGCCGACGCAGCACGTCACCCAACAGGCGACGGAGCAGAATCATCGGTGGCTCCCTCCTCGGACCGCGTAGCCGCATCCTTCACGCCCCACCGTACCGCCTCGCGCTGCGGCCGTGCGGGGAGCGATGTCGTGTTCACTCAGGGCTGCAAACATCAATTCCCCCCGTTGTGTTCCGTATCCTGTGCCCGCGCATTTCCCGAGAGTTCCTCGTGGAGCAGTTCCAGCACGCTCCGGACGCTCTCTCTACGGATGTCCGCGCGGTCGCCGTTCAACCTCAACGAGACCACTTTCCCGGCGCGGGCGCCGGTCGCGACGGGTCCCGCGACCGCCACGTAGACGGTGCCGACGGCCTGTCCGTCCTGCGGATCGGGCCCGGCGACCCCGGTGGTCGAGATCCCCCAGTCGGCGCCGAGCCGATCCCGTACGCCCGCCGCCATCTGCAGCGCGACCTCGGGATCCACCGCCCCGCGCTCCGCGAGGAGGCTCGCGTCGACGCCGAGCAGCTCGTGCTTGAGGGTGGTGGCGTAGGCCGTGACCGACCCGCGGAAGACCGCCGAGGCGCCGGGCACCCCGGTGAGCTCCGCCGCCACCAGACCACCCGTGAGCGACTCCGCAGCGGCGAGCGTGTGACCACGCTCCGCGAGCAGCGCCAGCACCCGGGCGGCCTCGGTCATCGCGTCGCCGCCGCCGACTCCGCGGCCGCCCGCTCGGCGGCGAGCCCCTTGCGGCGCAGCACCACGGCCTGCCGGACGTAGTCCAGGCCGGTGACGACCGTCAGCACCACGGCCACGGCCATCACCCAGAAGCGCAGGGTGGCCAGCGGGCCGGTGAGCATCAGCACGTACATGCCGACGGCCGTGCCCTGGGCGAGCGTCTTCATCTTCCCGCCGCGGCTGGCCGGGATGACCCCGTGCCGGATCACCCAGAAGCGCATCAGGGTGATCCCCAGTTCCCGGGCCAGGATGACCCCGGTCACCCACCAGGGCAGGTCCCCGAGCGAGGACAGCGAGATCAGTCCGGCGGCCATGATCGCCTTGTCGGCGATCGGGTCGGCGATCTTTCCGAAGTCCGTGACCAGGTTGTACGTCCGGGCGAGGTGCCCGTCGAAGACGTCCGTGATCATGGCGACGGCGAAGGCCGCCCAGGCCCAGGCGCGCCAGGCGGGGTCGTGACCGCCGTCCTGGAGGAGCAGCAGGACGAAGCCCGGCACGAGCACGAGCCGGATCATGGTCAGGATGTTGGCGATGTTCCACAGGCTGGCCTGGTTGACGGCCGCCGTGCCCAGCTTGCCGCGGGGCGCCGGCCTACCGGTCCCGCCCGTCGCGGATGCCGGGACTCCGGTCATCTGCCTGCCTCCTCGAAAAGACACTCGGCCACCAGGTCGACGCCTTCCGTGCCGACGACCTTCGCCACGACCATACGGCCCGGGGCCAGGTCGGGGCTCGCGCCACCGGCCGTGGTGAGGACCACCTGGCCGTCGGTCTCGGGCGCCTGGTGGGCCGCGCGGCCGATCACACCGTCCTCGTCGTCCACGGACTCGACCAGTACCTCCAGGGTCTCTCCGATCCGCTCCTCCGCGCGCTGCGCGGTGAGCTCCTCGGCGAGCCGGGAGAGGTGGGCGAGCCGGGCGTCGACGACCTCCTGGTCGAGCTTGTGCTCGTAGCCGGCGGCCTCGGTGCCGTCCTCGTCGGAGTAGCCGAAGACGCCGATCGCGTCGAGCCGCGCGTGGGTGATGAAGCGTTCCAGCTCGGCGAAGTCGGCCTCGGTCTCGCCGGGGAAGCCGACGATGAAGTTGGAGCGGGCGCCGGCCGTGGGGGCCTTCTCGCGGATGCTCGCGAGGAGCTCAAGGAAGCGGTCCGTGTCGCCGAAGCGGCGCATGGCCCGCAGCACGTCGGGGGCGCTGTGCTGGAAGGACAGGTCGAAGTACGGCACGACCTTCTCGGTCGACGTGAGGACGTCGATCAGGCCGGGGCGCATCTCGGCGGGTTGGAGGTAGCTGACGCGGACGCGCTCGATGCCGTCGACGGCGGCCAGCTCGGGCAGCAGGCTCTCCAGGAGCCGGATGTCACCGAGGTCCTTGCCGTACGAGGTGTTGTTCTCGGAGACCAGCATGACCTCCTTCACGCCCTGCTCGGCGAGCCAGCGGGTCTCGTTCAGCACGTCCGAGGGACGGCGCGAGACGAAGGAGCCGCGGAAGGAGGGGATGGCGCAGAAGGAGCAGCGGCGGTCGCAGCCGGAGGCGAGCTTCACGGAGGCGACGGGGCTGGTGTCCAGGCGGCGGCGGAGCGGCGCGCGGGGCCCTGAGGCGGGCGCGATGCCCTCGGGGAGGTCCGCCGGGGCCTCGGCGGGCGCCTCGGCCGCGTCGCCGTGGCCGGGGAGGGCCACCGCGGCGGCGGCCTCCTGGCGCTCGACGGGCGAGAGCGGCAGCAGCTTGCGCCGGTCACGCGGGGTGTGCGCCTCGACACTGCCACCGCTGAGGATGGTCTGGAGGCGGTTGGAGATGTCGGAGTAGTCGTCGAAGCCGAGGACGCCGTCGGCCTCCGGGAGGGCTTCGGCGAGCTCCTTGCCGTAGCGCTCGGCCATACAGCCGACGGCGACCACGGCCTGGGTGCGGCCGTGGTCCTTCAGGTCATTGGCTTCGAGGAGGGCGTCGACGGAGTCCTTCTTGGCGGCTTCGACGAATCCACAGGTGTTGACGACGGCGACATCCGCGTCCTCGGCGTTCTCGACGAGCTCCCAGCCGTCCGCTGCCAAGCGGCCTGCGAGCTCCTCCGAGTCCACCTCGTTACGGGCGCAGCCAAGAGTGACAAGGGCGACGGTACGGCGTTCGGGCATGGACTCAAGACTACTTCGTCCCGGCCGTTCCCCCGTCGCGCAGGGTTCACCTGCGCGACAGAGGTCACATCACGGGCCCGGCGGGGCGGCTCAGCCGGCCTCGGGGTCGCCCTTGGTGTAGGTGAGCCGCTCGACCTGGCCGGACTCGAACTTGTCGGCGACCTTCTTGCCGTTCACGTAGAGCTCGATCGCGCCGGCGTTGCCGAGGACCAGGTCGATGCGCTCGTCGTCCTGGAAGGTCTTGGACTCGCCGTTGAGGAGCAGCCCGTCGAAGAGCAGCTTGCCGTCGGCGGCCTTGGCCGAGATCCAGCTCTTGCCGTCGGTGGCGGTCATCTTCACGGTCACCTTGTCCTGCGGGACGGCGGCGATCGCGCTCTCGGAGGGCTTGGGCGCGGGCTTGACGGGCTTGGGCTTGGCGGCCGAGGACGCCTTCTCGGGCGCCGGCGCCGGGCCGTCGGCGACGGTGCTGCCCTTGGGGGCGTCGTTGCCGTCGAACATCGTGAAGCCGACGAAACCGACGACGGCGACGATGGCCGCGACCATCGCGGCGGTCCAGTTGGGCCGGCGCGGCTCGGGGCGGATGCGTTCCGCCTCGAACAGCGGGGCGGCGGGGGTGGGCGCGGGACGGCCACCGTGCTCGGCGTCGTACTGCTCGATCAACGGGGCCGGATCGAGGCCGACGGCGCGCGCGAGGGTGCGGATGTGCCCGCGGGCGTAGACGTCTCCGCCGCAGCGCGAGAAGTCGTCCTCCTCGATCGCGTGCACGATCGGGATCCGGACACGGGTGGAGGCACTGACCTCTTCGACGGTGAGACCGGCGGCGATGCGGGTCTGCTGGAGAGCGCGACCGATCGAGTCCCGGTCGTCTGCCGGGGAGATCCGGTCGTCTTCGGGGGAGTTGCCGATGGACACGAGAGCGCCTTTCGAGCGTGTAGCCACCTGCTGGACGTTCAGTCTATGGGTGGTACGAAAGGGTGGGGCAACCGGGCGGGTGCTGTTTGTACGCCATGAGGCTGGGACATCCTTCTGTCCCTCCGTCCAACTTGACGTACGGCCAGGGGAAACGGTTGCCCTCCGTTCCCTTACGAGTGAGTCTCGGCCCGGTCTCGATCGCGTACCCCGCCTCCGGCGCACTACGCCGAACGGCCCCGGGGCACCCCGGGGCGGTCGGCGCTAGGCCCCCGACTCCCCCCGGATCACGGCGAGCACGTCGTCCAGCTCGTCGGGCTTGATCAGCACGTCCCGCGCCTTGGAGCCCTCGCTGGGTCCGACGATGTTCCGCGACTCCATGAGGTCCATCAACCGGCCGGCCTTCGCGAAGCCGACGCGCAGCTTGCGCTGGAGCATCGACGTGGAGCCGAACTGCGTGGAGACGACCAGTTCGGCGGCCTGGCACAGCAGGTCGAGGTCGTCGCCGATGTCCTCGTCGATCTCCTTCTTCTGCTTGGTGCCGACGGTGACGTCGTCCCGGAAGACCGGGGTCATCTGGTCCTTGCAGTGCTGCACGACGGCCGCGACCTCGTGCTCGGTGACGAAGGCGCCCTGCATGCGGACGGGCTTGTTGGCGCCCATCGGCAGGAACAGTCCGTCACCCTTTCCGATGAGCTTCTCGGCGCCGGGCTGGTCGAGGATGACCCGGCTGTCGGCGAGCGAGGAGGTGGCGAAGGCGAGCCGGGACGGCACGTTGGCCTTGATGAGGCCGGTGACGACGTCCACGGACGGCCGCTGGGTGGCGAGCACCAGGTGGATGCCGGCGGCGCGGGCCAACTGGGTGATGCGGACGATCGAGTCCTCGACGTCCCGGGGCGCGACCATCATCAGGTCGGCGAGCTCGTCGACGATGACGAGCAGGTACGGGTAGGTCTTGAGCTCCCGCTCGCTGCCCTCGGGCAGCTGGATCTTGCCGTCCCTGATCGCCTGGTTGAAGTCGTCGATGTGCCGGTAGCCGAAGGCCGCCAGGTCGTCGTACCGGAGGTCCATCTCCTTCACCACCCACTGCAGGGCCTCGGCGGCCCGCTTGGGGTTGGTGATGATCGGGGTGATCAGGTGCGGGATGCCCTCGTACGCGGTGAGCTCGACCCGCTTGGGGTCGACGAGGACCATCCGGACGTCCTCGGGGGTCGCCCTTATCATGATCGAAGTGATCAGGCAGTTGATGCACGAGGACTTTCCGGAGCCGGTCGCACCGGCCACCAGGACGTGCGGCATCTTCGCCAGGTTGGCCATCTCGTAGCCGCCCTCGACGTTCTTGCCGAGCGCCACCAGCATCGGGTGGTCGTCCTCGGCCGCGGCGGCGAGACGCAGCACGTCGCCGAGGTTGACCATCTCCCGGTCGCTGTTCGGGATCTCGATGCCGACGGCGGACTTGCCGGGGATCGGCGAGATGATCCGGACGTCCGGGGAGGCCACGGCGTACGCGATGTTCTTGGTGAGGGCCGTGATCTTCTCGACCTTCACGGCGGGCCCGAGCTCGACCTCGTAGCGGGTGACCGTCGGCCCCCGGGTGAAGCCGGTGACGGCCGCGTCGACCTTGAACTCGGTGAAGACGTTCGACAGCGAGTCCACCACGGCGTCGTTGGCGGCGCTGCGCGTCTTGCCGGGCCCGCCCCGCTCCAGGAGGTCGAGCGACGGCAGCGCGTACGTGATGTCGCCGGACAGCTGGAGCTGCTCGGCCCGGGGCGGCAGATCGGTCGGCTCGGGCGCCGGCTTGGTCAGATCCGGTACGCCTCCGCCGGGCCGCTGGTCCCCGCCTCGGGCGGGCGGCACGGGCGCGGCCGGTGCCGCCGTTTCGGCGGCCTCGGCGGCGGCCCTCGCGGCGGCGTCCACGGCGGCCTTGCGGTCGGCGGTGACGTCCCTGGTCAGATCGGCGACGATCGGCGACGGCGGCATGCCGTTGAGCACCGCCCCGTCGAGCGCGGCGGCCGCCGCGGCGGCGACGTCGACGGGGTCGAGGCCGTGGTCGAAGGCCGGCTCCGGAGCGGGGCGGCGGGCCAGTCGGCTGCGCCGCTCCAGCATCTCGGCCTCGGCCCGGTCCACGTCGTACGGCTCCGCGGGGCCGCGGCGCCGCGCGGGCCGGGACTGCGGCCGGGCGTCGCGCCACTCCTCGTCGTACTCCTCGCGGCCCTCGGCGCGCCCCCCGTACCCCTCGGTCTCCGCGGGGTCGTAGGCCGGCTCGACGATGCCGAGGCGGGCGCCGAGGATGCGCAGCCGCTGCGGGATCGCGTTGACCGGGGTGGCGGTGACGACGAGCAGCCCGAAGAGCGTGAGCAGCACCAGCATGGGGACGGCGAGGACCTCGCCCATCATGAAGACGAGGGGCTGGGACGCGGCCCAGCCGATCAGACCGCCGGCGTCCTGCATGGCCTCGCTGCCGTCGCCGCGGCCCGGGGAGCCGCAGGCGATGTGGACCTGGCCCAGGATGCCGATGACGAGCGCGGAGAGGCCGATGCTGATCCGGCCGTTGGCCTCGGGCTTCTCCGGGTAGAGGATGAGCCGCACCGCGATCGAGCCGAGCAGCAGCGGGACCAGCAGGTCGAGCCGGCCGAAGGACCCGGTCACCAGCATCTCGACCAGGTCACCGACCGGGCCGCGGAGGTTGGACCAGGTGCCCGCGGCGACGATCAGCGAGAGGCCGAGCAGGAGCAGCGCGAGCCCGTCCTTGCGGTGGGCCGGGTCGAGGCCCTTGGCGCCGCGCCCTATCCCCCGGAACATCGCCCCCACCGCGTGGGCGACACCGAGCCAGGCCCCGCGCGCGAGCCGGTAGATCCCCCCGGTGGGGGACGGTGCGGGACGGGGCGCCGCCTTCTTCGCCGCCGTCTTCCGCGCGGGCGCGCGCTTGGCGGGCGCGGCCTTCTTGGCCGGCGCCTTCTTCGCGGGCGGTTTGGCCGGGGACTTCGCGGGTGCCGCTTTCTTCGCGGCGCCCGTCGTACGGCCGGCGCGCGGCTTTGCGGTGCCCGCCGTGCCCTGGGAACCCTTGCCGGACGTACGTGAAGCCATGATGCCGAGGTTACCGGTGTGGGGACGAGCTGTCCGCCTCACCCGTTCGTGTCGTCCTTGCCGCGGCGCGACGCTGACGCCGCCTCACACCGGACGGCGTGCGCCGAAACGATCCGTGACGGAGCGTCAGCTCTGGGCCGGCAGCGTCGGCGCGGCGCCGGTGCCCGGCTCCAGCGCGTCCAGCGCCCTGCGCAGCCCGGTGAGCTTCCGCTCCAGATGCGCGGCGGTGGCGACGGCCGCCGCGTCGGCGGAGTCGTCGTCGAGCTGCTTCGACAGCGCCTCGGCCTGCTCCTCGACCGCCGCGAGCCGTGCGGAGAGCTCGGCGAGCAGACCGGCGGCCTCCTTGCCGTGACCGCCCTCGCCGCCGCCCTCCAACTGCAGCCGCAGCAGGGCGGCCTGCTCGCGCAGCTTGCAGTTCTTCATGTACAGCTCGACGAAGACCGAGACCTTGGCGCGCAGCACCCACGGGTCGAACGGCTTCGAGATGTAGTCGACCGCCCCGGCCGCGTACCCACGGAACGTGTGGTGGGGGCCGTGATTGATGGCGGTGAGGAAGATGATCGGGATGTCCCGGGTCCGCTCCCGCCGCTTGATGTGGGCGGCGGTCTCGAAACCGTCCATCCCCGGCATCTGGACGTCGAGCAGGATGACCGCGAAGTCGTCCGTCAACAGCGCCTTGAGCGCTTCCTCCCCGGACGATGCCCGTACCAGCGTCTGATCGAGCGCGGAGAGAATGGCCTCCAGCGCCAGCAGATTCTCCGGCCGGTCATCGACCAGGAGGATCTTGGCCTTCTGCACCATGCCCCGTCCTCCTCGCCCCGGCAACGGCTCTCCCCGGCTCCCCGAACCGGGGGAAGCACCGGGCGCCGCCCCAGAAGACGACTCCCTAACGCCGTCCGTCCTTGTGCCGGTCATCGTAGCCGCACCCCGCCCGTCGCCACACCCTGTCACCGCGATGTCACTGTGCACGTACCGGAAACGCGGTGGGAGACCAGAAGGTTCCCCGTATCCCGGCCCCTCACACCCTTCTGGCAACAGTCCGTCAGCGGAGTCCGGGAGCCGCGCCGGACCCCGCCCGGGGCCCGTGCGGCGGAGTCGCCCCCGCCCCACGGGCCCCGGAGCGCGTCACGCCCCGCGCATCCACTCCTCCATGACCGACAGCAGATGATCGGGATCGACCGGCTTGGTCACATAGTCCGAGGCGCCCGACTCGATCGCCTTCTCCCGGTCGCCCTTCATCGCCTTCGCCGTCAGCGCGATGATCGGCAGCCCCGCGAACTGCGGCATGCGCCGGATCGCCGTCGTCGTCGCGTATCCGTCCATCTCCGGCATCATGATGTCCATCAGGACGATCGTCACATCGTCGTGCTGCTCCAGGACTTCGATGCCCTCCCGCCCGTTCTCCGCGTACAGCACCGCGAGACCGTGCTGCTCCAGGACGCTGGTCAGCGCGAAGACGTTACGGATGTCGTCGTCGACGATCAGCACCTTCTCGCCCGAGAAACCGAACGTCCGGCGCGGCTCCGCCTCCACCTCCTGCTCCGCCCGCTCGGCCACGGCCTCCTTGTCGGCCTGCCCCGGCACCCCGCTGCGCGCCCCGGTCGCCTCCGCGGCGGCCTTCCGCCGGTGCCGGAACAGTGCCGCGGCCCCGGACCGCGCCTCCGTCCGCACGGGCGGCGGCGGGAAGTGCGGGAACGGATGGACGGCCCCGGCGAACCCTTCCTCCTCGCCCTGCTGCGTGTCCTCGGCGTCCTGCGGGCCCTGCCCGTAACCGCCCGACGGCAGCTCGGTCGGACTCAGCGGCAGGTACAGCGTGAACGTCGAACCGCGGCCCGGCTCGCTCGCCGCGAAGATCTCGCCGCCGAGCAGCCGCGCGATCTCCCGGCTGATCGAGAGCCCCAGCCCCGTACCGCCGTACTTGCGGCTGGTCGTGCCGTCGGCCTGCTTGAACGCCTCGAAGATCACCCGCATCTTGCTCGCGGCGATCCCGATCCCGGTGTCGGTGACCGAGAACGCGATCAGATCGGCCTCCGGGTCGCGCAGCGAACCGGCCTCAAGGAGCTGCTCGCGGATCGACTGCGGCACGTCCGCCCCGGCCGGCCTGATCACCAGCTCCACCGCGCCCGTGTCGGTGAACTTCACCGCGTTGGACAGGAGGTTGCGCAGCACCTGCAGCAGCCGCTGCTCGTCGGTGTGCAGGGTGGCCGGCAGCTCCGGCGAGACCCGCACCGAGAAGTCGAGCCCCTTCTCCGCCGTCAGCGGCCGGAAGGTCGCCTCCACGTAGTCGACCAGCTGGACGAGCGCGATCCGGGTCGGCGAGACGTCCATCTTGCCCGCCTCGACCTTGGACAGGTCGAGGATGTCGTTGATCAGCTGGAGCAGATCGGAGCCGGCGCCGTGGATGGTCTCGGCGAACTCGACCTGCTTCGGCGTCAGATTGGTCTCGGCGTTGTCCGCGAGCAACTTCGCCAGGATCAGCAGCGAGTTGAGCGGCGTCCGCAGCTCGTGCGACATGTTGGCGAGGAACTCGGACTTGTACCGCATGGAGACGGCGAGCTGTTCGGCCCGCTCCTCCAGCACCTGCCGGGCCTCCTCGATCTCGGTGTTCTTGACCTCGATGTCACGGTTCTGCCGGGCGAGCAGCTCGGCCTTCTCCTCCAGCTCCAGGTTGGACCCCTGGAGCTCCTTCTGCCGGTGCTCCAGCTCCGCCGAGCGCTCCTTCAGCTGCTCGGTCAGCTCCTGCGACTGCTGGAGCAGCACCTCGGTCTTGGTGTTGACGCTGATGGTGTTGACGGTCGTGGCGATCAGTTCGGCGATCTGGTTGAGGAAGTCCCGCTGGATCTGCGTGAACGGCTGGAAGGAGGCCAGCTCGATCACCCCGAGGACCTTCCCCTCGAACAGGACGGGAAGGACGATCACATGCGCGGGCGAGGCCTCGCCGAGCCCGGAGGAGATCTTGAGGTAGCCGGGAGGGGCGTTGAGCTGGATGGTCCGCTTCTCCTCGGCCGCCGTCCCGATGAGGGTCTCGCCCGGCCGGAACGAGGTCGGCATGGAGCCGGCGGAGTATCCGTAACTCCCGCGCATCCGCAGCTCGTACGAGCCGTCCCCCTCACCGACGAGTTCGGCGTCGCTGTTCGCGGAGCCGGTCGGCATCGCCACGAAGAAGGCACCGTGCTGGGCCGAGACCACCGGCGTCAGCTCGCTCATGATGAGCGAGGCCACGTCGTCGAGGTCCCGCCGGCCCTGCATGAGACCGGAGATACGGGCCAGGTTGCTCTTCAGCCAGTCCTGCTCGTCGTTGGCGAGGGTGGTGTCCCGCAGGTTGGCGATCATCGTGTTGATGTTGTCCTGGAGGGCCTGGATCTCACCGGCCGCGTCCACACCGTCGATCTTCACGTTCAGGTCACCGCGGGTCACCGCGGTGGCGACCGCGGCGATCGCCCGCACCTGCCGGGTCAGGTTCCCTGCCATCTCGTTCACGGACTCGGTGAGGTCGCTCCAGGTGCCCTCCACGTCCCGGACCCGGGCCTGTCCGCCGAGCTGCCCGTCGGTGCCCACCTCGCGGGCCACGCGCGTGACTTCCTCCGCGAAGTTCGACAGCTGGTCGACCATCGTGTTGATGGTGTTCTTCAGCTCCTGGATCTCACCGCGCGCGTCGATGTCGATCTTCTTGGTGAGGTCGCCCTTGGCGATGGCGGTGGTGACGGCGGCGATCTGCCGCACCTGACCGGTGAGGTTGTCGGCCATCGAGTTCACCGACTCGGTGAGGTCCTTCCAGGTGCCCGAGACGCCCGGCACCCGGGCCTGACCGCCCAGTTCGCCCTCCGTGCCCACCTCACGCGCCACGCGCGTGACCTCGTCCGCGAAGGACGACAGGGTCGTCACCATCGTGTTGACGGTCTCGGCGAGCTCGGCGACCTCGCCCCGCGCCTCGACCGTCACCTTCTTCGTCAGGTCGCCGTTGGCGACCGCCGCCGACACCCGCGAGATGTTCCGCACCTGACTGGTCAGGTTGTTGGCCATCAGGTTGACGTTGTCGCTGAGGTCCTTCCACGTGCCGGTGACCCCGCGCACCCGCGCCTGACCGCCGAGGATGCCCTCGGTGCCCACCTCGCGGGCCACGCGCGTGACCTCGTCCGCGAAGTTCGACAGCTGGTCGACCATCGTGTTGACGGTCGTGACCAGCTCCAGGATCTCGCCCCGGGCGTCGACGGTGATCTTCTTCGACAGATCGCCCTTGGCGACCGCCGTCGTGACCTCGGCGATGTTCCGCACCTGGATGGTGAGGTTGTTCGCCATGAAGTTCACCGACTGGGTGAGGTCCTTCCAGGTGCCGGAGACCCCCTGCACCTCGGCCTGACCGCCCAGGATGCCCTCGGTACCCACCTCGCGGGCCACCCGGGTCACCTGCTCGGCGAAGTTCGACAGCTGGTCCACCATCGTGTTGAGGGTGTTCTTCAGCTCCAGGATCTCGCCCCGGGCGTCCACGTCGATCTTCTGCGACAGGTCACCGCGCGCGACCGCCGTGGCGACCTGCGCGATGTTACGGACCTGGGTGGTCAGGTTCCCGGCCATGCCGTTCACCGAGTCCGTCAGGTCACGCCACACACCGGCCACACCCGGCACCTGCGCCTGACCGCCGAGCCGCCCGTCCGTGCCCACCTCACGGGCCACCCGGGTCACCTGCTCCGCGAACGCCGAGAGCTGGTCGACCATCGTGTTGATGGTGTTCTTCAGCTCCAGGATCTCGCCCCGGGCGTCGACGTCGATCTTCTGCGACAGGTCACCGCTGGCCACCGCCGTCGTCACCTGCGCGATCTGCCGCACCTGCGAGGTCAGGTTGCCGGCCATGAAGTTCACCGAGTCGGTGAGCTCCCGCCAGCGCCCCGAGACGCCGTCCACCCGCGCCTGACCGCCCAGCCGGCCCTCCGTGCCCACGTCCCGGGCCATCCGGGTCACCTGGTCCGCGAACGACGAGAGCTGCGACACCATCGTGTTGACGGTGTTCTTCAGCTCCAGCATCTCGCCGGCCACGTCCACCGTGACCTTCTGCGACAGATCACCGTTGGCCACCGCCGTCGTGACCTGCGCGATGTCCCGCACCTGACCGGTCAGGTTCCGGAAGGCCGTGTTCACCGAGTCGGTGAGGTCCTTCCACGTCCCCGCCGCACCGGGCACCTCGGCCTGCCCGCCGAGCAGACCCTCGACGCCGACCTCCCGGGCCACCCGGGTCACCTCGGAACCGAAGGCCGACAGCTGGTCGACCATCGTGTTGACGGTGTTCTTCAGCTCCAGCATCTCGCCGGCCACGTCCACCGTGACCTTCTGCGACAGATCACCGTTGGCCACCGCCGTGGTCACCTGCGCGATGTCCCGCACCTGCGTCGTGATGTTCCGGAAGACGGTGTTGACCGAGTCCGTGAGGTCCTTCCACGTGCCCGCCGCACCCGGCACCTGCGCCTGACCGCCGAGCAGGCCCTCCGCGCCGACCTCGCCCGACACCCGGGTCACCTCGTCGGCGAAGATCCGCAGCGTCTTCGTCATCTGGTTGATGGTGTCCGCCAGCTGCGCGATCTCCCCGCGCGCCGACACCCGCACCTTCTGCGACAGGTCACCGTTGGCGACCGCCGTGGTCACCTCGGCGATGCCCCGCACCTGGTTGGTCAGATTGCCGGCCATGGTGTTGACGGAGTCCGTGAGGTCCTTCCACACACCCGCGACCCCGGCCACCTCGGCCTGACCGCCCAGCTCGCCCTCCGTGCCCACCTCGCGGGCGACCCGGGTCACCTCGGAGGAGAACGACGACAGCTGGTCCACCATCCGGTTGACGGTGTTCTTCAGCTCCAGCATCTCGCCGGCCACGTTCGCCGTGACCTTCTGCGACAGGTCACCGTCCGCGACCGCCGTCGTCACCAGCGCGATGTCCCGCACCTGGGCCGTCAGCCGGTTCGCCATCGTGTTGACCGAATCCGTGAGGTCCTTCCACGAACCCGACACCCCGCGCACCTGGGCCTGCCCGCCCAGCTTGCCGTCCGTCCCCACCTCGACCGCCACCCGGGTCACCTCGGAGGCGAACACCGACAGCTGGTCGACCAGGTTGTTCGCGGTACGCGCGACCTTCAGGAACTCCCCGCGAAGCGGCCGCACCGCCCCGTCGGCACCCTCCGAACGCAGGTCCATCCGCTGGTCCAGATCACCCTCGGCGACCGCCGAGAGCACCCGGCCCACCTCGGACACCGGCCGCGCCAGATCGTCGACGAGGGCGTTCGCGGCCTCGATCGCCGCCGCCCACGCCCCCTCACTGGCGCCCGCCTCCAGCCGCTCGGACAGCTTGCCCTCCCGGCCCACCACCCGGCGGACCCGCGACAGCTCCCCCGTCAGGTGCATCTGCCGGTCCGCGACCTCGTTGAACACGGCGGAGATCTCCGCCATGACCCCGTCGCCGGACACCGTCAACCGCCTGCGGAGGTTCCCGTCCCGCATCGACACCAGCGCGCCCAGCAAGCGCTCGAGCGCCGCCGCGTCCACCTGTACCGTCCCCCCACGGGAACGCCCGCCCCTCGCGCGCGTACCGCCGCCTCCGCCGCGTCGCGCCGCCGTGCCAGGTTCCACCGTGTCCCTCCCGAAAGGGGTCGACCGTACCGCTCCGACTCACGCCGGTAGCCTGCCCAGTGTTTCACCGCCACCCAACCAGGCGATAACAGTTCGGCAGCTTCGCACAGCGTCCCTACCCCCTGGGGACGGAATCAACGGTGACCGGCACCCGCGTGGACGGTGAAGGTAAGTAACCTGGCTACCGGCTGTCCAACCACCCCGGTCCGCCCGGCGGGGGCGGTGTGGTGCGCGAACGACCACCGGGCAGCGGGGAGGGACAGACCGAGCATGGCAGAGCCGGGCGTCGAGACGCGTATGAGGAGTGCTGTGATCACCGCGCGGGCGACTGCCAGCTTCGAGCCCGTCGGGCGGTCCGTCGCGGCCGCCCGCGCCTTCGTCCGGGACACCCTCCAGGGCTGGGGGCACCCCGAACTCGTCGACGACGCCGTCGTCCTCACCAGCGAACTCGTCACCAACGCCGTCATCCACGCCGGCACCGCGGCGGACGTCCTCTGCCTCCGCTCCGACGACAGCATCCGCGTCGAGGTCGCCGACCGCTATCCCGAGCGCGAGATCCCCGTCCAGAGCGGCCGCACCTTCGGCAACCCCGACCGCGAGAACGGCCGGGGCCTGCTGCTCTGCGCCGCCCTCGCCCACCGCTGGGGCGTCGACTACTCCCCCACCCGCAAGCACGTCTGGTTCCACCTCGACCTCCCCCAGCGCCCGGTCGGCACCCGCTCCGCGGGCCCCGTCATCCCCGACGCGCTCCTCCCCGTCACCGACAGCCGCGTCCGCGTCGCCGTCGCCCAGATCGACCGTGACGGAGCCGTCACCGCCTGGAACCAGCACGCCGAGGAACTCTTCGGGTACGCCGCCGAGCACGTCACCGGCAAACCCCTCAGCGACCTCGCCGCCTGGCCGCACACCCCCGGCATCGGCACCGGCCTCGCCGAGGCCCTCCGCCTCTCCCGCTGGGAGGGCAGCTACGGCATCCGCTGCGCCGACGGCCGCGTCATCCCCGTCTACGCCTCGCACCTCCGGGTCCGCGACGCCCAGGGCGAACCCTCCACCGTCTGTCTCCTCGTCCGCGAGCACGAGCGGGCCGTCCTCCAGACCCCGCAGCGCCCCGCGGCCGAGCCGGGCGCCGAGAGCCGCGCCGCGGACCCCTTCGAGGTCTTCATCGGCACCCCGGCCCCCGACGACCTCGACGGCCTCCTCCAGCGCACCGTCGAGCGCGCCCGCGACATGCTCGACGGCGACGCCGCCTTCCTGCTCCTCGCCACCGACGACGAGACGGAACTGGAGGTACGCGCGACCACCGGCCTCCCGGCCGCCCGCCAGCGCTTCGCCCGCGTCCCCGTGGAGACCGGCGCCAGCCGCTACGGCTCCGCCCGCATGCCGGCCGTCCACGAGGACCTGGCGGCCGTCCACGGAGCCGTCCCCCTCCTCGAAGGCACCGGCATGCGCTCGGTGGTCACCGTCCCCCTCAAGGTCGAGGGCCGGCTCACCGGCTCCCTCGGCGTCGCCGCCGAGAGCGCGAACCGCTACTCCAACGAAGAGGCACTCCGCCTCCAGTTCGCCGCCGACCGCATCGCCCTGGCCGTGGAATCCGCCCGCCTCGGCGAACTGGAGCGCCTGCGCCGCGGCTCCCTCAGCTTCCTCGTCGAGGCCTCCGACCTCCTCGCCGGCACCCTCGACCGCGACCAGACGCTGGCCCTGATGGCCCAGATGACCGTCCCGACCCTCGCCACCTGGTGCGCCGTCTACACTATCGCCGACCAGGCCTCCGACCCGTACCTCTCGTACGTGCTCCACGAGGACGAGGACCGCATCGACGGCCTCAAGGAGCTGCTCTCCTCCATCGCCCCGCCCGACCCGGTGCCGACCCCCGGCGCCCGCGTCTGGACGGCGCCGGGCGACGCCGCCCACCGCGCGGCCCTGTCCGCCTCGGTCCGCGCCCTCGACCACCCCACGAGCCCGCTGTCCTCCGGCATCGACACCACCCTGGCGACCGCGAGCGCGGTCGCCGGCGAGACGGTCGTCCTGCCGCTGGTCGCCCGCAACCGGGTCATCGGCATGCTGACCCTCGGCAGGCCCTCCGAGGACCACTTCCGCCAGGAGATCCTGGAGCTCGCCGAGGACCTCTCGCGCCGGGCCGCACTGGCCCTGGACAACGCCCGCCTGTACTCCGAGCGCGTGGCGATCAGCCAGTCCCTCCAGCGCAGCCTCCTCCCGCCCGGCCTCCCGGTGATCCCGGGCGTCGAGGTCGACGTCATCTACCGGGCGGCCGGCGAGGGCAACGAGGTCGGCGGCGACTTCTACGACGTCTTCCCGATCAGGGACGACGTGTACGGCTTCGCCATCGGCGACGTCTGCGGCACGGGCCCGGAGGCCGCCGCGGTCACCGGCCTGGCCCGGCACGCCCTGCGCCTGCTGGCCCGCGAGGGCTTCGGCGGCCCGGCCGTCCTGGAACGCCTGAACGCGGCGATCCTCGACGAGGGCGCCCGCAGCCGCTTCCTGACCCTCCTGTACGGCGAGATGCACCCCCAGGAGGACGGCTCCGCGATCCTCAAGGTCGTCTGCGCCGGCCATCCCCTCCCGCTCCGCCTCCGCCCCGACGGCACCGTCAGCCCCGCGGCCGAACCCCAGCCGCTCCTCGGCGTGATGGACGACCTGGAGCTGTACGAGCAGACCGTCACGCTCGACCCCGGCGACGTTCTCCTCTGTGTCACGGACGGCGTGACGGAACGCCGCGAGGGCACCCGCATGCTGGGCGACGACGGCCTGGCCGAGGTCCTCAAGACCTGTACGGGCCTGACGGCCGGCGCGGTGGCCTCCCGGGTGCTCCGCGCGGTGGAACGCTTCGCCCACGCCCCGGCCTCGGACGACATGGCCATCCTGGCGATGCGCCTGCGGGAGCCGGACGACCGCTGACGATGCCGGCGATCCCCCGTGCGGGGATCGCCGGCTTGTCCGCCTGTTCCAGGGAACGCAAAAAGGCCCCCGCCACAAGGCGGGGGCCTTCTTACTTGGAGCCCTTTAACGGAATCGAACCGTTGACCTTCTCCTTACCATGGAGACGCTCTACCGACTGAGCTAAAAGGGCAAGTGTTCGGCGGCGTCCTACTCTCCCACAGGGTCCCCCCTGCAGTACCATCGGCGCTGAAAGGCTTAGCTTCCGGGTTCGGAATGTAACCGGGCGTTTCCCTAACGCTATGACCACCGAAACTCTATGAAGTTGAACTCAACCAGCAAAGGGAGTTCGTTACTTCAGAACTAACACAGTGGACGCGAGCAACTGAGGACAAGCCCTCGGCCTATTAGTACCGGTCAGCTCCACCCATTACTGGGCTTCCACATCCGGCCTATCAACCCAGTCGTCTACTGGGAGCCTTACCCTCTCAAGGAGGTGGGAATACTCATCTCGAAGCAGGCTTCCCGCTTAGATGCTTTCAGCGGTTATCCCTCCCGAACGTAGCCAACCAGCCATGCCCTTGGCAGGACAACTGGCACACCAGAGGTTCGTCCGTCCCGGTCCTCTCGTACTAGGGACAGCCCTTCTCAATATTCCTACGCGCACAGCGGATAGGGACCGAACTGTCTCACGACGTTCTAAACCCAGCTCGCGTACCGCTTTAATGGGCGAACAGCCCAACCCTTGGGACCGACTCCAGCCCCAGGATGCGACGAGCCGACATCGAGGTGCCAAACCATCCCGTCGATATGGACTCTTGGGGAAGATCAGCCTGTTATCCCCGGGGTACCTTTTATCCGTTGAGCGACGGCGCTTCCACAAGCCACCGCCGGATCACTAGTCCCGACTTTCGTCCCTGCTCGACCCGTCGGTCTCACAGTCAAGCTCCCTTGTGCACTTACACTCAACACCTGATTGCCAACCAGGCTGAGGGAACCTTTGGGCGCCTCCGTTACCCTTTGGGAGGCAACCGCCCCAGTTAAACTACCCATCAGACACTGTCCCTGATCCGGATCACGGACCGAGGTTAGACATCCAGCACGACCAGAGTGGTATTTCAACGGCGACTCCACCATGACTGGCGTCACGGCTTCAAAGTCTCCCACCTATCCTACACAAGCCGAACCGAACACCAATATCAAACTGTAGTAAAGGTCCCGGGGTCTTTCCGTCCTGCTGCGCGAAACGAGCATCTTTACTCGTAGTGCAATTTCACCGGGCCTATGGTTGAGACAGTCGAGAAGTCGTTACGCCATTCGTGCAGGTCGGAACTTACCCGACAAGGAATTTCGCTACCTTAGGATGGTTATAGTTACCACCGCCGTTTACTGGCGCTTAAGTTCTCAGCTTCGCCCTGTCGAAACAGAGCTAACCGGTCCCCTTAACGTTCCAGCACCGGGCAGGCGTCAGTCCGTATACATCGCCTTACGGCTTCGCACGGACCTGTGTTTTTAGTAAACAGTCGCTTCTCGCTGGTCTCTGCGGCCACCCCCAGCTCAGGAGGAAAACTCCATCACCAGGCGTGGCCCCCCTTCTCCCGAAGTTACGGGGGCATTTTGCCGAGTTCCTTAACCATAGTTCACCCGAACGCCTCGGTATTCTCTACCTGACCACCTGAGTCGGTTTAGGGTACGGGCCGCCATGAAACTCGCTAGAGGCTTTTCTCGACAGCATAGGATCATCCACTTCACCACAATCGGCTCGGCATCAGGTCTCAGGCTATGTGCTGTCCGGATTTACCTGGACAACGCCCTACACCCTTACCCCGGGACAACCACCGCCCGGGCTGGACTACCTTCCTGCGTCACCCCATCGCTTACCTACTACCACCTTGGGTCAGCGGCTCCACCACTTTCCATTCCCCGAAGGGTCCGGAACGGCTTCACGGCCTTAGCATTAATGGGCTCGATATTGGGCGTTTCAAAGCGGGTACCGGAATATCAACCGGTTGTCCATCGACTACGCCTGTCGGCCTCGCCTTAGGTCCCGACTTACCCTGGGCAGATCAGCTTGACCCAGGAACCCTTAGTCAATCGGCGCACACGTTTCTCACGTGTGTATCGCTACTCATGCCTGCATTCTCACTCGTGAACCGTCCACAACTCGCTTCCGCGGCTGCTTCACCCGGCACACGACGCTCCCCTACCCATCACAGCACCCGTTGGGGCTTATTGCTGCAATGACACGACTTCGGCGGTACGCTTGAGCCCCGCTACATTGTCGGCGCGGAATCACTTGACCAGTGAGCTATTACGCACTCTTTCAAGGGTGGCTGCTTCTAAGCCAACCTCCTGGTTGTCTCTGCGACTCCACATCCTTTCCCACTTAGCGTACGCTTAGGGGCCTTAGTCGATGCTCTGGGCTGTTTCCCTCTCGACCATGGAGCTTATCCCCCACAGTCTCACTGCCGTGCTCTCACTTACCGGCATTCGGAGTTTGGCTAAGGTCAGTAACCCGGTAGGGCCCATCGCCTATCCAGTGCTCTACCTCCGGCAAGAAACACACGACGCTGCACCTAAATGCATTTCGGGGAGAACCAGCTATCACGGAGTTTGATTGGCCTTTCACCCCTAACCACAGGTCATCCCCCAGGTTTTCAACCCTGGTGGGTTCGGTCCTCCACGAAGTCTTACCTCCGCTTCAACCTGCCCATGGCTAGATCACTCCGCTTCGGGTCTTGAGCGCGCTACTGAATCGCCCTATTCGGACTCGCTTTCGCTACGGCTTCCCCACACGGGTTAACCTCGCAACGCACCGCAAACTCGCAGGCTCATTCTTCAAAAGGCACGCAGTCACGACCCATTGGGTAAACCCAATGAGCGACGCTCCCACGGCTTGTAGGCACACGGTTTCAGGTACTATTTCACTCCGCTCCCGCGGTACTTTTCACCATTCCCTCACGGTACTATCCGCTATCGGTCACCAGGGAATATTTAGGCTTAGCGGGTGGTCCCGCCAGATTCACACGGGATTTCTCGGGCCCCGTGCTACTTGGGTGTCTCTCAAACGAGCCGTCAATGTTTCAGCTACGGGGGTCTTACCCTCTACGCCGGACCTTTCGCATGTCCTTCGCCTACATCAACGGTTTCTGACTCGTCTCACAGCCGGCAGACTGTGAAAGAGAGATCCCACAACCCCGCATGCGCAACCCCTGCCGGGTATCACACGCATACGGTTTGGCCTCATCCGGTTTCGCTCGCCACTACTCCCGGAATCACGGTTGTTTTCTCTTCCTGAGGGTACTGAGATGTTTCACTTCCCCTCGTTCCCTCCACATGCCCTATGTGTTCAGGCATGGGTGACAGCCCATGACGACTGCCGGGTTTCCCCATTCGGAAACCCCCGGATCAAAGCCTGGTTGACGGCTCCCCGGGGACTATCGTGGCCTCCCACGTCCTTCATCGGTTCCTGGTGCCAAGGCATCCACCGTGCGCCCTTAAAAACTTGGCCACAGATGCTCGCGTCCACTGTGTAGTTCTCAAGCAACGACCAGCCACCCATCACCCCATCCGACAAGCAGATGAGTGCACTGGGGCCGGCATCGCGAAGATACAAACCTTACGGCCGTACCCTCAGACACCCAACAACGTGCCAAGCACGATCTTTTGGTTCATCATCACGTTCCACGCCGAAGCAGTACTGGTGAAGTGATCCTCAAGATCGTGCCAACTAATCAACGTTCCACCCATGAGCTGACCGTGCAGAACGTTTGCCTGCAATCGGTACTGTGCTCCTTAGAAAGGAGGTGATCCAGCCGCACCTTCCGGTACGGCTACCTTGTTACGACTTCGTCCCAATCGCCAGTCCCACCTTCGACAGCTCCCTCCCACAAGGGGTTGGGCCACCGGCTTCGGGTGTTACCGACTTTCGTGACGTGACGGGCGGTGTGTACAAGGCCCGGGAACGTATTCACCGCAGCAATGCTGATCTGCGATTACTAGCAACTCCGACTTCATGGGGTCGAGTTGCAGACCCCAATCCGAACTGAGACCGGCTTTTTGAGATTCGCTCCGCCTCACGGCATCGCAGCTCTTTGTACCGGCCATTGTAGCACGTGTGCAGCCCAAGACATAAGGGGCATGATGACTTGACGTCGTCCCCACCTTCCTCCGAGTTGACCCCGGCGGTCTCCTGTGAGTCCCCATCACCCCGAAGGGCATGCTGGCAACACAGGACAAGGGTTGCGCTCGTTGCGGGACTTAACCCAACATCTCACGACACGAGCTGACGACAGCCATGCACCACCTGTATACCGACCACAAGGGGGGCACTATCTCTAATGCTTTCCGGTATATGTCAAGCCTTGGTAAGGTTCTTCGCGTTGCGTCGAATTAAGCCACATGCTCCGCTGCTTGTGCGGGCCCCCGTCAATTCCTTTGAGTTTTAGCCTTGCGGCCGTACTCCCCAGGCGGGGAACTTAATGCGTTAGCTGCGGCACCGACGACGTGGAATGTCGCCAACACCTAGTTCCCAACGTTTACGGCGTGGACTACCAGGGTATCTAATCCTGTTCGCTCCCCACGCTTTCGCTCCTCAGCGTCAGTAATGGCCCAGAGATCCGCCTTCGCCACCGGTGTTCCTCCTGATATCTGCGCATTTCACCGCTACACCAGGAATTCCGATCTCCCCTACCACACTCTAGCCTGCCCGTATCGGATGCAGACCCGGGGTTAAGCCCCGGGCTTTCACACCCGACGTGACAAGCCGCCTACGAGCTCTTTACGCCCAATAATTCCGGACAACGCTTGCGCCCTACGTATTACCGCGGCTGCTGGCACGTAGTTAGCCGGCGCTTCTTCTGCAGGTACCGTCACTTTCGCTTC
This sequence comes from Streptomyces venezuelae ATCC 10712, assembly GCF_008639165.1. Classification (NCBI taxonomy): domain Bacteria; kingdom Bacillati; phylum Actinomycetota; class Actinomycetes; order Kitasatosporales; family Streptomycetaceae; genus Streptomyces; species Streptomyces venezuelae. Next base: position 5,840,117 of record NZ_CP029197.1, on the reverse strand, counting down.
TTCCCTGCTGAAAGAGGTTTACAACCCGAAGGCCGTCATCCCTCACGCGGCGTCGCTGCATCAGGCTTTCGCCCATTGTGCAATATTCCCCACTGCTGCCTCCCGTAGGAGTCTGGGCCGTGTCTCAGTCCCAGTGTGGCCGGTCGCCCTCTCAGGCCGGCTACCCGTCGTCGCCTTGGTAGGCCATTACCCCACCAACAAGCTGATAGGCCGCGGGCTCATCCTTCACCGCCGGAGCTTTCAACCAGCTCCCATGCGGAAGCCGGTGTTATCCGGTATTAGACCCCGTTTCCAGGGCTTGTCCCAGAGTGAAGGGCAGATTGCCCACGTGTTACTCACCCGTTCGCCACTAATCCACCCCGAAGGGCTTCATCGTTCGACTTGCATGTGTTAAGCACGCCGCCAGCGTTCGTCCTGAGCCAGGATCAAACTCTCCGTGAATGTTTACCGGATATCCGGTTGCACACTCGCGTTGAGCGGGACAGTCAGGCCGGAATATGGCCGACTGTCCACAGCGTCCTCGCTGTGTATGTTGCCTACCCGCCACAAGGGCCGGCAGGACTTTCAAAGGAACCTCGCCATCCGAAGATGGACGGGGTATCAACTAATCTGGCGTTGATTTTTGGCACGCTGTTGAGTTCTCAAGGAACGGAGGCTTCCTTTGTACTCACCCTCTCGGGCTTTCCTCCGGGCTTTTCCCTTCGTTCTTGCGTTTCCGACTCTATCAGATCTTTCCGATCCGATTTCCTCGGTGCTTTCCGGTCCCTTTTGTTTTCACTCCGGGGGCCTTTCGGCGGTTCCGACTTTATCAGATGATCTGAGTCGGATTTCCCGCCTCCCGGTGAAGTGTTCAGGCGCACGTCGGCGCCGGGGCTTCCCGTTCTGGCGGAGCCGTAAACGTACTGGAGCGGGGCGCCCCGATGCAAATCGAGGGGCCCCGCTCCGGTGCTGCGCTGGTCAGACCGTCAGGCCCGTCAGACCTCGACGACGACCGGGAGGATCATCGGACGCCGGCGGTAGGTGTCGGAGACCCACTTACCGACGCTGCGGCGGATCAGCTGCTGGAGCTGGTGGGGTTCGACGACGCCGTCCTGGAACGACTTGTTGAGCGCCTGGTCGATCTTCGGGAGCACCGCGTCGAACGCGGCGTCGTCGATGCCGGAGCCCCGGGCGTGGACGTGCGGGCCACCCACGATCTTGCCGGTCGAGGAGTCGACCACGACGAAGACCGAGATGATGCCCTCCTCGCCCAGGATGCGGCGGTCCTTGAGCGAGGTCTCGGTGACGTCGCCGACCGAGAGGCCGTCGACGTACACGTAACCCGCCTGGACCTTGCCGGTGATCCGGGCGCGGCCGTCGACGAGGTCGACGACGACGCCGTCCTCGGCGATCACGATGTGGTCCTTGGGGATACCCGTCAGCGCGCCGAGCTCGGCGTTGGCGCGCAGGTGGCGCCATTCGCCGTGGACCGGCATGAGGTTCTTCGGGCGGCAGATGTTGTAGAAGTACAGCAGCTCGCCGGCCGAGGCGTGACCCGAGACGTGGACCTTGGCGTTGCCCTTGTGGACGACGTTCGCGCCCCAGCGGGTCAGGCCGTTGATCACGCGGTAGACCGCGTTCTCGTTGCCCGGGATGAGGGACGAGGCCAGGATGACCGTGTCACCGGGGACGATCCGGATCTGGTGGTCGCGGTTGGCCATGCGGGACAGGGCGGCCATCGGCTCGCCCTGGGAGCCGGTGCAGACGAGCACGACCTCGTCGTCCGGCAGGTCGTCGAGGGTCTTCACGTCCACGACGAGGCCGGCCGGGACCCGGAGGTAGCCCAGGTCGCGGGCGATGCCCATGTTGCGGACCATCGAGCGGCCGACGAAGGCGACCCGGCGGCCGTACTCGTGGGCGGCGTCGAGGATCTGCTGGATGCGGTGCACGTGGCTGGCGAAGCTGGCCACGATGATGCGCTTCTGGGCGTTCGCGAAGACCGTGCGCAGGACGTTGGAGATGTCCTTCTCCGGCGGGACGAAGCCCGGGACCTCGGCGTTCGTGGAGTCCGAGAGAAGGAGGTCGATGCCCTCCTCGCTCAGCCGCGCGAACGCGTGGAGGTCGGTGAGGCGGCCGTCCAGCGGGAGCTGGTCCATCTTGAAGTCGCCGGTGGCGACGGCCATGCCCGCGGGGGTGCGGATCGCGACCGCGAGAGCGTCCGGGATGGAGTGGTTGACCGCGATGAACTCGCAGTCGAACGCGCCCAGGGTCTCCCGGTCGCCTTCCTTCACCTCGAGGGTGTAGGGGCGGATGCGGTGCTCCTGGAGCTTGGCCTCGATCAGGGCGAGGGTCAGCTTGGAGCCGATGAGCGGGATGTCCGGCTTGAGCCGGAGCAGGTAGGGGACGGCACCGATGTGGTCCTCATGGCCGTGCGTGAGCACGATGCCCTCGATGTCGTCGAGGCGGTCCCGGATGATGGTGAAGTCCGGCAGGATCAGGTCGACGCCGGGCTGCTCCTCTTCGGGGAAGAGGACGCCGCAGTCGACGATCAGCAGGCGGCCGTCGAACTCGAAGACCGTCATGTTCCGGCCGATCTCACCGAGCCCGCCGAGCGGGATGACGCGCAGGGCGCCCTTCGGCAGCTTCGGCGGGGCGCCGAGTTCAGGATGCGGATGACTCAAAAGACTCTCCTCACCACGCACGCCACGTACCCCTTGGCACGTGGCGCGCATGACATTCGTGCACTTGCTGTTGTCAGTGTTCAGTTGTGAAGTCTGGTGTCAGAGCTCTACCCCACCGGCGGCCAGGTCGACCTTGAGCTGCTCGGTCTCCTGGGCGGAGAGCTCGACCAGCGGGGGTCGCAGGGGGCCGGCCGGGAGGCCCTGGAGGGCCAGGGCGGCCTTGGTGGTCATGACGCCCTGGGTGCGGAACATTCCGGTGTAGACCGGGAGCAGCTTCTGGTGGATCTCGGTGGCCTTCTGGACCTCGCCGCCCAGGTGGGCTTCGAGGAGGGCGCGGAGCTCCGGGGTGACGACGTGGCCCACGACGGAGACGAAGCCGCAGGCGCCGACCGAGAGCAGCGGGAGGTTGAGCATGTCGTCGCCGGAGTACCAGGCGAGGCCGGAGCGGGCGATGGCCCAGCTGGCGCGGCCGAGGTCGCCCTTGGCGTCCTTGTTGGCGACGATGCGCGGGTGCTCGGCGAGCCGGACGATCGTCTCGGTGTCGATGGGGACGCCGCTGCGGCCGGGGATGTCGTAGAGCATCACCGGGAGCTCGGTGGCGTCGGCGATGGCCGAGAAGTGCCGGTACAGGCCCTCCTGCGGGGGCTTGTTGTAGTACGGGGTGACGGCGAGCAGGCCGTGTGCGCCGTCGCGCTCGGCGGTGCGGGCGAGCTCGATGGAGTGGTGGGTGTCGTTGGTGCCGATGCCGGCCACGACGTGGGCGCGGTCTCCGACCGCCTCCAGTACCGCTCGTACCAGCTCCGATTTCTCCGCGTCGCTGGTGGTGGGGGACTCGCCGGTGGTGCCGTTGACGACGAGGCCGTCGTTGCCTGCGTCCACCAGGTGGGTGGCCAGTCGCTGGGCACCGTCGAGGTCGAGTGCGCCGTCCGCCGTGAAGGGCGTGACCATGGCGGTGAGGACCCGCCCGAAGGGGGTCTGCGGAGTGGAGATCGGAGCCATGGGTAACACGCTACTCGCTGCTCAGCGCCGGGTGCCCCTTAGGGGGACAGGAGAAAGGGAGCCCGGCGCTGCCTGCTCGGGGGTTCAGGCAGCGCCGGGTCCGTTTGATCAGCCTAGATGAACTTCGTGAAACGCCGCAATACGGACACTTCGCGCGAGGCGTTCGGACATCTGTGCCCTACGGGGCCACACGACCGTTCTTGTTGAAGGCGGCGTGGGTCAGCGGCATCAGCCGGGCCCAGTGCTCTTCCATCTTCTCGCCGACCATCTCGATCTCCCGCTGCGGGAAGGACGGGACCGCGGCCAGCTCGTGCTGGGTGCGCAGACCGAGGAAGTGCATCAGCGAGCGCGCGTTGCACGTGGCGTACATGGAGGAGAAGAGGCCGACGGGGAGGACCGAGCGGGCGACCTCGCGGGCGACGCCGGCGGCCAGCATCTCCTGGTAGGTGGCGTACGCCTGACGGTACGACTCCTCCATCGTGCGACTGACGAGCTCGTGCTGCTCCGGGGTGCCGTCGACGAAGACGTACTTGCCGGGGCGCCCCTCCTGGACGAGCTTGCGCGAGGTGTCGGGGACGTAGAAGACCGGCTCGAGCTGCCGGTAGCGGCCCGATTCCTCGTTGTACGACCAGCCGACGCGGTGCCGCATGAACTCCCGGAACACGAAGATCGGGGCGCTGATGAAGAACGTCATCGAGTTGTGCTCGAACGGGCTGCCGTGGCGGTCCCGCATCAGGTAGTTGATGAGGCCCTTCGAGCGCTCCGGGTCCTTCTGGAGCTCTTCGAGGGACTGCTCGCCCGCCGTGGAGACCCGGGCCGCCCAGAGGACGTCGGAGTCGGCCGCCGCGCTCTTGACCAGCTCGACGGTGACGTCGCTCCGGAAGTCGATCTTCTCGGGGTCGGTGGGGGTGTCGGTCACCAGCGGTCCTTCCAGTCGGCGGTTACGCAGGGAACAGGTTAGCCGGGTCCTACTGGAGGATGAGATTCGGCCGCTTTGGTGAAATAGGGCACCAAAACCCCGGTTCCGTCGTCTCTCCTTGTGACGCATCACAACGACCGGAGGAGAGTGGCCCTGATGTTCAGCCGGAAAGAGGCCGTACCGTTCGCGTTCGTCGCGGAGGCCGACCATTTCCGCAGTAACGTCACGCCACCACCCCGGGAGCGCCTGGGCGCCTCGCAGATCGTGGGCCGTACCCTGCTCGGACTGACCGTCGTCGCCGGTCTCGTCGGGTCGCTGATCTTCGGGATGCCGTCCCTGCAGTCGGGTGACTCCGCCACTCGTCAGCAGCAGTCCGAGGCCTCCGACAACCGCTGAGGTAGCCTCACCGGGCATCGCCCCTTCGAGCGTGCTTGTGAGTGAGGACCTGTCGTGCCCCTGCCCTTTCTGACGGCCGACCGTGCTTTTGACACGACCGACCACGTCGCCCTGCCGTTCGACGACCACGACCAGTGGCGCCGTCCGTACCGGCCGGGCTCGTGGCGCGTCGGATCGGCGGCGCTCGCGCTGCTGCTCGCCTCGTTCGTCCTCCTCGCCGCGGTGATCATCGCCGCCGCGGGGGCCTTCGACGGCGCGGGCATCACCCTGGGCCTCGCGGTGGCCGTGATCCTGGCCGCCCTGCGCATGCTGCGCGTGGGCACCTGGGTGAGCCGCGCCGGAGTGCGCCGCGTGGCCTTCTTCTCCACCGTCACCGTGCCGTGGGCCAAGGTGACGTCCGTGCGCACCGCGCAGCAGCCGGTGCGCTGGCTGGGTCTCCCCCGGACGGTGCAGGGCCAGGCCCTGGTGCTCGACCGGCAGGGTGGTGAGCAGCTTCTGCTGCTCACCGACCACAACGCCGACTTCCTGTCCCGGGTCGAGGCCTTCGACCGGGCGGCCGACACGGTCGAGGCCTGGCACGCCGAGTACGGCGCGGCCCCGGCCGCCACCCGCTGACCGAGCGGGTCAGGCGCTGACCGGACGCCCCTCGTGGAGGGCGATGGCCTTCTGCATCGCCTTGCGGGCCCGAGGGGTGTCGCGGGCGTCGTGATACGCCACCGCGAGCCGGAACCAGCAGCGCCAGTCGTCCGGCGAGTCCTCCGTCTCGGCCTTGCGCCGGGCGAAGACCTCGTCGGCGGAGTCGCGGTCGATCCGGCCGCCCTCCGTGCGCTTCAGCTCGTCGACAGGCAGGCCGCCCTCGGCCTCCAGCTCCGCCGCCAGGCGGTTGGCCCGGCGCGCGAAGCTGGTGTTCTGCCAGAGGAACCAGCCGCCGACGGCGGGCAGCAGGAACGCCACCGCGCCCATGCCCATGGCGGCCGGCTCGCCCGTCAGGAGGAGCAGGACGCCCTCCATCGCCACCACACCGAAGACGAGGACGAGGACGGTGGCCAGGAAGACGTACGTGATCTTTCCGCCCATCGCCGTCAGCCCAGGTCCATGAAGTTCTCCAGGCCGAAGGTGAGGCCCGGAGCGGTGGTCACGCGGCGGGCACCCAGCAGGATGCCCGGCATGAAGCTGGAGTGGTGCAGTGAGTCGTGCCGGACGGTGAGGGTCTCCCCCTCGCCGCCGAGCAGCACCTCCTGGTGGGCCAGCAGGCCCGCGAGGCGCACGGCGTGCACGCGGACGCCGTCGACGTCGGCGCCGCGGGCCCCGTCCAGGGCGGTCGCGGTCGCGTCCGGCTGGGCGCCCAGACCGGCCTCGGCGCGGGCGGCGGCGATCAGCTGGGCCGTCCGGGTCGCGGTGCCGGAGGGGGCGTCCACCTTGTGCGGGTGGTGCAGCTCGACGACCTCGACCGACTCGAAGTACGGGGCCGCGATCTGGGCGAACTTCATGGTGAGGACCGCGCCGATGGAGAAGTTCGGGGCGATGAGCACACCGGTCTCCGGGGAGGCGGCGAGCCAGGTCCGCAGCTGCGCGAGGCGCTCCTCGGTCCAGCCGGTGGTGCCGACGACCGCGTGCATGCCGTGGCGCACGCAGAACTCGAGGTTCTCCATGACCGAGGCGGGGGTGGTCAGTTCGACGACGACCTGGGCGTCCGCCTCGACGAGGCGCTCCAGCTTGTCGCCCCGGCCGAGGGCCGCGACCAGTTCCATGTCCTCGGCGGCCTCGACGGCCTTGACGGCTTCGGAGCCGATCCGGCCCTGGGCACCGAGGACCGCCACGCGCAGCTTGCTCATTGCTTCGTCTTCCTTACGGATCGGGGTCAGGAGACCGCTTGGTGGAGGCGGTCCGCCTGCTTGTCCTTCAGCGGGCCGATCACCGAGAGCGAGGGCCGCTGCTCCAGTACATCGCGGGCGACCTCGCGGACCTCGTCCGGGGTGACCGCGGCGATCCGGTCCAGCATGTCGTCGACGGACATCTGGGTGCCCCAGCACAGCTCGCTCTTGCCGATGCGGTTCATCAGCGCGCCGGTGTCCTCCAGGCCGAGCACGGTCGAACCGGAGAGCTGGCCGACGGCGCGGGCGATCTCGTCGTCCGTGAGGCCGTCCGACGCGACCTTGTGGAGCTCGTCGCGGCAGATCTTCAGGACGTCGTGGACCTGGCCGGGGCGGCAGCCCGCGTACACCCCGAAGAGGCCGCAGTCGGCGAAGCCCGAGGTGTACGAGTACACGCTGTAGGCCAGGCCGCGCTTCTCGCGGACCTCCTGGAAGAGGCGGGAGGACATGCCGCCGCCGAGGGCGGTGTTCAGTACGCCGAGGGCCCAGCGGCGCTCGTCGTTGCGGGCCAGGCCCGGCATGCCGAGGACGACGTGCGCCTGCTCCGTCTTGCGGTTCAGGAGCTCGACGCGGCCCGCCGCGCGCAGGGTGCGCACGCCGGTGCGGGGGGCGACCGGGACCCCGTCGGTACGGCCGAGGGCGCCGGCCTTCTCGAAGGCGCGGCGGACCTGGCGTACCACCGTGGCGTGGTCGACGTTGCCCGCGGCGGCGACGACCAGGTGGGTGGGGTCGTAGTGCTTCCGGTAGAAGCGGGCGATCTGGCCGCGGGTGAGACCGTTGACCGTGTCGACGGTGCCGAGGACCGGGCGGCCCAGCGGGGTGTCGCCGAACATGGTCCGCGCGAACAGCTCGTGCACCACGTCACCGGGGTCGTCCTCGGTCATCGCGATCTCTTCGAGGATGACGCCGCGCTCGGCGTCCACGTCCTCTTCGAGGATGAGCGAGTCCGTGAGCATGTCGCAGACGACGTCGATCGCCAGCGGCAGGTCGGTGTCGAGGACCCGGGCGTAGTAGCAGGTGTACTCCTTCGCCGTGAAGGCGTTCATCTCGCCGCCGACCGCGTCGATCGCGGCGGAGATGTCGAGGGCGGACCGCTTGCGGGTGCCCTTGAAGAGGAGGTGCTCCAGGTAGTGGGTGGCGCCGCCCAGCGTCGGGGTCTCGTCGCGGGAGCCGACGTGCGCCCAGATGCCGAAGGTGGCGGAGCGCACGGAGGGGAGGGTCTCGGTGACGATCCGGAGCCCGCCGGGGAGGGTCGTGCGGCGGACCGTGCCGATGCCGTCCTTGCCCGGGAGAAGCGTTTGGGTACGGGCGACGGCCCGCCCCTCCGAAGAGGGGCGGGCCGTCGTCACGGAACTACGGGACGTCACTGGTCGGTGTCGCCCTTGTCGTCGGCGGCGTTCTCGTCGTCCGCGATCACGGGGATCAGGGAGAGCTTGCCGCGCTGGTCGATCTCGGCGATCTCGACCTGGACCTTGGAGCCGATCGCGAGCACGTCCTCGACGTTCTCCACGCGCTTGCCACCGGCGAGCTTGCGGATCTGCGAGATGTGCAGCAGGCCGTCCTTGCCCGGGAGCAGGGAGACGAAGGCACCGAAGGTGGTGGTCTTGACGACCGTACCCAGGTAGCGCTCGCCGACCTCCGGCATGGTCGGGTTGGCGATGCCGTTGATCGTGGCGCGGGCGGCCTCGGCGGCCGGACCGTCGGCGGCACCGATGTAGATGGTGCCGTCGTCCTCGATCGTGATCTCGGCGCCGGTGTCCTCCTGGATCTGGTTGATCATCTTGCCCTTGGGGCCGATGACCTCACCGATCTTGTCCACCGGGATCTTGACGGTGATGATCCGCGGGGCGTTCGGGGACATCTCGTCCGGCGTGTCGATCGCTTCCATCATCACGTCGAGGATGTGGAGGCGGGCGTCGCGGGCCTGCTTGAGGGCCGCGGCCAGGACGGAGGCCGGGATGCCGTCCAGCTTGGTGTCGAGCTGGAGGGCGGTGACGAACTCCTTGGTGCCGGCGACCTTGAAGTCCATGTCGCCGAAGGCGTCCTCCGCACCGAGGATGTCGGTGAGGGCGACGTAGTGCGTCTGGCCGTCGATCTCCTCGGAGATCAGACCCATGGCGATGCCGGCGACGGGGGCCTTGAGCGGCACACCGGCGTTCAGCAGCGACATGGTGGAGGCGCAGACCGAGCCCATCGACGTCGAGCCGTTGGAGCCGAGGGCCTCGGACACCTGACGGATCGCGTAGGGGAACTCCTCGCGGGTCGGGAGGACCGGCACGAGGGCGCGCTCGGCGAGGGCGCCGTGGCCGATCTCGCGGCGCTTGGGCGAGCCCACGCGGCCGGTCTCGCCGACGGAGTACGGCGGGAAGTTGTAGTTGTGCATGTAGCGCTTGCGGGTCACCGGGGAGAGGGTGTCCAGCTGCTGCTCCATGCGGAGCATGTTGAGGGTGGTGACGCCCAGGATCTGGGTCTCGCCACGCTCGAACAGCGCCGAGCCGTGCACGCGCGGGATGGCCTCGACCTCGGCGGCGAGGGTACGGATGTCCGTGATCCCGCGGCCGTCGATGCGGACCTTGTCCTTGATGATCCGCTCGCGGACCAGCTTCTTGGTCAGCGCGCGGTAGGCGCCCGAGATCTCCTTCTCGCGGCCTTCGAAGGCCGGGAGGAGCTTCTCGGCGGCGAGCTCCTTGATGCGGTCGAGCTCGGTCTCGCGCTCCTGCTTGCCGGCGATGGTGAGCGCCTTGGCGAGGTCGCCCTTGACGGCGGCGGTGAGCGCCTCCAGGACGTCGTCCTGGTAGTCGAGGAAGACCGGGAACTCGCCGGTGGGCTTGGCGGCCTTGGCGGCGAGGTCCGACTGGGCCTTGCAGAGGACCTTGATGAAGGGCTTCGCGGCCTCGAGACCGGCGGCGACGATCTCCTCGGTCGGCGCCTCGGCGCCGCCCTTGACGAGGGCGATGGTCTTCTCGGTGGCCTCGGCCTCGACCATCATGATCGCGACGTCGCCGTCCTCCAGGACACGACCGGCGACGACCATGTCGAAGACGGCGTCCTCGAGCTCGGTGTGCGTCGGGAACGCGACCCACTGGCCCTTGATCAGGGCGACGCGGGTGGCGCCGATGGGGCCGGAGAAGGGCAGGCCCGCCAGGATCGTGGAGGCGGAGGCGGCGTTGATCGCGACCACGTCGTACAGGTGGTCGGGGTTGAGCGCCATGATCGTCTCGACGATCTGGATCTCGTTGCGCAGGCCCTTCTTGAAGGAGGGGCGCAGCGGCCGGTCGATCAGACGGCAGGTGAGGACGGCGTCCTCGGAGGGGCGGCCCTCACGGCGGAAGAAGGAGCCGGGGATCTTGCCGGCCGCGTACTGCCGCTCCTCGACGTCCACCGTCAGGGGGAAGAAGTCGAGCTGGTCCTTGGGACGCTTCGAGGCGGTGGTCGCCGAGAGGACCATCGTGTCGTCGTCCAGGTAGGCGACGGCGGAGCCGGCGGCCTGCTTGGCCAGACGGCCGGTCTCGAAGCGGATGGTGCGGGTGCCGAAAGTGCCGTTGTCGATGACGGCCTCGGCGTAGTGGGTCTCGTTCTCCACTAGCGGTTTCTCCTACGTGTTCGTCTTTGCGTCCGGGGCCCGTGTGGCCGGGGACGGTGTGCGACGGGGGCGGAGAAGCACGCCTCGGGTGCTGGCCGGTCTTCGATCGAAGCACCCGGGGATTCGTTTCCCGGGGGCCACTACCGAGGACCGGCGGCGAGCCGGCGGCTCCTCGCTCGTCGTTATGGGGGGTTGTGCGACCAGCCTACGGGCCGATGCGCACATTGTGCACGTACAGCAAAGGGAGCGGCCCCCTGAAAGTGGGAACCGCTCCCTCCGCAGCGTTCACCGTGGAACGGATTACTTGGCGCCGCCGGCCGCACCGCGACGGATGCCGAGGCGGTCGACCAGCGTACGGAAGCGCTGGATGTCCTTCTTCGCCAGGTACTGCAGCAGGCGGCGGCGCTGGCCGACCAGGATCAGCAGACCACGGCGGGAGTGGTGGTCGTGCTTGTGCTGCTTGAGGTGCTCGGTCAGGTCCGAGATGCGACGGGACAGCATCGCGACCTGGACCTCGGGGGAGCCGGTGTCGCCCTCCTTGGTGCCGAACTCGGCCATGATCTGCTTCTTGACAGCGGCGTCGAGAGCCACGCGGATCTCCTCTAGGTGTTCGTGCGCCCGTGAGTGCCCCTGGTCTAGGTCTCAGGGGAAGCTTCCGTGACTCGACGGGCGAAGGTCCGATGGGCGCAGCTTCCAGAGGCTTCCGAGTGATCTCGGGGCTTTCCGGGAGCGCGTACACAAACGGCCGTCACACAGCGTACCAGCTCGCCGGAGCGGCCCCGGGCCCGTCCTCTTACTTGCTGGTGAGGGAGCGGACCGCGGTGAAGACGTCGAGGACGGCGAGGCTGAGCGGGACGAGGGAGAGCAGGACGAAGCCCTCGGTCAGGTCGAGGAGGCGGCCCCAGAACGGGGAGAGGCCCTTCCTCGGGATGATCAGGCCGATCGCGGTGATCAGCGCGGCTCCGGCGGCGACGGCCGCGGTGAGCCAGATCGTACGGATGTCCAGGCCGCCGCGGTCCCCGTACATGAGGAGTTCCTTGACCAGGTCCACCGGCGGGTTCAGGGAGAGGCCGAGGACGAGCAGAGAGACGGCGGCGATGCCGGCGACGAGGACGCAGGCGACCTGCGAGGTGTAGCGGAAGAGGCGGGCGCGCAGCAGCATCGCGAGGCCGGCGGCGAGGGCGAGGAACTGACCCCAGACGTTTCCGGCGAAGCCGAGGACGGCGGCGGAGCCGACGACGACGGCCGCGCAGCCGCCGACCAGGCCGAGCAGCATCTCGTGGCCGCGGCGGGCCTGGAGCGCGATGCGCTCGCCGTCGACGGGCTGGCCGGGGTGACCGTCCTCGCCGGCCGGCTGGTGCGCTTCGCCGAGGAACTCGTCGTCGGCGGCGCTGCGCGGGGCGGCGTAGCCGATGGGGAGCCGGGCGAACCGGGCGGAGAGGCCGGGCAGGAAGGCGACGAGGCCGATGGCGACGGGGGCGCAGACGGCGGCCGTCTCGGTGGCGGTGCTCTCGGTGAGGATCGCCACGAAGGTGGCGAGGGTGCCGACGGTGGCGAGGAAGGTGGCGGCGACGAAGGGCGCGTCGCCGCTGGGGGTGAGCGCCACGAGGGCCACCGAGGCGACGAGGACGGTGACGCAGCCGAGCAGGAACTGGAGGCGGCCGGGGCCCTGGCCGGTGTCGGGGCCGATGATGCCGGAGCCGGCGATGAGCAGCAGCGGCAGGGCGCCGAGGCCGAGGGCGACGGCGGTGGCCCGGTCGCCGTAGACGCGGGCGCGCACTCCGGCGAAGGCGGTCAGGAGGAGGCCGGCGGCGCCCGCGATGATCCCGGGCAGGCTGTGCATGTCGTGCCGGATCGGGTCCGCGAACCAGAGGACGAAGCCCATGAGGACGAGGAGCAGCACGCCGCCGACGAGTCCGGCGCCGCGGAGCAGCTCGTCGCTCCACAGGTGGCGGTCGCGGGTGACGGCGGAGGCGACGGCGTCGGACACGTCGTCGTAGACGGCCGGCGGCAGGGACTGGGCGAACGGGCGCAGCGAGAGCACCTCGCCGTCGAGGACCTGCTGGGCCGCGAGGGTGCGGGCGCCGTCGAGGACGGAGCCGTCGCGGCGGACCAGGTGGTAGCCGGTGGGGGTGCCGGCGGGCTGGGTCTGGCCGGTGAGCCGCAGAATCTCCGGGTAGACGTCGGCGACGGCGATGTCCTCCGGGAGCGCGACGTCGATGCGGCTGTCCGGCGCCACGACGGTGACGCGGCAGAAACCGGTCGCTGCGGTCGTACTCACGTGTGTGGACCCCCTGATTCGCGGTTGCGCCCGTCGGATGCGCGGTTGCGCCCGTTCTGATTCGCGGTTGCGCACGATGCGCGCGCCACCCTACCGGGGACGGCCGGTGGGGGCTGCAAGTAGGATCGCCGTCCCATGGGGGAAGTCCGTACGCCCGGCTGCCGGCAGGGGTGCCGAGCGGATGCTCCCGCCACGAGCCCGCCTCCAACGAGGGATTGATGCGCCGGTGAGCCAGATCGTCGTCAAACGCCCGCCGAGGTCTCTTCCGCCGGAAGTGCCCGGTGAGGAACTGGTCCTGGAGTCTCCGCCGGAACTTCCGCGGGGACAGCAGGAGTCGGCGTTGATGCAGCTCCTGCCCATGCTGGGCATGGGCTCCTCGGTGGTCTTCTTCTTCATGACGCCCTCGCCGATCATGCGGATCATGGGCACGCTGATGCTGGCGTCGACGGTCGCGATGGCCGTCGCCCAGTTCGTCAGATTCCGTCGCGGTACGCAGGGGCAAATGTCCGATGTCCGCCGCGACTACCTCAAATACCTCGCGCAGACCCGGCGTACGGTCCGGCGCACGGCCCGCAAGCAGCGGGACGCGCAGCTGTATCTGCACCCGTCCCCCGAGCAGTTGTGGTCGGTGGTGGCCGAGGGTTCGCGGGTGTGGGAACGCCGGGTCGGCGACCATGACTTCGGGCAGGCCAGGATAGGGCTCGGCGCGCAGCAGCTGGCGACGCCGCTGGTGGCGCCGGACACCGCTCCGGTGGACGAGCTGGAGCCGCTGTGCGCGGGCGCCATGCAGCAGTTCCTCGCGGTGCACGGCACGCTGGACGGGCTGCCGATGGCGGTCTCGATGCGCGCCTTCTACCACGTGACGGTGTCGGGCGAGCCGGAGTCGGCGCAGGCCGTGGCGCGTGCCCTGGTGGCGCAGTTGGTGACCCTGCACTCCCCCGAGGACCTGATGCTCGCGGTGGTCGCGGCCCGGTCGGCGCAGGAGCGCTGGGACTGGACGAAGTGGCTGCCGCACACCCAGGTGGCGGGGCAGGTCGACGGGGCGGGCACGAAGCGCCTGTTCGGTGACGACCTCGGTGAGCTGGAGCAGTTGGTCCGCTCGAAGCTGGACGGCCGGCCGCGGTTCTCCCGGGAGAACCATCCGGTGCTCGACCAGCCGCACGTGGTCGTGGTCCTGGACGCCGATTCCACCCGGGGCGGTCTGGTGCCGCCGGACTCGCTGCTGGCGGCGGCGGAGGGCCTGCAGGGCGTGACGATCGTGGAGGTCGTCTCCGGCGACCTCGACGAGCCGCGCGGCGGTCTCTCCGTGGTGGTGCGGCCGGGCCGGCTCCGTCTGGAGTCCGGCGGCGGCTTCGCGTACGAGGGGGTGCCGGACGGCATCTCGCTGCCGGCTGCGGAGGCGCTCGCCCGGCAGCTGGCGCCGCTGCGGATGGGCGGCGGGGACGACGACGAGCCGCTGCTGGCCAACCTGGACTTCACGGATCTGCTGAACCTGGGCGACGCGGCCTCGGTGGACGTGGCCCGCACCTGGCGCCCCCGGTCGGTGGCCGAGCGGCTCCGGGTGCCGATCGGTGTCGGCGAGGACGGCCAGCCGGTCATGCTGGACCTGAAGGAGGCCGCGCAGGAGGGCATGGGCCCGCACGGTCTGTGCGTGGGCGCGACGGGTTCCGGAAAGTCGGAGCTGCTGCGGACGCTGGTGCTCGGTCTCGCGGTGACGCACTCCTCGGAGACGCTGAACTTCGTCCTCGCGGACTTCAAGGGCGGCGCGACCTTCGCCGGCATGTCGCAGATGCCGCACGTGGCGGCGGTCATCACCAACCTGGCGGACGACCTGACGCTCGTCGACCGCATGGGAGACGCGATCCGCGGTGAGCTCCAGCGGCGTCAGGAGCTGCTGCGGTCGGCGGGCAACTACGCCAACATCCACGACTACGAGAAGGCGCGTGCGGCGGGCGCCCCGCTGGAACCGCTCGCCTCGCTGGTCCTCGTCATCGACGAGTTCTCCGAACTCCTCACCGCGAAGCCGGACTTCATCGACATGTTCATCCAGATCGGCCGGATCGGCCGCTCGCTGGGTGTGCATCTGCTGCTCGCCTCGCAGCGCCTTGAGGAGGGCAAGCTGCGCGGTCTGGACACGTACCTCTCGTACCGGATCGGTCTGCGGACCTTCTCGGCGGCGGAGTCGCGGACGGCGATCGGCGTGCCGGACGCCTACCACCTGCCGTCGGTGCCGGGTTCGGGCTATCTGAAGTTCGGTACGGAGGAGATGACCCGCTTCAAGGCGGCGTACGTCTCGGGGACGTACCGGACGGGCGGGCCTCGGCTGGAGATCGGGCAGATGCCGGTGGAGCGGCGTCCCGCGCTGTTCACGGCCTCGCCGGTGCCGGTGGTGTACGCGGCGCCCGACCCGGCGTATCTGACGTCGCTGCGGGCGGAGGAGGACGACGCGCTCGCGGACACCGTCCTCGACGTGATCGTGCGGCGGCTGGAGGGTCAGGGGGTGCCGGCGCACCAGGTGTGGCTGCCGCCGCTCGACCAGGCACCCTCGCTCGACCAGCTGCTTCCGGGT
The DNA here is from genome assembly GCF_008639165.1 of Streptomyces venezuelae ATCC 10712. Classification (NCBI taxonomy): domain Bacteria; kingdom Bacillati; phylum Actinomycetota; class Actinomycetes; order Kitasatosporales; family Streptomycetaceae; genus Streptomyces; species Streptomyces venezuelae. The sequence goes on along the minus strand of NZ_CP029197.1, from coordinate 5,824,836 downwards.
CTGGCGCAGACGGCGGACCGGGGGCTCACGGCGGCGGAGTACACGCGTCAGGGCGGGCTCACGGTGCCGCTCGGCCTCATCGACAAGCCGTTCGAGCAGCGGCGTGAGGTGCTGTACCGGGACTTCTCCGGTGCGGCGGGCCACATGATGGTGGTCGGCGGCCCGCAGTCCGGCAAGTCGACGCTGATGCGGACGCTGATCTCGTCGTTCGCGCTCACCCACACCCCGGCCGAAGTGCAGTTCTACTGCCTGGACTTCGGTGGTGGCGGCATGGCCTCGCTGGCCGAGCTGCCGCACGTCGGCGGGGTCGCCTCGCGGCTCGACCCGGAGCGGGTGCGGCGTACGGTCGCCGAGGTGATGGGCGTACTGAACCGGCGCGAGGAGTTCTTCCGCTCGCACTCCATCGACTCCATCGCGACGTACCGCCGCAAGCGGGCGGCGGGCGAACTGCCCGGCGAGGCCTGGGGTGACGTCTTCCTGGTCGTGGACGGCTGGGGCGGCTTCCGCAACGACTACGACATGCTGGAGCCGATCGTCGCGGACATCGCGGCGCGCGGTCTCGGCTACGGCATCCACGTGGTGATCACCGCCGCCCGGTACATGGAGGTGCGAGCGGCGCTCAAGGACCAGATGCTGGGCCGGCTCGAACTGCGGCTCGGTGACGTCATGGACTCCGAGTTCGACCGCAAGGTCGCGGCGAACGTGCCGGCCGGTGTGCCGGGCCGCGGCCAGGTGCCGGAGAAGCTGCACTTCATGGGGGCGCTGCCGCGGATCGACGGGTCGAGCTCGGCCGCCGACCTGTCGGAGGGCACCTCGGCGTTCGTCCAGGCGGTACGGGCGAGCTGGACCGGGGCCCCGGCGCCCGCGGTGCGGCTGCTGCCGCGCAAGCTGCCGGCGGAGCGGCTGCCGAAGGGCTTCGAGTACCCGCAGCACGGCATCGCGATCGGCATCGACGAGACCAACCTGGAGCCGGTGTTCGTCGACTTCGAGACGGACCCGTTCTTCCTGGTCTTCGGCGAGAGCGAGTCCGGCAAGACGGCGCTGCTGCGGCTCATCGCCAAGCAGCTGTGCGAGCGGTACACGCCGGACCAGGCGCGGATCGTGGTGGGTGACTACCGGCGGACGATGCTGGAGGCGGTCGCGCCCTCGCACCTCCTGGAGTACGCGCCGATGGCCTCCGCCATGCAGATGCACATGGAGGCGATCAACACGGTGATGACGAAGCGGGCGCCCAAGCCCGACATCACACCGCAGCAGCTGCGCGACCGCAGCTGGTGGTCGGGTCCGCAACTGTTCGTCCTGATCGACGACTTCGAGCTGGTCGCCACCAACTCGGGGAACCCGCTGTCGGTGCTGGTGGAGAACCTGCCGTTCGCGCGGGACGTCGGCATCCGCTTCATCGTGGCGCGCAACGCCGCGGGCGCCTCCCGGGCGATGTACGAGCCGTTCATGCAGCGGATGAGGGAGCTGGGCGCGCAGGGCGTGCTGCTCTCCGGCGATCCGGGCGAGGGCGACATCCTCGGCAACGTCCGGGCGCGGCCGATGCCTCCGGGCCGGGGCACGTTCGTGTCGCGGAAGCGGGGCACGCCGCTGGTGCAGCTGGGCTGGCTGCCGGAACAGCACTGATCGGGTGCGGCGGTCCCACTACTGTGGGAGGGACCGCCGTACCACCGCGAAGGGAACGCGCCGATGACCGACGCAGACACCAGCACGCCCAGCGCCGAGAGCGCCGTCGACGGCGCCGCCGAGGCCGCGCGGGCCGCCGAGAAGCAGCGTCAGAAGGACGAGCTGTACGCGCTCGACATCTCGGGCGTCGAGTGGGAGGGCGCGCCGGGGACGAGCCCGGACGAGGAGCGGGTGGAGATCGCCCGGCTCCCCGAGGGGGCGGTGGCGATGCGTTCCTCGCTCGACAAGGAGACGGTGCTGCGGTACACGAAGGCCGAGTGGGACGCGTTCGTCCTGGGCGCCAGGGACGGCGAGTTCGACCTGCGGTGAGCCGCGGACACGCGTGAGGGGGTGGCCCGTCGTACGGGCCACCCCCTCACGCGTGCCTCCGCCGGTCGGCGGAGCAGCTCACATCATGCGGAACCGGGCGGCGTTGCCCTTGTCGGTGTCCTGGTAGCCGATGACCGACTCGTCGAGGAGCTGGGCGATGCGGCCCAGGTCCTGGTTCATGCCGGACATGTCGCGGGTCAGGCGGTCCTGGCTCTCGCGGTACGCGATCTTCGCCTCACCTTCCCAGTTGGAGGCGACACGGTTGACCTCGGTCATGAGGTCTTCGAGCTTCTGGGTCAGCGTGCTGGAGGTGAGGCGGACGTCGGCCGCCGCCTGCGTCACGGTGTCGTAATTGACCGCAGTGGTCATGGTGATGACTCCTGGAGTGAGAGTGGCGCGGAGGGCTGGTCGGGACGGACGGCTCAGGCCATGCCGAGGATGGCGCTCTGGCCACCGGACGTGTCGTCCATCTTGCGGAAGGTCCGGATGCGCTCGTCCTCCTCCTGCGTGAACCCGTCGGCGCTCATCCGCATGATCTCCTCGAGCTTCACGAGCTCGACGCGCATGCCGCGCAGACGCTGGTTCAGGTCGTTCTGGACCCGGTCGTACTCCTTGCTCGCAGCGCCCTGCCAGCCCGCCTGGATGCGGTCCACCACGCCGTTGAGGGCGGTGATGCGGGACTGGAGCTCGTCGTGGAAGTCCTGGATCCGGCCGGCGAGCTTGACTTGTTCGGCACTGGTTACGTTCAGGTCTTTCGACATCTTGCCCCTTCTTCCTTCGGTGACGTCGACGGCGGCTGGGCCGTCGGGCCATCCGGTCGTGATGCGGACGGGAATCTTCTGATGCCGCCCCCGTGCTGGGCTCGCACTGCCGTGCGCCCAGCGGTCACTTTATCCATTGACGGCGGCAGTTCCAACTGCAAAGGAAGGTCCGGATACTTGACCAAAACGGCGGTCAACGGGCCTCCCTCCGGCGGCGGCTGTCGCGGATCACGATGGCGGTTCCGGCGACCACGGCCACCAGGACGACACCGATCCCCAACGTGTAGGTGGCGAGCCGTTCGGAGCGCTCCTGAGGCGTCTCCGACAGCGCCAGTCGGGCCGGCTCGGGAGCCGGCGGCTTGGGCGGGCCCGGGTCGGGCGTGGGCGAGGAGGGCGGCGTGCCGGGGGTGTCGGCGAGCGCCCGCACCGGGTCGACCACGCCCCAGCCCACGTGGTTGTCCCGCCCCTTGACGGGGCGGACGGCGGTCTGCTCGATCCGGGTGACGATCTGCGCCGCGGTCCACTCCGGGTACTTGGCGCGCAGCAGGGCCGCGACGCCGGCGACGTACGGGGCGGAGAAGCTGGTGCCGTTGTCGACGCACTGGCCGCCGCCGGGCACGGTGGAGACGACGTCGACGCCGGGGGCGGCGACGCCCACGAAGGTGCCGGACTGGGAGAACGCGGCCCGCTCGTTGTTCCGGTCGGAGGAGGCGACGGCGAGGACGCCGGGGAACGCGGCCGGATAGGTCTTCTTCAGGGAGCCGTCCATGCCGTCGTTGCCGGCGGAGGCGACCACGACGATCTGCTTGGACAGCGCGAGGGCGATCGCCTTGGCCATCGGCGAGTCGGCGTCCAGCGGCTGGGTGGTGTCCTGCGAGATGTTGATGACGTGGGCGCCCTTGGCGACGGCCCACTTGATGGCCTCGGCCATCGTGTCCGACTTGCCGCTGTTCTTCTCGTCGTTCTGCCGGATCGGGATGATCGTCGCCTCGGGCGCGAGGCCGACGAAGCCGGTGCCGGGGCGGGGCCGGGCGGCGATGATCCCGGCGACCTTGGTGCCGTGGCCGACCTCGTCGACGGTGCCGTCGGTCTTGCCGCGCAGCTCGTCGCCGAAGCCCGGGTTCTTCTTGTCGGGCTTGAGGTAGTCCTTGCCCGCCTTGGCGTCGACGGCCTGCTTCAGCTGCGGGTTGACGTCGTCGACGCCCGTGTCGATGACCGCGACCCGGACGCCCTTGCCCTTGGTGTCCTGCCACAGCTCGTCGAGGAGGACCCGCTGGAGCGGCCAGGGGGTGCCCTCGATCTGCTTCTTCATCGGGAAGGTGCACTCGCCGCTGCCGTCCAGGACGGGTCCCGCGGGGCGGGGCACGCCGGCCGGGCCGCTCGTGGGGCCGGCGGCGGAGGCCTGGCCGGGGGCCGCGAGGAGGGCGGTGAGGGTGCCCGCGGCGAGCAGGGCGGCCGTACGGTAGGTCGTCGTCACCGGTGCCACCCCCTAGGAACCCTGCGGCTGACGCGCGCTGTTGGTGTCGAGGCGCGGACCCTTCGACAGGAACTCGGACCACTCGATCGGGACGAGGGCCGGCTGGACTTTCTCGTACCCGAGACGCTTCTGCGCGTCGCTCGGTTCCGGGCGCCCGTCGCTCGACTTCTCCTTGTCCCCGGCGCCGATCTCGGAGCGGTCGGAGTCGCTGTCGCCGTTGGACTGGACGGCGTACCGCAGGCCGGTGTCGGTGACGAGGAACAGCGTGCCGCCGGTGGCCGCCTTCTGCTGCCCCTGGGTCTGGGTGTAGAGCAGACCGGTGCCCGGGGTGACGTACGTGCTGGTGCCGCCCGCGGTGATGTCCGCGGGGTACTCGGCGCCGGCCCAGGTGGCGAGGGTGGTGGCGCCCTTCTCGTCGACGCCGGTGAGGACGTTGCACACGGTGTCCCGGGCGCCCGCGTCGGTGGTGGCGTTGACCTGGGCGACCCTCTTCTTCGGCCAGTTGGCGCCGCCGTGGAAGAAGGTGGGGTCGGGGACGAAGGACGGTGCGTCGACGGTGACGGCCTTGCCGTCCATGTCGAGGACGCCGTTCTGCGGGGAGTTGATGAGCAGCCGGGCGGTGAACGGGGTGACCGGCTGGACCTTCCCGGGCAGGACGACGTAGTTCTGCGGCCCCGAGCCGGTCTCGGCGACCAGGACCATGCCGACGCGGTTCTCGGTGGCGGTGAGGGAGCCGGGGACGCCCGCCGGGGCGCCGGCCTCGCCGGGGACCCGCGGGAAGTCCACCTCGTCGCCGGTCTTCAGGGTGGCGAGCCAGTCGTCGGTGACCGCCTGCGGCTTCTTGGAAAGGCCGACGAGCGTGGTGACCAGACCGGTGGACTCGGCCTTCACCGGGTACTTGGTGCCGGTGTGGTCGACGAGAAACTGGGCGGCGCCCTTCTGGCCCTTGACGAACATGACCTCGCCGTCCTTCAGCTTGCCGGCGCCCTCGGTGCGGCCGAGGTCCCGCTCGGCGAAGAGGAAGGTCGCCTTCTGGACGCTCGCGCCGGTGCCGCCGCCGGGCTGCTCGCAGACCGCCCAGCGCTTGGGCTTGCCGGCGTCGTCGGCGGTGGGCAGCCGGTCGGGGGCGTACGGGATGCCGAGGATCGGGCCGCGCGGCGGCTTGCCCAGGTCGAGCGTCTTGTCGGCGACCTGGACGACCTGGAACTGGTCGGGGTTGAGCAGGAGCCGCGCGGACGCGAGGTTGAGGACCGGGTGGAGCAGGGTCTTCTTGTCCTTGCCCTTGCCGGTCTCCAGGACCACGTACCGGGTCGTCGACTGCTTGCCGACGATGACGCGGGTGCCGGGGGTGTCCCAGCCCTTGGGGGCCTGGGGGCTGAACATGCCCCAGGCGCCGAAGCCCGCGACGACGAGCGCGGCGACGATCAGTCCCGGGACGATCGCGCGCAGCGGCCTCGGCGCCCCCTCCTCCGTGCCGGAGGGCGAGGGTTGGAGGAATGCCGCCACCGTGCGCTTCTTCGCAAAGGTGTACGCGTTGAGCTCGTCCCGCCGCGATGCCATGAGTCCCCATTCTCGTCAGGCGCGATCTTCGCGCGGGAGCCGGGGAGGTGACACCCGGGCCCCGGCCGTCGGACCGGCCCCCTACTATGCCTGCTGTCCCGTGGCGTTCGTGGGGCGGGTAGGGTGATCCGGCCGTCAAAGCCCTGGCAGGCCAGGGTGATCGGGATGAATTGAGGGGGATTCTCCATCATGGCTTCCGCGACGCGGACGCGGCCCGCCGCGGCCACCGCCTCCGCACCCCCGTCCACGGGCCCCGTCTCCTCGGTCTCACCGAGGCTCCAGGCGCGCCCGGGACACTTCGGTTCGTTCCAGTTGCAACAGTTCGTTCTGGTCGAAGTGGCGGCGGCGCTGCTCGTCGTCGCCTATGTCATCGACCGGATGCTGCTGGTGCCCGCGGGCGTGGTGGCCGTCGTGCTCGTCCTGCTGGCGGTCGTCCGCCGGCACCACCGCTCCCTGCCCGAATGGCTGGGCACCTTCCTCGCGCTGCGGGCCCGCACCCGCCGGGCGTCCTCGTTCACGGTGCCGGAGGGCACCGAGCCGGGGCTCGCGCCGGTCGTGGAGTGCGACCCCGCGCTGCGGACCTACGCGTACAGCGACCGTGACCGCCGGCCCGTCGGCATGGTCGGCGACGGCACCTTCCTCACCGCAGTCCTGCGGGTCGAATCGGACGGCACGGCGCTGCGCCCGGACCGGGCGGCGCGGCCGCTGCCCGTCGGTCTCGTCCGGGACGTGCTGAGCGTCGACGGCATCCGCCTGGAGTCGGCGCAGATCGTGCAGCACACCCAGCCGGCGCCCGCCCCGCACCTGCCCGCGCAGTCGATGGCCGCGCGCAACTACGGTCCGCTGCAGGCGCAGACGGGCTCGCCGGCGGTCCGGATCACGTGGATCGCGCTCAAGCTGGACCCAGAACTCTGCCCGGAGGCGGTCGAAGCGCGTGGCGGTGGCCTCAAGGGCGCGCAGAAGTGCGTGGTGCGGGCGGCGGACCAGCTGGCGAGCAGGCTCGCGGGCGCCGGGTTCCGGGCGAGCGTGCTGACGGAGACGGAGCTCACCTCGGCGCTCGCCACCTCGACCTGCGCGAGCCCGATGGCGATCACGCAGGCGGGCCGGGGGCAGGCGCAGGGGCGCAGGACCCAGGAGACCGCGCGGACCTGGCGGGTGGACGACCGGCGGCACACCACGTACTGGGTGGGACGCTGGCCCCAGCTGGGCGGCCAGGGCGGGGCGGGGGCCTCGATGCCGCAGCTGGTGGCCCTGCTGACCTCGCTGCCCGCGCTGGCGACGACGTTCAGCCTGACGCTCAGCGGCGGGGACCGGCAGGAGGTGACCGTGACCGGACACGTACGGATCACCGGGCGCAGCGACGAGGAACTCGTGGCCGCGCGGCACGAACTGGAGCGCGCGGCGCGCGGGGTGAGGACGGGACTCGTGCGACTCGACCGTGAACAGGTGCCCGGCATCCTCGCGACGCTTCCGCTGGGAGGTGCGCGCTGATGTCCCACTCCGCTTCCTCCCCCTCCTTCGGTACGCCGTCCAGGCCGGGCGCTCCCGGCGCCTCGGGCCGGGCCGCCTCCTGGGGTTCCGGGCCGCGCGGTGCGGGGTCCCGGGGCGCGGGCCGGGGCGCGAAGCCCCGCTTCGGCTTCGGGCTCGTCGGGCCGCGCCGCGACCGGCACTCCGTCCCCGTGGACCAACTGGAGGCGCTGGCCCTGCCGGTCGGCGACGACGGCATGGTGATCGGCGTCGACGCCGAGAGCCGGCCCGCCGTCCTCGGCATCAACCGGCCCGTCCCGTACGACGTGACCCTCATCGGCGGCCTGTGGACCGCGCAGGTGCTGGCGCTCCGGGCCGCGGCGACGGGCGCGCGGGTGGCCGTCGAGACCGGTCGCGCGCAGGCCTGGACGGCGCTCGCGCAGGCCGCGGGCGGCGGACAGCCGTGCATCTCGCTGCACGACGTGGGGCGGGTGCCGCCGCAGGGCGCGTCCGCGGGCAGCCCGGTCGTGGTGATCCGCGACTGCGGCATGCGGCCGCCGCGCGGCCGGGTCGTGTCGGCGCCCTGGCAGTCGGTGGTGACGCTGCTTCCGTATCTGAGTCCGGTCGCGCCCCGGCTCCTGGAGAAGTCCTCCCTGGTCGGGGTGCAGCGGGTGTCTCCGGACGAGGCCGCGCAGATCGGCCGCATCATGAGCCTGCCGCGCCACGAGTACGAGGCGCTGTCGACGCTCGCGGACGGGGTGACCCTCTGGTGCACGCCGAGCGACCGCCAGTTCGTGATGACGCAGGGGACCGACGCCGAGACCGGATTGTTGGGCGGCGCGCGCCGGATGGACTGAGCGGCATGAAGTCGTTCAAGTACGTCCGTTTTTGCAACGTTTTGAACGGGCGGGGTTTTCACTCTGCGGCGCGGGCAGGTCACTTGGGGACCGGAACCGGTCGCGGGGAGGGGCGCGGAGGGGCCGTCGGGCCTGCCCGGGGGTTGCCCGCGCCGATTAGGGTGGAAGAGCCCCGCCCACAACGGCACAAGGGTGCTCGACCACACCAGGAGGCAAAGTGAACGGCGATCGCGACGAGATCCACGGGGGTTGGAATCCGCCCGCCGACGATCAGTCCGACGCGGATCCCGCCGAGATGACGGGTGAGTTCACCATCGACTACACCCCGCCCGCCTGGTACACGCAGAACGCGTCGGGCGGTGCGGGGGCGGCCGGTGCCACTCCCCCGCCCCCGCCGCCGAGCGGGGCGCAGGTCCCGGTGCCGGGCCTCCCGGCGGGCAGCGGCTTCGAGCCGCACTGGAACGCCGGTGCTCCGCCGGTGGGTACGCCCCCGATCGGCACGCCCGGCATGCCGCCGGTGGGCGCGCCTCCGGGGTACGAGCAGCCGGCCGGTGCGGCTCCGCTGCCGGTGCCGCCGCCCGTGGGGGTGCCGGCCGCTCCTGGTCCGGTCGCTCCTGGTGCCGTGGCTCCGGGTGCCGTCGCTCCTGGTGCCGTGGCTCCTGGCCCGGTCGCCCCCGGTCCGGTCGCTCCGGGCCTGGCCGCCCCGGGTCCGGCGGCTCCCGCGCCGGTCGCACCCGCGTCGGTCGCACCCGCGCCGGTCGCACCCGCGCCGGTCGCTCCTGCCCCGGGGGCTCCCGCCGCCGTGGCCCCTGGCTCCTTCACCCCGGCCGAGGCCTCCGCGCCGGGTGCCTTCCCGCCGCCCGTCCCGCTGCCGGTCCCCTCGGCGCCCGCGCCCGCGTCCACGCCCGCGACGCCGTTCGGCGGCGGGGACATCGAGAGCGGCGCGACCATGCGCTTCTCCCCCGCCGCGCTCCAGCGTGAGGTCGCCGAGCGCGCGGCCGAGGCCCCGGCCGCCGCTGTGGACTCCGGCGCCGACTCCGGTACGGCCGACAGCGCGGCTCCCGCCGGAGCCGCAGCCGGAGCCGAGGCGGAGACGGCCGCCGACACCGGCTCCACCACCGACGAGGAGACCTCCGCGGCCGCCGACGGCACCGCCTCGGCCACGGACGGCAGCGCCTCCGACGACAGTTCCGCCGACGACAGCGCGTCCGACGACAGCTCTTCGGTCGACGCCGAGTCCGAGGAGACCGACGTGACCGACGCCGTCGGCGCGGCCGACGCGGCCGAGCCGGAGGCAGAGGACGCGGCCGCCCCCGCCGAGACGACGGACTCCCCCGAGGACCGGGCGCCCGAGGACGTCGCGCCGGACTCCGGTGACGCGGCCGACCCCGCCGACTCCGCGAGCCCCGTGGGGCAGCCCGCCCCGGCCGCGCTCGACGCCGTGACCGAGCCCATGGCTCCGGTCCCCTATCCGCCGGCCGCCGCGGCGCAGGCCCCCGGGCCGTTCCCCGGTGCCGCACCCGCTCCGGCTCAGGCTCCGGCTCCGGCTCCGGCTCCGGGCCAGCCGTTCCCGGCCGCCGCGCAGCAGCCCGGACTGCCCCCGCTGCCGCCGTCGTTCCAGCCGGCCGCTCCCGGGCCCGCCCAGCAGTGGCCCGCGCAGCCGGCCCCGGGCGCCCAGCCGGCGCCGCAGGCCGCGCCGTTGCCGCCCGCCGCCGGCGCGTGGCCGGCGCCCGCGGTTCCCGGCGCGCCCGGCACCGTACCGCCGCAGGCACAGCCGCAGCCCGAGCCGACGCCGGGTGCCTACGGCTACCCGCAGCCGCAGGCCCAGCAGCCGCAGCCCGCCCCCGCCCAGCCCCAGGCCCCGGGTGGCTACGGCTACCCGCAGACGCCGGGAGCGCCGCAGGGCGCGCAGCCCGAGCCGCAGCCCCAGGCCCAGGGCGGCTACGGCTTCCCGCACCCCGGGACGCCGCCGCAGCAGCAGGCCGGTTACGGCTACCCGCACCCCGCCTCCGTACCCCCGCAGGCTGCCGCGCCGCAGGGCCCGCAGCCTCCGGTGGACCCGCGGACCGGGGCGGCCTGGCCCTCGCCGGTCACGCACGACCAGCGGGAGCGTTCGGTGCCGGGCGCCCCGCTCGGGTACAACGCGGCCGTCGAGCTGTCCTCCGACCGGCTCCTGCGGAACAACAAGCAGAAGCCCAAGTCCAGCCGGACGCCGGGCGGCGCGGCCGCGCGCTTCAAGCTGGGCGGGAAGAAGGAGGAGGCGGAGCGGCAGCGGAAGCTGGAGCTGATCCGGACGCCCGTCCTCTCCTGCTACCGGATCGCGGTCATCTCCCTCAAGGGCGGTGTCGGCAAGACGACGACCACCACCGCGCTGGGTGCGACCCTGGCGACCGAGCGGCAGGACAAGATCCTGGCGATCGACGCCAACCCGGACGCCGGCACCCTGGGCCGCCGGGTGCGCCGCGAGACCGGGGCGACCATCCGCGACCTGGTGCAGGCGATCCCGTACCTCCACTCGTACATGGACATCCGGCGGTTCACCTCGCAGGCGCCATCCGGTCTCGAGATCCTCGCCAACGACGTGGACCCGGCCGTCTCGACGACCTTCAACGACGAGGACTACCGGCGGGCGATCGACGTCCTCGGCAAGCAGTACCCGATCATCCTGACCGACTCGGGTACGGGTCTGCTGTACAGCGCGATGCGCGGGGTGCTCGACCTCGCCGATCAGCTGATCATCATCTCCACGCCGTCCGTGGACGGCGCGTCCAGCGCGTCGACGACCCTGGACTGGCTCTCCGCGCACGGCTACGCGGACCTGGTGCAGCGCTCGATCACAGTCATCTCCGGGGTCCGCGAGACCGGCAAGATGATCAAGGTCGAGGACATCGTGCAGCACTTCCAGACCCGCTGCCGCGGCGTCGTGGTCGTGCCCTTCGACGAGCACCTGTCGGCCGGTGCCGAGGTGGACCTCGACATGATGCGGCCGAAGACCCGGGAGGCGTACTTCAACCTCTCGGCGATGGTGGCCGAGGACTTCGTCCGCGCGCAGCAGGCGCAGGGCCTGTGGACCGGCGACGGCCAGGGCGCGATGCCACCGCACATGGCCCCGCCGATGCCGGGTCAGCAGATGCCGGGCCAGCCGGTGCCGGGACAGCCGCTGCCGGGGCAGTTCGCGCCCGGGCAGCCCGTACCGGGGCAGCCGTACGGAGCACAGCCCGCGCCTGGCCAGCCGATGCCCGGACAGGCCCCGCCCGGGCAGCCGCTGCCGGGGCAGTTCGCGCCCGGACAGCCCGCCGCCGGTCAGCCGTACCCGGCGCAGCAGCCGTACGGACAGGCGCCGGCCCCCGGTCAGCCGTACGGCGCCGCGCCCGCGCCCGGCCAGCCCTACGGGGCGCAGCCGATGCCGGGTCAGGGCCAGCCGCTGCCCGGTCAGGCCGTGCCCGGGCAGCCCCAGCCGGGTCAGCCGTACGGAGCACAGCCGGCGCCCGGTCAGCCGTACGGAGCGCAGCCGGGTCAGCCGGGCATGCCGCAGGGCTGGCAGCAGCCGCAGCCCGGTCAGCCGCTCCCCCCGCAGGCCGATCCGCAGGATCAGCGGGCGGGTGACGACGCGCAGGTCGCGCCGCAGAACTGGCCCCCGCAGCAGCCTCCGCAGGCGCCGCCAGCCCCTCAGCAGTAAGGCGTCACAGGAGTAGACCAATGAGGCCCCGTACCGGTCCCCCGGTACCGGGCCTCTTGGCATTCCCGCAGTCCACAAGGGGTTTGAGGGATCGTTGACGACGGCAGACCACCGCTGATAAACCTTCGCTTCACTCATCGTCAGCCCAAGATCCACGACAGATCCCCCGACGCGAGGTCACGTCCCATGGTCATGGTCACGAAGGCTCCACCCCGTTCCGCCCCCGCCGCCCACCGAGCGCTCCGCCTGCTGCTCGCCTCCGGAGTCACCGCCGTCTCGCTCGTGGCCGTCCCCGGCACCGCCGCCGCGGAGGACGACAAGTCCGCCGGGAACACGCTCACGGTCGCCGTCTCGCAGAGCATCGACTCGCTGAGCCCGTTCCTCGCCCAGAAGCTCACCTCGACGAGCATCCACCGGCTGGCCTACGAGTACCTCACCAACTACGACGCCAAGGACGCCCGTACGATCCCGGGCCTGGCGACCGCGTGGACCCCCTCGGCGGACAAGCTGACGTGGACGTACACCATCCGCGAGAACTCGAAGTGGTCCGACGGGAAGCCGGCCACCGCCGAGGACGCGGCCTGGACGTTCAACAAGATGATGACCGACCCGAACGCCGCCACCGCCAACGGCAGCTTCACGGCCAACTTCGCCCAGGTCACCGCGCCCGACGCGAAGACCCTCGTCATCCGGCTGAAGAAGCCGCAGGCGACGATGACCGCCCTCGACGTGCCGATCGTGCCGAAGCACGTCTGGGAGAAGGTCGGCGACTTCTCCAAGTTCAACAACGACCAGCAGTTTCCCATCGTGGGCAACGGCCCCTTCGTCATCACCGACTTCAAGGTCGACCAGTACATCAAGCTCAAGCCGAACAAGACGTTCTGGCGGGGCGCGCCCAAGTTCGACGAACTGGTCTTCAAGTACTACAAGGACGGGGACGCGGCCGTCGCCGCCCTCCAGAAGGGCGAGGTGTCCTTCGTCCCGAACCTGACGCCCGCCCAGGCCGCCGCCCTCGCCACCCAGAAGAACATCAAGGTCAACGACGCCCCCGGCCGCCGCTTCTACGCCCTGGCCACCAACCCCGGCGCGCGGTCCCAGGACGGCAAGACCTTCGGCAACGGCCACAAGGCGCTGCTCGACCCCGAGGTGCGCAAGGCCCTCTTCCTCGCGGTCGACCGCGCCACCCTCGTCGACAAGGTCTTCCAGGGCCACGCCGTCGAGGGCGAGGGCTACATCCCGCCCCGCTTCGGCTCGTACTTCTGGAAGCCCGACGCCGGGCAGAAGCGGACGTACGACCCGGCCGCGGCGGAGCGGGTCCTCGACGCGGCCGGATACAAGAAGAACGCCGCCGGGAAGCGGCTCGGCAAGGACGGCAAGCCGCTCGACTTCCGCATCCTCTGCCACGCCACCGACCCCAACGACAAGGCGGTCGGCAAGTACCTCCAGGAGTGGTGGGGCAAGCTGGGCATCGGACTGAAGGTCGAGTGTCTGGACAGCGTGTCGGACCCCTGGGTGAAGGGCGACTACGACCTCGCGTTCGACGGCTGGTCGGTCAACCCCGACCCGGACTACGTCCTGTCGATCCACACCTGCGGCACCCTCCCGGAGACGCCGAAGGACTCCGGAGCCACCGACAACTTCATCTGCGACCAGGAGTTCGACGGGCTCTACGCGCAGCAGGCGGTGGAGTACGACGCCGCCAAGCGGGCGGATCTGGTCAAGCGGATGCAGTCCCGGCTGTACGACACGGGGTACATGAACGTCATGGCCTACCCGAACGCCCTGGAGGCGTACCGCACGGACCAGATCAAGTCCATCACGACCATGCCCGAGGCCGCCGGGAACCTGTGGGGCCAGGACGGCTACTGGAGCTGGTGGTCGGCCGTTCCGGCCGCCTCGGCGTCCGGTGACTCCGGCTCCGGCGGCTCGTCCACGGGCGTGATCGTCGGGATCGGCGCGGCCGTGGTGGTCGTCGTCGGCCTCGGCGTCCTCCTCGGTCTGCGCCGCCGCTCCACCGCCGACGACCGCGAGTAGTCGGTGACGACCGCGAGCACCCCCGCCGACGTGGTGCGGGCCGACGAGGCCCGCACCACGGACGGCGCACCCCGCACCGGTTCCTCCCTCGGCTATCTCCGTCACGCGGCGGGCAAGCTGGGCGGCGCGCTCGTCTCGCTCTTCGCCGTCCTCGTCACCAGCTTCTTCCTCTTCCGGATCATCCCGGGGGACCCGGTGAAGGCGATGACCCACGGCGTGCCGACCTCGGCCGAACAACTCGCCACGCTGCGACGCCAGTTCGGGCTCGATCTGCCGCTGTGGCAGCAGTTCACCGACTACTGCGCCAAGGCGCTCAGCGGCGACCTCGGCACCTCGTTCCAGTTCCGCGCCCCGGTCGGCGACCTGATCGCGGAGAAGCTGCCCGCGACCCTGCTGCTCACCGGGGTCGCGGTGGTGATCTACTCGGCGCTCGGGCTCTGGCTCGGCACCCGCTCGGCCTGGCGCCACGGCGGCCTCGGCGACAAGCTGAACACCGGCATCGCGCTGACCCTGTGGTCGGTGCCCTCGTTCTGGCTCGGGCTGCTGCTCATCATCGTGTTCTCGGTCGGCATCGGGCCCGTCCCCGGGCTCTTCCCGACCGGCGGCATGGAGTCGGGCACGGGCGAGACCGGCTTCGCGTACGTCCTCGACGTCGCCCACCACCTCGTCCTGCCGGTGGTCACCCTGGTGGCCGTCGGATACGCGCAGACCCTGCTCGTGATGCGCTCCTCGCTCCTCGACGAGATGGGCGGCGACTACCTGACGACGGCCCGGGCGAAGGGGCTGCGCGACGACGACGTGCGCCGCCGGCACGCCGTGCCGAACGCGCTGCTGCCGACCGTCACCATGATCTTCATCAACCTGGGCCATGTGGCGGCCGGTTCGATCCTGGTGGAGACGGTGTTCTCCTGGCCGGGCCTCGGCGGGCTGTTCTACCAGGCCCTGAGCGTCCCCGATCTGCCTCTGGTCCAAGGGCTTTTCGTGGTCTTCGCCGGAGCGATGATCCTGATGAACCTGATCGCCGACCTGCTGTATCCGCTGCTCGACCCCCGGGTGGGCCGATGACCTCGACCGAACCGACCTCGACCGACCCGAGCTCGACCGAACCGACCCCGGCCCAGCCGGTCCCGACCCCGCCGGTCCCGAGCCCGCCGACCCCGTCGGCTTTGCCGTCGGCGGCCGCGCTGCGGTGGGAACGCCGCCGGACCTCGGCGGCCCGCTTCTGGAAGGCGTACCGCACCCATCGCGCCGGCCTCTACGGCCTCGCCGGGCTCGCCCTCATCGCGGTGCTCGCGCTCACCGCCCCGCTGCTCGTCGGCGCCGACGTCCAGTCGGTGACCCAGGCCCCGGGCACCGCCCTGGAAGCACCGAGCGCCGAATTCCCACTGGGCACCGACCAGTTCGGGCGCTCCCTGCTCGGTCTTCTGATCTGGGGAGCCCGGATCTCCCTGCTCGTCGGGCTGCTCGCGGCAGCCCTCTCGGTCGCCATCGGCACCCTGGTGGGAATCATCGCCGGGCACTACGGCGGCTGGTTCTCCACCGTCGTCATGCGGATCACCGACTGGTTCCTGGTGATGCCGACCCTGGTCCTCGCGATCGTGCTGGCCACCGTCATGTCCCGGTCGATGTGGACGGTGGTCCTCGCCATCGGGGTGACCTCCTGGCCGACCACCGCCCGCCTGGTCCGGGCCCAGACGATCGCGGTCGAGTCCCGCCCGTACATCGAGCGGGCGACCGCCCTCGGCGGGGGCCACGGACACGTCATGAGCAAGCACGTCCTGCCGAACGTGATGCCGCTGGTCCTCGCGCAGACCACCCTCGGCATCTCGACCGCCATCCTCACCGAGGCGACCCTCGCCTTCCTCGGACTCGGCGACCCCACGGTCGTCTCCTGGGGCGGCATGCTCCAGGACGCGCGCGAGGCCGGCGCCGTCTCCTCCGGGCACTGGTGGTACCTGGCCCCGCCCGGCATCGCGATCGCCCTGGTGGCGCTCGCCTTCACGCTGTGCGGCCGCGCCGTCGAGTCCGTGCTCAACCCGAAGCTGGGGGTGGGGCGATGAGCCTCCTCGAAGTACGGGACCTGAGGGTGACGTACGGGACGGGCGCGGCCGCCGTGCCGGCCGTGCGCGGGGTCGACCTGACCCTGGAGACCGGCAGCAAGCTGGGCGTGGCGGGCGAGTCCGGCTGCGGGAAGTCCACCCTCGCGCTCGCGCTGCTGCGCCTGCTGCCCGCGTCGGCGCGGATCGAGGGGCGCATCCTCCTCGACGGCGACGACGTCCTCGCCATGAAGTGGGGACGGCTCAGGGCGGTGCGCTGGGCGGGCGCCTCGATCGTCTTCCAGGGCGCGATGCACTCGCTCAACGCGGTCCACCGGATCGGGGACCAGATCGCCGAACCGCTGCTCGTGCACGGCCGGGCGACCCCGGCGGCGGCCCGCAGACGGGCCGGTGAGCTGCTCGAACAGGTCGGCCTGCCCGCCGCCCGCGCCGCCGCCTATCCGCACGAGCTGTCCGGCGGGCAGCGGCAGCGGGTGATGATCGCGATGGCGCTGGCCTGCGACCCCCGGCTGATCGTCGCGGACGAGCCGACGACCGCGCTCGACGTGATGATCCAGGCGCAGATCCTGCGGCTGATCGAGCGGCTCGTCGCCGAGGAGTCCATCAGCCTGCTCATGATCAGCCACGACCTCGCCGTCCTCGCCGACACCTGCGACCGGCTCGCCGTGATGTACGCGGGCCGGGTCGTCGAGGAAGGACCGGCCCGGGCGGTCTACGAGGCCGCCCGCCACCCCTACGGAAGGGCGCTGTCCTCGGCCTTCCCCCGCATCGGCGACCTCGCCTCCCGGCGGGCCCCGCGCGGACTGCCCGGCGACCCGCCGGACCCGGCGGACCTGCCGGGCGGCTGCACCTTCCACCCGCGCTGCCCGGTGGCGGTGGCCGCCTGCGCGGAGCTCGACCAGGAACTACGCGAGGCGGGCGCGGAGCACCGGGCCGCCTGCGTCCATGTGGGGAGCGCGTCATGAGTACGGAGACGGCCGTGCGTACGGAGAAGCCGGCCCTGCTGTCGGCGCGCGGACTGCACGTCACCTTCCCCGGGCGGCGGGGCGCGCCGCCCGCGCGGGCGGTCGACGGGGTGGACCTCGACATCGCGCCGGGCGAGATCGTGGCCCTGGTCGGGGAGTCGGGCTGCGGCAAGACGACCCTGGCCCGCTCGCTCCTCGGCCTGGTCAGGCCCACGTCGGGGACGGTGTCGTTCGACGGGAAGCCGCTCGGGTACGCCTCCGGGGCGCTCAAGGCCTACCGGAAGCGGGCCCAGCTGGTCCTCCAGGACCCGAGCGGCTCGCTGAACCCGCGGCACACCGTGTACGACGCGGTGGCGGAGGGGCTGCGGATCCACGGGGTCCGGGCGGGGACCGACGAGCGGGAGGCGGTCGCCGGGGCCCTCGCGCGGGCCGGGCTGCGGCCGCCGAAGCGCTTCTTCCTGCGCTATCCGCACGAGCTGTCCGGCGGACAGCGGCAGCGGGTGGTCATCGCGGGCGCGCTGGTCCTCGAACCCGAACTCATCGTCGCCGACGAGCCGGTGGCCTCCCTCGACGCGTCGGTACGGGGCGAGATCCTGGCGCTGCTGCTGCGTCTGCGGGACGAACTCGGACTCTCCGCCCTGGTGGTGACCCATGACCTCGGCCTGGCGTGGAACATCGCGGACCGGGTGGCGGTGATGTACCTGGGCCGGGTGGTGGAGACCGGCACGGTGGAATCCGTACTGACACGACCTCAGCACCCGTACACGCAGGCGCTGTTGTCGGTGCTGCCGGAGTCCGGTGGCGCCCCGGTGGTGCTGACCGGTGAGCCCCCGGACCCTTCCCGCATCCCGTCCGGCTGCCGCTTCCACGCGCGCTGCCAGGTCCTCGCCTCGGGCGAGGCGGCGGCGATCGCGCACCGCTGCCGCGGGGAATCCCTCCCGATCCTGAGCGGCGGCCCGGAGCAGGCGGTGGCCTGCCACTGGGCGACCCGGGAGGGGGCGGCGCCCTGAGCCGCCCCGCTCGGGCCGCCGGGCGCTGAGCAGGCGGCGCTCCGAGCCGCCCGGGCTCAGGGGCCGGCGGGCCCCACCGGAGCGGCCGGCGCGACGGGCTCGACGGGGCCGGCTGCCGCCGTGACCGGCTCGACGGGGCCGGCCGGGGGCGCGGCGGGCTCGGCCGGGCCGGCCGGGGCCGCCGGGACGGCGGCGGGCGCCGCGGGCTTCGCCGGGGTGGCGGCGGGCGCCGCCGGCTTCGACGGGGGTTCGGCCGTCGTGCCCGTGGGGGCGGCCGGGGTCAGCTGGCCCGACGGGCGGTCCGCGGCGGGGGCCGCCTTCGGCATGATCTCGCAGGCGCTGATGGACGTCCGCGTCGAGACCGACTTCACCGTGCAGGTGTCCCTGCCGACGCCCGCGTCCACCGTGCCCCAGTGCTCCCCGACGATGAGGACCGCGCCGTCGGGCCCGCTGATCGTGTCGTCACCGGGGCCCGACTGGATGAGCCCGCCCGACTCGGGGCCGAGCGCCTCCGCCTCGATGACGTCCGCCCCGCTGCCGCCGAGGACGCGGCCGGAGAAGTCGACGGTGCCGACCTTGATGGTGTCGGCGCCGTCGTTCCCGGTCACGATGCCGCCGCCCCGGTTGTACTTGCCGGGGGCGCCGGTCACCGACCCGGTGGTGATCCTGTCGTCGCCGTCGTCGCCGTGGACGACCGCGCCCTTCGTGGCCCCGTCGCCGGAGACCGTGGCGACCTTGATGACGTCGTTGCCCCGGTTGCCCCGGACCATGCTGGAGGCGTTCTGCGGGACCAGGTGCTTGGTGCGGATGACGTCGTCGCCGTCGCCGCCCATCACGGCCGAGTCGATGACCAGGCCGCGTACCTCGATCATGTCGTTGCCCGCGCCACCCCAGACGGTGACGTTCTCCAGGTCGCTGTCGCAGAAGATGTTGTCGTCGCCGCTGGTGCCGCTCACGATGTCGCCCGGCGGGGCGGTCACGCCGTTCACCCAGCACTGGTGCATGGGCACCCGTACGCCGTTCGGGCCGGCCGCCCCGGCCGGCGCGGCGGCGAGCGAGGCGGCGGCGGCGCCGGCGAGCAGGGCGGTGATCGCGGCGGGGCCGCGCAGCGCCCGGGGGCGCCTCCTGCGGCCGGAGGGTGGCATGGCGGACATACGGCTCTCCTCTGCTGGGGCGGCGCGGTGGACACGGTGAGCGGGACGGCGGGGGGCGTGCGGCGCAGGAGCAAGGGGCTGCCGGTGATCAGGCGACGGACGTGCGGGCCGGGCGGAACGGCGAGTAGCCCACGATGCGCCGGGTGCCGAGGTTCGGCTCGGGCGAGACCGGGGAGGTGGTCCACCGTCCCAGGCACATCTCGGCCGTGATGCCGGGGCCGAACCCGGCGAGGATGCCCCGGGCGCCCTCGGGCTGCCCGCCTTCCTCGAAGAGCCGGCGGACGGCGTCCAGCACGACCGCGCTGGCGATGTTGCCGTACTCCGTGAGCGTGGCGCGGCTGAACCGGAAGGCGTCCGGGGGCACTTCGAGGAAGCGGCTGAGGTCGTCGAGGATGCGCGGGCCACCCGCGTGGATGATGTAGAAGTCCAGCTCTCCGGCGTCCCAGCCGTGTGCTCCGGCGACCTCGCGGAGCGCCGGGGCCAGCGGCTCCATGGTGCCGGGCACCCGCTTGTCGAGCAGGAAGTGGAAGCCGGTGGCGCGGACGCTGTAGGCGATCCAGTCCTCGGTGTCGGGCACGAGGTGGGAGCTGTTGCGCTCCAGGCCGATGCCGGTGCCGCCCCGGCCGCGCACCACGGCGGCGGCGACGGCGTCGCCGAAGAGGCCGTTGGAGAGCAGCGAGCCGACGCCGAGGTCGGTCGGCTGGTAGCAGAGTGAGCAGAACTCGCAGGCCACGATGAGGACGTTGGCGTCCGGGTAGGCGGTGCAGAAGTCGTGGGCGCGGTTGATGGCGGCTCCGCCGGCCGCGCAGCCGAGCTGGGCGATGGGGACCTGGCGGGTGTTGCTGGGGAAGCCCATCGTGTTGATCATCCAGGCGGTCAGCGACGGCATCATGAAGCCCGTGCACGACACGTAGACGATCATGTCGATGTCCGCGGGGCGCAGGCCGGCGTTCTCCAGCGCCTCGTTGACCACCGCCGGGACGCGGGCCTTGGCCTCGGCCTCGTACCGGATGTTGCGTTCCTCGAAGCCCGGGTGCTTCAGGGTCTCCTCGATGGGCTGCACGATGTGCCGCCGGGTCACCCCGGTGTTGCCGATCAGCCGGAGGGCCAGGGCCAGTTGGGGGTGGCCCTCATGGTGGGTACGGGCGAGGTCGAGGGTCTCCTCCATCGTGATCACGTGCTCGGGCACAGACACCGCGGGCTTGCACAAAGTCACCACGACACTCGCTCCTTCGTCTCGTTCGCGTGAACTGCCGCCCACACTCACCCGGTGATCACGACCCCGCAACCGCGAGCGCGCCCGGACGCTTACGCAGGGTGAGCGGCGGACCGGCGGCGGCGTGCTCCGTTCAGGCGGCTGTGGCGGCTCGGCGTTGCGCGGCTCGGGCCCGCCGGGAACAGGGACCTCATGACCTCCGAGACGACCTCCGAAGCGACCGCAGGACCGGGCCGCGGAGCACCGCGCCCGACCGGGTGCCCCACCGGGGTGGCCGCTTCCGCCGCCGCCCCGCCGGCGGCCCGCACCTGGGCGGTGGACGACCTGCCCGCCCTCGCCTTCGACCCGCTGCTCACCGAACTCCTGGAGAAGGAGCCCGTCGCCCGCATCAGGCTGCCGTTCGCCGCGCGGAACGAGGCCTGGCTGGTGACGCGGTACGAGGACGTGCGCGCGGTGACCTCCGACCCCCGGTTCAGCCGGACGGCGCTGCTCGACCAGCAGGTCACCAAGATGACCGGCCACATGGTGGCCTCGAAGGCGGCCCTCAACTACGCCGATCCGCCGTACCACACCCAGCTGCGCAAGGCGGTGACCAAGGCGTTCACCGGGCAGAGCACCAGGCGGCTGCGTCCGCTTGCCCAGGCGGGCACCGACCGGCTCCTGGACGCGATGGAGGCGGCGGGCCGCCCCGCCGACCTGATGAAGCATCTGCACGGCCCGCTGCCGATGGCGGTGGTGTGCGATCTGCTCGGCATCCCGGAGGAGGACCGGGCGGAGCTGGCCTCCTGGCCGGACCTGATCCTGTCCTCGGGCCCCGGCCCGGAGAGCAGCAAGGCGGCCAAGGCCCAGATCCACGGCTACGTCATCCGGCTGCTCGACCGGCGGCGCGCGGAGCCCCAGGACGATCTGGCGGGCGTGCTCGCGGAGTCCCTCGCCGAGGGGCGGATCACCGCCGAGGAGGCCGTCTCCCTGGCGATGGCGATCCTGATCAGCGGCGCGCACGCGGTACGGAACAACAGCGCCAACATGGTGTACGTGCTGCTCACCCGGCCGGAGCTCGCGGACCGGCTGCGCGCCGAGCCCGGACTGCTCCCGCAGGCCGTGGACGAGCTGCTGCGCTGGATCCCGCACCGCAACGGCGTCGGGCTGCCCCGGATCGCGACGGAGGACGTCGAGGTCGGCGGGGTGCTGATCCGGGCGGGTGAGGCGGTCTACGCCTCCTACCTCGCGGCCAACCGGGACCCGGCGGCCTTCGAGGACCCGGACCGCCTCGACTTCGACCGGGAGGGCATCGGGCACGTGTCGTTCGGTCACGGCCCGCACCACTGCATGGGCGCGATGCTCACCCGCATGGAGTCCGAGGTGATGCTGTCGACGCTGCTCGACCGCTATCCGCGGCTGCGGCTCGCGGGGAGCGCCGAGGACGTGGTGTGGCAGTCGAAGGGGCTCATCCGCGGCCCGAAGGAACTCCTCGTGACCTGGTGAGCCCCCAGGGGGGGCGTCCCGCCGGGACGACGGCTCAGCCCGCCGTGGGGTGCTCCCGGTCGTACGCCTCCGTCAGCTCACGGCAGCGCTTCACGTCGCCGGCCATCGCTTCGAGCAGGTCGTCCAGGGTGTCGAACTTGAGCATCCCGCGGACGTACTCCAGGAAGTCCACGGCCACGTGCAGCCCGTACAGGTCGAGCCCCTCGCGGTCGATCGCGTACGCCTCGACGGTCCGTTCCGTGCCGTCGAACTGCGGGTTGGTGCCGACCGAGATGGCCGCCGGCATCCGCTCCCCCGCGGCCGTCAGCCAGCCGGCGTAGACGCCGTCGGCCGGGATGGCGGTGTGCGGGAGGGTCTCCACGTTGGCCGTGGGGAAGCCCAGCTCGCGGCCGCGCTGGGCGCCGCGGACCACGACGCCCTCGACCCGGTGCGGGCGGCCGAGGATCTCGGCGGCCCCGGTCATGTCGCCCTCGGCGACGAGCCGGCGGGTGAGGGTGGAGGAGAAGGGGTCGCCGCCGCCGGCCGAGCCGCTGACGTACAGGTCGATGACCTCGACCTCGTAGTCGTAGGTGGCGCCGAGTTCGGTCAGGAAGGCGACGTTGCCCGCGGCCCGGTGTCCGAAGCGGAAGTTGGGGCCCTCGATGACGGCCTTCGCGTGCAGCTTGTCGACGAGCACCTTGACGATGAAGTCGGCCGGGGACAGCTGGGAGAACTCGGCCGTGAACGGCAGCACGAGCACCGCGTCGACCCCGAGACCGGCCATCAGTTCGGCCCGCCGGTGGTGCGGGGCGAGCAGCGGCGGGTGGCTGCCGGGCCGTACGACCTCGGAGGGGTGCGGGTCGAAGGTGACCACGACGCAGGGGACGCCGAGCTCACGGGCCCGCTCGACGGCGCGCCCGATGATCAGCTGGTGTCCACGGTGCACCCCGTCGTAGGAGCCGATGGTGACGACGCTGCGCCCCCAGTCCTGGGGGATGTCCGCCAAGCCACGCCAGCGCTGCACTGTGACCGCTCCTCGTCCGCCTGTTCGCCGATTACGCAGGTCTAAGACTGCCATGCCCGGGGCCGTCGGTTCGCATCGGCATGGAAGTGCCGTGACTCCGCAGGGCCCGGAGGGCGTCGGGGCCGAGCAGCGGCGCCCAGGTGACGGGGTCGTCGACCGTCCACCGGGCCAGCAGCGTGGCGAACGCGGGCCGGTCGCGGACGTGTCCGGCGAGGGCCGGGTCGAACCGTCCGGCGCCCTCGGGGGTACGGCACCACAGGGCGCCCACCCGTCGGGCGAGGTCCCGGGTGCGCGGCTCGCTGCGGGCCTCCGCGCCCTGTGCCGCGGCCGCCAGGAGGGCGTCCAGGACGGTGTACTCCCCCGCCTCCGCCTCGTACCGCTCGTGTTCCAGGAGTACGTCGAGGAGTTCGGCCCGCAGATGGCGGGAGGCTCCGCTGCCGGGGGCGGCGAGGATCGGGGCGAGGGCGCGGCGGACCGGCGCGGGGCGGCCCCGGATCAGCCCGGTGACCAGGGGGAAGAGCACGGTCCTCGCCGCGGGGCCGTCCTCGAACCGGCGGTCGACGAAGGCGGCCACGTGTGCGGCGCCCTCGGGGTGGCGGGCGACGTACTCGCGGACGAGGGAGGCGACCCGGCGGGCGAGGGCGGGCGTGTCGATCTCGGCGAGGGCGCGCAGGGCCTCGGCCGGTTCCGGACCGGCGCCCCGCAGCCGGGCCCCGAAGGCGGCGAGCACCGGCCCGGGCTCGGCGGCCAGGGCCTCGGCGAGGGCGTCGGCGGGTACGCGCGGCTCGGCCAGGGCGCGGGGCAGGTGCCGGGACCGGGTGTGCGGGTCGCGGATCAGCAGACCGAGGGCGGTGCCGTGCAGGGCGCGGTCGCCGGGGCGGGCGAGGAGGGCGAGGGCGGCGTAGCGGAGGAGTTCGCGGTCGGCGGCGGCGGTGGCGTGCCGGGCGACCAGCTGCCCGTACGCGCCGGCGGCGACGCGCCGCTCCGGGCGCCCGTCGTCGTGGGCCCAGCGGTCGACGGCCCGGCAGACGGCGGCCGGCTCGTCCTCGGCGAGGGCGGCGAGCAGGCCGTCGGCGAGCGGGTGGGCGGTGGTGACCAGCGCCTCGCAGAGGTCGTCGACGGCGAGCGCCCGATGGGTGTGCAGCAGGGTCTGGGCGGCGGTGGCGACGGTGGCGTGCGGGGCGGCGGGGAGGGGGCGTTCGTCGCCGAACCAGCGGCAGAGGAGCGGCTGCACGCCCCGGGGGTCGGCGGTGAGCATCCCGGCGACGGCGTCGAGCGCCCGCTCCCCGTCGTCGGCGTCGCCGGGGGGCGGGTCGGCGGGCACGAGCCGCCGCAGCAGGTCGATCCGCTCGTCCTCCCCGAGCGGCAGGCCGAGCCAGAACCCGGGTCCGAACGCGGCGAAGACGGGGTGCCGCGCGGCCCGGTCGCCGATCCGGTCGGCGAGCAGCCGCAGCACGGGCAGGTACGGCCGGGGGTCGGGGACCCGCCGCACGCTCTCCCGGAGCAGCCGGGCGGCCCACCACGGCCCGTCGCCGCGGGCGTCGCCCTCCTGCCCGGCGAACCGGACGAGGGCCTCGACGAGTCCGACGAGCCGGGGCGAGAGCGCGGCGGGACCGCGCTCCCGGTGCACCAGGAGAAGCGCCTGGAGCACGGGCCCGATGCGATGCCGGGGCACGGGCAGCCGGTCCCCGGCCTCACCGGCGGCCCCGGCACCGGCCGGGTGGGGGGCGGCGGCCGGACAGGGGGCCGCGCCCTGACGCCGCACGGAGGACCCGCCAGGCGGAACGGCGGCGTCCGGGGCCACGGCCCCGCTCGGCGGGGCGGGCTCGGGCGGGCCCGCCGTCGGTCCGGTCGGCGGGGCGGGCGCACCCGGGGCCACGGCCCCGCTCGGCGGGGCGGGCTCGGGCGGGCCCGCCGTCGGTCCGGTCGGCGTGGCGGGGCGCTGGTGGGGGATGCCGGTGCGGGCGGCCCCGGCGGGTGCGGTGGGCTCCGGCAGCTCGTGGTGCTGGTGGACCAGGGAGCGCAGGGCTCCGTCCACGTCCAGGTGGGCCGCCTGGATCCAGTCG
Source organism: Streptomyces venezuelae ATCC 10712 (assembly GCF_008639165.1). NCBI lineage: Bacteria > Bacillati > Actinomycetota > Actinomycetes > Kitasatosporales > Streptomycetaceae > Streptomyces > Streptomyces venezuelae. The sequence goes on along the minus strand of NZ_CP029197.1, from coordinate 5,800,050 downwards.
CCGAGTTCCTCGTGGGCGAAGCGGTAGCCGGAGCCCGCCGGGACCAGGAGGCCCTCGGTGAGGACGGCCGAGGCCCAGCCCTCCCGCCAGGGGAACAGCTCCTCGAAGGAGGCGCGGTCGAGGACCCCGTGGCCGGGTCCGAGGCACCGGCGGGCCGCCTCGTGGGCCTGGCCGGTCACGCGCGCGGCGAGGCGGCGTACGGCGGTGCCGCCGGGCAGCGGGCGGGACCCCGCGGCGATCCGGACGGCGATCCGCAGGCACATCAGGTCCAGGTAGGCGGTGAAGATCTCCTCGCGGCCCGGCCGCCCGGCCACCTCCGCGGGCAGCGCGGCCCGCACCTCGGCGAGCAGCCGCAGGGCCAGCGGGTGGCGGGCGTCGGCCTCGGCGAGGTCGGTGTCCGCGAGCCCGTACCCCTGGCGTACGGCCTCGGCCTCCGCCGCCGCGTAGGGCCCGAGGACGAGGGCGGCGGGCAGTCCGTCCCGGGGGCCGGCGGCCGGCCGGTGCAGGGCGCCGGGGCGGTAGAGCGCGCCCGCGAGTTCCCAGTGCTCGGGGCGGCAGGCCGTGACGAGGTGGGTGTGGTGGGCGCGCAGCCAGTCCTCGGTGGCCGCCGTCCAGTCGGCGAGCCGGTGGGCGAGGAGCGGGGGCATCTCCTCGGGGCCGTCGAGGACGACGAGCAGCGGCCGGCCCGCCCGGTGGGCGAGGGCGGCGGCCGTCTCGGGGGTGGCCGCGGTGGTGTCGCCGAGCGCCCCGGAGGCCGCGACGATCCGGCCGGCCTGGTGCAGGGCGCGGCCGACGGCGTCGGCGAGCGAGCGGTCCTCCGCGCGCAGGTCGGCGCCGCGCAGCCGGACGGTGGGGGCGGGTGCGACGCCCCGGGCGCGGCGGGCGCAGAGGGCGTCGAGGGCGGTGGTGCGGCCGCTGCCGGGGGCGCCGACGAGGGCGAACACCGGGGTGTCCGCGGCGGTGAAGCGGGTCAACTCCCGGGTGCACTCGGGGCGTTCGACGGGCTCGGGCCAGGGGTCGGGGTCCCGTACGGGGCCGGTGGAGGTGGCGGTGAGCTCCAGGATCGCGGCGAGGTTGAGGTCGGGGCCGTAGGCGGGGACGGTGGCCGCGTTGCGCCGTAGGAGGGCGGTGAGCGGGCCTTCGGGCCGGAGCGGTACGGCGTATCCGGCGGCCTGGCGCTCGCCGTGCAGGGCGGTGCCGAGGACGGCGAGGACGGTGCCGGTGGCGGTGTCGAGGACGGGGCCGCCGGCGGCCTGTCCGCCGAGGCGGAGGGCTTCGGCGCCCTCGGTGCCGATGGCGAGTTCGAGGGCGTCGGGGAGGGTGTGGAAGCGGTCGGTGGCGGTGTACGTGACGGCGGCGGGGCCGAGGACCCGGGCCTCGCGCCAGCCGTCGGCCGCGATCCGTACGTACGTGCCGGGTTCGATCTCGGTGCGGGTGGCGAGCGGCAGCGGCCGGACGTCGAGCCCTTCGGTCCGTACGAGGGCGAGGCCGCGCTCCGGCAGGGGTGTGACGGCCTCGGCCTCGGCGAGCCAGGTCCGCTCGCCGGGGGCGTGCAGGACGACGCGGCTGAGCCCGTCGACGGCTTCGTGACTGGTGACGACCGTCCCGTGGTGGTCGGCGAGGAATCCTGTGCCGCGAGGCCGGCCCGCCAGATCGCAGATCCGTACCAGCGTCGCCAGGTCCCCGCGTCCCATGGGTCGACGGTAGGTCGCCGGTGATCACACGGATGACCACAGGAGTCGAACGCGCCCCCTGGCACTCCCCCCTTCACTCCGAGCGCCTCCCCGATGGGGTGATTCTCCGGCGTTCCACCGGACAGGCTCTCGCCGGGGGGAAACAAGAAGGGCGGGCACGCGCGCGTGCCCGCCCTTCTGTGTACCGGTCCGCTCAGCCGAAGACGGCCAGGCTCTTCGCCTTGCCCCGCTGGTCCTCCACGAGGGCGAGCAGCTTCCCCTCGGGTCCGAAGACCGCGACGGGGCCCGCCGGATAGGTCGGCATCTCCAGGCGGACGCCGTTGAGCAGCAGCTTGGCGCGCTTCTCGTCGACGTCCCACCGGGGGAAGGCCGCCGAGGCGGCGTCGGCCACCGGCATGACCGTGAGCTCCTCCTGGAGCTGGTCGAGCGTCTTCGCCGAGTCGAGCTTGTACGGGCCGACCCGGGTGCGGCGCAGCGCGGTCAGGTGCCCGCCCACGCCGAGTCCGGCGCCGAGGTCCCGGGCGAGCGCCCGGATGTACGTGCCGGAGGAGCAGACGACGGAGACGACCAGGTCGACGACGGGGGTGCCGTCCTCAGCGGTCGCCTCCCGCACGTCGTACACCTGGAAGGAGGAGACGGTCACCGGGCGGGCCGGGATCTCGAACTCCTCGCCGCCGCGCACGCGCGCGTAGGACCGCTTGCCGTCGATCTTGATCGCGGAGACCTTCGACGGCACCTGCATGATGGCGCCGGTCAGCTCGGCGACGCCCGCGTCGATGCCCTCGCGGGTCACCTTGGAGGCGTCGACGGAGGCCGTGATCTCGCCTTCGGCGTCGTCGGTGATCGTCGTCTGGCCCAGGCGGATGGTGCCCAGGTACTCCTTCTCGGTCAGCGCGAGGTGACCGAGGAGCTTGGTCGCCCGCTCCACGCCGAGGACGAGGACGCCCGTGGCCATGGGGTCGAGCGTGCCGGCGTGGCCCACCCGGCGGGTCTTCGCGATGCCCCGCATCTTGGCCACGACGTCGTGCGAGGTGAATCCCGACGGCTTGTCGACGATGACGAGGCCGTCGGGAGTCTGGCGTGCGTTGCTCATTCGGCGGCTTCGTCCTCGCCCGGCTTCTTGTAGGGGTCGGCGTCGCCCGCGAAGGACGCGCCCGAGGACGCCTCCCGCACCTGGGCGTCCGAGGCCCGCGCCTTGTCGAGGAGGTCCTCGATGGTCTTGGCGTTCTCCGGGAGGGCGTCGGCCACGAAGGACAGGGTCGGGGTGAACTTGGTCCCCGCCGCGCGGCCCACGGCCGAGCGGAGGATGCCCTTGGCGCTCTCCAGGCCGGCCGCGGCGCTCGCCCGCTCCTCGTCGTCGCCGTAGACCGTGTAGAAGACCGTGGCCTCCCGCAGGTCGCCGGTGACACGGGTGTCCGTGATGGTCACGTGCGTGCCCAGGCGGGGGTCCTTGATGCCGCGCTGCAGCTTCTCGGCGACCACCTCCCGGATGAGGTCTGCCAGCTTCTTCGCCCGCGCGTTGTCGGCCACTGGTCCTTCTCCTTCTTTGCCTTGCTCACATCAGTCTTCATCAGTGTGGAGCCTGCGGCGCACCGACAGCAGCTCCACCTCGGGGCGGGCGGCGACGAGCCGCTCGCACCGGTCCAGTACGTCGCTCAGGTGTCCCGTGTCCCCCGACACCATCGCGACGCCGATCTCGGCCCGTCGATGGAGGTTCTGGGCGCTGACCTCCGCCACGCTCACCGCGAATTTCCGCTGGAGCTCGGCGACGATCGGCTTGACGACGGAGCGTTTCTCCTTCAGCGAACGTACGTCGCCGAGGAGCAGATCGAAGGACAGTGTCCCCACATACATGGATGTCCGGATGTCCCGCCGGTTCGGGTTCGGTGTGCCCGCCGACCACTCGGCGGGGACACCCGAAACCGTACACGCAACGGCCGGGGCCGATCGACGGAATACTTTCCGCCGACCGGCCCCGGCTCAGTGCTGCGATCGGATCGGCCGGATCGCTCCGGCCGGCCGCGATCAGGCGCGCGGCTTCTCGCGCATCTCGTACGTCGCGATGACGTCGTCGATCTTGATGTCGTTGAAGTTTCCGAGGTTGATACCGCCCTCGAAGCCTTCGCGGATCTCGGTGACGTCGTCCTTGAAGCGGCGCAGACCGTGGATCGTGAGGTCCTCGGCGATGACCTTGCCGTCGCGGACGAGGCGCGCCTTGGTGTTGCGCTTGACCTCGCCGGAGCGGATGAGGACACCGGCGATGTTGCCCAGCTTGGACGAGCGGAAGACCTCGCGGATCTCCGCCGTACCGAGCTCGACCTCTTCGTACTCCGGCTTGAGGAGGCCCTTGAGCGCCGCCTCGATCTCCTCGATCGCCTGGTAGATGACCGAGTAGTACCGGACGTCGACGCCCTCGCGCTCCGCCATCTGCGCGGCACGGCCGGCCGCACGGACGTTGTAGCCGATGACGATGGCGTCGGAGCCCATGGCCAGGTCGATGTCCGACTCGGTGACCGCACCCACACCGCGGTGCAGGACGCGGATGTCGACCTCTTCGCCGACGTCGAGCTGGAGCAGCGAAGCCTCGAGGGCCTCGACCGCACCGGACGCGTCGCCCTTGATGATGAGGTTGAGTTCCTGGACGAGACCGGCCTTGAGCACCTTGTCGAGGTCCTCGAGGGACACCCGGCGGACGCGCTTGGCGAAGGCGGCGTTGCGCTCACGCGCGGCGCGCTTCTCGGCGATCTGACGGGCCGTACGGTCCTCGTCGACAACCAGGAGGTTGTCGCCGGCACCCGGGACGTTGGTGAGACCCAGGACCAGGACGGGAGTCGACGGGGTCGCCTCCTCGACGTTGTTGCCCTTGTCGTCGAGCATCGCCCGGACGCGGCCGTACGCGTCGCCGACCACCACGGTGTCGCCGATGCGCAGCGTTCCGCGCTGGACCAGGACGGTCGAGACGGCGCCGCGACCACGGTCGAGGTGCGACTCGATCGCGATGCCCTGCGCGTCCTGGTTCGGGTTGGCCCGCAGGTCGAGCGAGGCGTCGGCGGTCAGGATGACCGCCTCGAGGAGCGAGTCGATGTGCAGACCCTGCTTGGCGGAGATGTCGACGAACATCGTGTCGCCGCCGTACTCCTCGGCCACCAGACCGAACTCGGTCAGCTGACCGCGGACCTTGGTCGGGTCGGCACCCTCGACGTCGATCTTGTTGACCGCGACGACGATCGGGACGCCGGCGGCCTTGGCGTGGTTGAGCGCCTCGATCGTCTGCGGCATGACGCCGTCGTTGGCCGCGACCACGAGGATCGCGATGTCGGTCGACTTCGCACCACGGGCACGCATGGCGGTGAACGCCTCGTGACCCGGGGTGTCGATGAAGGTGATGCGACGCTCTTCGCCGTTGACCTCGGTGCCCACCTGGTAGGCCCCGATGTGCTGGGTGATGCCACCGGCCTCGCCCGCGACGACGTTCGTCTTGCGGATCGCGTCGAGCAGTCGGGTCTTACCGTGGTCGACGTGACCCATGACGGTGACGACCGGCGGACGGGAGACCAGGGCCTCTTCGCCGCCCTCGTCCTCGCCGAACTCGATGTCGAAGGACTCGAGCAGCTCGCGGTCCTCCTCCTCGGGGGAGACGATCTGAACCTGGTAGTTCATCTCGTCGCCGAGCATCTGGAGCGTGTCGTCGGACACGGACTGCGTGGCCGTGACCATCTCACCGAGGTTCATCATCACCGCGACGAGCGACGCCGGGTTGGCGCCGATCTTCTCGGCGAAGTCGGTGAGGGAGGCACCGCGGGACAGGCGAATGGTCTCGCCGGAACCGCGCGGCAGCATCACGCCGCCCACGGACGGGGCCTGCATGGCCTCGTACTCCTGGCGCCTCTGACGCTTCGACTTGCGACCGCGACGCGCGGGACCGCCGGGGCGACCGAAGGCGCCCTGCGTGCCACCACGGCCACCCGGACCGCCGGGACGGCCACCGAAGCCACCGGGACGACCGCCGAAGCCGCCGCCACCGCCGCCGGGACCACCCGGGCGACCGCCGCCGCCACCGGGACCACCGGGACGGCCGGCGAAGCCGCCGCCGCCACCGCCGGGACCGGCCGGACGACCGGCGAAGCCGGGACGACCGCCGCCGCCACCGCCGGGACCACCCGGACGGCCGCCGGGGCCACCGGGACCACGGCCACCGCCGCCGGGACCGGGACGCGGGCCGGCAGCGGGACGCTGCGGCATCATGCCCGGGTTCGGACGGTTACCGCCGGGCGCGCCGCCCGGACGGGGAGCCTGCGGGCGAGGCATGCCACCGGGGGTCGGACGGGCGCCGCCCTGACCCTGGGGACGCGGGGCGCCACCGGGGCCGCCCTGCGGACGCGGGGCGCCCGGAACGGCACCGGGGCCGCCGGGACGGGGAGCGCCGCCACCCGGACGGGGCGTCTGCGGACGCGCCATGCCGGTGGAGCCACCCGAGGTGAAGGGGTTGTTGCCCGGACGGGGACCGGCCGGACGGGCACCGCCCGGACGCGGCGCGCCCTGACCCTGCGGACGCGGGGCACCCTGGCCCTGCGGACGCGGCGCACCCTGGCCCGGACGGGCGGGGCGCTCGCCGGCGGGACGGGGTCCCGGGGTGGCGCCACCAGGGCGCTGACCGGCGGCCGGAGCCGACGGGGGCGCGGTGAACTCGGGGGCGGCCGGGGCCGGCGTGGCCGGCTTGGGCGCGGGCTTCGGGCCCGGGCGGGGGCCCGAGGCGGCCGGAGCCGGAGAGGGGGTGCTGCTCGCGGGCGCGGCCGGGGTGACCGGAGCCGGCGCCGCGGGCGCGGCGGGGGCCGGCTTGGGGGCCGGGGCGCCGGGCTTGGGAGCAGCGGGACGTGCCGCGGCGGCCGGAGACGGCGCCGCGGGGGAGGGCGCCGCCTTGCGGGGCGCGCCAGGCTTGGCAGCGGTCTTGCCGGCGTTGCCGCCGGGACCCTGCAAAGCGTCAGTCAACTTGCGCACGACCGGCGCCTCGATCGTCGAGGACGCCGAACGGACGAATTCACCGAGTTCTTGGAGCTTGGCCATGACGACCTTGCTCTCCACACCGAACTCCTTGGCGAGTTCGTATACCCGGACCTTAGCCACTTTGCTCCTTTGTGAGGTCCGGTTACCGCCGGACCGTCGCTACTTCATGGGCGTACTCATCGCGTACTCATCGAGTGCTCATCGCAATCTCGACCTACTTCCAACTCGCGAGGTACCTGACCGCACGGTGTTCCGTGCCGTACTTCTTCTTCACTGCGGTGCCGACCGCTCGACGTGTCGGCGGAGTTCCGCGGTGTCGAGCGGGCCCTGGGCCTTGAAGGCCCTCGGGAACGCTCGGCGGCGGACCGCCAGGTCGAGACAAGCCACGGCGGGGTGCAGGTACGCACCCCGGCCGGGCAGCGTACCGCGATGATCAGGAACGCACTCGTCCTTGGTCACCACGATCCGCAGTAGATCGCTCTTGGCCGCTCGCACCCGGCACCCCACACAGGTTCGCTCAGGGCACGCGCGGGCATGCGTCCGGCCAGACACGATTAAGTCTACCTCCCCGTACCGACCTCACCTGTTTGGGGCAAGAATCGAACAGTTGTTGGCCAAAAACGGTCTCAGTCCTGCGGACCGCTCGGCTCCGTGTCCGGACGGATGTCGATCCGCCAGCCGGTGAGGCGCGCGGCGAGGCGGGCGTTCTGGCCCTCCTTGCCGATCGCGAGCGACAGCTGGTAGTCCGGCACGGTCACCCGGGCCGAACGGGCCGCCATGTCGACGACCTCGACCTTCGACACCCGGGCCGGGGAGAGCGCGTTCGCCACCATCTCGGCCGGGTCGTCCGACCAGTCGACGATGTCGATCTTCTCGCCGAGCAGCTCCGCCATCACGTTGCGGACGCGGCTGCCCATCGGGCCGATGCAGGCGCCCTTGGGGTTCAGGCCCGAACGGGTGGAACGGACGGCGATCTTGGTCCGGTGGCCGGCCTCACGGGCGATCGCCGCGATCTCGACCGAACCGTCGGCGATCTCCGGCACCTCGAGGGCGAACAGCTTCTTCACCAGATTGGGGTGGGTACGCGAAAGGGTGACGGACGGACCGCGGACGCCCTTCGCCACCCGGACGACGTACGTCCGCAGCCGCAGACCGTGCGAGTACTCCTCGCCCGGCACCTGCTCCTGCACCGGAAGGATGGCCTCCAGCTTGTCGTCCAGCTTGACGAGGACGTTCTTCGGGTCCTTGCCCTGCTGCACCACACCGGCGACGACATCGCCCTCACGGCGCGCGTACTCGCCGAACGTCACGTCGTTCTCGGCGTCGCGCAGCCGCTGCTGGATCACCTGGCGGGCGGTGCTCGCCGCGATCCGGCCGAAGTCCGACGGGGTGTCGTCGAAGTCCTTGGGCTCCTGACCCTCCTCCAGCTCGGAGGGGTCTTCCTTCGCCCACACCGTCACGTGACCGGTGACCCGGTCCAGCTCCACGCGCGCGTGGCGGCGGGCGTCGGGGGTGCGGTGGTACGCGATGAGGAGGGCCGACTCGATCGCCTCGACCAGCAGGTCGAAGGAGATCTCCTTCTCATGCGCCAAGCCCTTGAGCAGCTTCACGTCGATGTCCACGGCTACGCCTCCTCTTCCTTCTTGTCCTTGCGGTTGAACTCGATCTCGACACGCGCCTTGGCGACATCGGCGAACTCGACCCGGCGGGCGGTGGGCTTGCGCCCCTTCACGCCCGGCACCTCGAGGTCGAGGCCGTCCTCGTCCACGGCGACGATCCGCGCGACCAGCTCCTCGGCGGCGCCGTCGGAGGACAGCTGCAGTTTGACCAGACGGCCGGTGGCCCGCACGTAGTGGCGGTGCTGGGTCAGGGGGCGGTCGGCGCCGGGCGAGCTGACTTCGAGGACGTACTCGCCCTCGCCCATCGCGTCGGTCTCGTCGAGCTTCTCGGAGATCGCGCGGCTCAGCTCGGCACAGGCGTCCAGCTCCACGCCCTCGTCCGAGTCGACGACGATGCGCAGCAGCCCACGGCGGCCGGCCCGGGACACCTCGATCTCTTCCAGATCAAGGTTCTTCGCGGCGACGAGCGGCTCCACGAGTCCGCGCAGCCTGTCGCTCTGGGTGGTGCTCATCCGGGTGACTCCTCGGCCGCGTGTGCTGTTGTCGTTCGTCGCGTGTTCGTCGCGTGTCAGACCAAAGGGTATCCGGTCCCGGAGGGTGTTGCCGTCCACCGCCCCAGGGCCCGCGGGTACGCTCGCCTGCGGTGATCCCGACGATCTTCGACGACGTACCACGGCAGAGGGAGAGAGCGTGACGACGACGGGCAGGCGCGCACTCCTGACGGCGGGGGTCTCGGCCGCCGCCGCGGCGGCCCTGTCGGGCTGCACCTCCGAGGCCCCCGGCCCCCGCGCGCCCAGCGCCGCCGAACGCGAGGCCGAACGGGTGGCACGCGCCGAGGCGGCCCTGCGCCTGCGCTCGGTGACCACGTCACGGGCCCTGCTGGAACGTTACGACGCGACCCTCGCCGCCCACCCCGCGCTGGCCCCCCGGCTGGGCGCCCTGCGGTCCTCGGTGGCCGCGCACGCCAAGGCCCTCGGCGAGGGCGGCACGACCGTACGGCCCGCGACGGCCGGTCCGAACGCGACGGCCGCCCCGGCCTCGACCGCCGCTCCCACCGCGACCGCCGGGAAGGCCGGGCCCGCCCCGACCGCCGCCCCCGTCCCGGCCGACCCGCGGGCGGCACTCGGGGAACTCGCCGCCGCCGAACGCGCGGCCGCCGACGCCCACACCACCACCCTGCTCACCGCCCCGCCCGAGTACGCCCGGCTGCTCGCCTCCGTCGCCGCCGCCGGAGCCGCGCACGCCTACCTGCTGACCGAAGGAGCACCGGCATGAGCGCCCTCGACGCGACCCAGGCCGCGCTGGCCGCCGAGCACGCGGCGGTGTACGGGTACGGGGTCGTCGGCGGCCGCGTCGGCGCCGGGCGCCGGGCCGAGGCCACCGCCGCCTACGAGGCGCACCGGGCCCGCCGGGACGCGCTGCGCCGGACCGTACGCGACCTCGGCGGCACGCCCGTGGTGGCGGAGGCGGCGTACGCGCTGCCGTTCCGGGTCGCGGACCCGGCCGCGGCGGCGCGGCTCGCCGCCGTCCTGGAGGACCGGGTGGCCGGCGTCTACTCCGATCTCGTCCGGGCCGCCGAAGGCCCGCAGCGGCGCGAGGCGGCCGCCGCGCTGCGCGAGGCGGCGGTACGGGCCGTCCGCTGGCGCGGCAGCGACGTAACCTTTCCTGGGCTCGCCGAGCGGGTGTAGTCCCGCCCAGACCGAGTCCGGCCCCGACCGAAGGAACAACGTACGCATGGGTTTCGAACCGCCGCAGCGACTGATCAGGACGCTCGGTGAGACGTACGGGGACGCCGTGGCGGCCGAATGGCTCGGGACACTGCCCGGGCTCGCCGAGCAGGCGATCGACCACGCCTCCCTGGACGCCGAACGGGTGATGGCACCGGGCGGCCGGAGCAGCCTCGTCGTGCTCGTCCGGCGGTCCGACGGCTCCCCCGCCGCGCTCAAGATCGCGCCGCCGTTCACCCGGCCGGACCTGGAGCGGGACGCGCTCGCCCACTGGAACGGCTGGGGCGCGGTCCAGCTCCTCGACGAGGCCGCGGACGGCGCGCTCCTCCTCGAAAGGCTCCACCCCGAGGTCTCGCTGCGCTCCCTGCCGGAGGCCAAGGCGCTCCTGGAGGCCGCCGGGACCGTCCGCAGGCTGTGGGTCGAGCCGGCCGAGGGGCACGGCTTCGAGACGGTGGCGGAGCGGACCGGCCGGCAGGCCTCGGCGATGACCCCGCACCTGTCCGCGGCGGCGACCGCCGAGCTGACCACGGCGGCGCTCGCGGCGCGCGAGGAACTGGTGGCCGGGCCCTCGGAGGCCCTGCTGCTGCACGGCAACTTCCGGCAGGGCAAGGTGCTCGGCGGGGACCGGGCGCCCTGGCTGGCCGTCGGCCCCGAGCCGCTGGTCGGCGAGCGGGCCTACGACCTGGCCCGGCTCGTACGCGACCGGGTCGAGGACCTGGTCGCCGCCTCCTCCGGCGCCTCGGCCGCCCGGCGGCGGGTCAACAAACTGGCCGACTCCCTCGACCTGGACCGGGAGCGGCTGCGCGGCTGGACCCTCTTCCGCGCCGTCGAATCGGGCACCCGGGCACTGACCGCGGGGCGGCGGCAGGATGCCGAGCTGCTCCTGGAGTTCGCGAGCTGGCTGTAGGGGAATACCCTTTCTGTACCGTTCGGCTCGATTCCTGGGGGCCGTGATGATCGAAGAGCTGCTGATGGCGGCGGCCGGCGCGGGTGCGGCGGTCGCGGTGTACGCGGGCGTGGCGGCGCGGGTCGTGAAGCAGTACGAGCGCGGCGTCGTCTTCCGCTTCGGGCGGCTGCGCGACGAGGTGCGCACGCCCGGTTTCACGATGATCGTTCCCGGTGTGGACCGCCTCCACAAGGTGAACATGCAGATCGTCACGATGCCCGTGCCCGCGCAGGAGGGCATCACCCGGGACAACGTCACCGTGCGGGTCGACGCGGTCGTCTACTTCAAGGTCGTCGACGCGGCGGAGGCGCTGGTGAGGGTCGAGGACTACAAGTTCGCCGTCTCGCAGATGGCGCAGACCTCGCTGCGGTCGATCATCGGCAAGAGCGACCTCGACGACCTGCTGTCGAACCGGGAGAAGCTCAACCAGGGCCTGGAGCTGATGCTGGACTCGCCCGCGATCGGCTGGGGCGTGCAGATCGACCGGGTGGAGATCAAGGACGTCTCCCTGCCCGAGACGATGAAGCGGTCCATGGCCCGGCAGGCGGAGGCCGACCGGGAGCGCCGGGCGCGGGTGATCAACGCGGACGCGGAACTCCAGGCCTCGAAGAAGCTGGCGGAGGCCGCCCAGGCGATGTCCGGCCAGCCGGCCGCGCTGCAGCTGCGGCTGCTGCAGACGGTGGTGGCGGTGGCGGCCGAGAAGAACTCGACGCTGGTCCTGCCGTTCCCGGTGGAACTGCTGAGGTTCCTGGAACGCGCGACGCCGGGGCCGGAGGGACGGGACGCGGCGGCGGCCCAGGGTCAGGGCCAGGGCCAGGAGGCGACGCCGCCTCCGATCAGCTCGGCGTACCTGAAGGGCGCGGCGGACGCGGCGGCGGGGGTGGAGCCGGTGGAGGACCTGACGGGCGCCTCGGTCGAACCGGCCCCTCGGGAGGAGGGCTCCGGCTGAGGAGCGCGACGGGGCGCGGGGACGCGGAGACCACGACGGGCCGTGCGGACGCGAAGTCCGCGACGGGGCGCGGGGCGCGGGACCGTGGCGGCCACGACGGGCCGTGCGGCCGCGACGGGGCGCGGGGCCGCAACGGCCCCGCGCCCCATGCGTGTCACGCCGTCAGGCGGGTGAGGGCCTCTTCGACCGTCAGTTCCTCGCGGTCGCCGGTGCGGCGGTCCTTGAGTTCCACGATGCCCTCGCCCGAGCGGCGGCCCGCCACCAGGATCTTCGGGACGCCCATCAGCTCCGCGTCGGTGAACTTGACGCCCGGCGAGACGCCCGCGCGGTCGTCGACCAGGACCCGGAGGCCCGCCGCGGACAGCTTGTCGGAGACCTCGAGGGCCAGCTCGGTCTGCAGGGCCTTGCCGGCGGCGACGACGTGGACGTCGGCCGGGGCGACCTCGGCCGGCCAGCACAGCCCCTTCTCGTCGGCGGTCTGCTCGGCGAGCGCGGCGACGGCGCGCGAGACGCCGATGCCGTACGAGCCCATGGTCACGCGGACCGGCTTGCCGTTCTGGCCGAGGACGTCGAGCTTCAGCGCGTCGGCGTACTTGCGGCCGAGCTGGAAGATGTGGCCGATCTCGATGGCGCGGTCCAGCTTGAGGCCGGTGCCGCACTTGGGGCACGGGTCGCCCTCCTGGACGACGACGACGTCGACGTACTCCTCGACCTCGAAGTCACGGCCCGCGACGACGTTCTTCGCGTGCATGCCGTCCTTGTTGGCACCCGTGATCCACGCCGTGCCGGGCGCCACGCGCGGGTCGGCGATGTACGTGACCTTCTCCAGGCCCTGCGGGCCGACGTAGCCGCGTACCAGATCCGCCCGCGCGGCGAAGTCGGACTCGGTGACCATCTCGACGGTCGCCGGCGCGAAGTGCTCCTCGACCTTGCCCATGTCGACCTCGCGGTCGCCGGGGACGCCCACGGCGACGATCTCGCCGTCGACCTTCACCAGCAGGTTCTTCAGCGTGGCGGAGGCCGGGACGCCGAGGGAGGCGGCGAGGGTCTCGATGGTCGGGGTGTCGGGGGTCGGGATCTCCTCGGCGGCGGGGACGGCGGAGCCGTCGACCGGCTGGAGCTCGTAGGAGATCGCCTCGGTGTTCGCCGCGAAGTCGCAGTTCGGGCAGTCGGCGAAGGTGTCCTCGCCGGCCTCGGCCGGGGCGAGGAACTCCTCGGACTTCGAGCCGCCCATCGCGCCCGCGGTGGCGGCGACGATGCGGTAGTCGAGGCCGAGGCGCTCGAAGACCCGCTGGTAGGCCTGGCGGTGCAGGGCGTAGGACTGGGCGAGGCCCTCGTCCTCCGTGTCGAAGGAGTACGAGTCCTTCATGAGGAACTCGCGGCCGCGCAGGATGCCGGCGCGGGGGCGGGCCTCGTCACGGAACTTGTTCTGGATCTGGTAGAGGATGACCGGCAGGTCCTTGTACGACGAGCACTGGTCCTTGACGAGGAGGGTGAAGATCTCCTCGTGCGTCGGGCCCAGGAGGTAGTCGCCGCCCTTGCGGTCCTGGAGCCGGAACAGCTCGGCGCCGTACTCGTCCCAGCGGCCCGTCGCCTCGTACGGCTCGCGGGGCAGCAGGGCGGGGAGGGTGACCTCCTGCGCGCCGATCGCGTCCATCTCCTCGCGGACGATGCGCTCGATGTTGGAGAGGACCTTCTTGCCGAGGGGCAGCCAGCTCCAGATGCCGGCGGCGGTGCGGCGCACGTAACCGGCGCGGACGAGGAGCTTGTGGCTGAGGACCTCGGCGTCGGCCGGGTCGTCGCGCAGCGTCTTCGCCATCAACTGGGACATGCGCTGGACCGGTGCGTTGGCCATGGTTCTCGTACTCCTGCCGGGTAAGGATGATGGCCCCGAGATTAGCCGGGCCTCCCCGGGTCGGAGAAATCAGTTCCGGCGCTTGAGCGGCAGCGGGGCGCCCATCACCGCGTACGGGCGGGCGGCGCTCGGGAAGTGCACCTGGCGGGCGAGGTCCTCGTAGCCGAGGGAGCGGTAGAGGCCGCGGGCCGGGCTCTCGGTGTCGATGGCGGAGAGGATGGAGCGCGGCTCTTCGGCGGTGTCGGTGATGGTGGTGATGAGCTCGCGGCCCACGCCCCGGCCCTGGTGGGCGGGGTGGACGTGGAGTTCGGTGATGACGAAGGAGTCGTCGAGCCAGTCGGCGGTGCCGGTGGCGCGCAGGTACGTCTCGACGACGGTGGACCACCAGTGGGAGCGGTCGTTGGGCATCCCGTACACGAAGCCGACGAGCCGGCCGTCGCCGGTGGTGGCCCCGTAGGCGCGGGCGCCGGGGCTCATCAGGTGGCGCAGCACGATGTGGCGGCGTACGGCGATCTCGTCCTCGTCCAGGCCGAAGGCGACCGCCTGCACGGCGAGTGCCTCGTCGACCCGGGCGGCGAGGTTGACCGGCCCGATCATGACTTCCGCGTCATCCATGCGGCGCACCCTACAAGTTGGCCGGGGCGTCAGAACAGCACGCTCATGAAGGCGCCGGTCTCCTGGAAGCCGACGCGGCGGTACGAGGCCCGCGCGGGGGTGTTGTAGTCGTTCACGTACAGGCTGACGACGGGGGCGACGTCCGCCAGGGCGTACTGGAGGACGGCGGCCATGCCGGACTCGGAGAGGCCCTTGCCGCGGTGTTCGGGCGCGACCCAGACGCCCTGGATCTGGCAGGCCTGGCGGGTGGCGGCGCCGATCTCGGCCTTGAAGATCACCTTGCCGTCCTCGATGCGGGCGAAGGAGCGGCCGGAGCCGACGAGCTCGGCGACCCGGGCCTGGTAGAGCAGGCCGCCGTCGTTGGCGAGCGGGGAGATGCCGACCTCCTCGGTGAACATGGCCACGCAGGCGGGCATGATCACCTCCATCTCGTCCTTGCGGACGCGACGGACCAGCGGGTCGGGTGCGACGGTGCTGGAGGGCGCCTCGGCGACCATCAGCGGCTGGTGGGCGCGGACGTCCCTGGCGGGTCCCCAGCTGGGTTCGAGGAGCCGCCACAGTTCGGTGGTGGGCTCCGCGGGGCCGACGATCGAGGAGCAGCGGCGGCCGGTCCTGCGGGCCCGGTCGGCGAAGGCGCGGACGGCCTCGGGGGTGGCGCAGAGGGGGACGAGATTGGCGCCCGAGTAGCAGAGGGAGCGGAGCCGGCCCTCGCTGTACCAGCCCCACATCTCGCCGCCGAGCCGCCAGGGGTCGAGTCCGGCGACCTGGACGCGGGCGGTCACGAAGGCGTTCTCGACGGGGGCGCTCTCCAGGACGGCGAGTGCGGCGCCGAGATCGGCGGGTTCGAGGACCCGGGTGGCGGGTTGTGTCAACACGAGGGGGCCTCACCGGACGGTTCTAGGTGGTCTCCGCACTTTACCCTTCCCGCCTCCGGCGGGGCCCTCCGCGCACACGGAGCCCCCTCCTCCCCGGGGGGAGAAGGGGGCATCGGGACATTCTCAGCCCGCGACGGCGACCGACGGTTCGCCGCTGGCGACGCCGTCCTTCTCCATCTGCTCGGCGATCTTCAGAGCCTCTTCGATGAGGGTCTCGACGATCTTCGACTCGGGGACGGTCTTGATGACCTCGCCCTTGACGAAGATCTGGCCCTTGCCGTTGCCGGAGGCGACGCCGAGGTCGGCCTCGCGGGCCTCGCCCGGGCCGTTGACGACGCAGCCCATGACGGCCACGCGCAGCGGGACGGTCATGCCGTCGAGGCCGGCGGTGACCTCCTCCGCGAGCTTGTAGACGTCGACCTGGGCGCGGCCGCAGGACGGGCAGGAGACGATCTCCAGGCGGCGCTGGCGCAGGTTCAGCGACTCCAGGATCTGCATGCCGACCTTGATCTCCTCGGCCGGCGGCGCCGAGAGCGAGACGCGGATGGTGTCGCCGATGCCCTGGGACAGCAGCGCGCCGAAGGCGACCGCCGACTTGATGGTGCCCTGGAAGGCGGGGCCCGCCTCGGTGACGCCGAGGTGCAGCGGGTAGTCGCACTGGGCGGCGAGCTGGCGGTAGGCCTCGACCATGATGACCGGGTCGTTGTGCTTGACCGAGATCTTGATGTCGCGGAAGCCGTGCTCCTCGAAGAGGGACGCCTCCCACAGGGCGGACTCGACGAGCGCCTCGGGGGTGGCCCTGCCGTACTTCTTCAGGAGCCGCGCGTCGAGCGAACCGGCGTTGACGCCGATGCGGATCGGGGTGCGGGCGTCGGAGGCCGCCTTGGCGATCTCCTTGACCTTGTCGTCGAACTGCTTGATGTTGCCGGGGTTGACGCGGACCGCCGCGCAGCCGGCGTCGATCGCCGCGAAGACGTACTTCGGCTGGAAGTGGATGTCGGCGATCACCGGGATCTGCGACTTCTTCGCGATGACCGCGAGGGCGTCGGCGTCGTCCTGGGTGGGGCAGGCCACGCGCACGATCTGGCAGCCGGAGGCCGTCAGCTCGGCGATCTGCTGGAGCGTGGCGCCGATGTCGGACGTGCGGGTGGTCGTCATCGACTGCACGGAGACGGGTGCGTCACCGCCGACGGCCACGCTGCCGACCTGGATCTGGCGGCTCTTGCGCCGCTCGGCGAGCCGGGTCGGAACGGTCGGGATACCGAGAGAAATCGCGGTCATCTTTTGTGCAACCTCAAGGTTGTGCGTCGGCGGGCTCAGGGTTCCGAGGTTACCGCCCCGGGGGCGGGAGGCCGGACACCACCAGGTCCGGCCTCCCCGCGGGCTACGTGATCCGCACCGGGTTGACGAGGTCGGCGGCGAGGACGAGCAGGGTGAAGCAGACGAACACGCCGGCCACCACGTACGCGGCGGGCATCAGCTTCGCCACGTCGAAGGGGCCCGGGTCGGGGCGCTTGAAGATCCGGGCCGTGTGACGGCGGACGGACTCCCACAGGGCGCCCGCGATGTGACCGCCGTCGAGCGGCAGCAGCGGGAGCATGTTGAACAGGAACAGCGAGACGTTGAACCCGACGAGCAGGTTCATGAACATCACGAGGATCGTCGTCGGCGGAGCCTCGACGTTCATCAGTTCACCGGTGATGCGGGCGGCGCCGACGACGCCGACCGGCGAGTCGTCCGCGCGCTCCCCGTCGCCGAAGGTGGCGTCCCAGAGTCCGGGGATCTTGCCCGGGAGGGCGATGACCGAGTGGACGCCGTTCTCCAGGAGGTCGCCCATCCGGTCGGTGGTCTCACCGAAGGTGAGGGGCGCGACCTCGGTCTTGGAGGCGAAGCCGAGGTAGCCGGCGGCGACGTACTTCGCCGGCTGGACGACCTTGCCGTCCTCGTCCTTCGCCAGCACCTTGTTGGGGACGAGGGTGGGGTGCAGGTCGATGCGCTGTCCGGCGCGCTCGACGGTGACCGTCGCGGGGCCGATGGTGTCGCGGATGCGGTCGGAGAGGGTGTCCCAGTCGTTCACGGGCGTGCCGTTGAAGGCGACGATCCTGTCGCCGTCCTTCAGGCCCGCCTTGAACGCCGGGGAGACCGGGTCGCCGGCCGCGCACTTGTCGCGCTTCTCGTCCTGCTCGATCACGCACTTCTGGACGCCCGCGACCTGTGTCGTCTGGCCCTCGATGCCCAGGGTCATCATCGAGCCGAAGAACAGCACGACGGCCAGGACCAGGTTCATGAACGGTCCGGCGAACATCACGATCACGCGCTTCCACGGCTTGCGCGTGTAGAAGAGCCGGGTCTCGTCGCCGGGCTTGAGCTCCTCGTACGAGGCCTCCCGGGCGTCCTCGATCATCGAGCGCCACGGCGAGGTCGAGCGGGCCTCGATCTTGCCGTCCTCGCCCGGCGGGAACATGCCGATCATGCGGATGTAGCCGCCGGCCGGGATGGCCTTGATGCCGTACTCGGTCTCGCCGCGCTTCCTCGACCAGATCGTGGGGCCGAAGCCGACCATGTACTGGGGCACGCGGATGCCGAAGAGCTTGGCCGTGGAGAGGTGGCCGAGCTCGTGCCAGGCGATGGAGACGAGCAGCCCGAGCGCGAACAGCACGATGCCCAGGGCGTACAGGAGCAATTCGGTCATGCGCGGGCCTCCGCTGTTGCCTTCGCTGCGAGCTCACGGGCCCGGGCGCGCGCCCAGGTCTCCGCTTCGAGGACGTCCGGCACGGTGAGTGAGGTTCCCGAGGCGGGAACGCCGTGCTCCGCGACGACCGCTGTGACCGTATCCATGATTCCGTTGAAGGGCAGCCTTCCGGCGAGAAACGCCTCGACGCACTCCTCGTTCGCCGCGTTGAAGACGGCGGGGGCGGTGCCGCCGAGGCCGCCGACGTGCCGGGCGAGCCCGACCGACGGGAACGCCTCGGTGTCGAGCGGGAAGAACTCCCAGGTGGAGGCCTTGGTCCAGTCGAAGGCGGGGGCCGCGTCCGGGACCCGCTCGGGCCAGCCGATGCCGATGGCGATCGGGCCGCGCATGTCCGGCGGGGTGGCCTGGGCGAGCGTGGAGCCGTCCGTGAACTCCACCATCGAGTGGACGTACGACTGCGGGTGGACGACGACCTCGATGCGGTCGAAGGGGATGTCGTAGAGCAGGTGCGCCTCGATGACCTCCAGGCCCTTGTTGACCAGGGTGGCGCTGTTCACCGTGATCACCGGGCCCATCGCCCAGGTCGGGTGGGCGAGCGCGTCCTCGCGGGTGACATGGGCGAGCTCCTCGCGCGTACGGCCGCGGAAGGGGCCGCCGGAGGCGGTGACGACCAGCTTGCGGACGTCGGCGCGGGTGCCGGCGGCGAGCGCCTGGAAGAGGGCGGCGTGCTCGGAGTCGACCGGGATGATCTGGCCGGGCTTGGCGAGCGCCTTCACCAGCGGGCCGCCGACGATCAGCGACTCCTTGTTGGCGAGGGCGAGCGTGCGGCCCGCTTCGAGGGCGGCCAGGGTCGGCGCGAGGCCGATGGAGCCGGTGATGCCGTTGAGCACCGTGTGGCACGGCGAGGCGGCGAGCTGGGTGGCGGCGTCGGGGCCCGCCAGGAGCTCGGGCAGCGGCTCGGAGCCGTACAGCGCCTTCAGCGCCTCCCGCAGCTCGGGAAGCACCTCCTCGCGGGCCACGGCGACCGCGGCGACCTTCAGCCGGTGCGCCTGCTCGGCGAGCAGCGCGACCCGGCCGCCCGAGGCGGCCAGGGCGGTGACGCGGAAGCGGTCGGGATTGCGCAGCACCAGGTCGATGGCCTGGGTTCCGATGGACCCGGTCGAGCCGAGGACGACGATGTCCCGGCGTCCTGCGTCTCCATCCACGGGGGAGAAGACGCTGCGCGGGTCGGCGAGAGGAGAGGGGCGGTCGCTCATGCCCCCCATTCTTGCCCGAAACGCCGTGGGGTCTTCACGGGGTGTGGACGAACGCGTCGAAGACCCGGTGGAAGTCGGGGAACGTCTTCTTCACACAGCCCGGGTCGTCGAAGGTGATCCCGGGCGTGCGCAGGGCGGTGACCGCGAAGGACATCACGATCCTGTGGTCGCCGTGGGTGGCGATCTCGGCCGGTCCGGTGGGGGTGCCGGGGTGGATCTCGATCCAGTCGGGGCCGGTCTCGACGGTGATGCCCAGGCGGCGCAGGTTCTCGGCGCAGGCGTCGAGCCGGTCGCACTCCTTGACCCGGGTGTTGGCGACGTCCTCGATGCGGACCGGGCCGTCGGCGAAGGGGGCGATCGCGGCGAGGGTCGGCATGGTGTCCGAGATGTCCCGCATGTTGACCGTGAGGCCGCGCAGGGTGCCGGTGGAGCGGACGGTGGTGCCGGCGTCGGTGATCTCGACGTCGGCGCCCATGCGGCGCAGCACGTCGACGAAGCCGAGGTCGCCCTGGAGGGCGCCGGTCCCCAGGCCGGGGACGGTGACGGAGCGGCCGGGTTCGAGGGCGGCGGCCGCGAAGAAGTAGCTGGCGGTGGAGGCGTCGGGTTCGATGCCGTACGTCCGGGCGCGGTAACCGGTGGGCGCGACCCGGTAGGTCCGCCCCTCCTGGGTGACCTCGGCGCCGAAGGACCGCATCATCGCGAGGGTGATCTCCACGTACGGCTCCGAGACCAGGTCCGTGACGGTGATGTCGAGGCCCTCGGCGGTGAGCGGGCCCAGCATCAGCAGGGCCGTCAGGTACTGGGAGGACTGCCCGGCGTCGAGGGTGAGCGCGCCGCCCTTCACGCCGTGGGCGTGCACGTCGAGGGGGTGGTGGCCGTCCTTCCCGCCGTGCCGCAGGTCGACGCCGAGGGTGCGCAGGGCGGTGCTGAGCGGGCCGAGGGGGCGGCGCCTCATCTGGGGGGAGGCGTCGAAGCGGTAGGTGCCGTGGCCCGCGGCGACGAGGGTGGGCAGGAACCGGGCGGTGGTGGCGCCGTCGCGGCAGTAGACGTCGGCGGTGTCCGCGCCGGGGCCCGCGGGGCGGCCCTCGATGTGCCAGGCGTCGCTCTCGCGGCGGACGGCGTAGCCGAGCGAACCGAGCCCCTCGGCGAAGCCCTCGGTGTCGTCGGAGACGAGCGGCCGCAGGAGGGTGGTGGTGCCCTGGGCCGCGGCGGCGAGGAAGAGCGCGCGGGCGGTGACGGACTTGGAGCCGGGGATGTCGATGACGGTCACGGCCCCATGGTGCCGGGATTCACCCTCCGGACGACCGGCCGTTCCGCATGGCGGAACGACGGGTCCCAGGACGGGGGGCACGACGGTGGGGGTGTACGGGGGGTGGGCCGGGCTGCCGGGGGGTACGCCGCCCACGCGGGCGGGCGGTGGGCCGGGCTGCTGGGGGGCTGCGCCCGGCGCGTCGGCGCCCGTACGGCTCCCCGGGGGCGCGCCCCCGGCGTCGTTACGGTTCCGCTACTGGGGGCCGCCCTCGACCGGCGGGCCCAGTTGGATCTCGGCCCAGTGGGCCGGGGCGTTCTCGGGGGCCTGGACGCACAGGTAGAGGCGGCAGGTCGAGCCGTCGTCGCTCAGGGCGGCGAGCTGGCCGAGGCGGCCCGCCGCGGGCAGCCGGACGGTGACGTCCGGGTCGTCGGCGAGCAGCGGCGTGAGCTCGATCTGCGCGCCGTTCCCCGAGCTGAAGACCCCGCCCACGTCCGTGACGGACTGCGCCCGCAGGCCGGCGTCGGTCCGGCTCGACGCCAGGACGCCGGGGCCGTCCTTGCTCTCCCCGACGACCCCCGCGCCGGTCGCCCTGGCCACTCCGTAGACGCCCTCACTGAAGAGCGTCTCGCCCCGCACCCCGGTCTCGCCGCGCCCGTGCACACCGCACAGGGACCCGCTGCCGATCACGCCGATCTCACCGAATCCGGCCACTCCCGGCGAGTGCGCGGACTGGTCCCCGACGCCGAGCACCCCCGCGCGGGCCGACTGTTCCCTGGCCGGGTCCCGGGGGGCGGGCCGGGCGTACCCGGCGACCCCGGTCACCCCCAGCCCGATCACTGTCGTGCCGTCCTCGGGGGCCGGGGCCGCTCCGGCCGTCGCGTCGGTGTCCGCCATCGTGGGTCTCTTTCCTGGTCTCCCGGTTCCCGTGGAACTGCCCCGCCCACGCTAGGAGCGGCCCCGGACCGCGACCACCGGGGCTGCTCCAAGCGGCCGAGCAGAGCCCGCCGGACCGGGTCAGGGCACCCGGCGGTGGACGTCCTCCCCCGTCGCGGGCCCCGGCGTGGCGTCCGCGATCCACGGACCCTCGTCGCTCGGGTCGACGATGCCCTGCTCCAGCCAGGTGTACCGGCCGGCCAGCACCCCGTCCGCGACCCGCCGGTCGACGTCGTCCGTGTTCGACCAGAGCCGTCCGAACAGCTCCTCGGTCCGCAGCCGGGCCTGCCGGCAGAAGGCGTCGGCGAGCTGGTGCGCCTCGGCCCCGTGGTCGCCGGTGTCCCGCAGGTGCTCGGCCCGTACGCACGCCGCACTCATCGCGAAGAGCTCCGCGCCGATGTCGACGATCCGGCCGAGGAACGCCTGCTTGAGCTCCATCCGCCCCTGCCAGCGGGACATCGCGTAGAAGGTGGAGCGGGCGAGCTTGCGGGAGGTCCGCTCGACGTACCGGAGGTGCCCGGCGAGGGCGCCGAACTCCGCGTACGAGCCCGGGAGCTGCCCGGGGCCGGTGACGAGTCCCGGCAGCCAGCGGGCGTAGAAGCCACCGGCGCGTGCCCCCGCCTTCGCCTTGTCGGCGAGCGACGCGCCGGGGTCGATGAGGTCCCCGGCGACGGAGAGGTGGGCGTCGACGGCCTCGCGGGCGATCAGCAGGTGCATGATCTCGGTCGAGCCCTCGAAGATCCGGTTGATCCGGAGGTCGCGCAGGAGCTGCTCGGCGGGGACGGCCCGTTCGCCGCGGGCGGCGAGCGAGTCGGCGGTCTCGTAGCCCCGGCCGCCCCGGATCTGGACGAGTTCGTCGGCGATGAGCCAGGCCATCTCGGAGCCGTACAGCTTGGCGAGGGCGGCCTCGATGCGGATGTCGTTGCGGTCCTCGTCGGCCATCTGGGAGGCGAGGTCGACGACCGCCTCCAGGGCGAAGGTGGTGGCCGCGATGAAGGAGATCTTGGTGCCGACGGCCTCGTGCCGACCGACCGGACCGCCCCACTGCTCTCGGACGCCCGCCCATTCGCGGGCGATCCTCAGGCACCACTTCCCGGCGCCCGCGCAGGCGGCGGGGAGCGAGAGGCGGCCGGTGTTGAGGGTGGTGAGGGCGATCTTGAGCCCGGCGCCCTCGGGTCCGATGCGGTTCGCGGCGGGGACCCGGACGCCGTGGAAGCGGGTGACGCCGTTCTCCAGGCCGCGCAGGCCCATGAAGGCGTTGCGGTGCTCGACGGTGATGCCGGGCGAGTCGGCCTCGACGACGAAGGCGGTGATGCCTCCGGGGTGCCCGTCCGACGCGGGCACCCGGGCCATGACGACGAGGAGGTCGGCGATGACGCCGTTGGTGGTCCAGAGCTTCACCCCGTCGAGGACGTACGAGTCCCCGTCCGGTACGGCGCTGGTGGCGAGCCGCGCCGGGTCGGAGCCGACGTCGGGCTCGGTGAGCAGGAACGCCGAGATGTCCGTACGGGCGAGCCGGGGCAGGAAGGCGTCCTTCTGCTCCTGGGTGCCGAACAGTTTCAGCGGCTGCGGTACGCCGATCGACTGATGCGCGGAGAGCAGCGCCCCGACGGCGGGGCTGGCGGAGCCGACGAGGGCGAGGGCACGGTTGTAGTACAGCTGGGTGAGGCCGAGGCCGCCGTACTTCCGGTCGATCTTCATGCCGAGCGCGCCGAGCTCCTTGAGCCCGGTGATCGTCTCGTCGGGGACGCGGGCCTCGCGCTCGATGCGGGCGCCGTCGATCCGGGTCTCGCAGAACTCGCGGAGGGCGGCGAGGAAGGCCTCGCCGCGCCGGACGTCCTCGTCGGCGGGGAGCGGGTGGGGATGGACGAGGTCGAGCCGGAACCTGCCGAGGAAGAGTTCCTTGGCGAAGCTGGGCTTGTGCCAGTCCCGCTCACGGGCTGCCTCGGCGGTCTGCCGGGCCTCGTGAGCGGTGACCTTGGGGCGCTGGGTGGGCGCGGACATGGACACCTCCTCGGTCTCTCTGTCCGTCGTACCCGATTTCCCCGGGTCCGGACAGGCGAAAGTCCGACGGGTGGGGCGGGTACGGCGGAAGTCCGACCGATGAGACCGGCGAGGGGCGCGTACGGCGAAAGGCGGCCCGAACCCCCGCACAGTGGGTTCGGACCGCCTGGTCTCGCGGAGCCGCGCGTCCTAGAGGGCGAGGCCCGTCAGAGCGCGAGGCCCGTCAGGACGAGGACGCGCTCGTAGGTGTAGTCGTCCATCGCGTACTTGACGCCCTCGCGGCCGACGCCGGAGCGCTTGGCACCGCCGTACGGCATCTGGTCGGCGCGGTACGAGGGGACGTCACCGACGATCACGCCGCCGACCTCGAGGGCACGGTGGGCGCGGAAGGCGGCCTGGAGGTCGTGGGTGAAGACACCGGCCTGGAGGCCGAAGTCCGAGTCGTTGACCGCGGCGAAGGCCTCGGCCTCGCCGTCGACCACGGCGATCGTCAGGACCGGGCCGAAGACCTCGGAGCGGGCCAGGGTGACGTCGGCCGGGAGCTCGGTGAGCACGGTCGGGGCGTAGGTCGCGCCCTCGCGCTTGCCGCCCACGAGGAGCTTGGCGCCGGCGGCGACGGCCTCGTCCACCCAGGACTCGACGCGCTGCGCGGCGGCCTCGTCGACCAGCGGGCCGACGTCGGTGGCGGCGTCGGACGGGTCACCGGTGACCTGCGCCTCGACGGCGGCGACGATCTTCGGCAGCAGGCGGTCGTGGACGGAGGAGTCGACGATCACGCGCTGGACGGAGATGCAGGACTGGCCGCCCTGGTAGTTGGAGAAGGTGGCGATGCGGCTGGCCGCCCAGTCCAGGTCCTCCTCGGAGGACCAGTCGGGGAGGACGACGGCCGCGGCGTTGCCGCCGAGCTCCAGGGTGCAGTGCTTGTGCGGCACCGACTGCTGGATGGCGTAGCCGACCTTGTCCGAACCGGTGAAGGAGATGACGGGGAGGCGCTCGTCCTGGACGAGGGCGGGCATCCGGTCGTTCGGCACGGTGAGGATCGACCAGGAGCCGGCCGGCAGGTCGGTCTCGGCCAGGAGCTCGCCCAGGATCAGGGAGGAGATCGGGGTCGACGGGGCCGGCTTGAGGATGATGGGGGCGCCGACGGCGATGGCCGGGGCGACCTTGTGGGCGCTGAGGTTCAGCGGGAAGTTGAACGGCGCGATGCCGAGGACGACACCCTTGGGGATGCGGCGGGTCAGCGCGAGGCGGCCCGCGCCGCCGGCCTCGGTGTCCAGGCGCTGGGCCTCGCCGGCGTTCCAGCGGCGGGCCTCCTCGGCGGCGAAACGGAAGACGGAGACGGCACGGCCGACCTCGCCGCGGGCCCACTTGATGGGCTTGCCGTTCTCGGCGGAGATCACCAGGGCGATCTCCTCGGTGCGCTCGGCGAGCCGCTTCGACACGTGGTCGAGGGCGGCGGCGCGGACGTGCGCGGGGGTCGCGGCGAACTCGTCGACGACGGCGTGCGCGGCGGCGACGGCCTCTTCGACCTGGGCCTCGGTGGGCACGCTGACCTTGCCGACCAGACGTCCGTCGAAGGAGTTCGTGACGTCGAAGGTGGCCTCGCCGGTGGCCTCGCGGCCGGCGAGCCAGAAGGCGTGGGTGGTCGTCATTGCGTCCCGGCCCTTTCCGTTTCGGGGGGTGCGAGCGATTGCTCTCGTGACACGTTAGGGCCGGGGCGGGGGGCGTGGGCTTGTCCGGTGTGGAGTGATGGGCCGGGACCTCTGTCCGAATTGGCCGAACGGCTTTCGGCCACCCCCTGTCCGTCAGCCGCGCCGTTCGGTCGAGACGATGAGACAGACGCCGCCGACGACGATCGCGCCGCCGAGGACGATGGGCCACGACAGTGCCTCACCGAGGACGAGGGCGCCGAGGGCGACGGCCACGACGGGGTTCACGTACGCGTAGGTGGCGACGAGCGACAGCGGCGCCGCCTGGAGCAGCCACGCGTACGCGGTGAAGGCGATCAGCGAGCCGAAGACGACGAGGTAGGCGAGGGCGGCCCAGGAACGGCCCGAGATCGCGGTCAGGTCCAGGCCGTGCTGCTCACCCCGGAAGAGGCCGACGGCGAGACCCGCGAGACCGCCCGCGATCATCTCGTACGCGCTGGCCGTGAAGGGGTTGCCCGGCATCGGGAGGCGCGAGGAGGAGAACGAGCCGACGGACCACAGCAGGGTCGCGACCACGACGAGGACCACCCCGCCGGCCTTCACGTCACCGCTGATCCCCGGCAGGGTGAGCACCGCGAGCCCGACGAGCCCGAGCAGCACCCCGGCGAGACCGCCGGCGGTCGGCCGCTGCCCCGTGGCGGCCTTGAGGATCACGACCCAGGCCGGGACGACGGAGATGAGCAGGGCGGCGAGGCCGGAGGGTATGCCGGTCTCGGCGAGGACGACGAGGCCGTTGCCGCCGAGGATCAGGAGCAGGCCGATGAGGACGGCCGAGCCGAGCTGGCGTCGGGTGACCTTGAGGGCGGCGGGGCCCTGGCGCCAGGCGATGATCCCGGTGAGGAGCAGGCCGGCGGTGACGAAGCGGGCGCCCGCGGAGAGGAAGGGCGGCATCGTCTCGACGGCGATCCGGATGCCGAGGTAGGTCGATCCCCACACGACGTACACGATGCCGAGCGCGGCCCACACGGCGCCGGTGATCCGGCGGGCGGGGACCGCCGGGGCGGCGGGGCCGGTGGGGCCGGGTGCTGCGGTACGGAGCTCGGCGGCGGCCGGGGACGCCTCGGGGGCCGGGTCGACGGCGGGGCTTGTCATGAGCAGGAGACTAGGGAATCGGGGCCCGAATGGCCAAGAGATTGCCCGTATTCGGGCAGGTAGGAGGGGGTACGGGGGCGCCTGTAGGCCACCACCGGGGATGACACGATGTCCGCACCGACCGAACTGGGGGACCACATGATTCTGCTCGCCTTGACCGGCGTCCTCGTACTCGCCGTCGGAGGCTGCGCCTGCGTGGTCTGGGCCGCACGCGGCGGCCCCCGCTGGGTCCACGCGGTGGCGACGGTCACCCTCGCGGCCGGGCAGCTGGTCCGGAGCGGGAACCGCCGCCGCGGGATCACGTCGAGCGGGGACGACGGCGGCGGGGAGTAGAAGGCCGGCGGGCGACGGGGCGACGGGCTGCCGGGCGCACGGAGGGGGCCGGGCGCGCCGGGGCTGTGCGGCCCCGCTCCCCTGCTCGTCCCCTTACGCCTTACCCCGTCCCCTCCCCCGTCGCCTTCAGCGCGAGCCACAGCTCCATCCGTACGTCCGGGTCGTCGAGCGAGCGGCCGAGGATCTCCTCCACCCGCCGCATCCGGTAGCGCAGGGTGTGCCGGTGGACGCCCAGGTCGGTCGCGGCCGCGTCCCACTGGCCGTGCCGGGAGAGCCAGGCCCGCAGGGAGACGACCAGGTCGCCGCGGCCGGTCGCGTCATGGTCCCGCAGGGCCCGGAGCATCCCGTCGGCGAACGCGCGGACGGCGTCGTCCGCGAGGAGCGGCAGGACCGAGCCCGCCGCCAGGTCCTCGTGCTCGACGAGCGCCTTCCCGCGCCGCCGGGCCACCGAGAGCGCCTGCTCGGCCTGCTTGTACGCCGCCGCCGCCACGATCGGCCCGGCCGGCGCGGAGAGCCCGATGACCACGCCGGCGTCCTCCGCGTCCCGTTCCGCGTACCCCTCGCAGGCGGCGACGACCGCGCCCCCGTCACCGGCGAGGACGACGAGCCGCTGGTCGCTCTCGGGGACGGTGAGCACCGCCTCGCCGGCCCGGGCGGCCGCCGCCTCCAGGGCCTCGGCGAGCACCGGCAGCGGGGGTTCGGCGGCCGGGTCGGCCCCGGCGGGTTCGGCGACCAGCAGCCGGAAGGGGGCGTCGAGCAGCCCGCCGTACACGTCACCGGCAACCGCGCGCGCGTGGTCCGGCTGGCCCGCGAGCATCATCTTCAGCACGGCCGCGCCGAGCCGGTGCTCGGCGGCCTGGAGCGAACGGGAACGTTCCGTCGTGAGGGTGAGGAGCGCGATCGCCGAGTGCACGGCGTACCGCTCGGCCGTGCCCAGCGGCGCGCCCGTGCCGACGGCGAGGGCGCCCCGCACCCGCCGCCCGGTGCCGAGCGACTGGAGCTCGACGCGGTCGTCCGTACCGCCGACGACGGCGCTGGCGGGCGCGGGCCGGTCGCGCAGCCGCTCGACGTCCGGGGTGAGACGGGCGGCCCGGCGGGCCGCCCAGTCGGGCGAGACGGCGACGACCGTGCCAGAGGTGTCGTAGAGCGCGGCCCAGCCGTCGACGTGGGCCGCGAGCCGGGCGACGACGGCCTCGGGGCCCTCGGCGAGCGCGGCCCGGGTCAGCTCGCGCTGGGCCTCGAAGCCGGCCGTGACGGCCCGGTACTGGTCGGCGGAGATGGCGGCGGAGACGGCCTTGCTGATGGCGAGGAACGGCGTCCTGCGGGGTACTTCGAGGAGCGGGAGGTGCTCCTCGCGGGCCGCGTCGAGGAGGGCGGGCGGGATCTCCTCGTAGTTGACGCCCACGGCGAAACCGAGCCCGACGACGCCCGCGCCGAGCAGCCGCCGGACGTACCGGCGCATCGCCTCCAGGTCCTCGGCGTCGAGGGTGAGCGCGGTGGTGAGGAGGAGCTCACCGCCCTCCATGTACGGGACGGGGTCGGCGAGCTCGCTGACGTGCGCCCAGCGGACGGGGGTGTCGAGGCGGTCCTCACCGGCGCGGACGATGAGCTTCAGCGAGGAGTGCTGGACGAGCGAGGCGAGGGTGGGCGGCATCGGGAACCGTCGGACCTTTGAGCGAGGGGGCGCCGCTCAGCCGAGCGGCGCCCCCGATTGTGCCAGGACGGGTCCGGGGGCGCTCAGCCGAGCGCGGCCGGGGGAGGTGACGAGTGTGCGGTTGACGGGGGGGCTCAGCCGCGGAGGTCGACGAGCAGGGGCGGGGTGTGCTCGCCGCGCACATGGGTGAGGGAGAGCACGGCGTGCCCCGGCGGCACGGCGTGCGCGAGATCGGACGCCGACCACCGCTGCCGCTCCACCTCCCGCACGGTGACGGCCTCGGTGGTCACGGCCTTGCCCGTCACGAGCTTGCGCAGGGCGTGGAAGGCCCGGGTCATCGGCTGGTCGGCGAAGACGGTGTGGTGGGCGACCTCGGTGGTCTCCACCCGTTCGGTGCCCCAGGCCTCGGCGAAGGCCCGCCCGTCCCAGGTGGGCAGCCCGGCGAACGCCATCCGGCAGCCGACCACCGCGAGCAGCGGCCCGTGGAGCGTCTCCTGCACCTCCGCGAGCGTGCGCAGGGCGAGGACGACGGCCGCCTTCTGCGGACGCAGCCGCTGGAGCGCCCGTACGGTCCCGGGGGTGAGCGCCCCGGCCGCGTCGTCGAGCACCAGGAAGGCGAGGTGGCCCCGCCCGGCACGGTCCCGGGTGACGGACTGGAACTGGGCCAGGAGCAGTCGGCTCAGGAGCCGTGCGGCCTCCTCGTGGCCGCCTTCCGGGAGGCTGATCCGCACCCGCATCGGGTGCTGTGCGACGGCTGCCAGGGAGAACGGCCGCACCTCGCGCCCCCCGCCGAAGAACTCGGCGAACGCGGGCCGGTCGAGGGCCGCCAGCCGGTCCGCGAGCACCGGCCCGAGGTCGGTCGCGGTGCCGACCTGGCGCATGCGGGAGTCCAGCTCGCGCCGCATGGCCTGGGCGCCGTCGGCGGGCAGCCGGGCGAGGAGCGACCGGAGCGTCTCGGAGCGGGCTTCGAGCAGCTCGCGCAGGACGGGGACGGTCGGGAAGCGGCCGTACGCGGTCCGGTAGGGGCCGATGAGCTGGGCGAGGACGGTGGCGGCGCGCCGGGGCTCGACGCCTTCCAGGTCGCCGACGAGCCCCTCGGCGAGGAAGGCGGCGGCCTCGTCCGGGTCGGTCGCCCCGGCGTACAGGTCGAGGTCGTAGCGGGAGGCGGGGTCGCCGAGCCGGACGACGACGTCGTACGCCTCGTCGGCGCCGAGCGGGGCGGACGCGGCGCCGACGGCGACGACGGCGCAGCCGCCGGTGAGCGCCTGGAGGGTGAGCGCCTCGACGACGGGGGCGACGAGGGAGCGGGTCTTGCCCGCTCCGGAGGGGCCGACGGCGAGGAGCGAGGTGCCGAGGAGTCCGGGGTCGAGGGCGAGACCGGCGCCGTGGTACGCGTGCGGGGTGCGTTCGGCGGGCGCGTACCGGCCGATCCGGACCTGCTCCAGGAGGAGGTCGTGGGTGGCGGAGCGGTGGGGCAGGTCGCGGTCGCCCGACGGGTGGGCGCCCGTGGCGGCGCCCTCCTCGACCAGCGACCTGACGAGGGCGGCGCGGCGCCCGGCGTCCCGGTCGGTGTCCCGCCAGGCGCGGTGGACGCGGGCGCAGTCGACGTCGTTCATCCGGCCGGCGGCCAGGTCGCCGACGAGCCGCTCGGCGGCGCGGTGCTGGCCCGCTTCGCGCAGCTGGGGCCACTGGGAGCGGGGGACGCCGGGTGCGGCGTCGGGCGCCGGGCCGGTCGGGCCGGCGGCCGACTTCGCGCGCCGGGCGCGGTGGAGGCCGGCCCAGTCGCCGACGCGGGCGAAGGGCCATACGACGAGCGCGGTGATCAGGGCGTACAGCGGATAGACGAGGAAGGGGGACTCGAGGACGTCGTAGCCGCCGCCGACGAGGGAGACGAGCGAGAGCACCGGCGAGGCGACGGGCAGCGGGTCCCAGCCGAGTCCGAAGGCCTCCGGCCAGACGAAGGCCAGGGCGATGAGGGCGCCGGCGCCCGCGAGCGCGCCCCGGACCGCCGGTCGGAACCGGCCCAGGTAGTGGCGGACGATCCTGCCCCAGGAGCCGAGCGCGGCGATCGCGCAGACGAGGCCGACGAAGACGACACCGCCGAAGACGTCGTGGGCCGCGATCCCGTGCCAGTCCCGTGGCGCGGTGGTGCCGTGGTACCACCAGTCGCCCGGGGTGAGGGTCTGGAGCACGGCGTACATGTACGGGAGGGTGCCGCGCCGGTAGGCCGACCAGATGAGCAGCCCGACGGCCACGGGGATCAGCATCCCGGCGATGGTCGCGGGTGCCAGGCGCGCGGGCGCGGCGGGCGGCGGCGGCACGTGCCGGAACCGCCAGATGCCGACGCCGGCCTTGGGCCGGGGGGCGTCGAGCCAGTCGACGACGGGCGGCCGGCCGCCGGGGGCCCCGGCCGGGCGGGGCGGGACGGCGGGGGCCGGCCCGCCCGTCGTCGGGCCGGCGGCCGGCGGGCCCGCGGGGCGGGGTACCGCGGCCGGTCGCGGGGGCGGTGACGCGGGGGGAGGTGAAGCGGGCGGCGGTGACGTGGGAGGTGGTGGTGCCGCACCGCCGAACGGGTCGCGCGACTCGTACGTGCCGTCGGTCTCCATGAACCCCTGCCCCCTGACCAGCCAGGTCGCCGTCTCTGTGCCACCGTCAATCTAGTGGGCCGGGGGCGCCCCGGAGGGGTTTCACCCACCCGTGTGCCCGGGGGGCCTGGTGGTGGGGGCGGAGGCGCGGTCCGGCGGGGTGGAACCGGAACCGCCATGTCCATCCCGGACAACGACACACCCCCCATCACTCCCGATCGGCGCATGCCCCCGCCCCTCCCCCGCGCCTAGCCTGCGGAGGAAACCCGCAAGTGCGTCCAGAACATCCCCAGGAGCCCCGCATGAACGCTGTCCCGCAGGAGCGGCGCATCGTCACCGCCATCCCCGGTCCGAAGTCGCAGGAGCTTCAGGCCCGCCGTCTCGACACGGTCGCCGGTGGTGTCGGCTCGACGCTGCCCGTCTTCACCAAGCGGGCCGGTGGCGGCATCATCGAGGACGTCGACGGCAACCGTCTGATCGACTTCGGTTCCGGCATCGCCGTGACCTCGGTCGGCGCCTCCGCGGAGGCCGTCGTGCGCCGCGCGTCCGCGCAGCTCCAGGACTTCACCCACACCTGTTTCATGGTGACGCCGTACGAGGGTTACGTGGAGGTCTGTGAGGCGCTCGCCGAGCTGACCCCGGGCGACCACGCCAAGAAGTCCGCGCTGTTCAACTCCGGCGCCGAGGCCGTCGAGAACGCGGTCAAGATCGCCCGTTCGTACACCAAGCGCCAGGCCGTCGTCGTCTTCGACCACGGCTACCACGGCCGTACGAACCTGACGATGGCGCTGACGTCGAAGAACATGCCGTACAAGCAGGGCTTCGGGCCGTTCGCGCCCGAGGTCTACCGGGTGCCGGTGGCCTACGGCTACCGCTGGCCGACCGGGGCCGAGAACTGCGGCCCCGAGGCCGCCGCGCAGGCGATCGACAACATCACCAAGCAGATCGGCGCCGACAACGTCGCCGCGATCATCATCGAGCCGGTCCTCGGCGAGGGCGGCTTCATCGAGCCGGCCAAGGGCTTCCTGCCGGCGATCGTGAAGTTCGCCAACGACAACGGCATCGTCTTCGTCGCCGACGAGATCCAGGCCGGTTTCTGCCGTACGGGCCAGTGGTTCGCGTGTGAGGACGAGGGCATCGTCCCGGACCTCATCACCACCGCCAAGGGCATCGCGGGCGGTCTGCCGCTCGCCGCCGTCACCGGCCGCGCCGAGATCATGGACTCCGTCCACGGCGGCGGTCTCGGCGGCACCTACGGCGGCAACCCGGTGGCCTGCGCCGGTGCGCTGGGTGCCATCGAGACGATGAAGGAGCTGGACCTCAACGGCAAGGCCAAGCGCATCGAGGAGGTCATGAAGACCCGCCTCACGGCCATGCAGGAGAAGTTCCCGGTCATCGGTGACATCCGCGGCCGCGGCGCCATGATCGCCATCGAGCTGGTGAAGGACCCGGCGACCAAGGAGCCGTTCGCGGAGGCCGCGGGCGCCCTGGCGAAGGCCTGCCACAACGAGGGCCTGCTGGTCCTGACCTGTGGCACCTACGGCAACGTGCTGCGCTTCCTGCCGCCGCTGGTGATCGGCGAGGACCTGCTGAACGAGGGTCTCGACATCCTCGAGAACGCGTTCGCCCAGATCTGACACTCCGTGTGAAGACTCTGTGGGGGGCCGATGGCGGGATGCGTTTCCCGCTGTCGGTCCCCTCTTCTCTGACGTACGGTTTCGGCAGATGAGAGAAACACCCCGGGCGGAGCCTCCCCAGCCCCGCCCACACCGTGCCGTCGCGCACACCACCGGAGACTCGTGCTCCGGGACTCCTCACCGATCGGACGGCCGCCCGCCCCATACCCCCCGGGGCGCGCGGCGACCCGATCCCCTCGGCCGCCCTGGAACCACCCCCCCTGTTCCAGGGCGGCCGGCTCTCTTCTCGGCGCTCGTCGCCCTCGTCGTCGTGACCTGGCAGGTGCTCGTCCACGGCCCCTTGGCCGGGCTCGACGAGCGGGTGTCCCGTTCCCTGGTGGACACGGTCCCCCGCTCCCTGAGCGAACTCGCCTCCGACCTCGGCAACATGACCGTCGCCCTGCCCGTCCTCGGCTGCGCGATGGCGTACGCGGTGTGGCGCGGCCGCCGGCTCCCGGCCCTGTACGCGGGCCTCGCGATGGCCGCCGTGCCCCTGCTCGTGATCCCGCTGAAGGAGTGGACGGCCCGCCCCGGCCCGCTGGAGCCCTGGGCGCAGGGCTACTACCCCTCGGGCCACACGGCCACGGCCGCCGTCGCCTACTTCGGCGCGGCCTTCCTGGTCTCGAACCGGCTGATCCCCGTCGCCGCCGTACTGACGGCGGTGACAGGGTCCGGCCTCGTCCTGCGGGGCTTCCACTGGCCGTTGGACGTGCTGGCCAGTCTCTGTCTCAGTCTGCTGGTGCTGGCCGTCAGCTCCAGTTGTACGCGTCGAAGTTCTGGCTGAACTGCCACTGGTTGTAGCGGTCCCAGTTGATCGACCAGGTCATCAGGCCGCGCAGGGCGGGCCAGGTGCCGTGGGTCTGGTAGGTGCCGCAGTTGGTCTTCTTCGTCAGGCAGTCGAGGGCCTTGTTCACCTCGGACGGCGTGGTGTGGCCGTTGCCCGCCTGGGTGGAGGCCGGGAGGCCGATGGCGACCTGGTCGGGGCGGAGGGGCGGGAAGACGCGGTCGGTGTTGCCCGCGACCGGGAAGCCGGTGAGCAGCATGTCGGTCATCGCGATGTGGAAGTCGGCGCCGCCCATCGAGTGGTACTGGTTGTCCAGGCCCATGATGGAGCCGGAGTTGTAGTCCTGGACGTGCAGCAGGGTCAGGTCGTCGCGCAGGGCGTGGATGACCGGCAGGTAGGCGCCGGCGCGCGGGTCCTGGCCGCCCCAGGGGCCGGAGCCGTAGTACTGGTAGCCGAGCTGGACGAAGAAGGTCTCGGGGGCCATCGTCAGGACGAAGCCGGCGCCGTACTTGGCCTTGAGGGTCTTGACCGCCTGGATCAGGTTGACGATGACCGGGCTGGTCGGGTTGCGGAAGTCGGTGTCGCCGGTCTGGAGCGAGAGGGAGTGGCCCTCGAAGTCGATGTCGAGGCCGTCGAGGCCGTACTCGTCGATGATCTTCGAGACGGAGGAGACGAAGGTGTCGCGGGCGGCGGTGGTGGAGAGCTGGACCTGGCCGTTCTGGCCGCCGATGGAGATGAGGACCTTCTTGCCCGCGGCCTGCTTGGCCTTGATCGCCGCCTTGAAGTCGGCGGCGGACTCGACGTTCGGGCACTCGGTCGCCGGGCAGAGGCTGAAGCGGATGTCGCCGGAGGTGACCGAGGTCGGCTCGCCGAAGGCGAGGTTGATGACGTCCCAGGAGGCGGGGACGTCGGCCATGCGGGTGTAGCCGGAGCCGTTGGCGAAGCTGGCGTGGAGGTAGCCGACGAGGGCGTGCGCGGGCAGGCCGGGGTTGCCGCCTCCGCCCCCGCTGGTCGTGGTGGCGCTGACGGCGGCCGACTTGGCGGACTCGCCGGCGCTGTTCACGGCGCTGACCTGGAAGGTGTACGCGGTGGAGGCGGTGAGCCCGGTGACGGTGGCGGAGGTGCCGCTGACCGTCTGGACCTTGGTGGTCCCCCGGTAGACGTTGTACGAGGTGGCGCCGGGGACCGCGGACCAGGTCAGCGGCACGGTGGTGGAGGTCGGGGAGCCCGCCGCGAGGCCGGTGGGGGCGGCGGGGAGCTGCACCGGGTCGCCGCCGGGGCCGTAGAGGGAGAGGTCGTCGGCCTGGTAGGCGGGGGTGCCGTACCAGCCGTGGGTGTAGATCGTGACCGAGGTCGTCGAGGCGCCCGTCGTGAACGTGGTCGCGAGCCGCTGCCAGTCGGGGGCTGAGCCCGTCCAGGTGGAGACGTCGGTGGTGCCGGTACCGGTGGCGCCGAGGTAGACGTAGCTGCCGCGCACCCAACCGCTGAGCGTGTACGAGGAGTTGGGCTTCACGGTCACGGTCTGGGAGCACTTGGCGTTGTCGCTGCCGGCGGGGGTCGCCTGGAGTGCCTTCGTACCGCCGTGGACGGGTGAGGAGACGGCGGCGCCGCTGCCCGCCGTACACGTCCAGCCGTCCAGGCCCGCCTCGAAGCCGCCGTTGCGGGCGAGTTCGGCGTCGGCGGCCTGGGCGGCGGGGCCGAGCGCGGCGAGCCCTCCGGCGGCCAGGGCGGCCGCGAGGAGCACGGTGAGAGGTCTGGCGCGGTCCACAACTGCCTCCGGGGGTGGGGGAATCGAGTGGGGAGCGCGCCACAGCATGGTCCAGACCAATCAAGTGGTCAAGACCTCTGTCTCCGACGTCCGCACGGCGGACGGGGCCACCCGCCCACCGTACGGACCACGCCGCCTACGACACCCCTCCCGCCCGTCCGATCCACCCCGCCGCCTCGTGCATCGCCAGCTCCAGGAGGGCGGCGTCGGTGAGGGTGCCCATGCCGTCGGGCGCCACCAGCCAGCGCACCCCGCCGGTCGCCCGGCCCGGGTACGGCACGACGATCCAGGTGCCGGCGCCCGCGCCGCGCACCCCGGTGCCGAGCCAGCGGGCGGCGGTGCCGGGAGGGACGAAGAAGCCCATCCGGGCGTCGCCGAAGTCGGCGAGCACCGGACCGGGCCGGTCCACCAGCCGGGTCAGGACGTCGAGGGTGGGGTAGCCGAGTTCGGCCGGCAGGATCAGGACGTCCCAACGCCTGCCGGCGGGGAGCAGCGCGACCCCGTGGGGATTGCGCTCCCACTCCCACCGGCAGGCGTCGGGATCGGGTGCGACCGAAACCAGCCACTCCACCGCGCTCTTGGCGCCCGAGGCCCCCGTACCAGTCATCGCAACGCTCTCCTTCCGTGTGGACACGGTGTCCGTACGGAGAGAGCGATTCCGGCGGCAACTCTTACGCGGTTTCAGCTACCCATCGGTTGTGATGTAGATCACTACAAAGAGGGTCCACGCCTCAGCTGTCGAAGCCCAGGCCGACCTTGTCCATCGCCTTCAGCCACAGGTTGCGCCGCCCGCCGTGCTCGTCGGCCCGCGCCAGCGACCACTTGGTGATGCCGATGCCGGCCCAGGCGATCGGCTCGGGCGGGAACGGCAGCGGCTTGGAGCGGACCATCTCCAGCTCGGTCCGCTCGGTGCGCTCCCCCGCGAGCAGGTCGAGCATCACGTCCCCGCCGAAGCGGGTCGCGCCGACGCCGAGGCCGGTGAACCCGGCCGCGTACGCCACCCTGCCCTGGTACGCCGTACCGAAGAAGGCGGAGAAGCGGGAGCAGGTGTCGATCGCCCCGCCCCAGGCATGGCTGAAGCGCAGCCCTTCCAACTGCGGGAAGCAGCGGAAGAAGTGCTCGGCGAGCTTGAGGTAGGTCTCCGGGCGGTGGTCCATCTCGGCGCTGACCTTGCCGCCGAAGCGGTAGATCGCGTCGTAGCCGCCCCACAGGATCCGGTGGTCGGCGGTGATCCGGAAGTAGTGGAACTGGTTGGCGGAGTCGCCGAGCCCCTGCCGGTTCTTCCAGCCGATCGACGCGAGCTGCTCGGCGCTGAGCGGCTCGGTCATCAGGGCGTAGTCGTAGACCGGGACGGTGTACGCGCGGACGCGCTTGACCAGCGACGGGAAGACGTTGGTGCCGAGGGCGACCCGGCGGGCGAGGACCCGGCCGTACGGGGTGCGCACGCCCATGCCGCCGCCGACGGAGGTCAGGTCGAGGCCGGGGGTGTTCTCGAAGATCCGCACGCCCAGGTCGAGGCAGGCCCGCTTCAGGCCCCAGGCCAGCTTGGCCGGGTTCAGCATGGCGACGCCCCGGCGGTCCCAGAGGCCCCCGAGGAAGGTGGGCGAGTCGACCTCGGCGCGGACCGCGTCCCGGTCGAGGAGCTCGATGCCGTCGGCGAGGCCGAGGCGTTCGATCTCCTCGTACACCTCGCGGAGCTCCTCGACCTGGTACGGCTCGGTGGCCACGTCGATCTCGCCGGTGCGCTCGAAGTCGCAGTCGAGGGAGTAGCGGGCGACCGCGTCCTCGATGGCGTCGAGGTTGCGCTCGCCGAGCTCTTCGAGCTTCGGCAGCTCGCCCGGCCAGCGGGCCAGTCCGTTGCCGAAGCCGTGGGTGAGGGAGGCGGCGCAGAACCCTCCGTTGCGGCCCGAGGCGGCCCAGCCCACCTCGCGGCCTTCGATCAGTACGACATCCCGGGCGGGGTCGCGCTCCTTGGCGAGGAGCGCGGTCCACAGTCCGCTGTAGCCGCCGCCGACGACGAGGAGATCGCACTTCTCGGTGCCGGTGAGGGCGGGCAGGGCGCCGGGCTTGCCGGGGTCTTCCAGCCAGAAGGGGACGGGCTGGGCGTCGGAGAGAGATTGTGCAGCGAGACGCATGGCGACTGGGGCCATGGTTTCCAACTCCTTCGGTGCCTGAGCTTCGTTTCGCTCAGGCCGTTGCTGTTTTCTTGCGCCGGTTCGTAATGATTTGCCCGGCCACGACCACCAGTACCGCGAGGACGAACATCGCGGTGCCGATGACGTTGATCTGAACGGGGGTTCCGCGCTGCGCCGAGCCCCAGACGAACATGGGGAAGGTCACGGTGGAGCCCGCGTTGAAGTTGGTGATGATGAAGTCGTCGAACGAGAGCGCGAAGGCCAGCAGGGCGCCGGCGGCGATGCCGGGCGCGGCGATCGGCAGGGTCACCCGCAGGAAGGTCTGCGTCGGCCCCGCGTAGAGGTCGCGCGCGGCCTCCTCCAGGCGGGGGTCCATGGACATGACCCGAGCCTTGACCGCCGTCACGACGAACGACAGACAGAACATGATGTGGGCGATCAGGACCGTCCAGAAGCCGAGCTCGATGCCCATGTTGAGGAAGAGGGTGAGCAGCGAGGCGGCCATGACGACCTCGGGCATCGCCATCGGCAGGAAGATCAGCGAGTTGATCGCGCCGCGCGCCCGGAAGCGGTAGCGGACGAGGGCGAAGGCGATCATCGTGCCGAGCACGACGGCGCCGACGGTGGCCCAGGCGGCGAGCTGGAGGGAGAGCGAGAGCGACTCGCACATGTCGGCGACGCCGCAGGGGTCCTTCCAGGCGTCGAGGGAGAACTCCTGCCAGGAGTAGTTGAAGCGTCCCTTCGGCTTGTTGAAGGAGAACGCCATCACGACGAGGTTCGGCAGGATCATGTACGCGAGCGTCAGCAGGCCCGCGATGACGACGAGGTTCCGGCGGATCCAACGCATCAGACCAAGTCCTCCGTTCCCGCTCGGCGGATGTAGACGGTGACCATGACCAGCACGATCGCCATGAGGATGAAGGAGAGCGCGGCGGCCGTCGGGTAGTCGAGGACCCGCAGGAACTGTGACTGGATGACGTTGCCGACCATCTTGGTGTCGGTCGAGCCGAGCAGTTCGGCGTTGACGTAGTCGCCGCTCGCCGGGATGAAGGTGAGCAGGGTGCCGGAGACGACGCCGGGCATCGACAGCGGGAAGGTCACCTTGCGGAAGGTGGTCGCCGGGGAGGCGTACAGGTCCTGCGCGGCCTCGTGCAGACGTCCGTCGATCCGCTCCAGGGAGGTGTAGAGGGGCAGGATCATGAAGGGCAGGAAGTTGTACGTGAGGCCGCAGACGACCGCCATCGGGGTGGCGAGGACGCGGTCGCCCTCGGTCCAGCCGATCCAGCTGGTCACGTCGAGGACGTGCAGGGCGTTCAGCGCGTCGACCACGAGGCTGTCGTCCGCGAGGATCGTCTTCCAGGCCAGCGTCCGGATGAGGAAGCTGGTGAAGAAGGGCGCGATGACGAGGACGAGGAGCAGGTTGCGCCAGCGGCCGGCCTTGAAGGCGATCAGGTACGCGAGCGGGTAGCCGAGGAGGAGGCAGAGGATCGTCGCGGTCCCGGCGTACAGCAGGGAGCGGACGAACTGCGGCCAGTACTCCTGGAAGGCGTCCCAGTAGGTCTGGAAGTGCCAGGTGACCTGGAAACCGGCTTCGAGGGAGCCGGTCTGCACGGAGGTCGATGCCTGGTAGACCAGCGGCAGCGCGAAGAAGACGACGAGCCAGAGGAGACCGGGCAGCAGCAGCCAGTACGGGACGAGCCGCTTGCGGGTGGAGGGCTTGCGCAGAACCGGTTCCTCCGTCGGAGGAGCGGCTTTCTCCAGGGTCGTGGTCACGAGGCGTCCTCCACCGTCTCCACGCCCGCGTCGATGTCCTGCGCCGCGTCGAGCCCGAAGGTGTGCGCCGGGTTCCAGTGCAGGACGACCTCCGCGCCGGGGAGGAGCCCCGCGCGCCGGTCCACGTTCTGCTCGTACACCTGGAGTTCCGCGCCCGCCGGGCTGTTCACCACGTACTGGGTGGAGACGCCGATGAAGGAGGAGTCGACGATCCGGCCGGTGACCCGGTTGCGCCCGTCGGCTATCGAGCCCGCGTCGTCGGCGTGCGCGAGGGAGATCTTCTCGGGGCGGACGCCCACGAGCACCTTGCCGCCCTGGCGGGCGGCGGAGGTACAGCGGTCGCCGGGGACGCGGAGCTTGCCGCCGCCGGCCGTCACGACGACATCGGCGCCGGTCTCCAGGACTTCGGCCTCGATGAGGTTGGAGGTGCCGAGGAAGTTGGCGACGAAGGTGGTCTGCGGGTTCTCGTACAGGTCGGCGGGGGCGCCGAGCTGCTCGACCCGGCCGCCGTTCATCACCGCGACCTGGTCGGCCATGGTCATGGCCTCCTCCTGGTCGTGGGTGACGTGCACGAAGGTGATGCCGACCTCGGTCTGGATCCGCTTGAGCTCCAGCTGCATCTGACGCCGCAGCTTGAGGTCGAGGGCGCCGAGCGGCTCGTCGAGGAGCAGCACCTGCGGGTGGTTGATGAGGGCTCGGGCCACGGCGACGCGCTGCTGCTGGCCGCCGGAGAGCTGGTGCGGCTTGTGCCGGGCCTTGTCGCCGAGCTGGACGAGCTCCAGCATCTCGTCGACCTGCTTCTTCACCGACTTGATGCCGCGGCGGCGCAGGCCGAAGGCGATGTTCTCGGTGATGTCCATGTGCGGGAAGAGCGCGTAGGACTGGAAGACGGTGTTGACCGGCCGCTTGTACGGCGGGAGGTCGGTGACGTCCTTGTCGCCGAGGAAGACGGTGCCGGTGGTGGGGTCCTCCAGGCCGGCGATCATGCGTAGCGTGGTGGTCTTGCCGCAGCCGGAGGCGCCGAGGAGGGCGAAGAAGGAGCCCTGCGGGACGGTCAGGTCGAGCGGGTGGACGGCCGTGAAGGGGCCGTAGGTCTTGCTGATCCCGGTGAGACGGACGTCGCCGCCGCCAGTGTTCATTCCGGTGTGAGCAGTCTTGTCAGTCATGGGTCGTGATCCCAGGGGAGTGAGAGAGGTGGACGGCGGGGCCTCAGGCGCCGATGAGCTTGGCGAACTTCTCCTCGTACGCCGTCTCCTCCGCGCTGGTGAGCGACCGGAAGGCGTGCGACTTCTTGGCCATGGCCTTGTCCGGGAGGATCAGCGTGTTGTTCGCGAGTTCGGGGTCGATCTTGGTGAGCTCGTCCTTCACTCCGTCGACGGGGCACACGTAGTTGATGTACGCGGCGAGCTGGGCGGCGTTCGGCAGCTCGTAGTAGTGGTCGATGAGCCTCTCGGCGTTCGTCTTGTGCCGGGCCTGGGCGGGGACGAGCAGGTTGTCGCTGGAGGTGATGTAACCGGCGGCCGGGATGGAGAACTTGATGTCCGGGTTGTCGGCCTGGAGCTGGATGACGTCGCCGGCCCAGGCGAGGCAGGCGGCGATGTCGCCCTTGTCCAGGTCGGAGGTGTAGTCGTTGCCGGTGAAGCGGCGGATCTGCTTCTTGTCGACGCCCTTCTGGAGGCGTCCGATCGCCGCGTCGTAGTCGGCGTCCGTGAACTTCCCGGGGTCCTTGCCCAGGTCGAGCAGGGTCATGCCGACGGAGTCGCGCATCTCGGTGAGGAAGCCGACCCGGCCCTTGAGCGCGGGGTCGTCGAGGAGCTGGGTGACCGAGTCGACCTTCTTCCCGCCGGTCGCCTTGGCGTTGTACGCGATGACCGTCGAGATGCCCGTCCACGGGTACGAGTAGGCGCGGCCCGGGTCCCAGTCGGGGCTGCGGAACTGGGCGGAGAGGTTGGCGAAGGCGTGCGGGAGGTTCGCGGCGTCCAGCTTCTGCGCCCAGCCGAGCCGGATGATCCGGGCGGCGAGCCAGTCGGTGACGCAGATCAGGTCGCGGCCGGTGTCCTGGCCCGCCGCGAGCTGCGGCTTGATCTTGCCGAAGAACTCGACGTTGTCGTTGATGTCCTCGGTGTACTTGACCTTGATCCCGGTGCGCCGGGTGAAGGCCTCCAGGGTCGGGCGGGTCTTCTCGTCCTCGCTGACGTCCATGTACTCGGTCCAGTTGGAGAAGGCGAGGGTCTTCTCCTTGTCCGAGACGTCGGTGGAGGCGGGCCCCTGGCCCTCCCGCTTGGCCGGCGGGATGCCACAGGCGCTCAGGGAGGCGAAACCGCCGACCGTGAGCGCTCCGACGCCGCCGGCGCGCAGCATCGAACGGCGGGTGAGGGCGCCCCGGCCGCTCGTCAGGCTGCGGCGTATCGCCGCGGTCTGCGCCGCGGAGAGGCTGTCGGGCTCGTACTGCTCCATGCGCTGTGCCCTTTCGGGATGGTTCGTCGCGGGTCGGGCGACGGGCTGCTATCGGTCCCCGAAGATCGTGCGGTGCCAGTCCTTGGCCGCCACCGCGGTGTTGTCGTACATCACATGCTTGACCTGCGTGTACTCCTCGAAGGAGTAGGCCGACATGTCCTTCCCGTAGCCCGATGCCTTGGTGCCGCCGTGGGGCATCTCGCTGATGATCGGGATGTGGTCGTTGACCCAGACACAGCCGGCCTTGATCTCCCGGGTGGCTCGGTTGGCCCGGTAGACGTCCCGGCTCCAGGCCGAGGCGGCAAGACCGTACGGGGTGTCGTTGGCGAGCCGGATGCCCTCGTCGTCGCTGTCGAAGGGCAGGGCCACCAGCACCGGACCGAAGATCTCCGACTGCACGACCTCGCTGTCCTGAGCGGCGCCGGTGATCAGCGTCGGACGATAGTACGCACCGTCCTTGAGGTCTCCCCCGGGTGCTTCCCCGCCGGTGACGACGGTGGCGTAGCCGCGGGCCCGCTCGACGAAGCCGGCGACCCGGTCGCGGTGGACGTGGCTGATCAGCGGGCCGAGGTCGGTGGTCGGCGCGAAGGGGTCGCCGATCCGGACGGTCTCCATGAGCTCGGCCACGCGCGCGACGAAGGCGTCGAAGAGCGGCCGCTGGACGTACGCGCGCGTGGCCGCGGTGCAGTCCTGGCCGCTGTTGATGAGGGAGGCGGCGACGGCTCCGTGTGCGGCGGCCTCCAGGTCGGCGTCGTCGAAGACCACGAAGGGGGCCTTGCCGCCGAGTTCCAGGTGGAGCCGCTTCACGGTGGCGGTGGCGATCTCGGCGACCCGCTTGCCGACCGGGGTGGAGCCGGTGAAGGAGGTCATGACGACGTCGGGGTGGCCGACGAGGTGTTCGCCGACGGTCCTCCCGGCGCCGTTGACGATGTTGATCACGCCGTCCGGGATGCCGGCGTCGGTCGCCGCCTGCGCGAACATCAGGGAGGTCAGCGGGGTGAGCTCGGCGGGCTTGAGGACGATCGTGTTCCCGGCCGCGACGGCCGGGAGGATCTTCCAGGCGGCCATCTGGAGGGGGTAGTTCCAGGGGGCGATGGAGCCGACGACGCCGATCGGCTCGCGGCGGATGTACGAGGTGTGGTCGCCGCTGTACTCGGCGGCGGACTGGCCCTGGAGGTGTCGGGCGGCTCCCGCGAAGAAGGCGGCGTTGTCGACGGTGCCGGGTACGTCGAACTCGGTGGTGAGCTTGAGCGGCTTGCCGCACTGGAGGGACTCGACGCGGGCGAAGTCCTCCGCCCGCTCGGCGAGCACGGCGGCGAAGCGGTGCAGGGCGTCGGAGCGCTCGCCGGGGGTGGCGCCCGCCCAGCCGGGGAAGGCGGCCTTGGCGGCGGCGACGGCCTCGTCGACGTCGGCGGTGGAGGCGAGCGCGTAGGTGTACACGCTCTCCCCGGTCGCCGGATCGATCACGCTGTGTTCCTGACCGGAGGTTCCGGCCCGGAGCCGCCCGCCGATGTACTGTGCGCCGTCCGCGAAGCGGTCCGTCACCTGGAAGCGGTTGCCCATGACGCTCTCCGTTGTTCCAGCTCGAATTGAGTGCCGATCCTGACAGAGGGATAGTGGTCCAACAAGTGATTCCGTTGTTGCCTTTTGGTTACGCGACGGAATCGGTCGACCATGTGTCGAGGCGGCCGGAAAATCTCCGTACGGAGTGTCCGTGGCGGATGCCAGACTCCCATGCATGATCACGGTCGAGTCGCTGATACAGCAGGTCAACACGGGTGACAGAGTGAAGTGGCTGCATTTCTGGGGCCACCGTCCGCACCCGGACGGCCGCCTCTCGGCGAGCTGCCTCAGCCAGTGGTGGCCGGCCCCCTTCGTCGTCGACGGCGTGTCGTACGCGACGGCCGAGCACTGGATGATGGCGGCCAAGGCCCGCCTCTTCGGGGACGCCGAGGCCGAGCGCGCCGCGCTCCGGGCCGCCACCCCCGCGGAGGCCAAGAAGGCGGGCCGGCTGGTCCGGGGCTTCGACGACGTGGTGTGGGAGCGGGAGCGCTTCGGGATCGTCGTCGAGGGCAGCGTCCACAAGTTCTCCTCGGACGAGGCCCTGCGCGCGTATCTCCTGGGCACCGGCGGCCGGGTCCTGGTGGAGGCGAGCCCGCTGGACCGGGTGTGGGGCATCGGCCTCGCGGCCGACGACCCCCGCGCCCATGACCCGGCCCGCTGGCGCGGCCTGAACCTGCTGGGCTTCGCCCTGATGGAGGCCAGGGAGCGGCTGCTGTCGGGCGGGTGAGCCGCCGTACGCGAAGTGGCCCGCACCTGGAGCAGGTGCGGGCCACTTCGCGTACGGGCCGCGGGGCGGCGCCCGGCGTACCGGGCGCGGCCGCCGGCTCGTTCAGGCGCCGTCGCGCTCGATCTGCAGGACCGAGGCGAACGGGTCGTCGTCGTAGCCGGAGTCGTCGAAGGACGACGAGTCCTGGGCGATCGCCCAGATGACGAAGCCCAGGAAGACGGCGCTGACCACGATGCCGATCGAGCCGAGCACGATGCCCGCGACCGCCATGCCCCGGTTGGTCGCCTCGCCCCGGCCGACCTTCTTGATGCCGATGATGCCGAAGATCAGCGCCAGGATGCCGAGGATCACGCCCAGGCCGTACAGGCAGAAGCCGGCCACGGCGACGATGCCGAGCACCATCGCGGCCGTCCCCATGC
This sequence comes from Streptomyces venezuelae ATCC 10712, assembly GCF_008639165.1. Taxonomy (NCBI): domain Bacteria; kingdom Bacillati; phylum Actinomycetota; class Actinomycetes; order Kitasatosporales; family Streptomycetaceae; genus Streptomyces; species Streptomyces venezuelae. The sequence continues at coordinate 5,755,954 of NZ_CP029197.1, read as the reverse complement.
CGTTGGACGCGGGCTGCTGCCAGCCGGGCTGGCCCGGGTAGCCGCCGCCGTAGGACGGGTATCCGGCATGGCCGTAGCCTCCGGACGCCGGGCCCGCGGCGGCCGGGGCGGGGTAGCCGTAGCCGGCGGAGGTGTCCGCCGCCGGGTAGCCGTACGCGCCGGGCGTGGCCGCCGGGCCGCCGGGCGCCACCGGTGGCGGCGGCACCGCGCCGCCCGGCTCGGGCGTCAGCGGCATGGACGTCACGGTCTGCTGGTCGTGCACCGGCGCGGGCGACGGCTCCGCCGGCTTGCTCAGTTCCACCCCGTCGCGGTTCGGCGGAGCCCACGGGTCCGTCGGGTCGTATCCGCCCCGCGACTGGTCTCGGTTGTCAGACATGGGCCTCCCCCATCATGGTGCCGCCATGCTACGGCCTCACCCCCCAGGGGGAACCGCCCGGCCTACGATGATCGGATGACCGACCTCCATCCCTTCATCGCCGGCCTCCCCAAGGCCGAGCTCCATGTGCACCACGTCGGCTCCGCCTCGCCCCGGATCGTCGCCGAGCTGGCGGCCCGGCACCCCGACTCCAAGGTCCCCACGGACCCCGAGGCGCTGACCGACTACTTCACCTTCACCGACTTCGCGCACTTCATCGACGTCTACCTGTCGGTCGTCGACCTGGTCCGCACCCCCGAGGACGTCCGGCTGCTGACCTTCGAGGTCGCCCGTGACATGGCCCGGCAGAACATCCGGTACGCCGAGCTGACCATCACCCCGTACTCCTCCACCCGCCGCGGTATCGACGAGCGCGCCTTCATGGCGGCCATCGAGGACGCCCGCAAGTCGGCGGAGGCCGAGTTCGGCACCGTCCTGCGCTGGTGCTTCGACATCCCCGGCGAGGCCGGTCTGGTGTCCGCCGAGGAGACCGCCCGTCTCGCCACCACCGACGGGCTGCGCCCCGAGGGCCTGGTCTCCTTCGGCCTGGGCGGCCCGGAGATCGGCGTGCCGCGTCCGCAGTTCAAGCCGTTCTTCGACCGGGCCCGGGCGGCCGGCCTGCACTCCGTCCCGCACGCGGGCGAGACGACCGGCCCGCAGACGGTCTGGGACGCGATCAACGACCTGGGCGCCGAGCGCATCGGCCACGGCACCAGCTCGGTGCAGGACCCGGCGCTCCTCGCCCACCTGGCGGAGCACCGGATCGCCCTGGAGGTCTGCCCGACCTCGAACATCGCCACCCGGGCCGTCGCCACCCTCGACGAGCACCCGATCCGGCAGATGGTGGACGCCGGGGTGCTCGTCACGGTGAACAGCGACGACCCGCCGATGTTCGGCACCGACCTCAACACCGAGTACGCGGTCGCCGCCCGTCTCCTGGGTCTGGACGAGCGCGGTGTCGCCGCCCTCGCCAAGAACGCGGTGGAGGCCTCGTTCCTCGACGCGGCCGGGAAGGCCCGGATCGCCGACGAGATCGACGCGTACACCGACAACTGGCTCGCGCGCTGACGGCCGGCCGGCGGACCGGCCGGCCCGCGCGCTGACGACTGGCCCGCGGGTCCCCGGCGGCGAGAATGGGCCCATGGACTCCGACACCTTCAGGGACCCGTCCGCCGTGAAAGCCGCCGAGGCCACGGCCCCCGTCACCGTCGTGGCGCATCGGGGCGACCCGTACCGCGTCCGGGAGAACACGCTCCGCTCGATCGCCTCGGCGGTCGAGCGGGGCGCGGACGCCGTCGAGGTCGACGTCCGGCTGACGAAGGACGGGGTGCCGGTCCTGCTGCACGACGACACCCTGAAGCGCCTGTGGGGACACGACCGGCCCCTCTCCGCCCTCACGTACGAGCAGGCCGGCGAGCTGACGTACGGCGGGATCCCGACCCTGCGGGAGGCGCTGCTCACCGCCGGCGAGAAGCGGCTGATGCTCGACCTGCCCGGCGGGAACGAGGACTCGGTCCGCGCGATCGTCCGTACGGTCCGCGAGTGCGGCGCCGGGGAGCGCGTCTACTACTGCGCCGGGGCCGTCGCCATGCTCCAGGTGCGCGCCGCCGACCCGGCCGCCGAGATCGCCCTGACCTGGACCTCGCTCGCCCCGCCGCGCCCGGTGCTGCTCGACGCGGTCCGGCCGCGATGGCTCAACTACCGCTTCGGACTGGTGAGTCGGGAGCTGACGGAGCGGCTGCACCGGGACGGTCTGCTCGTCTCGGCCTGGACCGCGGACACCCCCCGCACCATGCGTAAGCTGATCAGGAACGGCGTCGACTCGATCACCACGAACCGCGTCGACACCCTCGCCGCCGTGCTGCGAAAGGCCCACCCATGAACGACCGGATCCGCACCGACATCGCCCACAACGCCCGGGTGTGGAACTACTGGCTGGGCGGCAAGGACAACTACCCGGTCGACCGGGCGGTCGGTGACCAGGTCACCGGCTTCTACCCCAGCATCGGCGAAGTGGCCCGGGCGGACCGGGCGTTCCTCGGGCGGGCCGTGACGCTCCTCGCCGCCGAGCACGGCGTACGGCAGTTCCTCGACATCGGTACGGGGCTGCCCACCGCGGACAACACCCACGAGGTGGCCCAGCGGGCCGCGGCCGACGCCCGGATCGTCTACGTGGACAACGACCCGATCGTCCTCACCCACGCCCGCGCGCTGCTGACCAGCGCACCGGAAGGGATCACCGAGTACGTCGACGCCGACGCGCACGACCCGGAGAAGATCGTCGCGGCGGCCGGAGCGACCCTCGACCTTTCCCGGCCGGTGGCCGTGATGATGCTCGGCATCCTCAACTTCGTCCTGGACACGGACGAGGCCCGGTCGATCGTCCGCACCCTGATGGACGCCGTACCGGCCGGCAGCTACCTGGTGCTGACCCACCCCACGCTGGAGCCCGAGCTCGGCGGCGAGGGAAACAAGGACGCCATGGCCTTCTGGAACGAGAACGCCACCCCGCCGATCACCGCCCGCAGCCGCGCCGAGTTCGCCTCCTTCTTCGACGGCCTCGACCTCCTGGACCCGGGCATCGTCTCCTGCTCGCGCTGGCGCCCCGCGTCCGGGGAGAGCGCCGTGGTCGCGCAGTTCGGCGCGGTGGGCCGCAAGCCGTAATGCCGGCACGGGGGGACGTACGGGCACGGTGGGAGCGGGCGCGGGCCTGGAGCGCGGCGAACCCGTGGACGGTGGACCTGGGGATCGCGCTGTTGGTGCAGGCGGCGATGACGATGCCGTTCGTGGTGCCGCGCCCGCCGGAGCTCGAACCGGCGACCTGGCCGGCGTACGGGCTGACGACGCTCACCGTGCTGCCGCTCGTCTGGCGCCGGCGCGCACCGCTCGCCGTGCTGCTCGCGATCATGGCGGCGAGCGCGCTGTACAAGCTGGCCCTCGAGGGGCCGGGGCAGCCCCTGCCGTACACCGGGCTGGTCAGCGTCTACACGGTCGCGGTCCTCTCGGTCCCGTGGAAGCGGCTCCTGACGGCGGGGCTGATGCTGGTCGCGGTACCGGTGTCGGTGTGGATCAACACCCGGTCGGCACGTGAACTGACCTTCTCGCTCTTCGTGTTCGGCGCCGCCTACGCCTTCGGCCGGCTCCAGGACGCCCGGCAGCGCGCCCACCGGATCGAGGCGGAGCAGGCCGCCGCCCGCGAACGGGCCAGGATCGCCCGGGAGATGCACGACATCCTGTCGCACGCGGTGAGCCTGATGATCGTGCAGGCGGAGGCGGGGCCGGTGGCGATGCGGACGGCGCCGGAGCGCGCGGAGGCCGCGTTCGACGCGATCTCGGAGACCGGCCGGGAGGCGATGACCCAGCTGCGGCAGATGCTGGGGCTGCTGCGGGAGGGGCCCGAGGGCGCCGCGCCCCGGGAGCCGCAGCCGGACCTCGCGGGCATCCCCGAGCTGGTGGAGCGGGTGCGGGCCAGCGGCCTGGCCGTCTCGTACACCACCGAGGGCGGGGTACGGGCGCTGCCCGCGGCGACCGGCTCCGGCGTCTACCGGATCGTCCAGGAGGCCCTGACGAACGTGGTCAAGCACGCGGGCGCCCGCACGGCCGAGGTCCGGCTCGCCCGGGCGGACGGCGTCCTGCGGGTCACCGTGACCGACGACGGACGCGGCCCCGGGGCGGCCGGCACCGGCGGGCACGGGCTGACGGGCATCCGGGAGCGGGCCGCCGCGCACGGCGGGACGGCGACCACCGGCCCGGGTCCGGACGGCCGGGGGTTCGAGGTGCGGGTGCTGCTCCCCGTACCCTCCACGGCGGAGGTGGGGAGATGACGACGATCCGGGTGGTGGTCGCGGACGACCAGGAACTGGTCCGGAGCGGCTTCGCGATGATCCTGGACGCGCAGCCGGACATCGAGGTGGTCGCGGAGGCCGGGGACGGGGCGGCGGCGGTGGAGGCGGTGCGCCGGCACGCGCCGGACGTGGCCCTGCTCGACATCCGGATGCCCGGGACGGACGGCATCGAGGCCTGCCGGACGATCGGGGCGGAGTCCGGCTGCCGCACCGTGATCCTGACGACCTTCGACACCGACGCGTACGTGTACGAGGCGCTGCACGCGGGCGCGAGCGGCTTCCTCCTCAAGGACGTGCGGCGGGACGATCTGGTGCACGCGGTACGGGTGGTGGCGGCGGGCGACTCGCTGCTGGCGCCGTCGGTGGCCCGGCGGCTGGTGGAGCAGTACACGGCGGGCGGACCGCGCAGGACCGCCCCCGACCCCCGGCTCGACGTGCTGACGGGCCGCGAGCGGGAGACGCTGCTGCTGCTCGCGCGCGGTCTGTCCAACGCGGAGATCGCGGCGGAGCTGGTCGTCAGCGACCACACGGTGAAGACCCACGTGGGGAACGTGCTCGCCAAACTGGGCCTGCGGGACCGGATCCAGGCGGTGATCTGCGCGTACGAGACGGGTCTCGTCGCGGCGGGCTCTCCCCCGCCCGGGGGAGGCACGGGGCGCGGCCCCTCCCCCGCGCCGGTGAGGAACTGACCTCCGGAAGACCGCCGGTGCGGGCGATCCGGCGATCGCCGCGGGTCAGCAGGATGGAGCCAGCGAGAACAACGGCTCACACCACCGGAGTTGACCATGAGGAAAGCCACCCGCACGCTGCTCGCCGCCGCCCTGGTCCTGGGGGTCGCGGCGGGCCCGGCGCTCACCCCGGCCTTCGCGACGCCCCCGGCGGCCGCACCGGCCACGCGGCCGACGGCCCCTGATCTGAGTGCGGCGATCGCCGGGCTCCCCCGCGCCGACGCCACGGCCGCCCTGGTCCGGGTCGGTGGCACCGAGGGCTCCTGGCAGGGCGGTTCGGGCGTCCATGACCTGGAGTCCGGGGCCCCCGCGGACCCGGCGGCCCGCTTCCGGGCCGGTTCGGTGACGAAGGTCTTCACGGCGGCGACCGTCCTCCAGCTGGCGTCCGAGGGCCGGATCGATCTGGACCGCACGGCCCGCTCGTACCTGCCGGAGCTGATCCCCGGCCGCTACGCCACGGTGACGGTTCGTCAGCTCCTGAACCACACGCACGGCATCCCCGCGCCCGATCTCGCCGTCGGCGAGACGGTGGAGGAGTGGTACGCGCACCGCTTCGACGTGCACGACCCGGAGGCCATGGTCCGCTCGGCGACGTCGAAGCCGCGCGAGTTCCGGCCGGGCACCAAGCAGCACTACCTCAACATCGGTTACACGGTCGCCGGTCTGATCGTGGAGCGGGTGACGGGGGACTCGTACGAGCACCAGGTGGAGCGGCGGATCCTGCGCCCGCTCGGCCTGCGGGACACGTACCTCCCCGGCGGGGCCGCCGAGATCCGCGGCCCGTACAACCACGGCTACCAGACCATGCGGCTCGACGACGGGACGACCGGCCTGCGCGACGTCTCGGTGTGGGCGGCGACCGACGGCTGGGCCGCCGGTGACCTCGTCTCGACCACGGCCGACCTGGAGCGGTTCACCCGGGCGCTGTTCGCGGGCGGGGTGGTGCGCGGTCCGCTCCTGGAGGAGATGTTCACGCTGCCGAAGGTCCCCGACTCCAAGAGCGGCGCCCCGGCCGCGTACTCCGTCGGTCTGTCGATGAAGAAGCTCGGCGGCCGCGAGGTCTGGGGCAAGACGGGCGGCCGCTGGGGCTACAACGCGGCCATCGCCTCGACCCGCGACGGCGCCCGCACCCTCGTCTACAGCGTGAACTCCACAGACGCGAAGGGCCAGGACATGAACCCGACGGCCCTGAACGTCATGGTGGCGGCGTACGGCCTGCCGGACGCGTCCTAGCCGGCCGGCACGGGCTCCGGCGCCGTGGCCGCTTCGAGCCGCTTGATCAGCCGGCGCACGTGGAGCAGCGGCAGGACGCCGATGACGCCGAAGGACATGTCGATGACCGACCACCAGAAGGGGATGCCGCGGACGGGCCCGCAGATCAGGGCGAGCGGGATGATGCCGGCGCAGGCGATCATGCCGAACTCGATCACCCAGATGTTGCGGACGGGGTCGCGGTAGGGGCCGTGGAAGGCGACGGCGATGACGAGGTGGGCGAAGGCCAGCCAGTCGGTGCCGTACAGCAGGTACGGGGCCTGCGCGTCGGCGTTCTCCACTCCGCCCCGCACCCGGTCGATCCACTCGGCGAGGCCGGGGAGTAGGTCGGCGACCGGAGCCGCCCACCCGTCGAGCGAGGAGTCCAGCAGCCGGAGTTCGGTGACGAGCGGGAAGGCGGTGACCCCGCTCAGCACCAGACAGACGACGAAGACGATCAGCCAGACGCGGATGCGCGTGAGAAGGGCTCTCGGCCCGTTCGAGTCGCTCATGAGGGCAGCGTACGCCCCTCTTGAACGCGTTCAGAAACGGGGGGCCAGTCGGCGTGCCACCGCGTGTGCGACGACGGTGGCGGCCGCCGCAACCCCCAGGCCGGCGACCGTGCCCCGGAGTCCGGTCGGACGGAGCACGCCCGCGCGGCGCAGCCGGCCGCGCGCCCAGAGGGTGAAGGGGATGACCACGAGAGGCGAGGTGACGGAGCCGGGTGTCACCCCGCGCACGGCGGCGGCCTGCGCGAGGTGGACGAGGCCGTGCAGTCCGAAGCCGTTCAACGCCCCCTGGTAGAAGGCGGACCGGCCGCCGGTACGGGCCCCGGCCACGGCGGCGGCGCCGACGACGGCACCCATCACCCCCACGGCCAGGGCGAATTCACGCTCGTCGACGGACTCGGCGGCCTTCCAGACCGCCTCCGGCACACCGGGGAACCGCTCGCGCAGCACCGGCAGGTTCTCCCGCAGCCAGCGGGGTCCGAGGGCCAGCTCCTCGGCGTCGTGGACCGCCCAGGCGAGGAACAGCCCGTATGTGGCAAGCAAGTTCGAGGGGGATGTGGTCACATCCGGCTCAACTCACAGCCCCACGATCGCGTTCCACCTCTTCGCGAACTCCTGCCGCTCCTGGGCCGTGATGTCCCGGGCGATCGCGAGGCGGCCGCGCATCTCGGTGTCCGGGAAGATCAGTGGGTCCTCGGCGAGTGCCACGAGCTCCTCGTCGCCGGAGTCCGCGAGGACCTTCTGCGCGGCGGGGACCGGGCAGACGTAGTTGACCCAGGCGGCGAGTTCGGCGGCGACCTCGGGCTCGTAGTAGTGGTCCACGAGCTTCTCGGCGTTGGTCTTGTGCCGGGCGAGGTTGGGGATCAGCAGGGACTCGGCCCAGAGCTCGGCGCCCTCCTCGGGAACGACGAACTCGATGTCCGGGTTGTCGGCCTGGAGCTGGATGACGTCACCGGAGTACGCCTGGCAGGCGAGGACGTCACCGGTCGACAGGTCCTTGATGTAGTCGTTGCCGGTGAAGCGGCGGATGTGCCGGGACTTCACGAGGCCCTCGACCTTCTCGCAGAGGGCGTGGAAGTCGTCGCCCTTCCAGCGGGTGACGTCCACGCCGCTGCCCAGCATGAGCAGCGCGAAGGACTCGTCGAGGCCGGAGAGCAGGGTGACCTTGCCGCGCAGGTCGTCGGCCCACAGGTCGTTGGTGGAGCGGATCTCGCGGCCGAGCTTCCGGCGGTTGTACGCGATGCCGGTGATCCCGGACTGCCAGGGGACGGTGTGCAGCCGGCCCCGGTCGAAGGCGGGCGAGCGGAGCTGCGGGTCGAGGTGCTCGGTGACGTTGGGCTGGGTGGCGCGGTTCATCTCCTGGGCCCAGCCGAGGCGGACGAAGCGGGCGGCCATCCAGTCGCTGACGACGATCAGGTCGCGGCCGGTCTCCTGGTGGTTCATCAGGGACGGGCTGATCTTGCCGAAGAACTCGTCGTTGTCGTTGATCTCCTCGGTGTACCGGACGGAGATCCCGGTGCGCTTCCGGAAGGCGTCGAGGGTCGGGCGCTTCCTGGCGTCCTCGTCGTCGGTGTCGATGTAGAGCGGCCAGTTGGCGAAGTCGAGGGTCCGGTCGCGCGCGGAGAGGTCGCGGGCGGCACGGTCGCCCTCGTCGACGTAGGCGGCGGGGACCCCGCACCCGGCGGCGAGCAGGCTCGCGGCGGCGGCGCCGCCGAAGCCGCGCAGCAGGGACCTGCGGGACATGGTGTTCCTGGCTGTCGCTCTCACCCGTGCAGCATCGCGGCCCGCTCGCGCCCGCGGCAATGGACGGTCCGTCGAGCGACGGGCCGCGGCCCCGACACCCTGTCGATCAAGGGTGTCGGGGCCGCGGTCGGTGCCGGCGGGGGCTCAGCCCAGCGAGGTCATCACGTGCTTGATGCGCGTGTAGTCCTCGAAGCCGTAGGCCGAGAGGTCCTTGCCGTAGCCGGACTTCTTGAAGCCGCCGTGGGGCATCTCGGCGACCAGCGGGATGTGGGTGTTGATCCACACACAGCCGAAGTCGAGGGACTTGGACATGCGCATCGCGCGCTGGTGGTCCTTGGTCCAGACGGAGGAGGCGAGGGCGTACTCGACGCCGTTCGCGAACTCCAGGGCCTGCGCCTCGTCCGTGAAGGACTGGACGGTGATGACCGGGCCGAAGACCTCGTTCTGGACGATCTCGTCGTCCTGCTTGAGGCCGGAGACGACGGTCGGGGCGTAGAAGTAGCCCTTGTCGCCGACCCGGTGGCCGCCGGCCTCGACCTTGGCGTGGGCCGGGAGGCGGTCGATGAAGCCGGTGACCTGCTTCAGCTGGTTGGCGTTGTTGAGCGGGCCGTACAGCACGTCCTCGTCGTCCGGCTGGCCGGTCTTGGTCTCGGCGGCCGCCTTGGCGAGCGCCGCGACGAACTCGTCGTGGATGGACTCGTGCACGAGGACGCGGGTGGCGGCGGTGCAGTCCTGGCCGGCGTTGAAGAAGCCGGCGACGGAGATGTCCTCGACGGCCTTGTCGATGTCGGTGTCCTCGAAGACCACGACGGGGGCCTTGCCGCCCAGCTCCAGGTGGACGCGCTTGACGTCCTTGGCCGCCGACTCGGCGACCTGCATGCCGGCGCGGACGGAGCCGGTGATGGAGGCCATGGCGGGGGTCGGGTGCTCGACCATCGCCTTGCCCGTCTCACGGTCGCCGCAGACGACGTTGAAGACGCCCTTGGGCACGATCTGGCCGATGATCTCCGCCATCAGGACGGTCGACGCGGGGGTCGTGTCCGAGGGCTTGAGGACGACGGTGTTGCCCGCGGCGAGGGCCGGGGCGAACTTCCACACGGCCATCATCATCGGGTAGTTCCACGGCGCGACCTGGGCACAGACGCCCACGGGCTCGCGGCGGATGATCGAGGTCATGCCCTCCATGTACTCGCCGGCCGAGCGGCCTTCGAGCATCCGGGCGGCACCCGCGAAGAAGCGGATCTGGTCCACCATCGGCGGGATCTCCTCGCTCGCGGTGAGGGCGACCGGCTTGCCGGTGTTCTCGACCTCGGCGGCGATCAGGTCCTCGGCGCGCTCCTCGAAGGCGTCGGCGATCTTGAGGAGTACCTTCTGGCGCTCGGCGGGGGTGCTGTCACGCCAGGCGGGGAAGGCGGCCGCGGCGGCCTCCATGGCGGCGTCGACGTCGGCCTGCCCGGAGAGCGGGGAGGTGGCGTACACCTCGCCGGTGGCCGGGTTGACCACCTCGATGGTGCGGCCGTCGGCCGCGTCGCGGAACTCCCCGTTGATGTAGTTACGCAGCCGGCGCAGCTCGGTGGTCACTTGCCACCCCTCCTGTCACGTTCTGTCGGCGCACTTCGTTGTGCGGTGTCCCGATGGGCGAGACACCTCAGCCTAGTCGCTCGACTGACGCTTTCAACAGCCCCGACCCCCCTCAACTTCGGATTCGGTGCCGTGAAGACCCTTCCGCAACGAATTTCATCGCTCTGGGGTTGCATGACTGCCCATCTCGGTGCACAGTGAAGTCGTGGCCAGTCGAAGCACAGACTCCAGAACCGGAACCGGTTCGTCCCCGACGATCGACGCCGTCTCCCTGGCGATCATCGAACAGCTCCAGGAAGACGGTCGCCGCCCCTACGCGGCGATCGGAAAGGCCGTGGGCCTCTCCGAAGCCGCCGTACGGCAGCGCGTCCAGAAGCTGCTCGACCAGGGCGTCATGCAGATCGTCGCCGTCACCGACCCGCTCACCGTGGGTTTCCGACGGCAGGCGATGGTCGGCATCAACGTCGAGGGTGACCTGGATCCGGTTGCGGAGGCACTCACGGCCATGGCCGAATGCGAGTACGTGGTGATGACCGCGGGCTCGTTCGACCTGATGGTGGAGATCGTCTGCGAGGACGACGACCACCTGCTGGATGTGATCAACAAGCGCATCCGCACACTGCCCGGCGTGCGCTCCACCGAGAGCTTCGTCTACCTCAAGCTCAAGAAGCAGACCTACATGTGGGGAACTCGATAATCGTGACCCAGGACCTCTCCAAGACCGCGTACGACCACCTGTGGATGCACTTCACGCGCATGTCGTCGTACGAGAACTCGCCCGTACCCACCATCGTGCGTGGTGAGGGCACCTACATCTTCGACGACAAGGGCAAGCGCTACCTCGACGGTCTCGCGGGTCTCTTCGTGGTCAACGCCGGACACGGCCGCAAGGAACTGGCCGAGGTCGCGTACAAGCAGGCCCAGGAGCTCGCGTTCTTCCCCGTGTGGTCGTACGCCCACCCCAAGGCCGTCGAGCTCGCCGAGCGCCTCGCCGACTACGCGCCGGGCGACCTCAACAAGGTCTTCTTCACCACCGGTGGCGGCGAGGCCGTCGAGACCGCCTGGAAGCTCGCCAAGCAGTACTTCAAGCTGCAGGGCAAGCACACCAAGTACAAGGTCATCTCGCGTGCGGTCGCCTACCACGGCACCCCGCAGGGCGCCCTGTCCATCACCGGTCTGCCGGCCCTCAAGGCCCCCTTCGAGCCGCTGGTCCCCGGCGCGCACAAGGTGCCGAACACCAACATCTACCGCGCCCCGATCCACGGCGACGACCCCGAGGCCTTCGGCCGCTGGGCCGCCGACCAGATCGAGCAGCAGATCCTCTTCGAGGGCCCCGAGACCGTCGCGGCCGTCTTCCTGGAGCCGGTGCAGAACGCCGGCGGCTGCTTCCCGCCGCCGCCCGGGTACTTCCAGCGGGTCCGCGAGATCTGCGACCAGTACGACGTGCTCCTCGTCTCCGACGAGACGATCTGCGCCTTCGGCCGCCTCGGCACGATGTTCGCCTGTGACAAGTTCGGCTACGTGCCGGACATGATCACCTGCGCCAAGGGCATGACCTCGGGCTACTCCCCGATCGGCGCCTGCATCGTCTCCGACCGCATCGCGGAGCCCTTCTACAAGGGCGACAACACCTTCTTGCACGGCTACACCTTCGGTGGCCACCCGGTGTCGTCGGCGGTCGCCCTCGCCAACCTCGACATCTTCGACAAGGAAGGCCTGAACCAGCACGTCCTCGACCAGGAGGGCAACTTCTTCGACACCCTGAAGAAGCTGCACGACCTCCCGATCGTCGGCGACGTCCGCGGCAACGGCTTCTTCTACGGCATCGAGCTCGTCAAGGACAAGGTCACCAAGGAGTCCTTCACGGACGAGGAGACCGAGCGCGTGCTCTACGGCTTCCTCTCCAAGGCGCTCTTCGACAACGGCCTGTACTGCCGCGCCGACGACCGTGGCGACCCGGTCATCCAGCTGGCCCCGCCGCTGATCGCCGACCAGGGCACCTTCGACGAGATCGAAGGCATCCTGCGCTCGGTGCTCACCGAGGCCTGGACCAAGCTCTAGGAGCGCACGGTCCCCAGGCATCACGCCGCCCTCACGGCGTGACCTCCGGCCCGGGCATGCCGCCATCCGAGTGGATGGCGGCGGCCCGGGCCGCGTGCTGTCCGTACAAACGGATCCGAATACTTACGGTGCCCAGTGACCGACAGGCCCGTCCCTTCGTTCCCCCGGACGGGGGACACAGATCGGATCCGACATCGAGGTGTACGCGATGGCCCCACCGGACAACGACGTGCTCTGGGCGCGTTCCCTGCACTGCGCCCTCGGCGGCTCGGACGCACTCAGCGGCGTCTCCCTCGGCGTCCGCGAGAGCGAGATCCTCGCCCTCGTCGGCCCGCGCGGCAGCGGCAAGACCACCCTCATGCGCTGCCTGTCCGGCCAGCTCCTCGCCCAGCAGGGCGAGGTCTGGTTCAACAGCAGCCCCGTGCACACCCTGAGCCCCGCCGCGCGCGAACGGCTCCGGCGCGACCGCTTCGGCTGGATCGACCCCGAACCCGCGCTCGTCCCCGAACTCACCGGCTGGGAGAACGCCGCCCTGCCGCTGCTGCTCCGCGGTGCCTCCCACCGGGCCGCGAAGACCACCGCCCTGGAGTGGCTCGAGCGCCTCGACATCGGCGCCGGCGCGCGGAAACGACCGCACGCCCTCACCCACTCCCAGCGCCAGCGCATCGCCATCGCCCGCGCCCTGGTCACCACCCCCTCCGTGCTGTTCGCCGACGAACCCACCGCGACCCTGCACCGCGCCGACGGCGCGCAGGTCCTGCGCACCCTGACCGCGGCCGCCCGCTCGCACGGCATCACCGTGCTGCTCGCCACCCACGACGCCGAGGTCGCGGCGCTCGCCGACCGCACGGTCGCACTGCTCGACGGACGCCGGGTCGGCACCGTACCCCCGGTGTCAGGGGCGGAGGGCGTCGCCGCGTGCTCGCTCTCCGTCTAGCCCGCGGGGCCCACCCGCTCGTCCAGACCCGGCGGCTCCTCGTCGCCCTCGCCGCCGCCGGGGTGGGCTTCCTGCTGCTCTGCACCCTCGGGTACGCGGTCGGCCACCCCGAGCGGTCCTCGGCGGCCGTGCTGCGGCTGCTCTGGTGCGTCCTGCCGCTCGCCGCGACCGTCCAGTTCGCCGTCGCGGTGGCCCGCACCGACCCCAGCACCCGCCCGCGCCCCGGGCTCTCCGCGATCGGGCTCGGCCCCGCCCGGCTCACCGCGATCGCCGCCGCCTCCACTGCCGTCGCGTGCACGCTCGGCTCCGCGGTCGCGCTGCTCTTCTACCTGCACCTGCGCGGGGACATCACCGGCCTGCCCTTCGACGGGGCCGCCGCCGACCTCCTCGCCGCCGACCAGCCGCTGCCGCTCGCGGCCGCCCTCACCCTGCTCGCGGTGGTCCCCGTCGTCGCCGCCACCGCCGCCGGCCTCTCGCTGCGCCCCCGCACCAGGCCAGCCGCACCCGAGGGCGCCGAGAAACCGGTGCCGTCCGGGCTGCCGTGGGGCATCGCCCTGGTCGCCGTCGGCCTCGCCGTCGAGACCTACGCCGGCCGCGCCGGCTCCGGCGACGGCCTCCCGCTCCCGGGCCGCTTCGACGGCAGCCCGGCGGGCGTCCTGGCCGGCTGGGTCCTCACCGCGGTCGGCCTCGCGGTCGCCGGACCGGGCCTGGTGCACGGCTGCGGCCGGCTCCTCCAGGCCGTCCGGCCCGGCGCCACCCGGCTGCTCGCCGGCCGGGTCCTGATGGACGAGTCCCGCCGTATCGGCCGCCCCCTCGGCGTCGTCAGCGCGGTGCTCTCCGGCACCCTCGCGGCGGCGGCCCTGTACGACGCGGACGCCGGCGCCGACGCCTTCGGGCCGCTCACCGCCCTCGGCGCCGCGCTGATCGTGGCCTGCACCTCCGCGACCCTGCTGACCGCCGCCCTGGAATCCCGGCAGGGCCGCGCCCACACCACCGAGGCCCTGCTGCGCATCGGCGCCCCGCCCACGGTCCTCCGCTCGGCGGCCCTGCTGCGCGCGGGCGTCCTGCTCGCCGCCTTCCTCCCCCTGACCTGGGCGGTCGCCGAACTGGCGGCCCTGCCCCTGACGGGCTGAGCCCCGCCGCCGAGGGCCTGAACGGACGGGGCGGAGGCACGGGGCCGCGCGTCCCACGGGCACGGGGGCGGCCTCTGGGACGGGCGACCGCTGGCGCTGAGCCCTCCGGGTCACCTCCGCCAGTAGATGTGGTGCGTCACCTTCCCGCTCGGGCTGGGCACGATGTCGCGGTGGTAGCGGTCGAGCAGTTCGTCGGGCGACTCCCAGAGCCGTACGCCCGCGCCGAGCTTCACCGGCGCCACCGCGACGTGCAGGGTGTCGACGAGGCCGGCGTCGAGGAACTCGCGGATGACGGTGGCGCCGCCGCCGAGCCGGACGTCCTTGCCCTTCGCCTCCTCCTTCGCCCGTGCGAGGACCTCCGCCGGGTCGGCGTCGACGAAGTGGAACGTCGTGTCGGAGAGGGTGAAGGAGGGGCGCGGGTGGTGGGTCATGACGAACACCGGCGTGTGGAACGGCGGCTCGTCACCCCACCAGCCCTGCCACTCGTGGTCCTGCCAGGGGCCGCGCTGCGGCCCGAACTTGTTGCGGCCCATGATCTCGGCACCGATGTTGTGGGAGAAGTCCCGGGTGAAGTAGTCGTCGAGCCCGCGGCTGCCGCCGGGCGCGGTCCGGTTGGGCCAGCTCGCCGTGGCACCCGCCCAGGAGAACATCTCCCCGGGATCCGCGTGCCCGAAGGGCCGTTCGAGGCTCTGTCCCTCCCCGGTACCGAATCCGTCGGACGAGACCATGAAGTTCTGGACTCTGAGCAGCTGGCCCACCGGGTGCCTCCTGAAGGTCGACGAAGGTCGCGAACAGACAGAAGACTCCCCCGGCGACCAGAACTCATCGGCCCCCTCGGTCCTACGGCGTGTCGTCCCCCAGCACCACCACGTCCTCCGTCCGGAAGTCCACGCCCACCTCGGCGCCCTCCCCCGGGACCTCCCGCAGCGGCAGCTCGGCGTCCAGCGGCGGTCCGTCCGCCGGGCGGAGCCGTACCACCACATGGCTGCCCCGGAAGGTACGGGACTCGACCGTCCAGGCCGGGGCCTCCTCCACGGGCACGATCCGCACCCCGCCCGGCCTGACGAGGAGCCGCCGCTCGCCCTGCGGCGCGTCGTCGGGCACCGGGATCTTCCCCCACACGGTCTCCGCGACGGCCCCCGTCACCCGCGCCGCCACCACGTTGTCGAAGCCGAGGAAGCGGGCCACGAACTCCGAGGCGGGACGGGACCACACCTCGACGGGTGCACCCGACTGGGCGATGCGCCCGTCCCGCATGACGACCACCCGGTCGGCGAGCGCGAACGCATCCCCCTGGTCGTGGGTCACCGCGAGGACCGTCGTGCCGAGCCGCCCGAAGAGCTGCCGCAGCTCCACGACGAGCCGCTCCCGCAGCCCCCGGTCGAGCTGCCCGAGCGGCTCGTCCAGCATCAGCAGCCGGGGCCGCGGCGCCAGAGCACGGGCCAGCGCCACCCGCTGCTGCTCGCCGCCGGAGAGCGCCGAGACGGCCCGCCGCTCGGCACCGGGCAGACCGACGAGGTCGAGCAGCTCCCGCACCCGCTCGGTCTGCTCGGCCTTCCCCGCGCCGTGCATCCGCAGCCCGAAGGCGACGTTGCCGCCGACGTCCCGCTGCGGGAAGAGCTGGTGGTCCTGGAACATCAGGCCGACGCCCCGCCGGTGCACCGGCACCCCGCGCTGGTCGGCGCCGCCGAGCAGCACCCGCCCGCCGTCGAGGGCCTGCAGCCCGGCGACCGCCCGCAGCAGCGTGGACTTGCCGCTGCCGCTCGGCCCGAGGACGCACACCGTCTCGTGGTCGGCGACCTCCAGGTCCACGGCGTCGAGGGCGGCCCGCGCCCCGAACCGTACGGTCGCCCCGTCGAGTCTCAGCATCAGAACTCCCCCGAGGTGCGTTCGGTCCGGAGCCGTTCGAGCAGCAGCAGGGACACCGCGCACACCACCATGAGGATCGTCGAAAGGGCCATCGCCTGGCCGTAGTTGAGTTCGCCGGGCCGGCCGAGGAGCCGGGCCACCGCCACCGGAAGCGTCGGGCTGTCGGGCCGGGCGATGAAGACGGTCGCGCCGAACTCGCCGAGGGACACGGCGAACGCGAACCCGGCGGCGATCAGCAGCGCCCGCCGCACCAGCGGCAGGTCCACCTCCCGCCAGGCCCGCCACGGCGAGGCGCCGAGCACGGCCGCCGCCTCCCGCAGCCGCTCGTCGACCGCCCGCAGCACCGGAAGCATCGTCCGTACGACGAAGGGGACGCCGACCAGGGCCTGCGCGAGCGGCACGAGGATCCAGCTGGCCCGCAGGTCGAGCGGCGGTTCGTCGAGGGTGATGAGGAAGCCGAAGCCGACGGTCACGGCGGACACCCCGAGCGGCAGCATGAGCAGCGCGTCGAAGCCCCGCACGAGCCGCCCGGCACGCCTGGTCAGCGCGGCCGCCGCGAGTCCGCCGACAACGAGGGCGATCAGGGTGGCGACGACGGCGTACCGGAGCGAGTTCCCGATCGTGTCGAGCAGCGGCACGAGGAAGGTGCCGGAGGGGTCCGGGGTCCGCAGGGCCCGGTAGTAGTCGAAGCCGTACCCGTGGGAGGTCGCGAAGGACCGCTCGACGAGCACTCCGAGCGGCAGCACGATCAGCAGGGCGACGGACAGCAGGACGCCCGCGAACAGCGCCCACTGGCCGGCGCCCCGGGGCCGCCGCGCGGTCTGCTCGGGCGCGACCAGCTTCAGCGCGGTCTCCCGGCGGCGTACGGTCCGGGCGTGCACGACGAGGACCAGGCCGACGGCGGCGAACTGCACCATCGTGAGCACGGCGGCCGTCGTCAGGTCGAAGCGGACCACGGTCTGCCGGTAGATCTCCGTCTCCAGGGTGGAGTACGTCGATCCGCCGAGGATCTGGACGACGGCGAAGGAGCTCGCGGTGAAGAGGAAGACCATCAGCGCGGCCGCCGCGACCGAGGGGGCGAGCGCCGGCAGGGTCACCGTCCGCCACGCCCTCCAGCGGGACGCCCCGAGCACCCTCGCGGCCTCCTCCTGCCGCGGATCGAGCTGCGCCCACAGACCGCCGACGGTCCGGACGACGACGGCGTAGTTGAAGAAGACGTGGGCGATCAGTATCGCCCAGACGGTGGTGTCGAGCCGCACGCCCCACAGCCCGTCGAGGAGCCCGCCGCGCCCGACGAGGGCCAGGAACGCCGTGCCGACCATGACGGTCGGCATCACGAACGGCACGGTGACGACGGCGCGCAGCAGCCCCTTGCCGGGAAAGTCGAAGCGCGCGAAGACGTACGCGCCGGGCAGCGCGATCAGCAGGGTGAGGCCGGTGGAGGCGAGCGCCTGCCAGCACGTGAACCACAGGACGTCGAGGATCTCCGGCCGGCTCAGCGTCTCGCCGAACCGGCCGAACTGCCAGGCGCCGTCGACCCGCAGCCCGCGCTCGACGATCGAGACGACGGGCCAGGCGAAGAACAGCGCGAAGAAGGCGACGGGCGCGGCCATCAGGCCGAGCCGCGCCGCGCTTCCCCGGCGGTCGGGGACTACTTCAGAACGAGCGACGACCACTGCTGGATCCACGGGTCACGCTTCTCGGCGATCTTCTCCGGCGCCATCGTCTCCGGCTTGCCGACGACCACGCCGTGCTTCGTGAACAGCTCGGGCAGGGCCGCGTCCTTCGCCACCGGGTTGACGAACATCTGGAGCGGCATGTCCTCCTGGAACTTCTTCGAGATCAGGAAGTCGATCAGGGCCTTGCCGCCCTCGGGGTTCTTCGCCCCGTTCAGCAGGCCCGCGAACTCCGTCTGCCGGAAGCAGGTGCCGGTGGAGACGCCGGTGGGCGCCTCCTTCGGCTGCGGCTCGCCGTAGAGCACCTCGACCGGCGGGCTGGAGGCGTACGAGACGACGAGCGGCCGGTCGCCCTTGGCCTTCTTGCCGCCGGCCGAGCCGGAGAACTCCTGGTTGTAGGCGAGCTCCCAGCTGTCGACGGTCTTCACGCCGTTCGCCTTGAGCTTCGACCAGTAGTCCTGCCAGCCGTCGTCGCCGTACTTCGCGGCCGTACCGAGAAGGAAGCCGAGCCCCGGGGAGGACCGCTCGGGGTTCTCGACCACGAGCAGGTCCTTGTACGCGGGCTTCGCCAGGTCGTCGAAGGTCACCGGCGGCGCCAGCTTCTTGTCGGCGAAGTACTTCTTGTCGTAGTTGACGCAGATGTCACCGGAGTCGATCGGCGTGACCCGGTGCTCCTTGTCGAGCTGGTACGCCGCCGGGACCCGGTCCAGGCCCTTCGCCTCGTACGGGACGAAGATCCCGTTGTCGAGGGCGCGGGACAGCAGCGTGTTGTCGACGCCGAAGAAGACGTCGCCCTGCGGGGCGCCCTTCGTCAGGATCTCCTTGTTGACGGCCTCGCCGGCGTCGCCGCTCTTCAGCACCTTGACGGTGAAGCCGGTCTGCTGCGTGAACGCGGCCAGCACCTCCTTGGAGGCGTTGAACGAGTCGTGGCTCACCAGGGTCACGGTCTTCGGGGCGGGGGCCCCGGACGGGCCGGCGGCCTTCTCGCCGTCCTCCGCGCCGCAGGCGGCGAGGCCGGTGACGCCGAGCGCCGCGACGAGCGCGACGGCGGCGGACTTCTTGATGCTCACTGAGATTCCTCCTGGGTGTGACCAGGAAGAGACGCGGCCCTGCCCACGACCGGCGGACCGGGCGCGGGCAGGGCGCAACAGCTTGAGTTAACGACCGAACTTCCTACCCAGAATGACCTGGGCAAGGTTCAGAGGGTCTGCGGTCCTACGGTGACCGCACTCTCAGCGCTGTGGCGCTCCCCTGTCGGAATATGGAGATGTGTTCGAGCTCAGACTACAAGGTCAGCGCTCGGCCGCGGCCAGCTGTCCACAGGCGCCGTCGATCTCCTGGCCTCGGGTGTCCCGCACGGTCACCGGCACGCCGTGGCGGGCGATGGCCTCGACGAAGGCCTTCTCGTCCTCGGGCCGGGACGCCGTCCACTTCGAACCCGGCGTCGGGTTCAGCGGGATCAGGTTCACGTGCACCCGGCGGCCCTTGAGCAGCCGGCCCAGCAGGTCACCGCGCCACGCCTGGTCGTTGATGTCCCGGATGAGCGCGTACTCGATGGAGATCCGGCGCCCGGACTTCTCCGCGTACTCCCAGGCCGCGTCGAGGACCTCACGCACCTTCCAGCGCGTGTTGACCGGGACCAGGGTGTCGCGCAGCTCGTCGTCCGGGGCGTGCAGCGAGACCGCGAGCCGGCACTTGAAGCCCTCGTCGGCGAACCGCAGCATCGCGGGCACGAGCCCCACGGTGGAGACGGTGATCCCGCGCTGCGAGAGGCCGAGGCCGTCCGGCTCGGGGTCGGTGAGGCGACGGATGGCACCGACGACCCGCTTGTAGTTGGCGAGCGGCTCCCCCATGCCCATGAACACGATGTTGGAGAGCCGCGCCGGTCCCCCGGGCACCTCCCCGTCCCGCAGCGCCCGCATGCCGTCGACGATCTGGTGCACGATCTCGGCCGTCGACAGGTTCCGGTCGAGGCCGGCCTGCCCGGTCGCGCAGAACGGGCAGTTCATCCCGCAGCCGGCCTGCGAGGAGATGCACATGGTCACCCGGTCCGGGTAGCGCATGAGCACCGACTCGACGAGCGTGCCGTCGTGCAGCCGCCACAGGGTCTTGCGGGTGGTGTCGTCGTCGCACGAGATGTGCCGCACCACGGACATCAGATCGGGCAGCAGCTCCCCGGCCAGCTTCTCCCGCGAGGCGGCGGGGATGTCCGTCCACTCGGCGGGGTCGTGCGCGTACCGCGCGAAGTAGTGGGTGGACAGCTGCTTGGCGCGGAACGGCTTCTCGCCGATCGCGGCGACGGCCTCCTTCCGCTCGGCGGGCGTGAGGTCGGCCAGGTGCCGCGGCGGCTTCTTGGCTCCGCGGGGGGCGACGAAAGTGAGTTCTCCGGGCTTGGGCATGGTGCTACCAGTGTCGCAGACGCGCGCCCGTGGCCCGGTTCGCCGTTTCAGGGGGTCGGTGAGCGGGGCTGGGTCCGGGGGATGCGGTGGGTGAAGAAGAGGGCCACGACGGACGCGCCGGCCAGGATCGCGAGGGCGGCCTTCAGGCCGTCCAGCCGGGCGGCGTCGTTCGCCTCCAGGGCGGCCTCGGACACTTCCTCGCTGGTGCCCGCCTCGTCGAGGGCGGTCGTCAGCTGGGCGTCCGAGAGGAACGGGACGCCGCTCTGCAGCTCGACGGCGGCCTGGCTCCTCACCTCGGCCGGGATCGCGTCGTTCCGCTCCACGGCGGTCAGGAACGAGGAGGTGAGCGCCGCGATCATCAGCGAGCCGGCGAGCGCCGTACCGATCGAGGAGCCGAGGTTGGTGACCGCGTTCTGGATCCCTCCGACCTCCGCGCTCTCCCGGTCCGGGACCGCGGAGACCGTGACCGAGCCGAGCTGGGAGGCCAGCGCGCCCATGCCGAAGCCGATCAGCAGCAGCGGGACCGTGACGATCTCCGCTCCGGCGTCCGCGTCCAGCGCGGCCATCAGGGCGACCGCGCCCGCGAGCAGCGCCAGCACCCCGATCCGCACCACCCGGCGCGGCGAGACGTCCGGGAGGAGACGCGGGATCAGGACCGCGGCGGCCAGCAGCGTCAGCGAGAGCGGCAGGATCCGCGCACCCGTCTGCAGGGCCGAGAGGCCGAGGGCCACGGAGAGGTAGAGCGGGACGACGAAGAAGACGCCCATCTGGACGAGGTACTGGAAGAAGAACATCGTCAGACCGCCGGTGAGCTGCCTGTTCCGCAGCATGGCCGGGTGGACGAGCGGGTCCCCGTCCCGCTCGACGAGCCGGGCCTCCCAGCGCAGGAAGAGGTACAGCAGGAGCAGGCCCGCCATCATCAGCCACACGGTCAGCGACACCCCGAGCCACGCGGGCGCGTCGGCCTTCGGCCGGACCCAGCCCCATTCGTCCGAGCGCAGCACGCCGTAGACGAAGACCCCGAGCCCGGCCGCGGACAGCGCCGCGCCGACGAGGTCGATGCGCGGGCGCTCCTGGTCGGTGGCGTCGGCGATGCGCCGGGCGAACACCAGGATGACGAGTACGACCAGGACCTCGCCGGCGAACACCCAGCGCCAGGAGAAGTAGGTGGTGGCGATGCCCCCGATGAGCGGTCCGAGCCCGATCGCCACGGCGCCCGCCGCCGCCACGATGCCGTACGCCGCGGCCCGGCCCTCGGTGGGGAAGTTGCTCGCCACCAGCGCCACGATCGACGGCAGGATGAGCGCCGCCCCGATGCCCTCGAGGAACGACCAGCCGAGCAGCAGCACGGGCAGGTTCGGCGCGAGCGCCGTGGTCAGCGAGCCGCAGCCGTAGATCACGCAGCCGATCATGAACGCGCGCCGGCGCCCGATCAGCACCCCGACCTTGCCTCCGGGGATCATGAACATCGCCATCACCAGCGTGTACGCGGTGATGGCGCCCTGGATCCCGGTCACGGTCGTGCCCACGTCGTCGGCCACGGTCGCGATCGCCACGTTCATGACGGAGCTGTCGAGGGCCATCAGGAACTGGCCCGCCGCGAGCGTCAGCAGGACGAGAGTCGCCCCCGCGGGTGCGCCGTCGGCGCCTGCCTTGGATGCCATGCACGCATTGTCACCATGCGGAACGGTTTCTGCTCGCCGGCCGCGCGCAGACGCGTCGGGGCCCGCCACCCAGGAGGGTGGCGGGCCCCGACGGCACACACGGACGGATCAGGCCGTTCCGACGAACAAGGCCAGCAGCAGCCAGACCACCGGTGCCGTCGGCAGCAGGGAGTCAAGCCGGTCCATGATGCCGCCGTGGCCCGGCAGCAGCGTGCCCATGTCCTTGATGCCCAGGTCACGCTTGATCATCGACTCGCCGAGGTCGCCGAGCGTCGCGCTCGCCGCCACCGCGAAGCCGAGGATCAGGCCCTGCCACCAGACACCCTCGTCGATCATGAACTCCATGCACAGCGCGCCCGCCGCCATGGCGAACGTCACCGCGCCGACCAGACCCTCCCGGGTCTTGCCCGGGCTGATCCGCGGGGCCAGCTTGTGCTTGCCGAAGCGCCAGCCGACCGCGTACGCCCCGGTGTCGCTGACCACGGTCAGGAGCAGGAAGGTCAGCACCCGCTGCGGGCCGTCGTCGGCGGTCAGCAGCAGCGCCACGAAGGTGGCGAGGAACGGCACGTAGAACGCGGCGAACACACCCGCCGTGACGTCCTTCAGATAACCCTCGGGGGGCTCCGTCATCCGCCAGACGAGCACCGCGAGCGCCGTGAGCGCCATCGCCACCCAGGCGCCCTCGGGACCCCGGACATAGCCGGCGACGACCATCGCCGCACCGCCGACGGCGAGCGGGACCAGCGGCGCCTTGATCCCCTTGCGCTCCTGGAGGCGGGAGGTCAGCTCCCAGAGCCCGACCACCACGGCGACCGCTATCACCCCGACGAACGCCGGCTTCCAGATGAACAGCGAGGCGATGATGACGGCCCCGAGACCGACCCCGACCCCTATGGCCGCGCCCAGATCGCGCCCCGCGCTCTTCTTCTGCCGGGGCGCCGACGGCCCGGGCGGCGGAGGCGGGGTGGGGCTGGGCATGGGCTCCTGCGGGTGCTCGTGCGGCGTCTCGTCACGGAACAGGGGACCGCTCGGGTGAGCGGCCCCCCGGCCGTGACCGTCCTGGAATCCGCCGGCGGGAACGTCGGGCACGATGGGCATGGGCCGAGTCTGCGCCGCCTGATGCCGATCGTATGCGGGACCCGCCGGGGCAGGCCCCTGGTCGGGTCCCCCACGGCCGGTACCGGCCGGGGCCCCCCAGGAAGAGTCGTTCATCAGACCTCGAGCAGCTCGGCTTCCTTGTGCTTGAGCAGCTCGTCCACCTGCGCGACGTACTTCGCGGTGGTGTCGTCGAGCTCCTTCTCGGCGCGGCGGCCCTCGTCCTCGCCGACCTCGCCGTCCTTGACGAACTTGTCGATGGTCTCCTTGGCCTTGCGGCGGACCGAGCGGATCGAGATCTTCGAGTCCTCGGCCTTGCCCTTGGCGACCTTGATGTACTCCCGGCGGCGCTCCTCGGTCAGCTCGGGGAACACCACCCGGATGATGTTGCCGTCGTTGCTCGGGTTGACGCCGAGGTCCGAGTCACGGATCGCCTGCTCGATGTTGCGCAGGGCGCTCTTGTCGAACGGGGTCACCACGGCCATCCGGGGCTCCGGGACGGAGAAGGAGGCCAGCTGGTTGATGGGGGTGATGGCGCCGTAGTAGTCGGCCACGATCTTGTTGAACATCGCCGGGTGCGCACGGCCGGTGCGGATCGCGGCGAAGTCCTCCTTGGCGACCACGACGGCCTTCTCCATCTTCTCCTCGGCCTCGAGGAGGGTCTCTTCGATCACCACATGCTCCTGCGTGTCGTCGCGGTTTGTCCTGCACGGTGTACGACCGGCAGGGCTCTGTCCAGCCCCTTGCGGGACGGTTCCCCGGTTCGGGTCAGGCCCGGGTGCCCTGGTCGCTCACGAGCGTGCCGATCTTCTCACCCTTCACCGCGCGCGCGATATTGCCCTCGGTGAGCAGTTCGAAGACGAGGATCGGGAGGTTGTTGTCCCGGCACAGGGTGATGGCGGTGGCGTCGGCGACCTTGAGGTCGCGGGAGATCACCTCGCCGTACTCAAGCGCGTCGAACTTGACCGCGTCGGGGTTGGCCTTCGGGTCGGAGTCGTAGACGCCGTCCACGCCGTTCTTGCCCATGAGCAGCGCCTCGGCGTCGATCTCCAGGGCACGCTGGGCGGCGGTGGTGTCGGTGGAGAAGTACGGCATGCCCATGCCCGCACCGAAGATGACCACGCGGCCCTTCTCCAGGTGGCGCACGGCGCGCAGCGGGATGTACGGCTCGGCGACCTGGCCCATGGTGATGGCGGTCTGGACGCGGGAGTCGATGCCTTCCTTCTCCAGGAAGTCCTGGAGGGCGAGGCAGTTCATCACCGTGCCGAGCATGCCCATGTAGTCGGAGCGGGCCCGGTCCATGCCGCGCTGCTGGAGCTCGGCGCCGCGGAAGAAGTTGCCGCCGCCGATCACGATCGCGATCTCCGCGCCGTCGCGGACGACGGCCGCGATCTCACGCGCGATGGCATGCACGACGTCGGGGTCGACGCCGAGGCCGGTACCGCCGGAGAAGGCTTCTCCGGACAGCTTCAGCATGTAGCGGCCGGCCTTCTTGCCGTTGTTGTCGTCGCCCTGTACGGCGCCCTGGTTCATGGAGATCTCCTCGTGCACATACGAAGGAGGCCATTGCCTTGGGTCCTCGCGGTTTCCCGTACGGCAATGGCCTCCTCGTCAGATCTGCGATCGTCCCGCGCGTGCGCTGACGACTGCTTCAGACCCTACCGGGGTCCGGTGTCCGTCGCGTTCGCGTACGGACTCAGATGCCGACCTTGATGCGGGTGAAGCGCTTCAGGGTGACACCGGCCTCGTCCAGGATCTGCTGGACGGACTTCTTGTTGTCAAGGGCGTACGGCTGACCGAGCAGCGTCGCGTCCTTGAAGAAGCCGTTCACGCGACCCTCGACGATCTTGGCGATCGCGGCCTCGGGCTTGCCCTCGGCGCGGGTGGTCTCCTCGGCGATGCGACGCTCGGACTCGACGACCTCGGCCGGGACGTCCTCACGGGTGAGGTACTTCGGCGCGAAGGCGGCGATGTGCTGGGCGACACCCTTGGCGACGGCGGCGTCGGCCTTGTCGAACTCGACGAGGACACCGATCTGCGGCGGGAGGTCCGGCATCGTGCGGTGCATGTACGCGTAGACGAAGCCGTCGGCGTACTGCGCGAAGCGGTCCAGGACGATCTTCTCGCCGAGGTTGGCGTTGGCCTCGTCGACGAACGCCTGCACGGTCTTGCCGGCCTCGATCTCGGAGGCGAGCAGCGCCTCGAGGTCGGCCGGGGCGGTGGCGGCGACGTGCTGGGCCAGCTGGGCGGCGACGGCCTGGAACTTGTCACCCTTGGCGACGAAGTCCGTCTCGCACTTCAGCTCGACCAGGACGCCCGAGGTGTTGTCGTCGGCGATGAGGGAGACCACGGCGCCGTTCTCGGCAGAGCGGCCCTCGCGCTTGGCGACGCCCTTCTGACCCTTGATACGGAGCGCCTCGACGGCCTTGTCGACGTTGCCGTCGGCCTCGTCGAGGGCCTTCTTGCAGTCCATCATGCCGGCGCCGGTGAGCTCGCGGAGCTTCTTGACGTCAGCGGCGGTGTAGTTCGCCATGAGTCTGTTTCTCTCTCGAAGTCTGAAAGATCGGGCGGGTCCACGGGTGGACGGCGGGGGCTTCGTGGGCCCCCGCCGTCCACCCGAAGGTCCTGAAAGGTCAGGCCTGCTCGGCGTCCGCGGCCGGGGCCTCGGCGGCAACCTCGGCCGGGGCCTCGGCGGCCTCGGCGTCGGCGACCTTCTCGGTCTCGGCGGAGGTCTGGACCTCGGCCTCGTCCTTCTTCTCACCCTCGAGGAGGTCGCGCTCCCACTCGGCGAGGGGCTCGCCGGCGGCCTTCTCGCCCGGCTTCGAGTCGCCGGTCGCGGCGCCGGAGCGGGCGATGAGGCCCTCGGCGACGGCGTCGGCGATCACGCGGGTGAGCAGGGTGACGGAGCGGATCGCGTCGTCGTTGCCCGGGATCTTGTAGTCGACCTCGTCGGGGTCGCAGTTGGTGTCGAGGATCGCGACGACCGGGATGTGGAGCTTGCGCGCCTCACCGACGGCGATGTGCTCCTTCTTGGTGTCGACGATCCAGACGGCGCTCGGCACCTTCTGCATCTCGCGGATACCACCCAGGGTCTTCTCCAGCTTGGCCTTCTCGCGCGAGAGGACCAGGAGCTCCTTCTTGGTGAGACCCGAGGCGGCGACGTCCTCGAAGTCGATCTGCTCGAGCTCCTTGAGGCGCTGCAGACGCTTGTAGACGGTGGAGAAGTTGGTGAGCATGCCACCGAGCCAACGCTGGTTGACGTACGGCATGCCGACACGCGTCGCCTGCTCGGCGATGGCCTCCTGGGCCTGCTTCTTCGTACCGACGAACATGATGGAGCCGCCGTGCGCGACGGTCTCCTTGACGAACTCGTAGGCGCGGTCGATGTACGACAGCGACTGGAGCAGGTCGATGATGTAGATGCCGTTGCGCTCGGTGAAGATGAAGCGCTTCATCTTCGGGTTCCAGCGACGGGTCTGGTGACCGAAGTGGACGCCGCTCTCCAGCAGCTCCCGCATCGTGACGACGGCCATGGCCGTATCTCCTTGGGTTTCTCGGTTGTGTTCCTGACGCCCCGACGCGCCATGCCCACGAGGGACCGAAAGGCGCTGCCACGTCCGGTGAGGTCGGTGGCGGGGCGTGCGAAGTCGACCCGGTGACCCGGGTCGCCATAGGAAGTGTACGGGACCCCGGGAGCGGCGGGTGACGGCGCTGTCCACAACCGGCCGGTCGTCCACAGATGCCGTCCACGGCCGCCGCGGGCCGGACGGGCGGGGGAGCCTCTCCCCATGTACCTCAGCGCACTGCTTCTGACCCTCGGCCTGCTCTGGCCGGTGGGCCCGCCACCGCCGGAGATCCTGCGCGGCTGGCAGCCGCCGCCCGGCCCGTACGCCGCCGGGCACCGCGGCGTCGACCTCGCCGCCCCGCCGGGCACGCCGGTCCTCGCCCCGGCGGACGGCACGGTCACGTTCGCCGGGCCGGTCGGCGGCCGCGGGGTCCTCACCCTCACCCTTCCGGATACGGGCGCTCCCCCGCTCCGCACCACCTTCGGTCCGGTGACCCCGCTGGTGCGGGCGGGCACGCGGGTGCGGGCCGGCACGCCGGTCGCCCGCGTCGACCCCGGCACCCACTGCCGGGAGTCCTGCCTCCACTGGGGCCTGCGCAGAGGCGACCGGTACCTGAATCCGCTGGCCCTGACGCGCCGCGCCCCGTCCCGTCTGCTGCCGCTGACGGCCGGCCCGGGGAGGCTGACGGCCGGGCCAGGGAGTCCCCCGGTCAGGCCGGGGGGCCGCTGACGCCGTGCAGGGCCATCGCGACCGCGGCTTCCGTGACGGCCTCGGGGTCCTCCGCCGCGCCGAGCTCGATGCGGCGGACGGCCGCGTCGACGACGCCCTGGAGGAGCATGGCGCCCAGCCGGGGCTGGGCCTGACCCAGGGCGGCGAGGGCTTCGACGATCATGGCGACGAGGCCGCCGTGGGCCGCGCGGATCTTCTCCCGGGCGCCGTCGTCGAGCTCGCTCGCCGAGATGGCGACGACCGCGCGGTGGCGCCGGTCCCCGACCAGCTCCAGCTGCTTGCGGACGTACGCCTCGACCTTGCCCTGCGGGGTGTCCGCGCCGTCCATCGCCAGCTCGACCTCGGCGGCCCAGACGGGGAAGTCCACCGCGCACAGCTCTTCGACGACGGCCGCGCGCGACCGGAAGTACTCGTACACCGAGGAGCGGGCGAGGCCCGTGCGCTCGGCGAGTGCGGGGAAGGTCAGCGCCTCCGTACCGCCCTCGGACAGCAGGGAACGCGCGGCGTCCAGGAGGGCGCCGCGCTGCATCGTCCGGTGCTCGGCCACCGAGGCCGCTCGAATCCTGGGCACGGCTCCACTGTACGACCGGCTCGCCCCGGTCAGCGTCCGACGTCGGCCAGCTTCGCGCGGAGCTGGAGGACCG
Source organism: Streptomyces venezuelae ATCC 10712 (assembly GCF_008639165.1). Classification (NCBI taxonomy): domain Bacteria; kingdom Bacillati; phylum Actinomycetota; class Actinomycetes; order Kitasatosporales; family Streptomycetaceae; genus Streptomyces; species Streptomyces venezuelae. The sequence goes on along the minus strand of NZ_CP029197.1, from coordinate 5,728,109 downwards.
ACTTGGTGTGGATCTGGCTGACGCGGCTCTCGGTGACGCCGAGGACGTGGCCGATCTCGGCGAGGGTGAGGCCCTCGTAGTAGTAGAGCGTGACCACGGTCTTCTCCCGCTCGGGGAGGGTGTTGATGGCCCGGGCGAGCAGGCGGCGCAGCTCGCGGTCCTCGGCGACCTCGACGGGGTTGTCGGCGGCCGTGTCCTCCAGGGTGTCCATCAGCGAGAGCCGGTCGCCGCCCTCGCCGCCGACGTGCAGCAGCTCTTCCAGGGCGACGACGTTCGCCAGGGACAACTGGCTGAAAACCGCGTGCAGATCCTCCAGCGAGATGTCCATCTCCGCCGCGACCTCGGTCTCGGAGGGGGTGCGCCGGAGCTGGGCTTCGAGGGTGGCGTAGGCGCGCTCGACGTTGCGCGCCTTCTGGCGGACGGAGCGCGGGATCCAGTCGAGGGCCCGGAGTTCGTCGATCATGGCGCCGCGGATGCGGGTGATGGCGTACGTCTCGAACTTGATGGCGCGCTCGACGTCGAACTTCTCGATGGCGTCGATGAGCCCGAAGACCCCGGACGAGACGAAGTCGGCCTGTTCCACGTTGGACGGCAGCCCGACGCTGACGCGTCCCGCGACGTACTTGACGAGCGGCGAGTAGTGCAGGATCAGCTGTTCCCGCAGCCGCTCGTCGCCCGTCTCCTTGTACGACCGCCACAGTTCGTCGAGAGAGGTCGGTGCGGGTGGTCGCACGGTGCCCCGGGCTGCTGGGGGCACCGCAGCGCGGTCAGACCCGGAGGTGTGCTGGGGCATGCGTTGCCTTGAGCCGTTCTGCTGTCGGGTGTGTCGGTGCGGGTGTCCTGGACGGAATCCTGGTGAGCGTAGCGTGAGTGCGCGGTCGCGGTGCGCGAACGTCGGCGGAGAGCGCCGCTCCGGGTGGACGCCGTCGGCCACATCTTCGAACCCGGGCCGTGGCGCGTGTCGGCCCCTCGGGTGCGGCCGAGAGAACTCGATTGTTCATCGCCATCACCTTTTCACCCGAATGCTCCAGGTCAAGGACCGCCTCGCCGCGCGTTCGACGGAGGAGTCGTCGTGTTCGTCAACTGCCAGCCGTCCCCGCGCCGTTCGACGAAGCCCAGGGAGTGGAGTTCGTACAGCTTGGCGAGGGTGTCGTCGGGGGTGCCGCCGGCCCGGCGGGCGATGACGGTGGTGGGGGTGGGGCCGCGGGCGGGGACGGCCTCCAAAACCTGTGCCGTCGCGGGGGCGAGGAGGTCCCTGGGGAGTACGGGTCCCCGGCGCGCCGGGGCGAGCTGGCCCATGTCGCCGACGAGTTCGATGATCTCGTCGGCGTCCGTGACGAGGGTCGCGTCTCCCCGGAGGAGTTCGTGGACGCCCGCGGAGAGCGCGCTGGTGACGGGCCCGGGGACGCCCATGGTGTGGCGGCCGAGCCGGGCGGCGGCGCGGGCCGTGACGAGCGAGCCGCTGCGGTGCTGGGCCTCGATGACGACGGTGCCGCGGGTGAGGGCGGCGATGACCCGGTTGCGGAGGATGAAGCGGCTCGGGGTGGGGTGACTCTCCGGCGGCAACTCCCCCACGACGAGGCCCTGTTCGGCGACGCGGCGGATGAGCTGGTCATGGCCGCGCGGGTACGGGGTGTCGACGCCGCAGGCGAGCACGGCGACGGTGGCGCCGCCGGCCGCGAGCGCGCCGCGGTGGGCGGCGCCGTCGATGCCGTAGGCGGCGCCCGAGACGACGACCCAGCCCTGCCGGGCGAGCCCGGTGGCGAGGTCGGCCGCGGTGTGGGCGCCGTACGGGGTGCAGGCGCGGGCACCGACGAGGGCGACGGAGCGCAGCGCCCAGGTGCGCAGGTCGGCGGGGCCCCGGACCCAGAGGCCGAGCGGGCGGGCGTCGCCGAGGTCGTCGAGTTGACGGGGCCATTCGGTGTCGCCGGGGATGACGAAGCGGCCGCCGAGCGCCTGGACGGTGGCGAGGTCCCGGCCGGGGTCCGCGGCGGTGGCGCGCAGCCGCCAGGAGGCGACGCGTTTCTGTCCGGTGCCGGGGAAGGGGTCGTCGCCGGTGGCCGCTCCCCCGGCGGACCCGAGCAGTCGGTCGAGGAAGCCGACGGCCCCGTATCGCCGGAGCCAGCGTCCCGCGTGCTCGTCCCCGGGCTCGACGGCCCGACTGAGCACGGCCCGCACCACCCGCTCGTCGGCGACGCCGGGTCCCGAGGTGCCGCGGGTTCCCGAGGTGCCGGCGGGGTCGAGGTCGGGGGGTGGGGTCGGGGTCGCGTCCGGGTCCGGGGTCGCGTCGGGGCTGGGGGTCGGGGTGGTCATGGCCGGTCCCCCGCTCCGACCGGGACGCCGCGGGCGATTCCGGTGCGCAGTTCGAGGGCGAGGGCGATGTCCTGGCCGTCGGGCCGCTCGTGTCCGGCGAGGTCGGCGACGGTCCAGGCGACGCGCAGGACGCGGTCGAGGCCCCGGGCGGTGAGGAGTCCGCGCTCGATGTCGCGTTCGGCGTCGGCGAGGGCTCCGGGCGCGGCGAGGTACCGGGTCCGCAGCTCGTGGCCGGGGATCTCGCTGTTGACGCGCCAGGGGGTGTCGGCGAGCCGGGCGGCGGCGCGGGCCCGGGCCTCGTGGACGCGGGCGGCGACGGCCGCGCTGCTCTCGCCGCGGCCGCCCTGCCCGAGGAGGTCGGCGCGGGTGACGGGCTCGACCTCGACCCGGAGGTCGACCCGGTCGAGGAGGGGCCCGGAGAGTCGTGCCTGGTAGCGGCGGACGACCGCGGCCGGGCATTCGCACCCGGCGCCGTGCAGGGTGTGCCGTCCGCAGGGGCAGGGGTTGGCGGCGAGGGCGAGGAGGAAGCGGGCGGGCAGGCGGACGACCCCGGCGGCGCGGGCGATGACCACGTGCCCGGACTCCAGCGGCTGACGCAGGGCGTCGAGGGCCTTGCCCGAGAACTCGGGGGCCTCGTCCAGGAAGAGGATGCCGCGGTGGGCCAGGGAGACGGCGCCGGGCCGGGGAAGGCCGTTCCCGCCGCCGACGAGGGACTGCATCGTGGCGGAGTGGTGCGGCGCGCAGTAGGGGGCGCGGCGGACGAGGGGTTCGCCGGGCGGGAGGATCCCCGCGACCGAGTGGACGGCGGTGACTTCGAGGGACTCCTGCCGGGTGAGGGGCGGGAGGATGCCGGGGAGGCGCTCGGCGAGCATCGTCTTTCCGGCGCCCGGTGGGCCGGAGAGCAGCAGGTGGTGGCTGCCGGCGGCGGCGACCTCGAGGGCGCGGCGGGCGCGGTGCTGTCCGGCGACGTCGGCGAGGTCGGGGCCTTCGGCGGGGTCGCCGGGGCCGGCGGCGAGTCCGGTGCCGAGGCCCGCGCCGGGGACGAGGAGTCCGGCGAGCATGGCGTCGGGGCGGCCCGCTTCGGTGGGTTCCTCCTCGGGGACGGGTTCGTCGGTCAGGACGGCGATGAGCTGGCGGAGGCTGCGGACGCCGAGGACGGAGACCCCGGGGACGAGGGCGGCCTCGCCCGCGGTCTGTTCGGGGACGACGACCTGGCGGTATCCGGCGTCGGCGGCGGCGAGGACGGCGGGCAGGATGCCGCGGACGGGCCGGACGCGTCCGTCGAGGCCGAGTTCGCCGATGAGGACGAGGTCGGCGATGGCGCGCGGGTCGACGCGCTCGGCCGCGCCGAGCACCGCCGCCGCCACGGCGAGATCGAATCCGGACCCGCTTTTGGGGACGGACGCGGGGCTGAGGCCGACGGTGAGCTTCTTCTGGGGCCATTCGGCGCCGGCGTTGACGACGGCGGCGCGGACCCGGTCGCGGCTCTCGGTGAGGCTCTTGTCGGGGAGGCCGACGAGGGTGAAGGCGGCCACTCCGGGTTCGAGGTCGGCCTGGACCTCGACGACGACGCCTTCGACGCCGACGAGGGCGACGGAGCAGGTGCGGGCGAATCCCATCTCAGGCCACCCCCCGGGCGTGGGTGAGGACGGGGGCGCCGCGGCGGGGCAGGACGATGCCGACGAGGTCGATGCGGACGCCGCCGGGTGGGGCGGGGGCGTTCTGCCGGTCGAGCCAGCAGGCGGCGAGGCGGCGGAGCCGCTCGGCCTTGCCGGGTGTGACGGCGGCCATCGGATGTTCGTACCCGCCGTGGCGCCGTGTCTTGACCTCGCACATGACGAGGGTGTCGCCTTCCCGGGCGACGATGTCGATCTCGCCGGTCCGGCCGCAGCGCCAGTTGCGGGCGAGGATCTGCATGCCGGTCGCGGTGAGCCGGCGGGCGGCCAGCTCTTCTCCGTACCGTCCGAGTGCTTGGGTGCTGTTCATGCGGCACCACCTCCGTCACCGACTGTGACGGAGCGGGGCGGACCGCGTGCGGGGCTGTGGACGGAGGGAGGGCTGTGGAGAACCCGCTCACCCTTCGGGGTGAGGCGGGGCGAGCTGCCGGGTCAGCTGCCGGGGAGTTCGAGGTCGCTCTTGTTGAGCTCCTCGATGTTCACGTCCTTGAAGGTGAGGACACGGACCTGCTTGACGAACCTGGCCGGGCGGTACATGTCCCAGACCCAGGCGTCGGCCATGCTGACCTCGAAGAAGACCTCGCCCTGCACCGAGTGCACCTGCATCTCGTAGTCATTGGTGAGGTAGAAGCGTCGCTCGGTCTCGATCACGTATTTGAACAGCCCGACGACGTCGCGGTACTCCCGGTAGAGCTTCAGCTCCATCTCGGTCTCGTACTTCTCGAGGTCCTCGGCGCTCATGGCATGTTCCCCTTCAGCCGTGCGTCCCCCTATTGTGCGCCAGTCGAACGCGCCCCTAAACGACTTCCGGGGCGAGAACCACCGGTGCACGCGGAGGTCCCTCGTCGAGCAGCGTGCGCAGCAGCTCGGCGAGTCTGGTCGGGTACACCGTCTCACGCGCCGCCGACAGTTCGGCGGAGGTCCACCATCTCAGGCCCGCGAGGCTGCGGTTCTCCAGCTCGGTGAGGGCCTGGGGCCGGGGCGCCGCCTCGGTCCTCCGGGTGCGGGCGAGGTAGTACCACTCGTCCTGGTCCCAGCGGCGTCCGTCGAAGGGGAAGGAGCAGTACCGCGTCCAGAGCACGGGTCCGAGCTCGATGTCGGTGATGCCGGTTTCCTCGGCGAGCTCGCGCCGCGCCGCCTCCTCCCGCGTCTCGTCGCCCTCCAGGCCGCCGCCGGGCGTGAACCACCAGGTCTGGCCGGGGTCGTCGGGCTCGTATCCGTGCAGGAGGAGGATGCGGTCGTCGGGGTCGAGCAGCACGACCCGCGCGACCTTCCGCAGCACGGCGGCCGGCTCGGAGGTGGGCGCGGAGTCCGTCATGTACCCACCTTCTCGCTCTTCGGGCCGGCCGTTCCCGCCTGCGCCGTGCGCCGCTTCGTGAAGAAGTCCGCCACCGGCCCGTACGCGGCCCCGCCCAGGACCAGTACGGCTCCGGCGGCGATCGCGAGGAGGAGCGGCCGGACGGGCCCGGGCTCGGAGATGCCGCCCGGGAGTCCCGCGAAGCCCGTCGGGCGCTCCAGGAGGCCCTTGGCGGGCCAGATGACGCTGTCCACCCTGGCGACCACCATCGAGCGGGGGACGGTGCCCTGCCCGGCCTCGTCGAGGTGCGAGCGGGAGTCGAGCGAGGTGTGCCGGTCGTCGCCGAGGAGGAAGAGGTTGCCCGCGGGGACGGTCACCGAGAACTCCTCGCCCGAGGCGACGGTCCGGCCGCCCGCGCCGGACCTCAGATAGGGCTCCTCGACGGACGTGCCGTTGACGGTGAGGCGGCCGTCCGCGCCGCAGCAGGCGACGGTGTCGCCGCCGACGGCGACGACCCGCTTGACCATGGGCGAGTTGCTCCACAGCGGGTCGTTGAAGACGACGACGTCCCCGCGGCGCACCTCGTCGCCGTCGATGCGCTGGGCGAGGATCTTGGATCCCACGGCGAGCGTGGGGGTCATGGAGTCGCTGGGGACGGAGTACGGCCGGTAGAGCAGGGCTCCCACCACGAAGCCGCCGAGGAAGAGCACACAGCCGACGGCCACGGCCAGCCCCGACAGCACGCTGCCGAGGCGGCCGCGGCCGCCCTTGGTCCCACTGTTTCCGCTCATGTGCCATCCCGTAGGTCCGCCGGCGGACCGCTGGTCTTTCGGCGGTCCGGGACGGCACCCTACCCGCGGGTCACTACTCGGCGGTATGCCGAGCGGCGACCTTCTTCCGGCGCCACAGCACCAGCGGGAGCGCTCCGGCGACGCTCACCGCGCCGAGCGGGGCGGCGGCCGCGGCCTTGTCGAGGCCGGGCTGGTCGAAGATGTCGGGGACCGGGAGGGTGGCCCAGCGGGTGACGGGCCAGGCGATCACGACGGCGCGGCCCACGACCTCGTCGTTGGAGACGGTGCCGCCGCCGGGGAGCTGCTGGTGGAAGCGGGAGTCCAGGGAGTTCTGCCGGTTGTCGCCCATGACCCAGATGCGGCCCTCGGGGACCTTGACGGGGCCGAAGGAGTCCTGGCAGGGGACGGAGCCGGGGTAGAGGTACGAGGTCTCGTCCAGCTGGACGCCGTTGAGGACGACCTTGCCGCCCTCCTTGCAGGACACGGTGTCGCCTCCGACGGCGATGACCCGCTTGATGAGGTCCTTCTCCTCGGCGGACGGCATGAGGCCGATGAAGCTGAGGAACTTCTGCACGACGTTCGGCTTGGGCGCGGTCTGGCCTTCGAGCCAGCCGCCCGGGTCGTGGAAGACGACGACCTCGCCGCGCTCGGGCTCCGAGCCGAACCAGGGGGTCAGTTTGTCGACGAGGACCCGGTCGCCCTTCTGGAGGGTGTTCATCATCGATTCCGAGGGGATCGAGAACGCCTGCACCAGGAAGGTCTTGATCAGCAGGGCGAGCACCAGCGCGATGCCGACGAGGAGCGGCAGTTCCTTCCAGAAGGAACGCTGGTTCCTCGGCCGCCCGCCGGAGCCGCCCGCCGTGTCGTCGTCGCCGTCACCCGGCGTTTCGCCGCCCGGTGGCTGCGCCTGCTCGTCCGTCACGTCGTCACCCGTCGTGTCATCGCCGAAGGCCCCGTCGGCCCTCTCGTCGGGCCCATCGTGTCCGGATCGTGCGCCGACGGCCAAATCCCCCACATCCACTCCTCAGTCCGTGCGATCGCCTGTCCCCGAACAGGGACAGGCCCACCACTCCCATAACGAGCAGAAGTTCCGCAGGGGTCGGGAGCCCGGGCAATCCGTTCAGATTCCGCTGGGACACACTATGCGACAGACCGAGCGCCGACCCGGAACCCGTACTGCCGTCCGGTACGGCGGCGAAGGTGTCGCGTTCCTCCAGGCCGCGCCAGTGCGCGACGGGCCAGACGATCATCACGGCCCGCCCCACGACCTGCTCCTCGGAGACGGTCCCGTGGTCCTGCTCGTCGAGGTGGTAGCGGGAGTCCGCCGAGTCGGACCGGTGGTCGCCGAGGACGAAGATCCGGCCCTCCGGGACCTTCACCTCGAAGGGGATGGTCGACGGCTGGTTCCCCGGGTGCAGGTACGGCTCGTCCAGGGGTACGCCGTTGACGGTGAGCCGCCCGTCCTCGCCGCAGCAGCGGACGGTGTCGCCGCCGACGGCGACGACCCGCTTGATGAGGTCCCGGTCGTCGGCGGAGGGCAGCAGCCCGATGAAGGTGAGGGCCTGCTTGACCTGCTTGACGCCGACCGGGTCCTCCTCGGCCGGCGCGGCCTCCTGCTGGAGCCAGTTGCCGGGGTCCTTGAAGACGACGACGTCACCGCGCTGCGGGCGCGAGCCGAACCACGGGGTGAGCTTGTCGACGAGGACCCGGTCGGAGATCCGGATCGTCTGCTCCATGGAGCCGGAGGGGATGACGAAGGCCTGGACCAGGAAGGTCTTGAGGACGAGCGCGATGAGGACGGCCACCGTGATCAGCACGGGGATCTCGCGCAGCGCGGAGCGCTGCCTGCGCCGTCTGACCCGGCGGGCGAGCCTGCGCCGCTCGGCCCGGCCCGGCAGCGGCGCGCCCTGCTCGGGGTCGTGACCGCCCGGCGGCCGTCCCCGGCTACCCACGGGGCCCCACCGGGTGTCCGCCGGGCGGGGCGGCCGGTACGGCGTCGAAGGCGTCGGTCCCCCGGACCGTGGACCAGCGGCCGAACGGCCAGGCGATCCAGTCGGCGCGTCCGACGACCTTGTCGACCGGGACCATGCCGCCGCCGGGGTTGCCCAGGTGGTCGCGGGAGTCGCTGGACTGGCTGCGGTGGTCGCCCATGACCCAGAGCCGGTTCTGCGGGACGACGATGTCGAAGGGCACGCTGGACGGCTGGTCGCCGAGCATCACGTACCGCTCCTCGACGGGGACGCCGTTGACGGTGAGCCGGCCGTTCCTGTCGCAGCAGACGACCCGGTCGCCGCCGATGCCGACGACCCGCTTCACGAAGTCGGTCTCGTCGGGCTCGGCGAGCCCGAGGGCGGCCGCCCCGTCGTGCAGGAGTCCGGTGACGGGATTGCCCGCGGGCTGCTCCCGTACGAAGGAGCCGGTGCCGTCGAAGACGACGACGTCGCCCCGGGCCGGCTCACTGCCGAAACGGTACGCCAGCTTGTTGACCAGGATCCGGTCACCGACCTGGAGGGTCGGCTCCATGGAGCCGCTCGGGATCAGGAAGGGCTGCACCACGAAATGGCTCAGGAGCAGCAGGAAGGCCACGCACACAGCGCCGAGGAGCGCCGCGCGCCGCCGGCCGGACGTGGTCCTGGAGTCCTCGGAAACGCGCGCGGAGCGCGACCCGTCCTCCGTGTCGGAAGAGGGGTCGCGCTCCGTGTCGTGTGCTTCGGTGTCCATCGGTGGCAGAGCCTATCCGGCCTGCCTGTGCGAGGGCTCGGAAGCGTCGAGCGTGCCGGGAGCCGAGGCTCAGCGGTCGCGCTTCTCCTTGATCTTGGCAGCCTTGCCGCGCAGCTCACGCAGGTAGTAGAGCTTGGCGCGACGGACGTCACCGCGGGTCACGAGCTCGATCTTCTCGAAGATCGGGCTGTTCACCGGGAAGGTGCGCTCGACGCCGACGGAGAACGAGACCTTGCGGACCGTGAAGGTCTCGCTGACGCCCGAGCCCTGACGGCGGATGACGACACCCTTGAACTGCTGGATGCGGGAGCGGTTGCCCTCGATGACGCGCACGTGGACGTTCACGGTGTCGCCGGGACGGAAGGCGGGGAGGTCGGAGCGGAGCGAACCCGCGTTGACCTGGTCGAGCAGGGAGGCCATGGAGGTCTCTTTCCTCGCTGATGCCACAGGTCATCAGCGGTACGTTCGAAGATGATTCGGAAGGCCGTACGTCATGGGCGGCGTCGTTCCCCCTGTGGCAGGGGCGCGCGCCGGACGGACGACAGCGGCCTATTCTTCCACGTCGTCGAGCCTGCGCCAAAATCGGCCGCCGGGCTCGGGCGCCCAGCCCATCATCGAGAGGATCTCGCGGTCCTTCTTGTCGAAGGCCGCCGGGTCGCAGCGCTCGATGAGATCGGGCCGGTGGGCGGCGGTACGGCGGAAGGCCTCGTCGCGCCGCCAGCGGGCGATCTTGCCGTGGTGCCCGCTGAGCAGGACGTCGGGGATGCCCCGGCCGCGCCACTCGGGGGGCTTGGTGTAGACGGGCCCCTCCAGGAGGTTGGCCATGGCCCCGGGGGCGAAGGAGTCGTCCCGGTGGGACTCGGCGTTGCCGAGGACGCCGGGCAGCAGCCGGGCGACGGCCTCGGTGACGACGAGGACGGCGGCCTCCCCGCCGGCCAGCACGTAGTCGCCGATGGAGACCTCGTACACGGGCATCCGGGTCGCGTACTCGTCCATGACGCGGCGGTCGATGCCCTCGTAGCGGGCCGGGGTGAAGATCAGCCAGGGCCGCTCGGAGAGCTCGACGGCGAGCTCCTGGGTGAAGGGGCGGCCGCTGGGGGTGGGGACGACGAGGACGGGGCCGTGGGCGCCGCCCTCGTAGCCGTCGGCGAGCGTCTGGTCGAGCGCGTCGCCCCAGGGGTCGGTCTTCATGACCATGCCGGGACCGCCGCCGTACGGGGTGTCGTCGACGGTGTTGTGCCGGTCGTACGTCCAGTCCCGCAGGTCGTGGACGTGGACGTCGAGCTGTCCGCGCGCGCGGGCCTTGCCGACCAGCGAGACGTTCAGCGGTTCGAGGTACTCGGGGAAGATCGTGACGACGTCGAGCCTCATGCCTCGTCCTCACCGGACTCGTCGCGGGAGGAGACGATCTCGGCGCGGTCGTCGATCAGACCCGGCGGCGGGTCGATGACGGCGCGCTGCTCCTCCAGGTCGATCTCGGTGACGATCGACTCGACGAAGGGGATCATCAGCTCGGTGCCGTCGGGGCGCTCGACGATGAAGAGGTCCTGGGACGGCAGGTGGGAGATCTCGGTGATCCGGCCGATCTCGGTGCCGTCGGCGAGCACCACGTCCAGGTCCATGAGCTGGTGGTCGTAGTACTCGTCCTCCTCCTCGGGCAGTTCCGTGGGGTCGACCTCGGCGATGAGGAGGATGTTGCGCAGGGCCTCGGCGGCGTTCCGGTCGCGGACGCCCTCGAAGCGCAGCAACAGCCGGCCGCTGTGCACCCGGCCGGTCTCGATGGTCAGCGGCCCGGCCGAGGCCGGGTCGGTGAGCAGCACGGCACCGGGGCCGAGCCTGAGCTCGGGCTCGTCCGTGCGGACCTCGACGGTGACCTCGCCCTTGATCCCGTGGGCGCGGCCGATCCGCGCGACTACCAACTGCACTGCTCCACACTCTCCTGTCACACAGCTCGTACGACGCGAACGACAACGGGCCGGGGCGGGCTCGAAAGCCCTCCCCGGCCCGTGCCGGCACAACTAAGGTGATGCTGCCGGCCTGCTCAGCGGACCTGGTCCACGTCGACGAGGTCGACCCGGATGCCACGGCCGCCGATGGCACCCACGACGGTACGCAGCGCACGCGCGGTGCGGCCGTTGCGGCCGATCACCTTGCCGAGGTCGTCGGGGTGGACCCGGACCTCCAGCACGCGGCCGCGGCGCAGGTTGCGCGAGGCGACCTGCACGTCGTCGGGGTTGTCGACGATGCCCTTCACGAGGTGCTCGAGAGCCTCCTCGAGCATGATCAGGCCTCGGTCGACTCGGTGGACGCGGCCTCGGCCTCGTCCGCCTTCTTGTCGGCCTTCTTGGCCTTCGGGGTGATGGCCTCACCCTTGTCGTCGCCGCCCTCGAGGGTCTTCGCGAACTCGTCGAACGAGGCGCGCTTCGCCTCCTTCGTGGCGGGGACGAGCAGAGCCTTCTCGGGGGCCGGGAGGCCCTTGTGCTTCTGCCAGTCGCCGGTGAGCTTCAGGATGGCGAGAACCGGCTCGGTCGGCTGGGCGCCGACGGACAGCCAGTACTGCGCACGCTCGGAGTCGACCTCGATACGCGACGGGTTGTACGTCGGGTGGTAGAGGCCGATCTCCTCGATCGCGCGACCGTCACGACGGGTGCGGGAGTCGGCGACGACGATGCGGTAGTGCGGCTGGCGAATCTTGCCGAGGCGCTTGAGCTTGATCTTGACTGCCACTGGAGTGGTGTCTCCTGGTCTTGACGTGGTTGGGCACTTTGAGATGCCACGTGGGGTTGCGGTACTCGGATGCCCGATGGACGCGTCAGCCGGAGGAGAGAGGGGTCCTGTGCGACTGTCGAGTACAGCTAGCCATTGTGCCACACCGCGATCAGCTCGCGGCGCCCACCGTCTCCGGGATGCGGAAGGGCTTGCCGCAGCCGCCGCAGACGATCGGGGCCTGGGCGAGCACCGACGGGACCACGCGCACGTTCCGCCCGCAGTCGCAGACGGCCTTGACGCGGACGCCGCCGCCCGATGAGCCGTGCCGGGCGGCCGGTCCGCGGAAGGAGCGCTTGGTGTCGGCCGCGGTGGCGACGGTGTGGGCCTTGAGGGCGCGCTGGAGCCGCTCGATGGTGGGGCGGTAGCGCCGCCTCGCCTCGGGGGTGAGCGTGACCAGCGAGAAGCCGCTGCTGGCGTGCGGCTCCTCGGGGTGGTCGAGGCCCATCTCCTCGGCGATCGCGAGGAATCTGCGGTTGTGGTAGCGGCCGGCGCGCGAGGTGTCGCGGACACCCCGGGCGGCTGCGATGCCGTGGACTGCCTCGTGGAGCAGTCGTTCGAAGGAGAGCTCGGCGCCGCAGGCGGACGAGGACTCTCCGATCAGGGACTCGGGCGCGGCAAGGTCGGGCAGCTCGGGGTGGTGCCGCTGAATGTCGGCCCACGCCTGTGCCAGCTCTGCGGCGAGAACAGGTGGTGTCGTGCTCACGTCGCGTACAACGAGCCGAAGTGCCCCCGGGTTCCATTCCGGGGCATCCCAAATATTTTGCACGTACCCGTCAGTTGCCGTTGATGGGTCGTGACGAGGGCCAGTGCGCCGATCTGCGGAGAAGCCGCTCAGCGGGCGTCAAGCTGGTGCGTAGTAGCGCATACGCCCCGGCGCGTAGCCGTGGTGCGCGCGCCCTGGGGGCGTTCCCGGAGAAGCCGGGAAGCGTGGCAGGGACCTTACCGGGTCGGTTCCCTCCGGGACGAATCGGTGCGGTGCGAGCACTGGACGCGGCCCGGGATGCGCAGTTCCCTGACTACGGGGGGCTGTCGTCCGAGCACGGATAGGGGCACTTTTCCATGACACCTACGCTCGTCCCGCACCACCCCGCGCGCGACTGGGCCGAGATCCAGGAACGGATGCTCGTCCCGCTCTACGAGGCGGTGTACGACCGGCTCGGCGTGGGCGCCGGGACCCGGGTCCTGGGCCTGCGCTGCGGCTCCGGCCTGGCCCTTCTGATGGCGGCGGCCCGGGGCGCGAGCGTCGTCGGCGCGGACCGGGACCACGCGCGCGTGGAGCTGGCGAGGGAGCGGCTCCCCGAGGCGGTGACGGTCACGGAGGAGCCCCCGGAGGGTGTCCCGTACGACGTGATCACGGCCTTCCACACCACGGACCGGCTCCTGCCCGAGCTGGTCGCCGTCACCCGTACGGCGCAGCCGGGCACGACGGTCGTGCTCGCCGGGTGGGGTCCGCCGGAGCGCTGCGCCACGGAGCCGGTGCTGCGGGTCGGGGCCCGGCTCGCGGACCGCCGTCCCGGGCTCGTCACGGACCTTGACGGGCTGGTGGCGGGGGCGGGGCTGCGGCCGGACGGTTCGGGGCGGGTGGCCTGCCCCTTCGGGTACGCGAACGAGGGCAGCGCGGTCCGCGGACTGCTCTCGACGGGCGCCTTCGACGAGGCGGTCCGGGCGACGGACCTCGGCCAGGTGGAGAAGGAGATCGCGGAGGCACTCGCCCCGCACGTACGCGCGGACGGGACGGTGTGGATGCCGAACGTCTTCCGGTACGTGGTGGCCCGGGTGCGCTAAACGACACGACGGCGGCCCGCCCCGGCCGCCGCGACCATTACGGACCGGCGCCCGCGCAGTCGTCCCGGACGCCGTGAACCGCGCCTGCCCGGTCGACCCGGGCCCCGTGGACAGCGCCCGCGCGGCCGACCCGGACGCCGTGGACAGACGCACGCGGCCCCCGTCGGTCAGTCCTCGTGTCCCGCGCGCGGGAGGCCCGCCGCGCGGTAGGCGGCCGCCTCCTCCAGGGTCTCGTTCTCCAGGAGCGCGGCGGCCAGCGCGTCCAGTCGGCCGCGGTGCTCGCGGAGCTGGCGTACGGCGCTCTCGTAGCACTCGTCGACGATGCGGCGCATCTCCGCGTCCACGGTGTCGAGGGTCGCGGGCGCCGCCGAGAGGCCGTACGCCTGCTGGGCGTCGCTCGGGATGGCGGTGAGCCGGCCGACGCGCTCGCTCATGCCCCAGCGGCCCGCCATGCCCCGGGCGATGTTGGTGACCTGTTCCAGGTCGCTCTCGGCGCCGGTGGTGACGACGCCGAAGACGACCTGTTCGGCGGCCATGCCGCCGAGGGCGCCGATGATCCGGCCGCGCAGGTAGTCCTCGGTGTAGGCGTACTTGTCGGAGTCGGGAGTGGAGAGGGTGACGCCGAGGGCGCGGCCGCGCGGCACGATGGTGATCTTGCGGACCGGGTCGGCGCCGGGCTGGAGCATGCCGAGGAGGGCGTGCCCGCTCTCGTGGTACGCGGTGCGGCGCCGCTCGTCGGCCGGCATCACGAGCGGCCGTTCGGCGCCGAGCTGGACCTTCTCCAGGGCGTCGGACAGGTCGGACTGGGTGACGGCCTTCTGCTCGCGCTTGACCGCGAGCAGGGCGGCCTCGTTGGCGAGGTTGGCGAGTTCGGCGCCGGTCATGCCCGGGGTCGTCCGGGCCACGTGCTCCAGGTCGACGTCCTTGGCGAGCGGGATCTCCCGGGTGTGGATCTTGAGGATGGCCTCCCGGCCGCCCCGGTCCGGCGGGTTGACGTGCACGATCCGGTCGAAGCGGCCCGGCCGGGTGAGGGCCGGGTCGAGGACGTCGGCGCGGTTGGTGGCGGCGAGGACGATGACGCCTTCGGAGCCGGTGAAGCCGTCCATCTCGGTGAGGATCTGGTTGAGGGTCTGCTCGCGCTCGTCGTGGCCGCCCATCCCGGAGCCGCCGCCGCGGGCCCGGCCGATGGTGTCGATCTCGTCGATGAAGATGATCGCCGGGGCGACCTTGCGGGCCTCGGCGAACAGTTCGCGGACCCGGGAGGCTCCGACGCCCACGATCATCTCGATGAACTCGGACGCGGAGGCGGAGAAGAACGGCACTCCGGCCTCGCCGGCGACGGCGCGGGCGAGCAGGGTCTTGCCGGTGCCGGGCGGGCCGGCGAGGAGCACGCCGCGGGGCATCTTGGCGCCCATCTCGCGGTAGGCCTGGGGGTTTTTGAGGAAGTCGACGACGTCGTTGAGCTCGCCCTCGACCTCGTCGATGCCGGCGACGTCCTCGAAGGTCGTGCGCTTGGCGCCGGTCTCGAGTTCGACGGGTTTCGGCGGGGCCTTGCGGCCGAGCATGCCGCCCGCGCCGCCCATCCCGGAGCTCATCCGGCGGGCGATGAACACCCAGAGCAGGACGAGCAGCAGCATCGGCGCCAGCGAGATGAGGAGGTTGGCGAGGAAGCTGCGTTCCTGGACGACGGGTTCGGCGGTGACGACGACGTTCTGCTTGGTCAGCTGGGCCCACAGGTCGTCGTCGGCGAAGGCGGGCCGCTGGGTGGTGAACTTCGTGTAGTCGCCGTCGCCGTCCGGCACGGGCTGTTTGTTCTTCAGCTGGCCCTGGATCGCGTCGCCCTTGGAGTAGATCTTGGTGACGTTCCCGGCGGCGACCTGCTTGTCGAACTCGGTGTACGAGATCGTCGGCCCGTCCCCCTCGTTGAAGAACGACAGGACGATGTTGGCGATCAGGTACACGGCGAGCGCGGTGAGGACGAGGCCGCCCCAGCCGCCCGGCATCCGTTTCCTCGGCGACGGGGGCGGCGGAGCCCCTTCCGAGCGCCAGGGCTGATCGGTCCGGTCGCGCGGGGGTACGGGGTTGGCCACGTGGCTCTCCTCGGGGCGGCTGTGGCCCCAGTATCGAAGAGCGGGACGGACCCGGCATCGTGGGCGGTCCGGAGGGGTGAAAAGGGGCCCGGGGCGGTTTCGTGCCGCCCCGGGCCCCTACTCACGGGCCGACCGATGTCAGCTCATGAACTTCTTGAACTCGTCCGGCAGCTCGAAGTCCTTCGGGGTCTGCCCCGGCGCCGGGAGGCCGAAGGCCCCGCCCTGCTGCGCCTGGTCGCGGCGCTCGGCGGCGGCCTGCTCCTCGGCCTTCCGCTTCATCGGGTTGCCGCTCTTGCGCTTGCCCTTGGCCTGCTTGGCCTGCTTCTTCTGCCGGCCGGGGCCGCCGCCCATGCCCGGCATGCCCGGCATCCCGGGGAGGCCGCCGCCCTGCGCCATGCGGGACATCATCTTGCGGGCCTCGAAGAACCGCTCCACCAGGCCCTTGACCGCGCTGACCTCGACGCCCGAACCCTTGGCGATACGGGCCCGGCGCGAGCCGTTGATGATGGTCGGGTCCTGCCGCTCGCCCGGGGTCATCGACTTGATGATGGCCGCCGTGCGGTCGACGTCCTTCTCGTCGATGTTGTTGATCTGCTCCTTCATCTGGGCCATGCCCGGGAGCATGCCGAGCAGCTTCGAGATGGAGCCCATCTTGCGGACCTGCTCCATCTGCGCCAGGAAGTCGTCGAGCGTGAACTCCTGGCCCTTCTTCGAGGCGAGCTTGGAGGCCATCTTGGCCGCCTCGTCCTCGTCGAAGGTCTGCTGCGCCTTCTCGATGAGGGAGAGCATGTCGCCCATGCCGAGGATGCGGGACGCCATGCGGTCCGGGTGGAACGCGTCGAAGTCGTCCAGCTTCTCGCCGTTGGAGGCGAACATGATCTGCTTGCCGGTGACGTGCGCGATGGAGAGCGCGGCACCACCGCGGGCGTCGCCGTCGAGCTTGGACAGCACGACGCCGTCGAAGCCGACACCGTCGCGGAAGGCCTCGGCGGTGTTGACCGCGTCCTGACCGATCATGGCGTCGACGACGAACAGGATCTCGTCGGGGCTGACGGCGTCGCGGATGTCCGCGGCCTGCTGCATCAGCTCCTGGTCGATGCCGAGGCGGCCGGCGGTGTCGACGATGACGACGTCGTAGAGCTTGGTCCGCGCGTGCTCGATCGAGTCCTTGGCGACCTGGACCGGGTCGCCGACGCCGTTCCCGGGCTGCGGGCCGTAGAAGGCGACGCCGGCTCGGTCGGCGACGACGGAGAGCTGGTTGACGGCGTTCGGACGCTGGAGGTCACAGGCGACGAGCAGCGGGGAGTGGCCCTGGCTCTTGAGCCAGAGGCCGAGCTTTCCGGCGAGGGTGGTCTTACCGGCACCCTGGAGACCGGCGAGCATGATCACGGTCGGCGCCGTCTTGGCGAACCGCAGGCGGCGGGTCTCGCCGCCCAGGATCGAGATCAGCTCATCGTTGACGATCTTGATGACCTGCTGCGAGGGATTCAGCGCCTTGGAGACCTCGGCGCCGAGGGAGCGTTCCTTGACGTTCTTGATGAACGCGCGGACTACCGGCAGGGCGACATCGGCCTCAAGGAGTGCGATACGGATTTCCCGGGCCGCACTGTCGATGTCCTGCTCGGAGAGGCGACCTTTGCCCCGGAGGGACTTGAAAGTCGCGCTGAGGCGGTCGGAAAGCGTATCGAACACAGTGGTCGCGATCCTCGGGTCGGGGCGGATGGTCGCCACCCAGGGTATCCGGCCCCAGGACACGACCGCCCTTGCCGGTCGGATTGCGCCGGCAGGGGCGGGACCCCCGCCGGCGCGGGAAGCACGCGGCCTCGGACAGGCAGCCGTTGCCACGGAGCGGACCGCCCCCGCCGGCGCGGGGAGCACTCCGTGCTCAACGCCCGGCACGCGCCGGGGTCACGCGCTCACCGCAGCGCCTCCTCCAGGGTCCTCGCCAGGTCGATCGCCTCCTCGTCGGGGAGCAGGGAGCCGTCGGGGCGGGTCACGTAGAGGGTGTCGACGGCGTTCGCGCCCAGGGTGGAGACGTGGGCGCTGCGGACCCGTACCACCGCTCCCTCCAGGGCCCGGCCGATGCGGTGGAGGAGGCCGGGGGCGTCCTGGGCGCGGACCTCGATGACGGTGGCGAGCCGGGAGCCGGCGGCGGCCACGGTGACCCGGGGCGGCGGGGCGGTGAGGCCGCGCCGCCGGGGGTAGGCGGCCTCGCGTTCGGCGAGGCGGGCGGGGATGTCGAGGGAGCCGTCGAGGGCCCGCACGAGGTCGGCGCGGAGCCGGGCGGCCTCGGGGAGGGCGCCGTACTCGGCGGCGACCCGCCAGTCGAGGACGAGGACGGCTCCCGAGCCGGTCCCGAGACCGGCCGGGAGGTCGACGGCGCGGAGCTCGGCGGCGCGGACGGTGAGCCGGTGCAGGGCGAGGACCCCGGCGACGGCGGGGAGGACGCCGGGCCGCTCGGGCAGCGCGATGACGAGTTCGACGCCGACGGGCTCGGGCTCCTCGGGCTCCGCGGCGACCGGTTCGGTGTGCAGGGCGAGGACGGGTTCGCCGGTGCGCAGGGCCTCGATGGCGAGCCGTTCCTGTTCGGCGCTGGGGGCGGCGGCCTCGGGGTCGGGCGGGGTCTCTCCCGCGAGGACGCCCGCGACCCGTTTGACGAGGTCGGCGACGAGGGAGGCGCGCCAGGACGACCAGGCGGCGGGCCCGGTGGCGAGGGCGTCGGCCTCGGTGAGGGCGTGCAGCAGCTCCAGGGTGCCGACGGTGCCGACGGCGTCGGCCACCGCGCGGACGGTGGCGGGGTCGTCGAGGTCGCGCCGGGTGGCGGTCTCGACGAGGAGCAGGTGGTGGCGGACGGCGGTGGCGATGGTGGCGACGTCGCTGCGGTCGAAGCCGATCCGGGTGGCGAGGTCGCGGGCGATGGTCTCGCCGGCGACGGAGTGGTCGCCGGGCCAGCCCTTGCCGATGTCGTGGAGGAGGGCGGCGACGAGGAGGAGGTCGGGGCGGCCGACGCGGCGGGTGAGGGCGGCGGCGCGGACGGCGGTCTCGACGAGGTGGCGGTCGACTGTCCAGGTGTGGACGGGGTTGCGCTGGGGGCGGCAGCGGACGCGTTCCCAGTCGGGGAGCAGCTGGGTGATGATCCCCTCGGCCTCCAGGGCCTCCCAGACGGGGACGGTGGCCTCGCCGGCGCCGAGCAGGGTGACGAGTTCCTCGCGGGCCTCGGCGGGCCAGGGCACGGGGAGCGGCCGGGCGGTGGTGGCGAGGTGGCGGACGGCGTGGAGGGAGATCGGGAGGGCGGACTGGGCGGCCGCGGCGGCGGCGCGCAGGGGCAGGACGGGGTCGCGTTCGGGGCGGGCGGTGCGGGCGAGGACGGCCTCGCCGTCCATCTCGACGACGCCTTCGGCGAGCGGGGTGCGTTCGGCGGGCGGTTTCGCGCCGGTCCGGCCCGTGGCGCCGCGGCCGCCGAGGAGGGCGCGGAGGCGGGGCCGGGCGGAGCGGGCCTTGAGGACGCGGTTGACCTCGCGCCAGGTGACGTCGGTGGCGTACGAGATGGTCCGGGCGGCCTCGTACACCTCGCGGAGCAGGGTGTCGGCGTCGAGGAGGCCGAGGTGGGCGGCGACGGCGTCCTGTTCCTGGAGGGCGAGCCGGTCGGTGGCGCGGCCGGTGGTGAGGTGGAGGGCGTCGCGGGCGTCGAGGAGGCGGCGGCGGGCGGCGTCGAGGCCTTCGCGGGGGGCGTCGGCGAGCCAGGAGGCGGCGACGGCGCGCAGGGCCTGGGCGTCGCGGAGTCCGCCCCTGGCCTCCTTGAGGTCGGGTTCGAGGAGGTACTGCAGCTCGCCGGAGCGCTCGGCGCGGTCCCGGCAGAGCGCGTCGAGCTCGGGGAGGCGCCGGGGGGCCTGGTTGCGCCAGTCGGCGAGGACGGTGGTGCGCAGGGCGGCGACGAGTCCGTGGTCCCCGGCGAGGGGCCGGGCGTCGAGCAGGCCGAGGTGGGCCTTGAGGTCGTCGGAGGCGGTGGCGCGGGCCTCGGCGGGGGTGCGGACGGAGTGGTCGAGGGCGAGTCCGAGGTCCCAGACGGGGTACCAGATGCGGTCGGCGAGGGCGGCGATCGCGGCCTTGTCGGCGCTGCCGTCGTGGAGCAGGAGGAGGTCGAGGTCGCTGCGGGGGGAGAGTTCGGCGCGGCCGTAGCCGCCGACGGCGACGAGGGCGGTCCCGCGGGGCGGGGCGGCGGCGGCGAAGAGGGCGGCCAGCCAGTCGTCGGTGAGCCGGGCGAGGGCGGCACGGCGCGACGGCCCGGGCCGCTCCTTCTCGTGGAGGAGGAGCAGCCGGGCCGCCGCGTAACCGCCGGGTCCCGAATCTTCGGTCTCTTCGCTGACTTCGAGGCTCGTCACCCGGCGGCTCCTTCGTGTGCGTACGGTGCGTCCGGACCGCTGCTTACAGGGCGTCCGGGCCGCGTTCGCCGGTGCGGACGCGTACGGCGGTCTCGACCGGCACGCTCCACACCTTGCCGTCTCCGATCTTGCCGGTTCGGGCGGCCTTCACGACGACGTCGATGAGCTGTTCGGCGTCCTCGTCCTCGACGAGGACCTCGATGCGGATCTTGGGGACCAGGTCGACGGTGTACTCGGCGCCCCGGTAGACCTCGGTGTGGCCGCGCTGGCGTCCGTAGCCGCTGGCCTCGGTGACCGTGAGGCCGTGGACGCCGAACGCCTGGAGGGCCTCCTTGATCTCGTCGAGCCGGTGCGGCTTCACGACCGCGGTGATGAGCTTCATGCGTCCACCTTCTTGTTCTCCGTGACGGCCGGGGCGGGGGCGGCGGTGGAGCGCGAGGACGCGCCGCCGCCGGCTCCGCTGAAGTCGTACGCGGTCTCGGCGTGCTCGACCTGGTCGATGCCGGAGACCTCGTCGTCCTCGCTGACCCGCATGCCCATCGTCTTGTCGATGAGGAGCGCGAGGATCGCGGAGGCGATCAGAGAGTAGGCGAGGACGGCGACGACGCCGACGGCCTGCTTGCCGAGCTGCTCCAGGCCGCCGCCGTAGAAGAGGCCCTTGGCGTCGGACTGGACGCCGCCGGTGGCGAAGAGGCCGACGAGGAGGGAGCCGAGGACACCGCCGACGAGGTGGACGCCGATGACGTCGAGGGAGTCGTCGTAGCCGAACTTGTACTTGAGGCCGACGGCCATGGCGCAGAGGAGACCGGCGATGGCGCCGATGGCGATCGCGCCGAG
This sequence comes from Streptomyces venezuelae ATCC 10712, assembly GCF_008639165.1. Classification (NCBI taxonomy): domain Bacteria; kingdom Bacillati; phylum Actinomycetota; class Actinomycetes; order Kitasatosporales; family Streptomycetaceae; genus Streptomyces; species Streptomyces venezuelae. Next base: position 5,707,448 of record NZ_CP029197.1, on the reverse strand, counting down.
CGGGCTGACGGCGCCGCCGGACGGGGTGATGGCGACGAGGCCGGCGACCGCGCCGGAGGCGGCGCCGAGGGTGGTGAAGGAGCCGTGGCGGATCTTCTCGTAGGCGAGCCAGGCGAGCATGGCGGCGGCGGTGGCGACCTGGGTGTTGACGAACATCACGGCGCCGACGCCGTCGTCGTTGCCGAGCCAGGAGCCGGCGTTGAAGCCGAACCAGCCGAACCAGAGGAGGCCGGCGCCGAGCATCACGAGCGGCAGGCTGTGGGGGCGCATCGGGTCCTTCTTGAAGCCGACGCGCTTGCCGATGACGAGGATGACGCCGAGGGCCGCGGCACCGGCGTTGATGTGGACGGCCGTGCCGCCGGCGAAGTCGATGACGCCCATCTCGAAGAGCCAGCCGCCGGCGCCCCAGACCCAGTGGGCGACGGGGAAGTAGACGACGGTGACCCAGAGGGTGATGAAGAGGGCCCAGGCGGTGAACTTGACGCGGTCGGCGAGGGCGCCGCTGATCAGGGCCGGGGTGAGGATGGCGAACATCAGCTGGAAGACGGCGAAGACGTACACCGGGATGGTGTAGCCGTCCCAGAGCTCGGTGACGCCGATCCCGCTGAGGCCGACGTAGTCGGAGGACCAGCCGATGATCGAGCCCGAGTCGGTGCCGAAGGCGAGGCTGAAGCCGAAGAGCACCCAGAGGATCGTGACGATCCCGAGGCTGATGAAGCTCATCATCAGCATGTTGAGGGTGGACTTGACGCGGACCATGCCTCCGTAGAAGAAGGCGAGTGCCGGGGTCATCAGCATGACCAGGGCGGAGCAGATGAGCATGAACCCGGTGTTGGCGGCGGACAGCTCGGGGGCGTCTGCTGCCAGGGTCGTGATGGCTGGTGCCATCGGCGTCTCCTCGTCGTCGGATGCGGCCTGTGCGGGGGCGGGGCCGAGAGCGGCTCGGCCGGGAGGGTGGCCGGTTATGCGCCAGAGATTCGCGCAGCGCGGTTTCCGTCGATGCCGCTCGATGTTTCGGAGCCGTGACGAAGGGGTGGGGCGTGTTACGCGACCGTGAACGGCCGGGGCCCGCGGGCATGCGGAACCGGCCGCGTCGGGCGTCCGTGTGACCTTGCGGCGGGGGAGCCGAGTCGGGCAGTACGGGACGTCCGGCGCGGCCGGAGTGCGGGGGGCGCGGGGCGCCCGGTGGGGTCAGACCGCTTCGGCGGCCTCGGGGAGCAGCTGGGTCAGCCGGTCGGTGAACTGGACGACCTCGGCGACGTCGCTGTAGGTGCGGGCGGCGTGGTCGACGGTCTTGCGGAGCCGGGTGTTGACCCGCTCGGAGCGGATGCTGCGGGCGACCCCGAGGGCCTTCTCGGCGAGTACGACGGACTGCTCGGGCTCGCGCTTGAGGAGGTGCACGGTGGCCATGCCGATGAGGTTGAGCGCGTACGACCGCTGGTGGTCGGGGTCCTTCTCGAAGAGCTCGACGGCCCGCTCCATGACCGGCTCGGCGAGCGAGGCGTACGTCGGGGAGCGCCCGGCGACGTAGGCGAGGTCGCGGTAGGAGTGGGAGTTCTCGCCGTTGAGCTCGGCCTCGGAGAAGAAGCCGATCCAGTCGGGCTCGGGCTCGCCGTCGAGGCCGACGTCGGCGAAGGTGTCCTCGGCCATCCGCACGGCCCGCTTGCACTTGGAGGGCTGGCCCATGTTGGCGTAGGCGCGGGCCTCCATCGCATACAGCATGGCCTGGGTGCGGGGGGTGGCGCAGTCCCGACTGCCGTACTGGGCGAGGTGGATGAGTTCGAGGGCGTCGTCGGGGCGGCCGAGGTGGATCATCTGGCGGCTCATCGAGGACAGGATGTACGAGCCGAGGGGCTTGTCGCCGGCTTCCTTGGCGGCGTGCAGGGCGAGCACGAAGTACTTCTGGGCGGTGGGCTGGAGGCCCACGTCGTAGCTCATCCAGCCGGCGAGTTCGGCGAGTTCGGCGGCGCAGGTGAAGAGGCGCTTGGCGGTGGTGGCGGGTTGGGGTTCCTGGAGCAGGTCGGTGACCTCGTGGAGCTGGCCGACGACGGCCTTGCGGCGCAGTCCGCCGCCGCACTGGGCGTCCCACTTGCGGAACATGGCGGTGGTGGATTCGAGGAGGTCGAGCTCGACCTCGGAGAGCCGGTTGGGGCGGCGGGCGTCGGCGGCCGGGTCGGGGCGCTCGGTCTCGCCGGCGGGGGTGGGGACGAGCCAGCGCTGCATCGGTTCGATGAGCGCGGGTCCGGCGGCGAGCGACAGGGAGGAGCCGAGGAAGCCGCGGCGGGCGAGCATGAGGTCGCTGCGGGAGAACTCGCCGAGCAGGGCGACGGTCTGGGGGCCGGCCCAGGGCAGGTCGACGCCGGAGACGGAGGGCGACTGGTGGGCGGTGCGCAGGCCGAGGTCCTCGATGGCGACGACGGAGCCGAAGCGCTCGGAGAACAGCTCGGAGAGGATCCGCGGGATGGGTTCGCGCGGCTGCTCGCCGTCGAGCCAGCGGCGGACCCGCGAGGTGTCGGTGGAGATGTGGTGCGCGCCCATCTGGCGCGCCCGGCGGTTCACCTGACGCGCGAGTTCGCCCTTGGACCAGCCGCTGCGCACGAACCACGAGCCCAGCTGCTCGTTCGGGCGCTTGCCGGCAGTCGTACCGTCTGCGCCGTTGCCGCCCACTGGAACGCCCCCATCCACCTGATTGCCTGTCGTGCGAACCCCTATCAGAATGCCGCCTCCGGCGGCTCCCGTCCGGAGTTCGTACTCCTTCGAACTGGAAACCGGGTTGCCTCCGGCATACCCGCGTGCGCAAGCGGCCCCGGGGTTCGAGTACCGAAAGTAATCCTACGATCACCCCTCCACGAGGGCGATTCAAGAAACGCCACCATTCGCCACCCCTTCGAATGAACTCGCCGCCCGTGGAACGCGATTCACTTGACATGCGACGAACCGGAGTCGGCGGACGGAAGCACGGAGAGGCGTGCGCACCGGCCCGCACCACCTCACGCACGACCGCGCGCCACGCTCGGCGACGGACCGTGACGAAGGGTGACAGCGGTGCTCCGGGTCGTAACCACCGGCGCGCTCGACCCGTTGGAGGGGGCATGGGTTTCACGATCGGCGGCATTCGTGAGATGCGGTCCGGCGGCGCACGCCGCCGCGTACGCACCACGGAGTGCACAGCGGTGGCCGAGTACACAGGACTGTGGGGCTGGGACGTGGTTCCCGGCGCGCGCGCCGTCTCCGGGCAGTGCTCCTGCGGCGACCCGGCGTGTACGGCCCCGGGCGCGCACCCCCTCTCCTTCGCGGAACCGGTCCCGGCGGGCGCCGGCCTCGACGACGCGACCAAGGCCTGGGCGGAGTACCCCGGCGCGGCCCTGCTGCTGCCGGTCGGCACGGCCTTCGACGTGATCGAGGTCGCCGAGGCGGCCGGCCGCCGGGCGCTGGTCCGGCTCGAACGGATGGGGCTGCCGCTGGGCCCGGTGTGCGCCACCCCCACCGGCCGGGCCCGCTTCTTCGTCGCCCCCGGCGCGGCCGCCGAGCTGCCGCAGCTGCTGTACCGGATGGGCTGGGACGACGCCGACCTGGACCTGCACTGTCTGGGCCCCGGGACGTACATCACCGCTCCCCCGTCCGACCTCGGCGGGCTCGGCCCGGTCCGCTGGCTGCGGCCCCCCACCCTCGACACGGCGGGCGCGCCGCCGCAGGCCCGGCTGCTGCTCGGCACCCTGGCGTACATCTGCCACCGCACGCACTTCTGAGGACGCGGAAGGGCCCCCGCCGGGAGACGGCGGGGGCCCTTCCGTGTGTCGTGCCCGGTGTCAGTCGCCGATCAGGGCGTCGACGAAGGCACCCGGCTCGAACGGCGCCAGGTCGTCCGGGCCCTCGCCCAGGCCGACCAGCTTGACCGGCACGCCCAGCTCGCGCTGGACGGCGACGACGATGCCGCCCTTGGCGGTGCCGTCGAGCTTGGTGAGCACGATGCCGGTGATGTCGACGACCTCGGCGAAGACGCGGGCCTGGATGAGCCCGTTCTGGCCGGTGGTGGCGTCGAGGACGAGCAGGATCTCGTCCAGCGGGCCGTGCTTCTCGACGACGCGCTTGACCTTGCCGAGCTCGTCCATGAGACCGGTCTTGGTGTGGAGGCGTCCTGCGGTGTCGATCAGGACGACATCGGCCTTCTCGGCGATGCCCTCCTTGACCGCGTCGTAGGCGATCGACGCCGGGTCGCCGCCCTCCGGGCCGCGCACGGTGCGGGCGCCGACGCGCTCGCCCCAGGTCTGGAGCTGGTCGGCGGCGGCGGCACGGAAGGTGTCGGCGGCGCCGAGGACGACGGACTTGCCGTCGGCGACGAGCACCCGGGCGAGCTTGCCGGTGGTGGTGGTCTTGCCGGTGCCGTTCACGCCGACGACCATGACGACGCCCGGCACGTCCGAGGGGCTCTCGGTGTGGACCGTGCGGTCGAGCTCGGGGCCGAGCAGGGCGACGAGCTCCTCGCGGAGCAGGCCGCGCAGCTCCTCGGGGGTGCGGGTGCCGAGCACCCGGACCCGCTCGCGCAGCCGCTCGACGAGTTCCTGGGTGGGGGCGACGCCGACGTCGGCCGTGAGAAGGGTCTCCTCGATCTCCTCCCAGGTGTCCTCGTCGAGGTGCTCGCGGGACAGGAGCGTGAGCAGCCCCTTGCCGAGCGAGTTCTGCGAGCGGGCGAGCCGGGCGCGGAGCCGGACGAGCCGGCCGGCGGTGGGCTCCGGGACCTCGATCTCGGGGGCGGCGGGCTCCGCGACGACGGGGTCCTCGACGGCCGGGGGCGTGTCCAGGGCCTCGTCGGCGGGGAGTTCGACCTCCTCGACCGTGCGGCGTGGTTCCTCCCGCGGCGTCTCCGCCTCCTCGCCGACGTGCGGTTCGGCGGGCGGAGCGGTGATGGTGGGCGGGGTGGACGGCGGCTCGGCCGGCGGCAGCTGCTTCTTCTTGCGACCGCTGACCACGAGCCCGCTCGTCACGGCGACCACGACGACCAGAGCGATGACTACAGCAAGGATGAGTTCCATAACCTGACCAGTATCGGCCACGAAGCGGCCGGAGCAGGAGCACGTACGCTGGGTGGGTTCCCCCCACATCTGTACGGAGTACCCCCATGCCCCACGACGCCTCCGAAGCCGCAGGCGCGACGCACGACGGCGCCCTGGAGACCCGCGGTCTCGAGCCCGTCCCCGACGCCGAGCGGACCGGCCGGGTCCGCGAGCTCTTCCCGACCTGGGTCGCCGCGAACATCAGTGTGCTGCTGCTCACGATGGGCGCCGGTCTGATCGTCTTCAACGGCCTGAACTTCTGGCAGGTCCTGGCCGTGGCGATCGCCGCCCCCGTCCTCTCGTACGGGATCGTCGGTGTGATCTCGATCGCGGGCAAGCGCGGCGGAGCGCCCGGCATGGCGCTGTCGCGGGCCGTGTTCGGTCAGCGCGGAAACCTTTTTCCCGGTGCGCTGATCTGGGTCGCCCGCTGGGGCTGGGAGACCATCAACGCGGTGACCGGCGCGTACGCGGTGCTGACCGTGCTCGACCTGCTCTTCGGGGTGAAGTCGAACACGCTCCTCATCGTGGTGACGCTGCTGCTCTTCGTCACCTGCACCTTCCTGGTCTCGGGGCTCGGGATCAACGCGCTGCGGGTGTGCAGCAAGTGGTCCACGTACCTCTTCGGCGCCTTCTCGGTGCTCGTGCTGGTCTACCTGGTGGCGAACACGGACTGGTCGGCGGTCTTCGACAAGCCGGCCGGTTCGACGGCGATGATGATCGCGGGCATCGGCACCATCGCGGCCGGCGGCATCAGCTGGGTCCCCTCGGGCCCCGACTTCACCCGCTACCTGCCGCGGACGGCCTCCTCGAAGGCGATGGTGGGCTCGACGGTGGGCGGCGCCGGGATCGTCGTCCTGCCGATGGTCCTGATGGGCGCGGTGATGGCGGTGTCGACGCCGGACCTGGCCTCGGCGCAGGACCCGGTCTCCTTCATCGGTGAGCTGCTGCCGATGTGGATCTCCGTGCCGTACCTGGTGATCGCCCTGCTCGGGATGCTGCTGATCAACTCGATGTCGATGTACTCGGCCGGCTTCACCGCGCAGACCCTGGGCATCAAGGTCTCGCGCGCGGCGGCGGTCAGCGTCAACGCGGTGATCAGTCTGGTCTTCGGCTTCCTGCTGATGGTGGTGGCGACCAGCTTCATCGGCTCGTTCATCTCCTTCCTGACCCTGCTGGCGGTGGCGTTCTCCGCGTGGATCGGCGTCTTCGGCGTGGACATGCTGCGGCGCCGGTCGTACGACGCGGCGGCGCTGATAGACACCACCCGGACCAGCGCCTACTGGTACCGGGGCGGTTTCGCCTGGCAGGCGATGACGGCCTGGGCGGTGGCCCTGCTGGTCGGTCTGCTGTTCACCAAGGTCGACTGGTTCTCCGGCCCGCTCGCCTCGTCCTGGATCGGCGAGAACGGCCTGGGCTGGGCGGCGACGATCGTGGTGGCGGGCGTGCTGTACGCCGTGCTGCCGCGGACGCCGGAGAAGGCTTCCGCGGCGCCCGCCGAGGTGGGCGAGACCGTTTCCATCTGACGCTACGTCAGATAACGTCCCCCTTCGCCGGTACCCACCAGCGGAGGGGACTTCCCATGCCGTTCAGCGTCGTACGGTTCAACCTCGTCGATCCCCGCGCGACCCCCGAATCCCTCTCCGCCCGCTACCGGGCCGCCGTCGAGATGGCCGCGTACGCCGACGGTCACGGGGTCGACACCGTGCAGACCGAGGAGCACCACGGGGTCGGGAACAACTGGCTGCCCTCCCCCTTCGCGTTCGCGGGAGCGGTCTTCGGCGCGACCGAGCGCATCGCCGTCACCGTCTCCGCGATCATCGGGCCGCTGCACGACCCGCTGCGGCTCGCCGAGGACATCGCCGTCCTCGACCTGCTGAGCGGCGGACGGCTGGTTACGGTGGCGGGGATCGGCTACCGGCCGGAGGAGTACGAGGAGCGCGGGGTCGACTGGGGGCGGCGCGGGAAGCTCCAGGACCTGCTCCTGGAGACCCTGCTCACGGCCTGGACCGGGGAGCCGTTCACGTACCGGGGCCGTACGGTACGGGTCACCCCGCGGCCCTTCACCCAGCCGCACCCGATGCTCCTGGTCGGCGGTTCCTCGCGGGCGGCGGCGCGGCGGGCGGCCCGGCTCGGGCTGCCGTTCTTCCCGAGCGCCCACCTGCCCGAGCTGGAGGCGTACTACCAGGAGCGCTGCGCGGAGTACGGCACCGAGGGCTGGACGATGATGCCGGCCGAGGTGACCCCGCTGCTGCATCTGTCGGAGGACCCGGACCGGACCTGGGCCGAGCACGGGGAGCACTTCCTGCACGAGGCGCGGACCTACGCGTCCTGGCAGTCGAAGGACATCCGCTCGGCGGTCCGGTCGGCGGCGACGACGGTCGCGGAGCTCCGCGCGGAGGGCGTGTACCGGGTCGTCACCCCGGAGGAGTGCCTGGCGCTCGGCCTGGAGAGCCTCGTGCTGCATCCGCTGTGCGGCGGGATGCCGCTTGAGGAGGGCTGGCGGAGCCTGCGGCTGTTCTGCGACGAGGTGCTGCCCGGACTCGCGGACTGAGGGGGCTGAGGGGGCTCGGACCGAGGGGGCCCGGACCGAGGGGGCTCGGACCGCAGGGGCCGACGGCGGACCGCCCCGGCCGGGGCGTGGGGCCTCGGCCGGGGCGGTCTCCGTGGGTGAGGAGAGGGGCAGCGGGGGTTAGCCCATCTCCTCCAACGCCTTGCCCTTGGTCTCCTTGACGTACCGGAGCACGAAGGGGATCGAGAGCACGGCGAAGACCGTGTAGATGACGTACGTGCCGGAGAGGTTCCAGTCCGCGAGGGACGGGAAGCTCGCGGTGATGGCCCAGTTGGCGATCCACTGCGCGGAGGCGGCGACGCCGAGGGCGGCGGCGCGGATCCGGTTGGGGAACATCTCGCCGAGGAAGACCCAGACCACCACGCCCCACGAGAGGGCGAAGAAGAGCACGAAGACATGGGCGGCGACGAGCGCCACGACGCCCTGGGTGGTGGGCAGCTTGCCGTCGACGAGGTCGGCGGAGAAGGCCCAGGCCTCGAAGGCGAGGGCGATCGCCATGCCGACGGAGCCGACGAGGGCGAGCGGCTTGCGGCCGACCCGGTCGACCAGGACCATCGCGATGACGGTGCCGATGATGTTGATGATCGACGTGGTGAACGAGTAGAAGAACGAGCTCGACGGGTCGATGCCGACGGACTGCCAGAGCGTCGCGGAGTAGTAGAACGCGACGTTGATGCCGACGAGCTGCTGGAAGACCGAGAGTCCGATGCCGACCCAGACGATGGGCAGCAGCTTGAAGCGGCCGCCGGCGACGAGCAGGTCCTTGAAGGTGGACTTGTGCTCGCTGCGCATGGCCCGGTCGATCTCGGCGACGCGGTGGTCGAGGTCGACGCCCTGGCCCTCGACCTCGGCGAGCACCTCCTTGGCCCGGTCGATCCTGCCGACCGAGATGAGGAAGCGCGGGGACTCGGGGATGGCGAAGGAGAGCATGCCGTAGAGGACGGCGGGCACGACCATCACGCCGAGCATCCACTGCCAGGCCTCCAGGCCGCCGATCTCGCCGCGCTGGTCGCCGTCGGCGAGCTGCAGGATGCCGTAGTTGACCAGCTGGGAGATGGCGATGCCGATGACGATCGCGGCCTGCTGGAAGGAGCCGAGGCGGCCCCGGTAGGCGGCGGGGGCGACCTCGGCGATGTAGGCGGGGCCGATGACGGACGCCATGCCGATGGCGAAGCCGCCGATGATCCGCCAGAGGGCCAGGTCCCAGAGGGCGAAGGGCAGTGCGGAGCCCACGGCGCTGACCGCGAAGAGCACGGCGGAGATCTGCATGCAGCGGATGCGGCCGATGCGGTCGGCGATGCGGCCGGCGGTGGCGGCGCCGATGGCGCAGCCGATCAGCGCGATGGCGATGACCTGGGCAAGGGTGCCGGAGCCGATGTCGTAGCGGTCGCGGATCGCCTCGACGGCACCGTTGATGACGGAGCTGTCGTACCCGAAGAGGAATCCGCCCATCGCCGCGGAGGCCGTGATGAAGATGACGTGGCCGAGGTGGTCCGGATGTGCGGTGCGGCCGCCGGAAGGCGGCGGCGTGGGCGCCTGCGCGGTATTGGACACATGGACTCCTCGATGGGGGGCACAAGCCCTTCCAGTGGCGCACAACTTCTCGCCGCCCACCACGTGAAGGTAAAAGCAACGTTGCAGAGACTATGCCTTCAAGTTTCGAAGTCAATACCCGATGTCATGTGACTTAAGAAGCACTGATGAAGGGATTGGGTTCAACACTTGAAGCAATGGGGCATGCCCGGCCTCAGCGCAGCCGCTGGCTGATCACCTTCGAGACGCCGTCGCCCTGCATGGACACGCCGTACAGCGCGTCCGCGACCTCCATCGTCCGCTTCTGGTGGGTGATCACGATCAGCTGCGAGGACTCCTGGAGCTCCTGCATGATCCGGATCAGCCGCTGGAGGTTGGTGTCGTCGAGCGCCGCCTCCACCTCGTCCATCACGTAGAACGGGCTGGGCCGGGCCTTGAAGATCGAGACCAGCAGCGCCACGGCCGTCAGCGAGCGCTCGCCGCCGGAGAGCAGCGAGAGCCGCTTGACCTTCTTGCCGGGCGGCCGGGCCTCCACCTCGACGCCGGTCGTGAGCATGTTGTCGGGGTCCGTGAGGACCAGCCGGCCCTCGCCGCCGGGGAAGAGCCGGGAGAAGACGCCCTCGAACTCGCGGGCCGTGTCCCGGTAGGCCTCGGTGAAGACCTGCTCGACCCGGAGGTCGACCTCCTTCACGACCTGAAGCAGATCGGTCCGGGTCTTCCTCAGGTCCTCCAGCTGCTCGGAGAGGAAGCGGTGCCGCTCCTCCAGGGCCGCGAACTCCTCGAGGGCCAGCGGATTGACCTTGCCGAGCTGGTGGTACGCCCGTTCGGCGGCCTTGAGCCGCTTCTCCTGCTCCGAACGGTTGAAGGGGCGCGGCGCGTCGGCCTCCGCGCCCTCGGCGTCGCCGTCCACCGCGGGCGACGGCGGGACGAGCTGCTCCGGGCCGTACTCGGCGACCAGCGCTTCCGCCGCCACGCCGAACTCCTCCTGGGCCTTCGTCTCCAGCTGCTCGATCCGCAGCCGCTTCTCGGCGCCCAGCACCTCGCCCCGGTGGACGGAGTCGGTCAGCTTGTCGAGCTCGGCCTTGAGGTCACGGCCCCGGGTCCGGGCGGCCGCCAGGCCCTCCTCCCGGTCGGCCCGCGCCGCCTGGGCCGCCACCCGCTCCCGCTCGGCACGGACCAGCGAGACCTCGACATGGGCCAGCAGCGTCCGGGCTCCGGCGGCGACCGCGCCCGCGACCCGCTCCTCGTGGCGCAGCCGCGCCCGGCGCTGCTCGGCACGCGCGCGTGCCTCCCGTTCGGCGCGGGCGGCCCGGTCGAGCGAGTCGGCCCGCCCCGCGAGACCCTTGACCCGCTCCTCGTGGGTACGGACCTGGAGCCGCGCCTCCATCTCGGTCTGGCGCGCGTTGGAGCCGTCGATCGCGAGCCGGTCGCGGACGGCGGTGTCGGGCTCCTCGTCCCCGCCCTCCCCGAAGGCCGCGGCCTCCTGGGCCACCAGGAGCCGTTCGGCCAGTTCCTCCGCCTCGGCGGTCGCCTTCTCCAGCGCCTCCTGCGCCCGGGCGGCGGCCGCCGCGGTCCGCTCGGCCTCCCCCGCCGCTCCCCTGGCCTGTCCGGCGAGCCGCCCGAGCCGCTGGGCGACGGCGGACTTCTCGCGCTCGGCGGTACGGCGGCGGGCATCGAGTTCCTCGACGAGCGCGGCTGCGGTACGGCGCCGCTCACCGGCCTCGTGCTGGGCCGCGGCCAACTCCTCGCACTGTACGGAGAGTTCGTCGAGCTCGGCGGCGGCCTCCGCGACCGAGGCCTGGACTTCGAGCAGGCTCGGCGCGCCCGCGGAGCCGCCCTGCGCGAGGTGGGCGCCGAGCAGGTCGCCTTCGGTGGTCACGGCGGTCAGCGCGGGTCGGGTCCGCACGAGTTCGGTCGCCTCGTCGAGGTCGGCGACGACCACGACCCCGGCGAGCAACCGGCGGACGGCGCCCATGAGTTCCTCGGGCCCCCGGACCAGGTCGGCGGCGTACGGGTGTCCTCCGGTGGCCGGCGCCGGCTCGGGCTCCGGGGCGCCGGCCAGGAGCAGGGACACCCGGCCCGCGTCCTGCTTGCGCAGCAGGCGCAGGGCCTCGGCGGCGGTGGCGGGTCCGCCGGCGGCGAGCGCGTCGGCCGCCGCACCGAGGGCGGCGGCGACGGGGACCTCGTATCCCGGGGTGACGGAGAGGAGTTCGGCCACCGGGCCGAGCAGTCCGCTGAGTCCGGCGTCGAGCAGCGCGCCCGTGCCGTCCTTGCGGCGCAGTCCGAGCGCGAGGGTCTCGTGCCGGGCCTGGGTGGCGGCGCGGCGCCGTTCGGCGGTGGCGGCGGCCTCGCGGGCGGCGGTCAGCGCCGACTCCGCCTCGGCCAGGTCGCGGCGGGCGGCCTCGTGGCGCTCGCTCTGCTCGCCGTCCGCCGCGTCGAGGCCGTCGACCTCCGCCTTGAGCTGTTCGTACTCCTCCTGGGCGGTGACGGCCCGCTCCGCCGCCTCGTCGCGGGCGGCGGCGAGCCGGTCGATCTCGGCCTGGGCGGAGCCGGCGCGCGAGCGGGCGGCGTTGACCTGGCCGTTCAGGCGGGCGAGTCCCTCGCGCCGGTCGGCGAGGGCGCGGGCCAGGTCCTTGAGGCGGCGCTCCTCGGCGGCCAGCGCGCCTTCGAGCTCGGCGCGGTGGGCGACGGTGTCGTCCAGGGCCCGTTCGGCCGCCTCCAGGGCCGCCTCGAGTTCGGCCTCCTGTTCGCGGACGCGGGCGGCCTCACGCTCCAGGTCCTCCGGGTCGCGGCCGCGGCGTTCCTCGGCGGGCGCAGTGGTGGCGCTCTTCACGCGCGCGTCCGCGAGGGAGATCGTGCCGCGGACGCGTTCGGCGAGCTGGGAGAGGGCGTACCAGTTCTGCTGGGCGCGCTCCAGACGGGGCACGAGGGCGCGGGCCTCGGCCTCCAGGGCGGCCTCGCGGGCGAGGGCGGTGCGCAGTTCCTCCTCGGTGGCCTCCTTGCGGGCGAGGAGGGCGGCCTCGTCGGCCACCTCGGCGGTGAGGGCCGACCGGAGCTGGACGAGGTCGTCGGCGAGGAGGCGCAGCCGGGCGTCCCGGAGGTCGGCCTGGATGACGACGGCGCGGCGGGCGACGGCGGCCTGTCGTCCGAGGGGCTTGAGCTGGCGGCGCAGTTCGTCGGTGAGGTCCTGGACGCGCGCGAGGTTGGCCTGCATCGCGTCGAGCTTCCGCAGCGCCTTCTCCTTGCGCTTGCGGTGCTTGAGGACTCCGGCGGCCTCCTCGATGAAGGCACGGCGGCCCATCGGGTCGGCGTGCAGCACGGAGTCGAGCTGTCCCTGTCCGACGATGACGTGCATCTCGCGTCCGATGCCGGAGTCGGAGAGCAGGTCCTGGAAGTCGAGCAGCCGGCAGGTGTCGCCGTTGATCTGGTACTCGCTGCTGCCGCCGCGGAACATGATCCGGGTGAGCGTCACCTCGGCGTAGTCGATGGGCAGCGCGCCGTCGGAGTTGTCGATGGTCAGGGAGACCTCGGCGCGGCCGAGCGGCGGGCGCCCAGTCGTGCCGGCGAAGATGACGTCCTCCATCTTGCCGCCGCGCAGCGACTTGGCGCCCTGCTCGCCCATGACCCAGGAGAGGGCGTCCACGACGTTGGACTTGCCCGATCCGTTGGGACCCACGACACAGGTGATTCCGGGTTCGAACCGCAGCGTGGTGGCCGAGGCGAACGACTTGAATCCGCGGAGGGTCAGGGCCTTGAGGTGCACCCCGGGGACTCTACCGGGGCCCGTGCGTTTCACCCGCGAAGGTGCAGGGCAGATCCTCGGGTGAGGAGGGGTGGGACACGAGGGGAACGGCGGGTGAAAGAAAGAAGGGACGCCGAAGCGCCCCTTGCAGATCCAGCTGTGCTGCTGGCGTGAGTGTTTCCCACCTGGCCCCTCGGGGCTGGGTTGTCAGGTGAGCGCAGGCTCCGCCTGGGGTACGTCGAGGTCGATGCTGTTCAGCAGCGACTCTCCCTGGTGCTGAGCGGCGGCAGCCGCGAGCGAGTCGTTCTCGGACTGGATCCGTACCAGCTCGGATTCCAGGTCCTGGACGCGCTGCTGAAGCCGTCGCATCTCGGCGAGGAGTCGCGGGTCGGAGCCGCCGACGTAACCGAGAAGCGCCTTTGCCATGATGGATGGTCCTCCACAATGAGTGACCGACCGATGCGGTTGGGTCGTGAGGGATTTCGCACCCGCGGTGCTCGGCAGTACTGCTTGTCGTGCCGGTTCCACTGCCAAACAGCGAAGGTGCGCGGGGCTTCCAGAGTCTCACCAAAAAGTTTGACGGTCAACACGATCACGCCCCGTTTGAAGGGGTTACCGAGGAGTTCACAGCCGCCGGCGGTCCGGCGGGGGCTCTCGAACTCGGTCCCTCAGGGCGTCGCGATCATCCTTACCGGGCAGCCTTCCACGACGGGCGCTTCTTGGCAACCACCAGGAGGTTTCCCCGTCACGCGGCTGTTACCGCGCGTCCCTCACAGGCCCCGCTGGGTCACCGCGGGCCGGTGTCGGAGCGTGATCGTCAGCGGATGGCGAAGCCCTCGTATCCACCGCGCGGGGTGGCCCAGATCTCAGTGACGCCGTCCACGCGCCCGGGAGTGTCGGCGGAGTGGAGCCAGGCCAGCAGACGGTGGCAATTCTCACGCGCCCCCTCGGCCACGACCTGTACCCGGCCGTCGTCGAGGTTCAGGGCGAAGCCCACCAGGCCGCCGATCTCCAAGGCGTTTGCCCTGGTGAACCAGCGAAACCCCACTCCCTGTACCCGGCCGCGTACCCAGGCGGTCATCCGCACGTCGTCACTCATGCCTGCACGCTAGCGGGCGAATTGCCAGATGAGCACATCGCCCCGGCCCCGCATGGACTACAGTCCCGACCGAACACGCCTCACCCGTTCGGGCGCGCGCCGTTCGACTGCCGGCCCGCAACGGTACCGACAGCAAAGATCAGCAAATTCAGCGGGCCTCGCACGGGGCCGGCCGGATCAGCACAGCAGGACCAGCAGAGGAAGGCAGACCAGATGGGACGCCACCGTCGCTCCGGAGCCGCACCCGCCGCAGAAGACTACGCGGCCGGTGCGGACCACCGGCACCGGGGTGCCCGCCGCAAGCGGCGCGGCATGCGCACCGGGCTGCTCGGCGCCTCCGCGGCCGTCGCGGTCGGCGCCGTCGCCGTCGCCTCGGGCCTGCTGCCCGGCGGGGACACCTTCACGATCGGCAGCGTCGGCACGAGCGAGCGCCCGAGCCAGGCCCGCCAGGCCCCGGAGCTGATGACGCAGGGCGGGTCCACCCGGACCCCGGCCGACACCCCGTCCGGCACGGGCTCCTCCGCGAGGACGGGCAAGGACGCCGGCAAGGCGGCCGCACCGTCGGCCACCCCGTCCGCGAAGCCGACCCCGAAGGCGACGCCGACCCCGACCAAGGCCCCGACGAAGACCCCGGCGAAGACCCCCGCCAAGGCCCCGTCGAAGGCGCCCGTCACCAAGCCGGCCAAGCCCAGGACCACGGCCGCACCGACCACGAAGGCCCCGGCGCCGAAGCCGGACCCGACCACCGAGGCCCCGGTCGAGAAGACCTCGGCGCCCTCCACCGCTGACCGCGGCGTGGCCGCCGAGGCGGAGGTCCTGCGTCTGGTCAACGCCGAGCGGGCGAAGGTGGGCTGCTCCCCGGTGAACGCGGACGCCCGGCTCGCCGCCCTGGCCGGGGCGTTCAGCTCGGACATGGCGACCCGCGGCTTCTTCGACCACACGGACCCGGACGGCGCCACGCCGTGGGTCCGCGCGGAGAAGGCCGGCATCACGGGCCTGGGCGGCGAGAACATCGCCCGCGGCCAGGCGGACGCGGCGGCGGTGATGGACTCCTGGATGAACAGCGACGGCCACCGCGCCAACATCCTGAACTGCACCTTCACCACCCTGGGCGTCGGCGTCCACTTCGCCGACGGCGGCCCCTGGTGGACCCAGGACTTCGGCTACTGAGCCGTACGCGAAGGGCCCCGCCACCGGGAAGGTGGCGGGGCCCTTCGCGTACGCGCGCCGGACGTCTCGGGTGCGGGCGGTCAGGCGGCGGCCTTGCCGGCCGCGAAGGTGCGGGCGGTCTCGGCGACGCGGCGGCCGAGGTGTTCGGCGGTGGCGACGTCGGCCTTGTGGACGGCCTCGGGGCCCAGGTCCGCGGGGGTCTGGCCGGCGGCGCCGGAGAAGAAGCCGAGGCGGTTGATGTCGTTCTCGGAGGCCTCGCTGGTGTTCCAGCCGGGCTTCAGGCCGAGGTTGACCCAGTGCATGCCGTGCTGGCCGGCGAGGATCTGGAAGTACTGCAGGGTGTGCAGCTTGTCGCCGCTCTTGGAGCCGGAGTTGGTGAAGCCGGCGGCGAGCTTGTCCAGCCAGACGTCGCCGAACCAGCGCTTCGAGGAGTCCTCGGCGAACTGGTGGAAGGCACCGGAGGCGGTGCCCATGTAGGTCGGGGAGCCGAAGACGATCGCGTCGGAGGCGTCGAGCAGCTCCCACTCCGCCTCGGTGATCCCGTCGACCTTGATCAGGTGGACGGTGGCGCCCGCGTCGGCGGCGCCGTCACGGACGGCCTCGGCCAGGACCGCGGTGTGGCCGTAGCCGGAGTGGTAGGCGATGGAGACGACGGGGGTGGTCATGGTGGTGCTCCTCGGGCGGGTCGGTGGGACGACCAGAAGTAGAGCACTTACTTTTCGAAAGCGCAACCCATTGGTAAGCGCACTCCTGGTGGTGAGCGCTGCGCCGGAGTACGGTGGAGGGCATGAGTGACGACCTCGCCTACGACGTGTTCGCGCGCGCCTGCCCCTCGCGCGGCACGCTGGAGCACGTGACGGGCCGCTGGGGCAGCCTGACCCTGGGCGCCCTGCACGACGGGACGTTCCGCTTCAACGAACTGCGGCGCCGGGTCGACGGGGTGAGCGAGAAGATGCTGGCGCAGACCCTGCACGCCCTGGAGCGCGACGGACTCGTCCATCGCGAGGCCCAGCAGACGAACCCGCCGCGGGTCGACTACCGGCTCACCCCGCTCGGCCGCGAGGTCGCGGAGCGGCTGATCGGTCTGATCCAGCTGGTGGAGGGGCGGATGCCGCAGGTCGAGGCGGCGCGCGAGAAGTACGACGCGGAGCGCGCGGCCCCCGTCACGGCCTGACGGGCCTCGCCGCGCGGCCGGTCAGACGGTGGGGCGCGGCGGCCGCTGGCAGCGCGGGCAGAAGTAGCTGGAGCGGTTCATCCATGCCCGGCGCCGCATCGGCGTACCGCAGCGGCGGCACGGCTCGTCCTCGCGGCCGTAGGCGTCGAGCGAGCGGTCGAAGTAGCCGGACTCGCCGTTCACGTTCACGTACAGGCTGTCGAAGCTGGTCCCGCCGACCGCGAGGGCCGCGTTCATCACGTCCCTGATGTGGCCGAGGAGTTCCGCCGAGCGCGGCCTGGTCAGGGTGGCCGTCGGCCGGTCGTAGTGCAGCCGGGACCGCCAGAGCGCCTCGTCGGCGTAGATGTTGCCGACGCCGCTGATCAGCGACTGGTCGAGCAGCGCCCGCTTGACGGTGGTGCGGCGCAGCCGCAGCGCGCTCTGGAAGGCGGCGTCGTCGAACTCGGGGTCCAGCGGGTCGCGCGCGATGTGCCCGATGACGTCCGGCAGCCCGGCGGGGGTCTGGTCGTGCAGCGAGAGTCCGCCGAAGGTCCGCTGGTCGACGAAGCGCAGCTCGGTGCCGGCGGAGTCGTCGAAGCGGATCCGGATGCGCAGGTGCTTCTCGTCGGCGGCGCCCTCCGGCTGGACGAGCAGCTGCCCGCTCATGCCGAGGTGCCCGAGGACGGAGGTGCCGCTCTCGGCGAGCGGCAGCCAGAGGTACTTGCCGCGCCGCCGTGCCACCTCGAAGCGCTGCCCGGTCAGCCGGGCCGCGAAGTCCGCGCCGCCCGCGGGATGGCGCCGTACGGCCCTGGGGTGCAGGACCTCGACCTCGGTCACGGTCCGCCCGGCGACCCAGCGCTCCAGACCGCGCCGTACGACCTCGACCTCGGGCAGCTCGGGCACGGGACTCCTCGGGACGGACGGGTGAGACAGCGACTCAACCCTACCGCCGTGGAATCGGCGGAAAAGACGAGAACCCCGCCCTGGGGCGGGGTTCTCGGGAAGCGTGGGGGACGGCCGTCAGGCCGACGCCCGGTGGGCGGTCGGAGAGGGGTCGGCGACCTCTCCCGTTCCCGCCTCGGCCGCGGCCTTCGCCGCCGCCGCGCGTTCGTCCGCGGCCGCGCGAATCGCGCGCCACGCGGACTCCGCCGCCTGCTGTTCCGCTTCCTTCTTGCTGCGGCCGGTGCCGGTGCCGTACGAGACACCACCGACGCGGGCGGCAGCAGTAAAGGTCTTCTCGTGGTCCGGGCCCTCTTCCGAGACGAGGTACTCCGGCACACCCAGACCCTCGGCCGCGGTGAGCTCCTGGAGACTGGTCTTCCAGTCCAGGCCGGCACCGAGGTTCGAGGACTTCTCGATCAGCGGGTCGAAGAGCCGGTGCACCAGCTCGGACGCCGCGTCGAGGCCCTGGTCGAGATAGACCGCGCCGATCACCGCTTCAAGGGTGTCGGCGAGGATGGACGCCTTGTCCCGGCCGCCCGTGCCCTCTTCGCCCCGGCCGAGCCGGATGAAGGAGCCGAGTTCGAGTTCGCGCCCTACGTCCGCCAGCGCACGCGAGTTGACCACCGCGGCCCGCAGTTTGGCCAGCTGGCCTTCCGGCAGGTCGGGGTGGGTCCGGTACAGCGTGTCCGTGACCACCAGGCCGAGCACGGAGTCCCCGAGGAACTCCAGGCGCTCGTTGGTGGGCAGACCGCCGTTCTCGTACGCGTACGAACGGTGGGTCAGCGCACGCACCAGAAGGGCGGACTCGAGCTGATAGCCGAGCCGCCCTTCCAGAAGCGTGTGGGACGAGGCATGGTCCGTCTTGTCGTCCGTCTTGCGGGACTCAGACATTGCGCCTCTCACCAGCCCAATCAGACCGAGAGGACCTGGCGCTTGTTGTAGGTGCCGCAGCTCGGGCACGCGATGTGCTGCAGCTTCGGCTCCTGGCAACGCTCACACGAAACCAGGGTGGGGACCGCAGCCTTCCACTGCGACCGGCGGTGGCGCGTGTTGCTGCGCGACATCTTCCGCTTCGGAACAGCCACGGCTACTTCTCCTGCTTCTCGGCGGCGCTTCGGACGTCCCCGTCAGAGGCTTTGCCGCTCATGTTGTCCTTCTCATCGGTTCCCAGCGAACCGGCGAGTCCCTGCAGTGCCGCCCAACGGATGTCGACGGCGTCGTGGTGGTGGTCCGGGTTCTCGTTCAGGTTGGCTCCGCACTCGGAACACAGACCCGCACAGTCCTCCCGGCACACCGGCTGCATCGGCAGTGCGAGCACCACCGCATCACGCAGCACGGGTTCGAGGTCGAACATGCCGTCCTCGAGGGGGATCATGTCCTCGTCTTCCTCGGCTTCGTCGTCCGCGGCCGCCTTGGAGCGGCCCCGGTCGTCGGAGTCGGGGTACGAGAACATCTCCTGGAAGTCCACGTCGAGCTCCAGCTCGACGGGCTCCAGACACCTTACGCACTCCCCCTCGGCCGATGCACGGGCGGTGCCTGTGACAAGCACCCCTTCCATGACCGACTCAAGACGGAGATCGATTTCCACCGGAGCGCCCGCGGGCACCCCGATCACTCCTTCGACGCCCAGTTCCCCGGGGGCCTCGACCGAACGCGAGAGCCGCTGGAGGGCACCAGGACGCCGCCCCAGCTCGTGCGTGTCGAACACGAGGGGGTTGCGGTGGTCGAGGCGCGTGCTCAGGGCTCTTCCTGCTTTCGGGTCGTACTGCGTCGGTGAGGAGGGCTGCCAGACGTGGGCAGCAAGGATCGCGGGCATAGCGCGACCGAAGAGCCAGGATACTTGACGCTTCGCCCAGGGCCCAATCGGCCCTCAGTGTCCCTGTTCGTACCGGCGCAGCTGCTCCAGGTCGATCATGCTCGTGTCGAAGAAGCTGGTCTCGTCGAGCGCGGCGCCCTGCTGCGGGTGGGCCTGCTGCTGGACGGGCTGCTGGTACGCGTACGGGTCCTGCTGCTGGTAGCCGTACGGGTCGGTGTGCTGCGGCTGCTGCTGGTACGCGTACGGGTCGGGCTGCTGCTGGACCTGCTGGTAGCCGGCGTACGGATCGGGCTGCTGCTGCACCTGCTGGTAGCCCGCGTACGGGTCGGCCTGCGGCTGTGCCTGCTGCTGGGCGGGGATCTGGACCGGCTCCGGGTCGGCGAGCTCCGCGAGCCCGGCCAGGTAGTCGGAGTCGCTGGTGTGCACGGGGCCGCCGAGACCCTCCTGGGCGGCCATGTGCTCGCCGAGGGCGTCGGTGGCGATCCGGCCGTGCAGCTTCTGCCGGCCTCGCCCGACGGCCTCCAAAGTCTTGCTGAGCACCGCCTCGAAGGCGCCGAGCTTGGCGTCGACGTACTCGTCGGCCCGCTGGATCAGGGTCTGCGGGTCCGCGCTGTACTCGGGGGCGTCCTCGTCCGCGTACCCGTCCTGGTCGAGGCCAGGGCCGCGGCCCAGGAGCTTCTCGCGGCCGCGGTCGACGGAGCCGATGGTCTTGTTGAGGACGACCTCGAAGTTGGCGAGCTTGGAGTCGACGTAGTCGTCGGCCTCGGCGCGGACCTCCTCGGCCTCGCGGCGGGCCTCGGCGAGGATCCGGTCGGCCTCCTCCTGCGACTGCCGGGCGACCTGGGTGTCGGAGACGATCGAGCCGCGCTCGGCGTGGGCGGCCTCGATGATCCGCTCGGCCTCCTGGCGGGCCTGCTCGACCAGGTGCTCGCGGCCGCCGATCAGCTCCTGGGCCTGCGCCAGGGAGCCCGGCAGGGCCTCCCGCACCTCTTCGAGCAGGGCGAGCAGCTCGGCCCGATTGACCACGCAGGATGCCGACATGGGCATGGAGCGGGCGCCCTGCACGGTCGCGACGATCTCGTCGAGCTTCTTCTGTACGTCCACCTGGTGCTCGCCACTCTCTACAGCTGGATGGAGACGGACGGGACGAACTGTAAGGGCAGTCGGCTCCCGTCCGACACCGGGTGACGGAGCGTCAGCGGCGGTGGCCGCGCGTCACTTCCGCGCCAGGCGCTCGGTCAGCCGGGGCAGGACCGTCGGCGGGACCAGGTGGGAGACGTCGCCGCCCCAGGCCGCGACCTCCTTGACCAGCGAGGAGGACAGGAAGCTGTAGGTCGGGTTGGTGGGGACGAACAGCGTCTCCACGCCCGTGAGGCCGTTGTTCATCTGGGCCATCTGCAGCTCGTAGTCGAAGTCGCTGACGGCGCGCAGTCCCTTGACGATCGCGGGGATGTCGCGCTGCTTGCAGAAGTCGACGAGCAGTCCGTGGAAGGACTCCACCTCGACGTTGCCGAAGTCGGCGGTCACCTCGCGGATCAGCTCGATCCGCTCGTCGACGGTGAACAGACCCTTCTTCGACTGGTTGATCATCACCGCGACGTGTACGACGTCGTACAGCTTGGAGGCGCGGGCGATGATGTCGAGGTGTCCGTTGGTGATGGGGTCGAATGACCCCGGACAGACGGCGCGGCGCAACTTGGGTCCCTCGCTCTCCGGTCCGGTCATCGTGCGTCTTCGCACGTAGAGGCGGCGCGACCGTACCAAAACGTTCCCTCGCCGTAGCGACGGGCCCGCAGTGCCTCGAAACCGGCCGGCCAGCCGAATGCACCGCCTCTGGTGCTGCGCTCCACGGTGACGAGGGCGTCGGCCGCGAGCCAGCCCCCCGAGGCGAGTGTGAGCAGTATCTCCCGGAGTTCCTCGTCGGAGACGGCGTACGGCGGGTCGAGGAAGACCAGGTCGTACGGGGCGGCGGGCGCCGGCCCCGTCACGATCTGCTCGGCTTTGCCGGTGCGGAGTTCGGCCCCCGGCAGCCCGATCGTCCTGATGTTCTCCCGGATCGTCTTCGCGGCGCGCGGCTCGGCCTCCACGAGGAGGGCGTGGGCGGCGCCGCGGGAGAGGGCTTCGATGCCGACGGCGCCGGAGCCCGCGTACAGGTCGGCGACCCGGGCCCCGTCGAGTCCGTGGAACGCCTCCCAGGTGGAGAAGAGGCCTTCCCGTGCCCGGTCGGAGGTGGGGCGGGTGCCGTTGCCGGGCGGCACGGCCAGGCGGCGCCCGCCGGCGGTACCGGCGATCACGCGGGTCATCGGTGTCCTCGTCCTGCGTCGTCGTGTCTGTTGCGCGCGCAACAGGTCCAGGATAGGTCGCCCGTCCGGGTCAGCCCTTCTCCAGGTACTCCTCCCGGTCCTTGTCGAGCAGGGCGTCGAGCGCGGTGCGCAGGGCCTGGTGGCCGGTGAGGTCGGGGTCGGCGAGGACGAGGGCGGTGGCCTCCTCGCGGGCGGCGGCGATGACCTCCTCGTCGTCGATGACGGCGAGCACCCGCAGGGAGGAGCGGACCCCGGACTGGGCCTGGCCGAGGACGTCGCCCTCACGGCGCTGTTCGAGGTCGATGCGGGAGAGCTCGAAGCCGTCGAGGGTGGCGGCGACGGCGGCGAGCCGCTGGCGGGCGGGGGTCGCCTCGGGCATCTCGCTGACGAGGAGGCAGAGGCCCGGCGCGGAGCCGCGGCCGACCCGGCCGCGCAGCTGGTGGAGCTGGGAGACGCCGAAGCGGTCGGCGTCCATGATCACCATGGCGGTGGCGTTGGGCACGTTGACGCCGACTTCGATGACGGTGGTGGCGACGAGGACGTCGAGCTCGCCGGCGGCGAACCGGCGCATCACGTCGTCCTTGTCGTCGGGGTGCATCCTGCCGTGCAGGACGGCGATCCTGAGCCCGGCGAGGGGGCCGGTGCGGAGCTTCTCCGCGACGTCGAGGACGGCGAGCGGCGGGCGCTTCTCCGCCTCGTCCTCGGCGGAGGCCTTGGCCTTCTTCTTCTGGTCCTCCTCGTCGCCGATGCGGGGGCAGACCACGTACGCCTGGTGCCCCTTCCCGACCTCCTCGCGGACCCGCTCCCAGGCGCGGGCGAGGAAGTGCGGCTTGTCGGCGGCGGGGACGACATGGCTGGCGATCGGGGAGCGTCCGGCGGGCAGCTGGTCGAGGACGGAGGTCTCCAGGTCGCCGAAGACCGTCATGGCGACCGTGCGCGGGATGGGGGTGGCGGTCATCACCAGGAGGTGCGGCGGCTGCTTGCCCTTCCCCCGCAGGGCGTCGCGCTGCTCGACGCCGAAGCGGTGCTGCTCGTCGACGACGACCAGGCCCAGGTCGTGGAACTTCACCTTGTCCTCGATCAGGGCGTGGGTGCCGATGACGACGCCTGCCTCGCCGGTGACGAGGTCGAGGAGCGCCTGCCGACGGGCGGCCGTGCCCATGGAGCCGGTGAGCAGGACGACCTTGGTGGCCCGGTCCGCGCCGCCGAGCATCCCTCCCTCGGCGAGCTCGCCCATCATCTCGGTGACCGAGCGGTGGTGCTGCTGGGCGAGGACCTCGGTGGGGGCGAGCATCGCGGCCTGGCCGCCGGAGTCGACGACGGCGAGCATGGCGCGCAGCGCGACCATCGTCTTGCCCGATCCCACTTCGCCCTGGAGGAGGCGGTGCATGGGGTGTTCGGTGGCGAGGTCGTCGAAGATCTCCTGGGAGACCTTCCGCTGGCCGTCGGTGAGGGTGAAGGGCAGCTTCGCGTCGAAGGCGTCGAGGATGCCGTCGGGGGCGGGGCGGCGGGCGACGGCGGGGAGTTGGGTGTCGGCGTGCCGGCGGCGGGCGAGGGCGACCTGGAGGACGAAGGCCTCGTCCCACTTGAGGCGCTCGCGCGCGGTGGCGATGTCGGCCTTGGTGCGGGGCCGGTGGATGAGCCGCAGGGCGTCGGGGAGCTGGGCGAGGCCGCGGCCCTCGCGCAGGGCGTCGGGGAGCGGGTCGAGGGCCTCGACGGCGCTGGGCAGGACGGCGTCGACGGCCTTGGCGATCTTCCAGGACTCCAGTTTGGCGGTGGCCGGGTAGATCGGGATGAGCGCTCCGGCCCAGACGTCGACGGCCTCCTCGCCGTCGCCGCGGAGGAGTTCGTACGACGGGTGGGCGAGCTGGAGGCGCCGGTTGAACAGCGACACCTTCCCGGCGAACATCGCGCGGGTGCCGGGCAGCAGGTCGTGGTGCGGCTTGTGCACGCCCTTGCCGAAGAAGACGAGCTGGAGCCGGCCGCTGCCGTCGGTGATGGTCACCTCCAGTCGCTGGCCGCGCCCCTTGGAGCCGTTGAACGTGAGCACCCGGGCGTCGGCGACCCGCGCGACCACCGTGACGTGCTCGTCGAGCGGCAGGTCGGCGAGGGTGGTCAGCTCCCCGCGCTCGGCGTACCGGCGGGGGTAGTGGTGGAGGAGGTCACCGACCGTGTGCAGGTCGAGCGCCTCGGCCATGACCTTGGCGGTGGCGGGGCCGAGGGACTTCTTGAGTGGTTCGTCGAGCGCGGGCACGCGTTCCATTGCACACCACGGGACGGACATTCGTGCCGGAGGCTGTGGACGACCGCCCCGAAAGGCGGCTATTCCACGCCGATGAGCAGCGGCGGGGCGCCCGTGCCCGCGTGGTACGTGGTGGTGTCGACGGCCAGGTAGCCGCGCCGGACGTGGGCCTCCAGGTCGGGGGCGAGGCCGGGCGGGGCGTCGTCGGCGACGACGAGGGTGACGAGTTCGCCGCCCGCGGAGAGCATCCGGTCCAGGACGGTGCGGGCGGTCTGGTGGAGGTCCTTGCCGATGACGGCGACGTCGCCCTCGATGAGGCCGAGGACGTCCCCGGCCTGGCAGACGCCGGCCGAGGTGAACGACTGCCGTTCGGCGACGGCGAGTTCGGCGTAGCGGGTGGCTCCGGCGGCGGCCGTCATGGCGACGACGTCCTCGTCGAAGCGGCGCCCGGGTTCGTGGACGGCGAGGGCGGCGATGCCCTGGACGGCGGCGCGGGTGGGGATGAGGGCGACGCGGATGCCCTCGGCCCTGGCGCGTTCGGCGGCGGCCGCGGCGGCCTGCCGCAGGTCGGTGTCGTTGGGCAGGAGGACCACTTCGCGCGCGTGGGCCCGCCGGATGGCGTCGAGGAGTTCGTCGCCCGCGGGCGGTTCGCCGGGCCGGGTCCGTACGGTCGTGGCGCCCGCCTCGGCGCAGAGTCCGGCGAGGCCTTCGCCGGGGACGACGGCGACCACGGCGCGCTGGGCGCGCTCCGCGCGCCGGGTCGAGGAGTCCGCGTCGGCGGCGAAGTGGGTGATCCGGATGCGGTGCGGCCGGCCGGCCTCGACGCCCGCCTCGACGGCGGCGCCGGCGTCGTCGACGTGCACGTGGACGTTCCACAGGCCGTCGCCGCCGACGACGACGAGGGACTCCCCCAGCGCGTCGAGCCGTGACGTGAGCAGCTCGACGGCCGCGTCCTCGGCCTCCAGGAGGTAGATCACCTCGTAGGCGGGCCCGTCCTCGGCGGGGCAGTCCTCGCGCGGGAGGAACGCGGGCGGGGCCGTGGCGGCGGGGGCGGGGGCCTGTCCGGTCACCGTTTCGAGGAGGGCGCCGAGGACGGTCACGAGGCCCCTGCCGCCCGCGTCGACGACTCCGGCGCGTTCGAGGACGTCGAGCTGCCCGGGGGTGGCGGTCAGGGCGCTCCTGGCGCCCTCGTGGGCCTTCCTGGCCACGTCGACGAGTCCGCCGCCCGCCCCGCAGGCCGCGGCGGCGGCGGAGGCCACGGTGAGGATGGTGCCCTCCACGGGGTGGGCGACGGCCTTGCGGGCGGCGCTCGCGGCCTCGGCGAGGGCGCGGGCCAGGTGGTCGCCGTCGCCTCCCTGGGCGAGGACGCCCGCCATGCCGCGCAGCAGCTGGGAGAGGATGGTTCCGGAGTTGCCGCGGGCGCCGAGGAGGGCGCCGTGCGCCATGGCCCGTACGGTCTCGGCGGTGTCGGGCGCGGAGGCCGCGAAGACGGCCTCGACGGCCTGGTGGGCGGCCTCGGCCGTCAGGTACAGATTGGTGCCGGTGTCCCCGTCCGCCACGGGGTAGACGTTGATCGCGTCGATCTCCTCGCGCTCCCGGCCGAGGGCGTCGAGCGCCCGCGCGCACCAGGACCTGACCGCTTCGGCGTCGAGCTCGACGAGCTCCTCGAAGGGCGGAAGGGCTCGCGACAACGGGGGTCCTCCTTCGGGCGGTGAGCTCACCGCAGGGTAGACCCGGGGTGATCCTTCCCCAAGCTCTCGGCTTCGACCGAGCCCGGGGGGACCCCCGGTGACCTGGGCCCGGGGCGAGGTCCGCGGAGACCATGGTAGTTTCGTTCCACCGAGGCAGGCGTTGTATGCTGCTTCGGTTGCCCGGTTCACGCCGGGCCATCCCCCGGCAAGCCACTTCAGACTCCTGATTCCGGTGCGCCGGATTTCACTGTAATTCTGAAGTCTTTGGAGTGACCCGTGGCTGCCAACTGCGACGTCTGCGGCAAGGGGCCGGGCTTCGGCAACAACATTTCGCACTCGCACCGCCGTACGCCCCGTCGCTGGAACCCGAACATCCAGCGTGTGCGTGCCGTGGTCGGTCGGACGCCGAAGCGGCTCAACGTCTGCACCTCGTGCATCAAGGCCGGCAAGGTCTCGCGCTAATTGCGACGCGTGTTCTGTCGTAGCGCAGCCCCTGCGGTTGCCTTGAAAGGCCGGTTCACCTAGGTGAACCGGCCTTTTGCCTTGCCCTGAAGCGGTTCAGTCCCGGAACCGCCAGCCGTGGTCGACCGGGCCGATGCCCGAGCCCAGGGCGAATCCGGCGGCGATGGCCCCGGTCACGTACTCCTTGGCCTCCCGTACGGCCTCCGGCACGGCCAGTCCCTTGGCGAGCCCCGACGCGACCGCCGAGGCGAGCGTGCAGCCCGTGCCGTGGGTGTGCCGGTTGTCGTGGCGCGGGGCGCGCAGCCAGTGTTCCTCGGTGCCGTCGGTGAGCAGGTCGACGGCCTCCCGGCCGCCGGGCAGGTGGCCGCCCTTGATCAGCGCCCAGCGCGGCCCGTACGCGAGGACCGCGTCGGCCGCCCGCCGCATTCCGGCCTCGTCCTCGACCACCAGGCCCGTGAGCTGCGTCACCTCGTCCAGGTTGGGCGTGGCGACGGTCGCGACCGGCAGCAGCTTCGTACGGACGGAGTCGAGCGCGGCCTCCGCGAGCAGCGGGTCCCCGTGCTTGGAGACGCCGACGGGGTCCACGACGACGGGGGCGTCCGTGTCCGCGAGGAGTCCGGCGACCGTCTCCACCAGCGCGGCGGAGGCCAGCATGCCGGTCTTCACGGCCTGGACGCCGATGTCGTCGACGACGGCCCGGTACTGGGCGCGGACGGCCTCGACGGGCAGTTCCCAGACGCCGTGGACGCCCCGCGAGTTCTGGGCGGTGACGGCGGTGACCACGCTCATGCCGTGGACGCCGAGCGCGAGCATCGTCTTCAGGTCTGCCTGGACGCCGGCGCCGCCGCCGGAGTCGGATCCGGCGACGGTGAGGACGAGAGGCGGACGCGCCCCCGACGTCACTCGGTCTCTCCGAAGTGGTCCCAGCCGCCCACGCTGTGCCAGGGGGCTCCGTCCACGGTGACCTGGGGCAGCGCGGAGGGGTTGAGGACCTCCCCGATGACCTTCCAGCGGGCGGGGAGCTTCACGTCGGGCGGGAAGGTGGCCACGATGGCGTGGTCCTCTCCCCCGGTGAGCACCCACTGCATGGGGTCGACGCCGACGGCCTGGCCGATGTCGTTCATCTGGGTCGGGATGTCGATGAGGCCGGAGCGCAGGTCGATGCGGACCTTGCTGGCCTCGGCGATGTGGCCGAGGTCGGCGATGAGGCCGTCGCTGACGTCGCACATGGCGGTGGCGCCGAGTCCGGCGGCCGCGGGGCCCGCGTGGTACGGCGGTTCGGGCCTGCGGTGGGCCTCGACGAAGGCGCGCGGCGAGCGGAAGCCCCGGGAGAGCACCGCGTATCCGGCGGCGGACCAGCCGAGCCAGCCGGTGTAGGCGACGACGTCGCCGGGCTGGGCGCCGCCCCGGGTGACCGGGTCGTGGTTGCGGAGGTCGCCGAGGGCGGTGATGGAGACCATGATCGTGTCGCCCCGGACGACGTCGCCGCCGACCACCGCCGCGCCCGCGACCTGACATTCGTCGCGCAGGCCGTCCATGAGTTCGGTGGGCCAGGTGACCGGGAGTTCGGCGGGCACGACGAGGCCGAGGAGGAGGGCGGTGGGGACCGCGCCCATGGCGGCGATGTCGGCGAGGTTCTGCGCGGCGGCCTTGCGGCCGACGTCGTACGCCGTCGACCAGTCGCGGCGGAAGTGACGTCCTTCGAGGAGGATGTCCGTGCTGGCCACCACGCGCCGGTCGGGGGCGGAGACGACCGCGGCGTCGTCGCCCGGCCCGACCCGTACCGCCGGGGTGGAGGTGAGCCGGGACGTGAGCTCCCTGATGAGCCCGAACTCGCCCAGCTCTCCGACTGTGCCCTTCACCGCGCCTCACCTCGTGTCTTCGTGCCGGCCGGCGGGCGGGGGCGCGTGGTCGCGCGCCGCGGGTCGCGGGCCGTCACCGTGCTGGGTACCGTCAAGTAGACCGTCAACTTCTGTCCTGCGTACGCCACCCCGCGAACGCCTCGGGACGCGCAGGTCTCCCCGCGGCCCGCGGCGACGCGGTACCGTGGCGTCCCTTTCTCCCACAAGATCCTCGTGGTCGCCCTGGAGGTTCCGTGGTTCAGGCGTACATCCTCATCCAGACCGAGGTGGGCAAGGCGTCGACCGTCGCCGACACCATCTCCAAGATCCCGGGGGTGCTCCAGGCCGAAGACGTGACCGGCCCGTACGACGTGATCGTTCGCGCGCAGGCGGACACCGTCGACGAGCTGGGCCGCATGGTGGTCGCCAAGGTCCAGCAAGTGGACGGCATCACGCGCACCCTCACCTGCCCGGTCGTTCATCTGTAGCCCCCGTCTACGCTTGGCCGGTGATGTCTTCCCACCGGCCCTTCGGCCTGCCCGCCGCCGTCTCGGCAGCCGTTCTGCTGCTGGCCGTCGCCGGCTGCTCCTCGTCGGACGCCGCGGCGTCCGTCGAGGTTCCCAGCCCCCCGGCGGCGGAGGCGGCCTTCTGCCAGGCACTGGCGAAGGAGCTTCCGGACACCGTGTCGGGGCTGGAGCGGAGTGACCCGGAGCCCGGCTCCGAGTTGACCGCCGGCTGGGGTGACGGTGCGATCGTACTGCGCTGCGGGGTGCCCCGGCCCGAAAAGATGAGCGATCCCAAAGCGCAGGGCATCGAGGCGAACGGCGTGAACTGGATGCTGGAGCGCCCGGCGGGCAGCGGGCCCCGGTTCACCACCACGTACCGGAAGACCTATGTCGAGGTGACGCTCGACGAGCGGTACGCGCACGACATGACGCCGCTGGCGGATCTCGCCGATCCCGTACGGAAGACCGTGCCGAACAGCCTCTGAGGGGCGCCGGCACGGTCTTCCGGGGTACGGACCGGTCAGCGCAGGCCCGTGGAGCGGGTCAGCGCGGCCTGGATGAGCCGGTCGACGAGCTCGGGGTAGCTCACGCCGCTCTCCTGCCACATGCGCGGATACATCGAGATCGGCGTGAAGCCCGGCATGGTGTTGATCTCGTTGATGACGAAGTCGCCGTCCTCGGTGAGGAAGAAGTCGGCGCGCACCAGGCCCTCGCAGGACACCGCCTCGTAGGCGGCGACG
Organism: Streptomyces venezuelae ATCC 10712; assembly: GCF_008639165.1. Lineage (NCBI taxonomy): Bacteria > Bacillati > Actinomycetota > Actinomycetes > Kitasatosporales > Streptomycetaceae > Streptomyces > Streptomyces venezuelae. The sequence continues at coordinate 5,678,585 of NZ_CP029197.1, read as the reverse complement.
GCCAGGCGCTGGATCTCGGCGGTGGCCTCGTCGCCGATCGGCGCGGGCACGATGCCGGAGGCCGAGTCGATGTACTTGGCCTCGAAGTCGTAGAAGTCGTGGTTCGTGACCGGCGGGATCTCGGCCGGCACGCTGGCGCGCGGGCCGTCCTCGAACTCCAGGACGCCGCACTCGATCTCCCGGCCGCGCAGCAGCGACTCGACGAGGATCTTGGGGTCGTGGCGCCGGGCCTCCTCGATGGCCTCGTCGAGGCCGGAGAGGTCGTCGACCTTGGTGATGCCCATGGAGGAGCCGCCGCGGGCCGGCTTCACGAAGAGCGGCCAGCCGTGCTCGGCGGCGAACTCGACGATCTTCTTGCGGGCGGCCGCCGGGTTCTGCTCCCACTCGCGGGGCCGGATGACCTCGTACGGTCCGACGGGGAGGCCGAAGGAGACGAAGACCCGCTTCATGTACTCCTTGTCCTGGCCGACGGCGGAGGCGAGGACGCCCGCGCCGACGTAGGGGACGCCGGAGAGCTCCAGGAGGCCCTGGAGGGTGCCGTCCTCGCCGTAGGGGCCGTGGAGCATCGGGAAGACCACGTCGACCTCGCCGAGGGCCTTGGGCACGGCACCGGGCTCGGTGAGGACGACCTGGCGGTCGGCGGGGTCGACGGAGAGGACGACGCCGCCGGTCTCGGACTCGGCCAGGTCGGCGACGTTCGGCAGGGCGCGGTCGGCGATGGCCATGCGCTCGGGGGCGTCGGCGGTGAGCGCCCAGCGCCCGTCCGTCGTGATGCCGATGGGCAGCACGTCGTACTTGTCCCGGTCGATGGCGCTCAGGACGGCGCCCGCCGTGACGACGGAGATGGCGTGCTCGGAGCTGCGTCCGCCGAAGACGACGGCCACGCGCGGCTTGCGGGGGCTCTGGGTGTTCTCGCTCATATCGCGATGAGCGTACCCTGCGGCTCCCGAACGGCCTTGCGCCCCCGCTCCCCCCGCGCGCGTCCGGCGCAGCGTCGCGGAGGGGGGTGCGGGGCGGGCCGTTCCGGAGGACCGCCTAGCGGCGCTCGGGCTTCGCGCTGCGGGACATGAGTTCCTTGAGCGCGACGATCGGCGGCTTGCCGTCGTGGACGATCGACACGACGGTCTCGGTGATGGGCATGTCGACGCCGTGGCGGCGGCCCAGATCGAGCACCGACTCGCAGGACTTGACGCCCTCGGCGGTCTGCTTGGTGGCCGCGATGGTCTCCTGGAGGGTCATCCCGCGGCCGAGGTTGGTGCCGAAGGTGTTGTTCCGGGAGAGCGGCGAGGAGCAGGTGGCGACGAGGTCGCCGAGGCCGGCGAGACCGGAGAAGGTGAGCGGGTCGGCGCCCATCGCGAGGCCGAGCCGGGTGGTCTCGGCGAGGCCGCGGGTGATGAGCGTGGCCTTGGAGTTGTCGCCGAGGCCCATGCCGTTGGCGATGCCGACGGCGAGGCCGATGACGTTCTTCACGGCGCCGCCGAGCTCGCAGCCCACCACGTCGGTGTTGGTGTACGGGCGGAAGTACGGGGTGATGCAGGCGGCCTGGAGCCGCTGGGCGACCGTCTCGTCGACGCAGGCGACGACCGCGGCGGCGGGCTGCCGGGCGGCGATCTCCTTGGCCAGGTTGGGGCCGGTGAGGACGGCCACGCGCTCGGCGGGCACGTCGGCGACCTCGGTGATGACCTCGCTCATCCGCTTGGCGGTGCCGAGTTCGACGCCCTTCATGAGGGAGACGAGGACGGTGTCGGGCGCCAGCATCGGCGCCCAGGCGGCGAGGTTGCCGCGCAGGGTCTGGGAGGGCACGACGAGGACGGTGAAGTCGGCGTCGTGGGCGGCCTCGGCCGGGTCGGCGGTGGCGGTGATCGCCGCGGGGAGTTCGACGCCCGGCAGGTAGTCGGGGTTGACCCGGCCGGCGTTGATCTCCTTGGCGAGTTCGGCGCGGCGGCCCCAGAGGCTCACCTCGCAGCCCGCGTCGGCGAGCACCATCGCGAAGGCGGTGCCCCAGGATCCGTTCCCGAAGACGGCTGCCTTGGTCACTTGGTGCCCCCTTCGGCGGCCTTGCGCCGCTGCTCCAGCCGCGCCTTGCGGTGGTCGTACGGCTCGGCGGGCGCCTGCTCGCCGCGGACCTGCTCCAGGATCGCGGTGATGGCGGCCATGATGACCTCGGTCGCCTCGCGGAGCACCTCGGGCGTGGGCTCGAGGCCGTCGAAGCGGGAGAGGTCGACGGGCGGACCGGCCTGCACGATCAGCGTCTTGCGGGGGAACAGGCTGAGCTTGTTCTCCTTGGCGTACGGCGGCATCGCGAGGTTGGCGCCCCACTGGGCCACCGGGATGACGGGGACCTTGGTGAGCAGCGCGACGCGCGCGGCGCCGGTCTTGCCGGCCATGGGCCACATGTCGGGGTCGCGGGTGAGGGTGCCCTCGGGGTAGAAGGCGACGCACTCGCCGCGCTCGATGGCGTCGACGGCGGCACGGAACGCGTCGAGCGCGTTGGTCGTCTCGCGGTAGACGGGGATCTGGCCGGTGTTGCGGAGCATCGTGCCGACGAAGCCGCTCTTGAAGAGGCCCGCCTTGGCCAGGAAGCGCGGGACCCGGCCGGTGTTGTACTGGTAGTGCGCGTACGACAGCGGGTCCAGGTAGGAGTTGTGGTTGACCGCGGTGATGAAACCGCCGTCGGCCGGAATGTGCTCCATACCGCGCCAGTCCCGCTTGAACAGAACCACCAGGGGGGGTTTGGCGATGACCGCCGCGAGGCGGTACCAGAAGCCGATTCTGCGGCGGGGCACTCGGACACCTTTCTCCGGGACTGGCTGGCAGGGGGTCAAGTGTCGCCCCCGGCTCCTGCTCTGTCGAGTGACACGGTACGCCCCGGGCCCTGGGGAGTACCGCGTGGGCGGGACAGAATGGGCCGCGATGAACACTCGGCACCCGACGTACCCGACGCACCCGGCACACTCGGCGCATCCGGCGCGCCCGGCGCACCCGGACGAGGCCGCGGACGACGGCTGGTCGCTGGTCGTTCCCCTCAAGCCGCTCGCCCTGGCGAAGAGCAGGCTGGCCGTGGCGGCCGGGACGCGGCTGCGCCCCCGGCTCGCGCTGGCGTTCGCCGAGGACACGGTGGGCGCCGTGCTGAACTGCCCGCGGGTACGGGATGTGGCGGTGGTCACGGACGATCCGGCGGCCGCCTCGGCGCTGGCCTCGCTGGGGGCGCGGATCGTCCCGGACACCCCGGCGGCGGGGCTCAACGCGGCCCTCGCGCACGGGGTCCGCGCGGTGCGTGCCCGGCGGCCGTACGCGCGCGTGGCGGCGCTCAACGCGGACCTGCCGGCGTTGCGGCCGGCGGAGCTGACGCGGGTCCTCGACGCGGCCCGGAAATTTCCGAGGGCATTTCTCGCGGATGCCGCCGAAATAGGTACGACGTTCCTCTCGGCGGGTCCGGGGGTGGAATTGGAACCGGCATTCGGAGGTGCGTCGAGGCTTCGGCATTTGTCCTCGGGAGCCGTGGAAATCACACTGGCCGGGGTGGATTCCGTACGCCGGGACGTGGACACCGGCGAGGATCTCGCGGCGGCCGGGAAGCTGGGGCTCGGCCCGCGGACGGCCGCCCGGTGGCTGCCGGCGGCCGGATAGGCTGCGGTCCATGCAGGCGACCGCGTTCACGTACGACCCCGAGACCCGCAGCGGCAGTGTGCTGCTCGACGACGGCACCCCCGTGGAGTTCGGGGCGGCGGCCTTCGAGGCGGGCGGGCTGCGGCTGCTGCGGCCGGGGCAGCGGGTGCGCATCGAGGCCGAGCCGGGCACGTCCGGCGCCGGCCTGCGGATCACCCTGGTGACGCTCCAGACCTTCTGAGGCCCCTGGCGGGGCGTCCGGACGCGCCGCGGGCCGGGCTCCCTGGGGGGAGCCCGGCCCGGCGGGTGTCTACCGCTCGTCCTACTTCTTGGCGGCGGTCTTCTTGGCGGTCGTCTTGCGCGCCGTCGTCTTCTTCGCGGGCGCCTTCGTCGCCGTGGCCTTCTTCGCGGCCGGCGCGGTCTTCTTGGCGGTGGCCTTGGTCGCCTTCTTCGCGGCGGCCGTGGTGGTCTTCTTGGTCGCGGCGGAGGTCTTCTTCGCGGCGGCCGTGGTGGTCTTCTTGGCGGCGGCGGAGGTCTTCTTCGCGGCGGCCGTGGTGGTCTTCTTCGCCGGGGTCGCCTTCTTCGCGGCGGCCGTGGCGGTCTTCTTCGCCGGGGTCGCCTTCTTCGCGGCGGCCTTCTTGGCGGTGGTCGCCTTCTTGGCGGCGGCCTTCTTCACGGTGGCGGAGGCGCCGCCGGTCAGGCTGCCCTTGGGGGCCTTCTTGACGGAGACCTCGCCGCCCTTGGGGAGCTTCTTCGAGCCGCTGACCAGGTCCTTGAAGCCCTGACCGGCACGGAAGCGGGGGACCGAGGTCTTCTTGACCCGCACCCGCTCACCCGTCTGCGGGTTGCGGGCGTAGCGGGCCGGGCGGTCGACCTTCTCGAACGAGCCGAAACCCGTCACAGAGACCCGGTCGCCGCCGACCACGGCACGCACGATGGCGTCGAGCACGTGGTCGACGGCTTCGGCGGCCTGCTGGCGACCGCCCATCTTGTCGGCAATCGCTTCTACGAGCTGCGCCTTGTTCACGTCTTCCCCTTCGGAGACATTGCCAGAACGAAAGTGTTCAAGCTTTTTCGCACGTTAGGCATGTATATACCGCAAATCAAACACGAAACGGGCTAATCACCCTAGTGCCGCAACGCGGAAGATCCGCTGCGGAGTTCCTGGTGTCAGTCGTCCTCTGGGAATCGGCCCTCGTCGAGGTCCTTCATCAACCGGTCCAGACGCGTTGCCGCGTCCTTGAGATCGTGCTTCGCCGCGGCCGTCACGACCAGCAGCTTCCGGGACAGCGCCATCCTTACGCCCTCCGGGACTTGCAGTGAGCGCACCCTTGTGTGCGCTTCCTTCAATCGGGCGGCGACTGCCTCGTAGAGCTCGAGTTGGCTGTCGCGTTCCATGCACCGATTGTGCCATCTAGGGCGAGTTGTCGCCCGACAGGGTCTCAACAAGCGACTGCGCCCCCCACCGGGCGGTGGGGGGCGCAGTCTTGGAAAAGCGCTGCTCAGACCGTAATTGTACGGGGCTTGAAGGCCGGTCGCGCCGCCTCGTAGGCCGCGATGTCGGCTTCGTTCTGAAGGGTGAGGCTGATGTCGTCGAGTCCGTTCAGGAGCCGCCAGCGGGCGTTCTCGTCGAGCTCGAAGTCGGCGTCGATCCCGGCGGCCAGGACCTTGCGCCGCTCCAGGTCGACGGTGATCTCGGCGGTGGGGTCGGCCTCGGTCAGCTCCCAGAGGGCGTCGACCGTCTCCTGCGGCAGCACCACGGTGAGCAGGCCGTTCTTCAGCGAGTTGCCGCGGAAGATGTCGGCGAAGCGGGAGGAGATCACCGTCTGGAAGCCGTAGTTCTGGAGCGCCCAGACGGCGTGCTCACGGGAGGAGCCGGTGCCGAAGTCGGGGCCGGCCACCAGGACGGTGGCGCCCTGCCGCTCGGGGCGGTTGAGCACGAACTGCGCGTCCTTGCGCCAGGCCTCGAAGAGCCCGTCCTCGAAGCCGTCGCGGGTGACCTTCTTCAGCCAGTGCGCCGGGATGATCTGGTCGGTGTCGACGTTGCTGCGGCGCAGCGGGACGGCCCGGCCGGTGTGCGTGGTGAAAGCTTCCATGGTTCCTCAGACCCCCGCGGTGGTGGCGACGTCGGACAGATCGGCCGGGGAGGCCAGGTGGCCCAGCACGGCGGTGGCGGCGGCGACCTGGGGCGAGACCAGGTGGGTCCGGCCGCCCTTGCCCTGCCGGCCCTCGAAGTTGCGGTTGGAGGTGGACGCGGAGCGCTCACCGGGCGCCAGTTGGTCGGGGTTCATGCCCAGGCACATCGAGCAGCCCGCGTGCCGCCATTCGGCCCCCGCGTCCTTGAAGACCTTGTCCAGGCCCTCCTCGACGGCCTGCAGGGCGACCCGGACCGAGCCGGGGACGACCAGCATCCGGACGCCGTCGGCGACCTTGCGGCCCTGCAGCAGGTCCGCGGCGTTGCGCAGGTCCTCGATGCGGCCGTTGGTGCAGGAGCCTACGAAGACGGTGTCGACCTTGATGTCGCGCAGCGGCTGTCCGGCGGTCAACCCCATGTACTCCAGGGCCTTTTCGGCGGCCAAGCGCTCCGAAGCGTCTTCGTACGAAGCCGGGTCGGGGACGTTCGCCGAAAGCGGCGCGCCCTGGCCCGGGTTGGTGCCCCAGGTGACGAACGGCGCCAGGGAGGCGGCGTCGATGACGACCTCGGCGTCGAAGACCGCGTCCTCGTCGGACCGCAGGGTCTTCCAGTACGCGACGGCGGCGTCCCAGTCCTCGCCCTCGGGGGCGTGGGCGCGGCCCTTGAGGTACGCGAAGGTGGTCTCGTCGGGGGCGATCATGCCCGCGCGGGCGCCGGCCTCGATCGACATGTTGCAGATGGTCATCCGGGCTTCCATCGAGAGCTTCTCGACGGCGGAACCGCGGTACTCCAGGATGTAGCCCTGGCCGCCGCCGGTGCCGATCTTGGCGATGATCGCCAGGATGACGTCCTTGGCGGTGACGTCCTCGGGCAGCTCGCCGTCGATGGTGATGGCCATCGTCTTGGGGCGGGCCAGCGGCAGCGTCTGGGTGGCGAGCACGTGCTCGACCTGGCTGGTGCCGATGCCGAACGCCAGCGCGCCGAAGGCGCCGTGCGTGGAGGTGTGCGAGTCGCCGCAGACCACGGTGGTGCCGGGCTGGGTCAGGCCCAGCTGGGGTCCCACCACGTGGACGACGCCCTGCTCGACGTCGCCCAGCGGGTGCAGCCGGACGCCGAACTCGGCACAGTTCTTACGGAGGGTCTCGATCTGGGCGCGGGAGACCGGGTCGGCGATCGGCTTGTCGATGTCGAGGGTCGGGGTGTTGTGGTCCTCGGTGGCGATGGTGAGGTCGAGGCGCCGCACCTGCCGGCCGTTCTGGCGCAGGCCGTCGAAGGCCTGGGGGCTGGTCACCTCGTGCAGCAGGTGCAGATCGATGAAGAGGAGGTCGGGCTCGCCCTCGGCGCGCCGGACGACGTGGTCGTCCCAGACCTTCTCCGCGAGTGTCCTACCCATCGCTTTCCCTCCGGCCGACGTCTACGCCGGCACAACTAGAGACCCGTTTCGCGGGCCGTTGTGCGGCCGCCTCACCAGAGTGACAAGTTCCTCGGAAAATTGAACTTGCGTTTCACAGAGTGAGACGCGAATATCGTTGCATGGACAACTCTAGCGGCGTAGGCGTTCTCGACAAGGCAGCCCTTGTCCTGAGCGCCCTGGAGTCCGGTCCGGCCACCCTCGCAGGACTGGTCGCGGCGACGGGACTCGCACGACCCACGGCCCACCGACTGGCCGTGGCACTGGAACACCACCGGATGGTGGCGCGTGACATGCAGGGCCGGTTCATCCTCGGACCGCGCCTCGCGGAGCTCGCCGCCGCGGCCGGCGAGGACCGTCTGCTCGCGACCGCGGGCCCGGTGCTGACGCATCTGCGTGACGTCACCGGCGAGAGCGCCCAGCTCTACCGCCGGCAGGGCGACATGCGCATCTGCGTGGCGGCGGCCGAGCGGCTCTCGGGCCTGCGGGACACCGTGCCGGTCGGCTCGACGCTGACGATGAAGGCCGGCTCGTCCGCGCAGATCCTGATGGCCTGGGAGGAGCCCGAGCGGCTGCACCGCGGCCTCCAGGGCGCCCGCTTCACCGCGACGGCCCTGTCGGGCGTACGGCGCCGCGGCTGGGCCCAGTCGATCGGTGAGCGGGAGCCGGGCGTCGCGTCCGTCTCCGCGCCCGTACGCGGCCCGTCGAACCGTGTGGTGGCCGCCGTGTCGGTCTCCGGTCCGATCGAGCGTCTGACACGCCACCCGGGCCGTATGCACGCCCAGGCCGTCATCGACGCCGCGGCCCGTCTCTCCGAGGCGCTCCGCCGTACCGGCTGACGCTCTTCCGTCCCCTGTTCGTTCCCCGGCCCACCGCTCCAACGCCGCAGCGGTGGGCCGGAGTTGTGTGTGCCGACGGGCGAACAGCGAAGAAGCCCTCCCCCGAAGGGAAGGGCTTCTTCGTTCTGTACCCCCGACCGGATTCGAACCGGCGCTACCGCCTTGAGAGGGCGGCGTGCTAGGCCGCTACACAACGGGGGCTTTGGATCATACGTTTCCGCAGATCCGAGCTGGTCTACCAGGACTCGAACCTAGACTAACTGAACCAGAATCAGTCGTGCTGCCAATTACACCATAGACCAATACGTGGTTAGACCAGCGTCGTACCCCCGACCGGATTCGAACCGGCGCTACCGCCTTGAGAGGGCGGCGTGCTAGGCCGCTACACAACGGGGGCCCTAGCGATCCCACCCGGTCGGAACCGGGTGATGTCACCGTAGATCCACCGGGAGCTACCCAAGTGATCTACAGGATGGATCTGTACCCCCGACCGGATTCGAACCGGCGCTACTGCCTTGAGAGGGCAGCGTGCTAGGCCGCTACACAACGGGGGCTTTGTGGATGAGATCCACGTACGGTGCAGATGAGCTCTGCGAGCTGGCCTACCTGGACTCGAACCAAGACTAACTGAACCAGAATCAGTCGTGCTGCCAATTACACCATAGGCCACCGGGGCAACTTCCCCACCAGGGGGATCTTGCTCGGCTTGCGCTTTCCGGGTTCTTGCCTTTCGGCTTGTTCCCCTCGGCGCAGGAAGAACATTACCTGAAGGTGGACTGCGCTCCAAAACGGGTATGCCCCCGGAGCAGGCCCGGAAGCTCATGGAGGCTCGTGATCCGCTTCAGCTCGGGCCGTCCGCCGGTGCCCGCGCGGTCCAGCCAGATGCCCTGAAGCCCGGCTTCCGTCGCGCCCCTGGCGTCGATGTCGGGCTGGTCCCCCACGTACACCACCTCGCTCGGGTGCAGGTCAAGCGCGGTACAGGCGGCGTGGAAGGCCTCGGCGGCCGGCTTGGCCACCCCCAGCTCCGCGGCGCACACGACGGCCTCGAAGCGTTCGCGCACGCCCAGGGCGCGGAGCTTGTGGTCCTGGTTGAGCAGGCTGGAGTTGGACAGAATCCCGTGACGATAGTCATCGGCCAGGAGGTCCAGGACGGGCACCGCGTCGGGGAAGAGCTCCCAGGCCGCCTCGTAGTGGGCGACGTACCGCTCGAACCAGCCGTCGGCCTCCGCGGCGGTCAGCCCGGGCCGCTCCAGGAAGGCGCGGACGCGCTCCCGCCGCTGCTCCTGGAAGTCGACCCCGCCGGCCTCGAAGATCCGCCAGTGGATCGCCGTGAGCTCCCGCCAACGACCGAGGGCCTGGTCGACGGATGCGTATCCGTCCACCAGGCCCTCGGCCGTCAGGTGCGCGCTCATGCCGACGCGGTCGGCGCGGGCGTAGTCGAAGATCGTGTCGTCGACGTCCCACAGCACCGCGCGGATGGTCATGGCACGACCGTACCGCGCGGGAGGGGTCAGGCGGTGAGCTTCGCCAGAGCCGCGTCGATGCGGGCCAGGGTCTTCTCCTCGCCCAGGATCTCCAGGGACTCGAAGAGCGGCAGGCCGACCGTGCGGCCGGTGACCGCGACGCGGACCGGGGCCTGCGCCTTGCCGAGCTTGAGGCCGTGGGCCTCGCCTGCGGCCAGGACGGCGTTCTTGAGGGACTCGGGGTCGCTCCAGTCGGCCGCCGCGAGCTTCTCCCGGGCGGTGGTGAGCAGGGCCGCCGGCTCGCCCTTCATCGCCTTGTCCCACGAGGGCTGGTCGAAGACCGGCTCGGGCAGGAAGAGGAAGTCCACGTTGGCCGTGATGTCCGAGAGGACGGTGAGCCGGGTCTGGGCGTGCGGCGCGATGGCCTCCCAGGCGGCCTGGTCGAAGTCCTCCGGCGCCCAGGGGGCGTGCGGGGCCCGGAGCCAGGGCTCACAGGCCTCGGCGAAGGCCTTCACGTTCAGCATCCGGATGTGGTCGGCGTTGATCGACTCGGCCTTCTTGAGGTCGAAGCGCGCCGGGTTGGCGTTGACGTCGGCGATGTCGAACTTCGCCACCATCTCGGGGACGGTGAAGAGGTCCTGGTCGGCCGAGAAGGACCAGCCGAGGAGCGAGAGGTAGTTCAGCAGGCCCGACGGGAGGAAGCCGCGCTCCCGGTAGAGGTTGAGGGAGGCCTGCGGGTCGCGCTTGGAGAGCTTCTTGTTGCCCTCGCCCATGACGTACGGCAGGTGGCCGAAGGAGGGGATCTCCTTGGCGATGCCGAGCTCGATCAGCGCCTTGTAGAGCGCGACCTGGCGGGGGGTGGAGGAGAGCAGGTCCTCGCCGCGCAGGACGTGGGTGATCTCCATCAGGGCGTCGTCGACCGGGTTGACCAGGGTGTACAGCGGGGCGCCGTTGGCCCGGAGGATGCCGTAGTCCGGCACGTTCTCCGGGGTGAAGGTGAGCTCGCCGCGGACCAGGTCGGTGAAGGTGATCGGCTCGTCGGGCATCCGGAAGCGGACGATCGACGCGCGGCCCTCGGCCTCGTACGCCGACTTCTGCTCCGGGGTGAGGTCGCGGCAGTGGCCGTCGTAGCCGGAGGGGCGGCCGGCGGCGCGGGCGGCCTCCCGGCGCTCGTCGAGCTCCTCGGTGGTGCAGTAGCACGGGTACGCGTACCCGCCGGCGAGCAGCTTGTCGGCGACGTCCTTGTAGATGTCCATCCGCTGCGACTGGCGGTACGGGGCGTGCGGGCCGCCGACCTCCGGGCCCTCGTCCCAGTCGAGGCCGAGCCACTTCAGGGAGTCGAGCAGCTGGTTGTACGACTCCTCGGAGTCCCGAGCTGCGTCGGTGTCCTCGATGCGGAAGACCATGGTGCCCTCGTTGTGCCGGGCGAAGGCCCAGTTGAAGAGGGCGGTGCGGACCAGGCCCACGTGGGGGTTGCCGGTCGGCGAGGGACAGAAACGGACGCGGATATTCGCGTTAGCCACGCTTGATCACCTTATTGGTGAGAGTGCCGATGCCTTCGATGGTGACGGCGACCTCGTCGCCGACGTTGAGGGGGCCGACCCCGGCGGGGGTGCCGGTGAGGATGACGTCGCCGGGGAGCAGCGTCATGGCCTCGGTGATGTGGACGACCAGGTCCTCGATGGAGCGGATCATGTCGCTCGTCCGACCCAGCTGGCGCTGTTCGCCGTTGACCGTGGCCTGGATGGTCAGGTCGCTCGCGGCGGCGATGCTCAGGTCCGTCTCGACCCAGGGGCCCAGCGGGCAGGAGGTGTCGAAGCCCTTGGCGCGGGCCCACTGCTTCTCGCGCTGCTGGGCGTCGCGGGCGGTGACGTCGTTGGCGCAGGTGTAGCCGAAGACGACGTCCTTGACGCGCTCGCGGGGCACCTCGCGGCACATGCGGCCGATGACCACGGCCAGTTCGGCCTCGTGGTGCAGCTCGTTGGAGAAGGAGGGGTACTCGATGGCGTCGCCGGGGCCGATCACCGAGGTGGTGGGCTTGAAGAAGGCGACGGGGACGTCGGGGACCTCGTTGCCGAGTTCGGCGGCGTGCTCCGCGTAGTTGCGGCCGATGGCCACGACCTTGTTGGGGAGCACCGGCGGCAGGAGCCGTACCTTGCTGAGCGGGACCTTGGTGCCGCTGAGCTCGAAGTCGGTGTACGGGATGCCCTTGATGATGTCGAGGACGAGGCCGCCGGACTCGACCGTTCCCTCGCCCTCGACGGCGCCGAAGGCGACATTGCCGTCGATGGAGAATCTGGCGATGCGCACGAGTGCTGTCGCCCCTCACTTGATGCTGGCTGGAGTCTGACGCTCCAGGCTAACGCGGCGCGGGGGCGGCCGAGCGGCGATATCAGCGGGTCCGATGACACGGGTCATGCGGATGGGGCCCCAGGTCACGGGGCCCCGGGGCCGGTGTTCGGGGTTCGGGTCAGCGGGACGCGGTGGCGTACGGCTGGGGCTGGTACGGGGCCGGGGGCTGCATGAGGACGGTGCGGCGGGGGTTCGCCGTCTTCGCCGGCAGCTCGGCCGCGTACTCGGGGACCGCGGGGCGGCCGAGCTCTGCGGCGTCCGTGAGGTGGACGAGGGTGGAGCGGCGGGGGTTCGCCGTCGTGGTGCCGGGCGTCGTCGTCTTCATCGCGGTGATCTGACCTTGTTCCGGAACGGGCGCCGCGTTCGGGCGCGAAGGGGTGTAAAGCGTCAGGCTAAACATGCGATTCCCTTCGAATGCATGGCTAAGACATCGATCATCGTGTGAGTTTGCTCACCAATCGCGATACATACCGGGCATTACGGACTGTCCCCCGAGGTCACGGAAAGGGACATTCCGCCACTGAAGGCTGTATTCCGCTCCTGATCATGTCGACTGGGACACACGGGCACGCGGAGCCATTGGAGAGGAAAAGTCCGAATCCTCCGTGATCATCTTCTACATGCCGTGACAGGATGCGCACGGGTTGTCATGACCCTCCCGGCGCGACACGCGGCCCTTGTTGGAGATCCGGCACTGTGCTGGAATTCCACGCACCGCCGCGGGTTTCAAGCCGGCGCGCAGGGGGCGCAACGCAGCGCCGGCCGAGTGGCGGGGAAGGGGGAACTGCGCCGGTCACCGACGACCACCTGGGGTGCTCCACACACCCCGATTGACGCCGACACCGTCCTCTCCGTTCATCCGGAAGGACGCCTGGTCCAGAGGTTGCGACGCTAGTGCAGGGACGTTTCAAGAGGGATGGCTCGGGGTCTCCCCAGGCCCGCCAGGGCCGCGCGGATGCTCCGGCGGAGCAGGAACCGCGCGCCGGGACCGACCGCGGTCCCTCGGCCTCGCACACCCCGAACCAGGGTCAGGGACCGTCCGGCGACGGCGGTGACGGCGGCAGGCGCACCAGCGCCGCGGCCGCTTCCGCCGAGCCGTCCGAGGCACCCCCGAAGGCCCGGGCCGAGAACGAGGTCGGCCCGCGAATAGCCCTGCGCAACTGGCGCATCTCCACCCGTTTGGTCGCGCTCCTCACCCTCCCCGTGGTCGCCGCGACCACCCTGGGCGGCATCCGCATCAGCGAGTCGCTCCAGGACATGGAGCAGCTCGACCACATGCAGCTGCTCACCAAGCTGACCCGTGAGGCGACCGACCTCGCCCAGGCCCTGCAGTCCGAGCGCGACCTGTCCGCCGGTCCGCTGGCCAACGGCCGCCCGGTCAGCGACTACCAGGTCGCCAACCCGCGCCGTAAGACGGACCGCGAGTACAAGGCCTTCCTGGAGGCCACCGAGGACATCCCGGCCACCGAGGGCGACGAGGCCCTGCGCAGCATCCGGCAGAACGTCAGCCAGATCGCCTCGCAGGTCATCCAGCTGAACACCATCCGGGGCAACGCCTACGAGAAGGGCGTCTCCCACTCGGTGACGGTCGAGGCCTACAGCCGCCTCATCCGCTCGCTGCTCAGCCTCTCGCAGGACATGGCGCAGGCGACCAGCAACCCCGAGATGATCAAGCGGACCCGCGCGCTCGCCGCGTTCTCGTCCGCCAAGGAGTACGCCTCCATCCAGCAGGCGATCATCGCGGCGGCGCTGCCCGCCGGCGACAAGACCTCCGGCTCCATCCAGCAGGGTGACCGGCTGTACGGCGAGGCCGCCCTCAACTCCGAGGGCGTCGAGCTCAAGTCCTTCCAGGCGATCTACGAGTCGACCGGTGGTGACGCCACCGAGCGGACCGCGTCCCTCAACACCGGCAACCCGTCGATCACCGCCGCGGAGAAGTACGCCGAGCGCGTCCTCAACATGGACGACGCCATGCAGAGCGGCCCCAAGCGCGGCCACCTCAACTTCACCGACGAGTACGGCACCAAGATCGCCGCCATGAACCGCATCGAGCGCGGTCTGCTCGGCGACATGGAGACGATGGCCCGTGAACTGCGGCAGGAGTCGCAGCGCGACGCCATCATCAACGGTGCGCTGATCCTCCTCGTCCTCGGCGTCTCGCTCATCGGCGCCTTCGTCGTGGCCCGGTCCATGATCCGCTCGCTGCGCCGGCTCCAGGACACCGCGACCAAGGTCGCCCAGGAACGCCTGCCCGAGCTCGTCAAGCAGCTCTCCGAGTCCGACCCGCAGGACGTCGACACCTCCGTCGAGTCCGTCGGTGTGCACTCCCGGGACGAGATCGGCCAGGTGGCCGCGGCCTTCGACGACGTGCACCGCGAGGCCGTCCGCCTCGCCGCCGAGCAGGCCCTCCTCCGGGGCAACGTCAACGCGATGTTCACCAACCTCTCGCGGCGCTCCCAGGGCCTCATCCAGCGCCAGCTCTCGCTCATCTCCGAGCTGGAGTCCCGCGAGGCCGACCCGGACCAGCTGTCCTCGCTCTTCAAGCTCGACCACCTCGCGACGCGCATGCGCCGTAACGGTGAGAACCTCCTCGTCCTCGCCGGTGAGGAGCCGGGCCGCCGCTGGACCCGCCCGGTCCCGCTGGTCGACGTGCTCCGCGCCGCCGCCTCCGAGGTGGAGCAGTACGAGCGCATCGAACTCGCCGCGGTCCCCGCGACCGAGGTCGCCGGCCGGGTCGTCAACGACCTCGTGCACCTCCTCGCCGAGCTCCTCGAGAACGCCACCTCGTTCTCCTCGCCGCAGACCAAGGTCCGCGTCACCGGTCACGCGCTGCCCGACGGCCGGGTGCTCGTCGAGATCCACGACACCGGCATCGGCCTCTCCCCCGAGGACCTCGCCGCGATCAACGAGCGGCTCGCCTCGCCGCCCACCGTGGACGTCTCCGTCTCCCGCCGCATGGGTCTGTTCGTGGTCGGCCGCCTGTCCCTGCGACACGGCATCCGCATCCAGCTGCGCCCCTCCGACTCGGGCGGCACCACCGCGCTCGTCATGCTGCCGGTCGACGTCGCCCAGGGCGGCAAGAAGCCCCCGATGCCCAAGCCGGGTGCCGGTGGCCAGGGCGCCGTGCCGCAGGGTTCCGGCGCTCCCGGCGGCCGGCTGCCCGCCGGTCCCGGCGCTGCCGGCGGCCCCGGCGGCCGTCCGGGCCAGGGCGGTGCGCCCTCGGCGACGGCCGGACGCCTCGGTACGGGCGCCGGCGCGCCGCGCGGTCAGGTCGGTACGAGCGGTCCCCGGGCCGCGCTGCCCGCCCGTGACGGTGCCCCGCTCGCGGGCGGCCCGCAGGGCGCCCCGCAGTCCCGCACCCCGCAGCCGCAGAACGCCCAGCTCGACCGGACCGGTCAGCTGCCGCAGATCCCGCAGGCGCCGCAGGCCCCGCAGGGCTCCGAGCCGCTGCGGCCGGGCCCCGGCGGTGGCGGTCTCATCGGCGGCGCCGCGAGCGCCATCCCCTCCCGCACGGACGTGTGGGGCAGCCAGGGCGGGCCGCAGGCCGGACCCGGCGCGCCGCTGGGGACACCTCCCGGGCCGCAGGGCCAAGGGGGACAGGGCCGCCCGGGCCAGGCCCCGGGGGCCAACCAGCCCGGTGGGTACGAGTTCCCGCGCGCCGAGCTGCCCGGGGGCAACCCCCAGCCGCAGCGCCCGCAGGCCGCGAGCTGGGGCGACGACCAGGCCCGGCAGCCGGTCCGCCGCCCGCAGCAGGAGATGTCCCCGCTGGACGCCCCGCGCGGTCACGAGGACCCGGAGACGACGGGGTCGTTCGCGGCTCCGGCCCCGCAGGGCCCCGGTTCCACCGGCCAGTTCCCGCGTCCGGACTTCGGCGCCCCGCAGCAGAGCCCGCAGCAGCAGAACCAGCAGCAGGTCCCGCAGCCCCAGACGTACCAGGGCGGTGTCACCGACCCGGCGTCGACGGCGCAGTTCCCGCGTCCCGACTTCGGCGCGCCGCAGGGCCCCGGCTCCACCGGCCAGTTCCCCCGTCCGGACTTCGGCGCCCCGCAGCAGAACCAGCAGCAGAACCAGCAGCAGGGTCCCGGTGCCACCGGCCAGTTCCCGCGTCCGGACCTGAACGCCCCGCAGCAGCAGGGCTACCAGGGCGGCCAGCAGCAGCAGTTCGGCCGGCAGCCCTTCGTACCGCAGGCGCAGCAGCAGGCCCCGCAGCCGCCCGCTCCGCGTCAGCGCACCGGTGGCGGCAGCGGCGACTTCGGCGCCCCGCGCCCGGAGCCGGTCCAGCAGCAGCGTCCGCAGCAGCCGCAGCTCCAGCAGCCGCGCCGTCCGGAGGCGCTGCCGCCGGCCGGTGCGGGCGACGGCCGTACGCCGCTGTACGACACGCTGGAGACCAACTGGTTCCAGCAGGAGCAGGCACAGCAGCAGGCGGCGGCTCCGGCCGCGCCGCAGCAGGCCGCTCCGGCGCCCCGTCCGGCCGGTGACCCGGCCGACGGCCGCCAGAACGGCGGGGCCGCCTGGCGGACCTCGCCCAACGACGAGCTGGTGCGCCAGGCCGAGCGGGTGCGCAAGCCCGCGGCCGGCGGCGTCACCACCTCCGGCCTTCCCCGGCGCGTGCCGAAGGCCAACCTCGTACCCGGGACCGCCCAGGAGCAGGCCCACACGGCCGGCCCCCAGGTCTCGCGTGCACCCGATGACGTCCGCGGCCGGCTGACCAATCTGCGCCGCGGTATCCAGCAGGGCCGTCAGGCAGGTAACTCGACCACGGGTAATCACCACCTCGGTCCGAACCATCAGCAGGAGCGTTAGTTGAACGCGATGAGCCAGGCGGCGCAGAATCTGAACTGGTTGATCACCAACTTCGTGGACAACACCCCCGGGGTGTCCCACACGGTGGTGGTCTCCGCCGACGGACTCCTGCTGGCCATGTCCGAAGGATTCCCCCGCGACCGTGCCGACCAGCTGGCGGCGGTCGCGTCCGGGCTGACCTCGCTGACCGCGGGCGCGTCCCGGATCTTCGAGGGGGGCCCCGTCGCCCAGACCGTGGTGGAGATGGAGCGCGGCTTCCTCTTCCTCATGCAGGTCTCCGACGGATCCTCGCTGGCCGTGCTCGCGCACCCCGAGTGCGACATCGGCCTGGTGGGCTACGAGATGGCGCTGCTGGTCGACCGGGCCGGCAGCGTGCTCACCCCTGATCTCCGCGCGGAGCTCCAGGGCAGCCTGCTCCACTAGCCGGTCACGCAGTCCCGGACAGCTCCACCGCACGACCGACCGACAGGGCGGTACGCCCCTCCGTACCGCCCTGGCACCGTTCACCGTCCGGCCGCCCCACCCGGCCCCCCACCGGCCCCATCAGACGGCAGAGAGTTTGCTGTCACGCCCGGAGGATTCATGACCCCGCCCCCCGCCTCTCACGATCCGTACGGCGCCTCAGTCGACGAGTACGGACATGAGGGCGACCAGCCGCTGGTGCGTCCGTACGCGATGACCGGCGGCCGGACCCGGCCGCGCTACCAGCTCGCCATCGAGGCGCTGGTCAGCACCACGGCCGACCCGGCGCACCTCGCCACGCTGCTGCCGGAGCACCAGCGGATCTGCCACCTGTGCCGCGAGGTCAAGTCGGTGGCCGAGGTGTCGGCGCTGCTGAACATGCCGCTCGGTGTCGCCCGCATCCTCGTCGCCGACCTGGCGGAGGCCGGCATGGTGGCGATCCACCAGCCGGGCAACGGAGAGACCGGCGGCACGCCGGACGTGACTCTGCTCGAAAGGGTGCTCAGTGGACTTCGCAAGCTCTAGCGGCGGCGCGGCCCGGTCGACCACCAGCGCGAAGATCGTGGTGGCGGGTGGCTTCGGCGTGGGCAAGACCACGTTCGTCGGCGCCGTCTCGGAGATCAACCCGCTGCGTACCGAAGCCGTCATGACGTCCGCCTCCGCGGGCATCGACGACCTCACCCACACCGGCGACAAGACGACGACGACCGTCGCCATGGACTTCGGCCGCATCACCCTGGACCAGGACCTGATCCTGTACCTGTTCGGCACCCCCGGCCAGGACCGCTTCTGGTTCATGTGGGACGACCTGGTCCGCGGCGCCATCGGCGCCGTCGTCCTCGTCGACACCCGCCGCCTCGCCGACTGCTTCCCCGCCGTCGACTACTTCGAGAACAGCGGCCTGCCGTTCGTCATCGCCCTCAACGGCTTCGACGGCAACCAGCCCTACCAGCCCGAAGAAGTCCGCGAGGCCCTGCAGATCGGCCCCGACACCCCCATCATCACCACCGACGCCCGCCACCGCGCCGACGCCAAGAGCGCCCTCATCACGCTCGTCGAGCACGCCCTCATGGCCCGGCTCAAGTAGCCGGACCTCCGGGGCGGTTGTCATATGCCGTCGCCAGCGGCGGTCTGTGTCGTTCGACACGGCCGCCCGGGCGTTCATAACGTTTCGACAGAGAATTGGGGCGCCTCGGACACCCGACGCATCCGATCGGTGTCGCTGCGCTCACCTGAGCCCCGCCATTTGGCGGGGCTCGCTCTTTATGCCCGTTTTATACGAGGCCCGGACGGCTGAAGACGGCCGCATCCCACTGTTTGGAACCGACCCCCTTCACGTGCTGCAATTCATGAACTCCCGAGTAGTACGGCCCTGAACGAAACACCGGCACAACGTAGGTGCCGACGCCGAGAGGTTGTTGGTCGAGTGAGGCGAAGCAAGGAAAGCTCCGCGGAGCAGGAGACGCGGGGCAACTTCACGCCGCCGTCGCGCACAGCCGTGTCGCCCGCGGACGTGCCCGTCACGCCGCCGCCCACCGCGGCAGCCGCCACGGGAAGCTCCAGCAAGCTGTCGCCCCGCAACTGGCGGGTGCCCACCCGGCTGAACGCCATCCTCCTCATACCCGTGCTCGTCGGCCTCGTCATGGGCGGCTTCCAGGTCAAGGGGTCCATCGACACCTGGCAGGAGGCCCAGGACGCCGAGAAGACGGCGCTCATCGTGCGCGCCGCCTCGGAGTACAGCACCGCCCTGCTCAACGAGCGGGACCTCACCGCCGGCCCGCTGCTGGCCGCGCAGAGCCCCGAGGACCGCAAGGGCGAGGAGGTCACCAAGGCGTACGCCGCGACCGACGCCGCCAAGGTCAGGTTCGACGAGGCCGCGAAGAACCTGCCCTCGGGCCAGGGCCTCGAGCGCCGCCTGCGCCTCTTCCGCGACGAGGAGCCGAAGCTCGACGCGCTGCGCAAGGCCGCGTACAGCCGCTCCCTCGACCCGGTGAACACCCAGCTCCAGTACACCGGCGTCCAGCACTACCTCACCGAGTTCTCCAACGAGCTCGGCCTCGGCACCGGCAACATCACGGCCTACGGCCGCAGCGTCTACGCCATCCAGCTGGCCAAGGGCGCCGAGTCCCTCCAGCGCTCCATCGGCACCCAGCTCCTGGTACGCCCCAACCGGACCGAAGCCGTCTTCGCCCAGCAGTCCGTGGCGTTCAACTCGTACAACTACCTGGAGCAGATCGCCCTCGGCGAGTTCTCCTCCGGTGGTCTGCCCGAGGACGTCGAGCTGCTGAAGAAGGTCATGACGGCCAAGGCGACCGAGGGCGCCAAGCAGATGCAGGCCGCCGGCGTCGAGCTGCCCAAGGGCAAGGACGGCTCCGTCTACTCGGGCGTCGCCTCCGCGATCGGCACCGCCAAGAGCCCCGAGGCCCTCGCGGCCCTGAAGTCCAAGGGCATCACCGCCGAGACCTGGATGGCCGTCGCCACCGCCAAGTTCGAGGGCTACTCCGAGGTCGAGAAGGCGCTCGTCGACCGGGCCGTCGCCGAGGCCGCGAAGATCTCCGACGAGGCCAAGACGGACGCCTGGGTCAACGGTGGCATCGTCGTCATCGCCCTGCTCGCCGCCTTCATCCTCGCCGGGATGATGGCCCGCCAGATGAGCCGCTCGATGCAGCAGCTGCGCACCGCCGCCTTCGGCATCGCCGAGCAGCGCCTGCCGATGCTGGTCGACCAGCTCTCCCGCACCGAGCCGGGCCGCGTCGACACCCGCGTCCAGCCCATCCCGATCGACACCCAGGACGAGATCGGCGAGGTCGCCCGCGCCTTCGACCAGGTCCACCGCGAGGCCGTCCGGCTCGCCGCCGAGCAGGCCATGCTCCGGGGCAACGTCAACGCGATCTTCACCAACCTCTCGCGCCGCAACCAGTCGCTGATCGAGGGCCAGCTGACCCTCATCACCGACCTGGAGAACAACGAGGCCGACCCGGACCAGCTGGAGAACCTCTTCCGCCTGGACCACCTGGCGACCCGTATGCGCCGCAACGGCGAGAACCTCCTCGTCCTCGCCGGCGAGGAGCCGGGCCGCCGCTGGGACCAGCCGGTCCCGCTGGTCGACGTGATGCGCGCCGCCTCCTCCGAGGTGGAGCAGTACGAGCGCATCGAGCTGGCAGGCGTCCCCGAGGCCGAGATCCACGGCCAGGCCGTGACCGACCTCGTGCACCTGCTCGCCGAGCTCCTGGAGAACGCCACCACGTTCTCCTCCCCGCAGACCAAGGTCCGCGTCACCGCGACCCGTCTCCCCGACGGCCGCGTGATGGTCGAGATCCACGACAAGGGCATCGGCCTCACCGCCGAGGACTTCGCGGACATCAACCACAAGCTGGCCAACCCGCCGACCGTGGACGCCGCCGTCTCGCAGCGCATGGGCCTCTTCGTGGTCGGCCGCCTCGCGGACCGCCACGGCATCCGGGTCCAGCTGCGCCCCTCGGGCGAGCAGGCCGGTACGACCTCGCTGGTCATGCTGCCGGACGCGATCACCCACGGTGGCGGTGGCGAGCAGCCGATCCAGGACGACTTCACGGTCTCCCAGATCATTCCGCAGCAGCAGCAGAACGCCTTCGAGAGCGCCCCGCAGCAGCAGCAGCCGATGCTGACCGCCGCCGACCTCGGCTTCGACGACTCGCGCTACGAGCAGCCGGCCGAGGAGGAGCGTCCGCTCGACCCGGTCGACCGTTCGCTGAAGCGCGAGGGCCGGCGGGCCGCCCTGGAGGCGCAGGCGCAGGGCGGCGACCGCCCGCTCTTCCGCGACGAGGCGCCGGCCGAGGAGTACGGGCAGCAGCCCCAGCAGGCCCACGAGTACCCGACGGAGCAGTACGCCCCGGCGCAGGACTACGGGCAGCAGCAGCCCCAGCATGCTCAGGAGTACCCGGGCGAGCAGTACGCCCCGGCCCAGGAGTACGGGCAGCAGCAGACGCAGGAGTACGGCCAGGAGTACGCGGCCGGATACCCGCAGCAGCAGGACGGCTACGGGTACCCGCAGCAGGGCTACGAGGCGTACCCCCAGCAGGGCTATGCGGAAGCTTCGTACGAGGCCCCGGAGACCGAACACCAGCAGTACGGCAATGCGTTCGAACCCCAGTCCCACCAGGCAGAGTGGCAGGATCAGAGCGCTTACCAGGGCGGCTACCAGCAGCCGTACGGAGCGGAATCGGAATCTGCTCCGAGCGCTCCCGAACAGGGCCGCGACCGCGTAGGCTTCGACCGTCCGGGTCCGACCCCGAATGCCGCCCCGGACGCCGGTCACGCGCTGACCGACGCCGGACTGCCGCGCCGCGGCAGCGTCGCCTCGCCGACCCAGCAGGCGCCGCAGCAGCAGGCACCGCAGCAGGCGAAGCCCGCGCAGCCGGCGCAGGAGCAGCAGCAGAACGAGGCCGACACCGACGACGAATGGCGCTCGACCAACGACGAGCGCTGGCAGCGGGCGGGGAAGCTCAAGGACCCGAAGGCCGGCGGGGTCACCTCGTCCGGACTCCCCCGCCGGGTCCCGAAGGCCAACCTGGTCGAGGGCACGGCGGAGCAGACCCCGCAGGGCGGCCCCCAGGTCTCCCGCGCACCCGAGGACGTCCGGGGCAGGTTGAGCAACCTGCGCCGGGGTGTCCAGCAGGGACGCAGCGCGGGAACGGACACGAACGGATCGGGCCTCGGCCCGGGCAGTACCTACAACCAGGAGCGTTAGTGTGAGCATGAGCCAGGCGGCGCAGAATCTGAACTGGTTGATCACCAACTTCGTGGACAACACCCCCGGGGTGTCGCACACGGTGGTGGTCTCCGCCGACGGACTCCTGCTGGCGATGTCCGAGGGCTTCCCCCGGGACCGCGCCGACCAGCTGGCCGCCGTCGCCTCCGGACTGACCTCGCTGACCGCGGGCGCGTCCCGGATCTTCGAGGGCGGTGCGGTCAATCAGACCGTGGTGGAGATGGAGCGCGGCTTCCTCTTCATCATGTCGATCTCGGACGGCTCCTCGCTGGCCGTGCTCGCGCACCCGGAGGCCGACATCGGCCTCGTGGGCTACGAGATGGCACTGCTCGTGGACCGCGCGGGCACCGTCCTGACTCCCGACCTCCGGGCGGAGCTCCAGGGAAGTCTTCTCAACTAACAGACAGACAGTGCGTTTCGCGCCACCGCCCCGTAGGGTGCGGTGGCGCGGTCCAAGGGACATGGACCGCGAGGCAGTCGGAGGAGGAGACGTGGGAACACCACCGGGCCAAGGCCCTTACAACGGTTATGACGCGCACCAGGCGCCGCTGGGCGACACCGCGCAGAACCGGTTCAACTTTCCCTCCGCCCCGAGCAGACAGGGTGCGTCGCAGCCCTATCAGCAGCCTCAGGGACCGTCCGCGGGCGCGCACCGCGCCACCCGCGCCCCGTCGGCGGCCGGCTCCAGCAGTGCGGGCGGCGGCCACAACCCGCTGGTGCGTCCGTACGCGATGACCGGCGGCCGGACCCGGCCGCGCTACCAGCTCGCCATCGAGGCGCTGGTCAGCACGACCGCCGATCCGTCCAGGCTGCAGGGGCAGTTGCCCGAGCACCAGCGGATCTGCCGGCTCTGCTTCGAGATCAAGTCGGTCGCGGAGATCTCGGCCCTTCTCTCCATCCCCCTCGGCGTCGCCCGAATCCTCGTCGCCGACCTGGCCGAGGCCGGACTCGTCGCCATCCACCAGCCGGGCGGCGACGAGGCCGCCGGCGGTCAGCCAGACGTGACACTGCTCGAAAGGGTGCTCAGTGGACTTCGCAAGCTCTAGCGGCGGCGCGGCCCGTTCAACCACCAGCGCGAAGATCGTGGTGGCGGGTGGCTTCGGCGTGGGCAAGACCACGTTCGTCGGCGCCGTCTCGGAGATCAACCCGCTGCGTACCGAAGCCGTCATGACGTCCGCCTCCGCGGGCATCGACGACCTCACCCACACCGGCGACAAGACGACGACGACCGTCGCCATGGACTTCGGCCGCATCACCCTGGACCAGGACCTGATCCTGTACCTGTTCGGCACCCCCGGCCAGGACCGCTTCTGGTTCATGTGGGACGACCTGGTCCGCGGCGCCATCGGCGCCGTCGTCCTCGTCGACACCCGCCGCCTCGCCGACTGCTTCCCCGCCGTCGACTACTTCGAGAACAGCGGCCTGCCGTTCGTCATCGCCCTCAACGGCTTCGACGGCAACCAGCCCTACCAGCCCGAAGAAGTCCGCGAGGCCCTGCAGATCGGCCCCGACACCCCCATCATCACCACCGACGCCCGCCACCGCGCCGACGCCAAGAGCGCCCTCATCACGCTCGTCGAGCACGCCCTCATGGCCCGGCTCCGGTAGCTGTCCCCCGGCGTCCAGGTACCGAAGGCCGCGTTCCCCCCGGGGAGCGCGGCCTTCGGCGTGAAACCGCCACCAGGATCCCGCGCGTCCACTACGTTGTCCGGGGGACCTCGGGGGAGGAAGCATGAGCTCGTACGACGGGACGGACCGCATCGGTCCCTTCGACGTGGTGCGCGTCCTCGGCGACGGGGGAATGGGCAAGGTCTACCTCTGCCGCACCCGGGCCGGCCAGCGGGTCGCGGTCAAGGTGATCCGCCGCGAACTGGCCGACATCCACGAGATCAGGGCGCGGTTCAACCGCGAGGTGCACGCCCTCCGGGACGTCCACAGCCCCTACACCGTCCCGGTCTACGCCGCGGAGACGATCACCCCGCCCCTCTGGCTCGCCACCCGGTACGTGGCCGGGCCCACCCTGGAGGCCAGGGTGGTCGAGCAGGGGCCGCTGACCGAACGGCAGGTCGCCGAGCTCGGCGCCATGCTCGCCGAGGCGCTCGCCGAGGTGCACGCGCGCGGGGTCATCCACCGCGACGTCAAGCCCGCCAACATCATCCTGGAGAGCGGCGAACCGCGGCTCATCGACTTCGGCATCGCCCGGACCACGAAGGGGACGCGGGGGCTCACCCTGCCGGGCACGATCCTCGGCACCCACGGCTACATGGCGCCCGAGCAGCTCATGGGGCAGGAACCGACCGCCGCGGTCGACGTGTTCGCGCTCGGCGCCGTCCTCGCCTACGCGGCGACCGGCCGGCCCCCGTTCGGCACCGGCCAGCCCGCGAGCATCCGCATCCTCCAGGGGGCGCCGCCCCGGCTCACCGGCGTCCCGGGGGCGCTCGGCGCGCTCATCACCGCCTGCCTGGCACCCGGGCGGAACGACCGGCCGCTGCCCTCCCAGGTCCTGAGCGTGCTCGGCGCCCTCCTGGCGCCCGAGCCCTCCGCCGACGACACCGACGGCACGGTGCCCCGGCAGCGGACCGTGCCGGTGCCCGATCCGCCGCACCGCTGCCATGTGCCGGCGAAGCCCGGCGCCGGCGACCCGTGCGCGTTACGCCCCTTCGCCGCCCGGCTCCTCGACACGGGGCTGACCCGCTCCCTCCTCCGGAAGGCGGTTCTGCACGATGCCCGCTGAGCACCCTGGACCGGCCGGACCCGCCGGAGCCGCCGAGAGCGCCGAGCGCGTCCACGAACTGCGGGGCGGCTGGGAGCCGTTGGTACGGGAGTGGGCGCGCCGCCGCGGCGAACCCGTCGCCAGCGAGGACGGCGCCCTCTACCTGGAGACCACGGTCGGCGGCCCCGCCGGACCCCGGCTCACCGTCGACATCAGCCCCGCGGCCGGTTCCCTCGTGGTGGCCGTCACCGACGGGACCCTGGTCCCCGTGGACCGGCTCGCGCCCACCGCCGCCGCCGCGACCGCCTGGAACTCCCGCGAGGTGACCCCCACGGCGATCCTGGGCGACGAGCACAGCGAGGAACCACTGCTCTCCGCGGTCCTCGCCCTGCCGCTGGCCGCGCACCTGTCGGCCGACGGGTTCGCCGCGACCCTGGACCGGCTCCTCGACTCGGCGGTACGGCTGCTGCGGGAGTGCCACGACCTCGGCTTCGTGCTCCGGAGCACCGATGACCTCACCTCGTGGGAGTGACCGGATGGAATGGGCCGCCGTCGTGCTGACGGTCACGGTGATCCCCTTGATGGCGGCCCTCGCCATCATGTGGTCCAGCACGGGTTCCTGGCGCTCCGGCCGCTCGCGCCGGGCCCGCGAGGCCGAGGAGAGGCGGGAGGCCGAGATGCGACGCCAGGCGCAGGAGTGGCACGAGGCACAGGCCCGGCGGGACGCCCGGAAGCGGCGTGAGGCAGAGGCCCGGCGGGAGGCGCAGGAGCGGCACGAGGCCGAAGCCCGACGCGAGGCCCGGCTGAGGCGCGAGGCGCAGGAGCGGCACGAGACCGAGGCGCGCCGCGAGGCCGACCGGCAGCGCGAGGCGGAGGCCCGCCGGGGCGACCCGCGGCGCGAGGACGACGGTCGGCGCGAGGGCGACGGTCGGCGGGAGGGCGACGGTCGGCGGCGGTCCGGCGGAGGCCGGGCGGCCTCGCCCGGGCCCGAAGCCGGGCGTACGGCTCCGCCGGGCGCGGCCGCTCCCCCGGCGCGCCCCGCGGCCGGACCGGGCGCGGAGCCGGGCCGTCGCGGCCCGGCGGCCCCGTCCCCCGGCCTGGTGGGCGACCTGGTGCGGTGGGCCGGGCGGGCGCTGCTCGACACGGCCGCCGTCGTGCTGCCGCAGCGCACCGGGCCGGATCCGCAGGAGGCGCCCCCGGCGGCCGGTGCTTCCCGGGCGGACGGCACCGGGGGCGGCGACCCCGACGACCGCGCGCGGCACACCACGCCGCCGGGCGCCACGCCACGGTCCGAACCCCCGGCCGACCCGCGCTCCGAAACCCGCTCCGAGCCGGACTCCGAGCCGCGCCGGGTGCCGCACGAGGAGCCGCGCCGGCTTCCGTCCGCCGAGACCCATTCCGTACCGGGGACCGAACCGCCGCTGCCCCTTCCCGCCGGGGGCGGGCCGGCCGGCGAGCCCGCCCGGCAGGCGCTCCATGGCGGCGGCGACCGCGACACCGTGGCGCTCGGCGGCGGGCAGCGGTTCGTCGTCACGGCCGCGACCTGGTTGCGCCCCGAGGGCTACGTCGAGTGGGAGGGCGCCCTGTGCCGGGCCCGCTGGCAGGGCTCCGCATCGGCGTACCCGCGCCCCGGCGACCTCGTCCGCGTCACGGTGACACCGGACTCGGAGCCTCCCTCGCTGGTGGCCGGCCCGCTCCACTGACCTCCCCCACATCCGTACCGCTCGCACCGCACACCCCCCCACGACGCATGCCCATCCGTCCCCGTCGTTCCACGGAGTAGCCGTGTTTCCCACGCCTCAGCCCGACGAAGCCCCGCTCCCCGTGCCGTACATGGGCTTCGAGTTCGACAGCGCCCAGCGGCTGCCGCTCCTGCTCTGCCTGGACACCTCCTCCTCCCTGAGCCAGCACGGCGCCATCGACGCGCTCAACTCCGCGCTCACCTCCTGGGCGACGAGCCTCGTCGACGACATGGCGCTCAGCGCCGCCGTCGACGTCGCCGTCATCACCTTCGGCGGCAGCGACGGCATCACGGTCTGGCAGGGCTGCACCCCGCTCGGGACCACCGCGCCGGAGTGGCCCCACAGCCCGTTCGTCCCGGCCCACGAGTTCCGGCCGCCGGTGCTCCGCGCCAACGGCGTGACCCTGCTCGACCGGGCGCTGCGCCTGGCGATGGAGGTGGTCGCCGACTACAAGGCGGGGCTGCGCGCCGAGGGCCTGACGTACTACCGCCCGCAGATCTGCGTCGTCACCGACGGCTACCCCAGCGACATCCGCGGCAACTTCTCGTACGCCTACCGCGAGCTGCTGCCCGATCTGCGCAAGGCGGAGGAGGAGCAGCGCTTCCGGCTGTTCGCGGTCGGGGTCGGCGAGCGGCACACGGGCGCGGAGGGGGTCCTCCAGGAGCTGGCGCCGCACTACAACGCCTGGCTGGACGGCTTCCCGTTCGCGGAGCTGCTCACCGCGATGTCGCACAGCGCCAAGGCCACCCAGGGCGGCGCGGCGGAGGCCGAGTTCCAGGAGATCTTCGCCCGGCTGAAGCGTCGGCGCGGCGGTGGACAGGTCCCGGCGTGAGGCCGGCCGACGGGTCCCCCAAGGGCTGGCGGGTGCACGGCACGAGCGCGCAGGGCTACCGGCACCTCCGGGAGGGGACGCCCTGCCAGGACGCGTGGCGGTGCCGCGTCACCCCGTCGGGTCTGGTGCTCGCGGTGGCGGACGGCGCGGGGAGCGCGCCGTACTCCGGCGCGGGCTCCGCGCAGGTGGTGCAGCTGGCGACGCGGGCGTTCGAGCCGGTGGTCACGGCCTGGGAGCGGCTGCCGGACGCCCGGGCCCGCAAGGAGCAGCTGACGGAGGCGTTCCACCAGGTGCGGGACGCGTTCCTGCGGTGGTGCCAGGGTCCCCCCGGGCTCTACGCCACCACGCTGACGGTGGTGGTCCTCGCACCGGGCTGGCTCGGGCAGTTGTCGGTCGGCGACGGTCTCGTCGTCGTCCGCACCGACGGCGGTACGGGTCAGGGGGCGGCCGAGGAGGGCGCCGGGGCCCCGGCCGGGAACCCCATCGGCGGCGATCCCGCGCACCCCGCCTCGTACCACCTGCTGCCCCGCGCCCACACCGGCAGCGAGTACGCGAACGAGACCGTGTTCGTCGGCTCGCCCACCGCCCTCGACCAGCTCCGGGTGGACTGCGTCCGCGACGAGGGGGTCGAGGGGGTGCTGCTGTCCACGGACGGCCTGACCCACGCGCTGCTGCGGCGGGCCCCCTCCGGGCCCCCGCTGCCGCACGACGCCTTCCTCGGGCATCTCTTCGACCGGCTCGCCCGGCCCGACTACGAGCACGACGAGGAGGAACGAAGGCTCAAGGCCTTCCTCGGCTCGGACCAGATCACCCGGGTGACCGGGGACGACAAGACTCTCCTGTGGGCGATACGGACATGACTGCGGCTGACAACGACGACATCGGCGGGGCCGACCATCTGAACGCCCCCTTCCTGGTCCTCGGTGACGGCACGCGCGTCACCCGCGGACCCAAGCCGCTGGGCACCGGCGGCCAGGGCAGCGTGTGGGGGCTGAACGAGCGCCCCGACCTCGTGGCCAAGATCTACGACCGGCCACCGGACGACGCCCAGCTGCGCCGGATCGCGGCGATGCTCCGGGCCGACCCGCTGGCCGGGGAGGAACTGGCGCCGGGCCAGCCCCCGATGCTGGTCTGGCCGGTCGACGTGGTCGAGGCCGGCGCGCGGCCGGTCGGCTACGCCATGCCGCTCCTCGACCCGACGGAGCACACCTCGCTGAGCGGACTCCTCCAGAAGCGGGTGCGGCTGCGCAGGTTCGGCGGCCGGGCGCACTGGAAGTTCCTGCTCGCGGCGGCCTCGAACCTCGCGTACATGACGGCGGAGCTGCACCAGCAGCGTTTCGTCGTGGGGGACCTGTCGAGCTCCAACGCGGTCGTCGACCCGAACGGGTTCGTCACCTTCCTGGACTGCGACTCGTTCGCCTTCACCGACGCGCTGACCGGGGAGTCCTTCGGCAGCGACGTGTTCACCGACGACTACGCGGGGCCCGAGCGGTACTCCGGGGAGCCGCCGACCCGGCACTCGGACGACTTCGCGCTCGCCGTGCTCGTCTACCAGCTGCTCAGCGCCGGCAACCACCCGTTCGACGGGGCCCCGCTGCACGGCGCGGACGAGGCGACCCGCAAGGACAACATCCAGGCCGGTACGTCCTTCCTGGTCCACCCGGCGCGGGTGCGGACCCCGGGGCAGCTGCTGCCGCCCGAGGTGCTGCCGCCCCGGGTGGTGGAGCTCGCCCGGCGGGCGTTCGGGCCGGGCGTCCGGGACCCGCGGCGGCGGCCCTCGTCGGCGGCGTGGCTGGAGGCGCTGGACGAGGCGCGGTCGGGTGTCGTCCAGTGCGGGGTGGTGGCGGAGCACCACCACGGCGGCCATCTCACGTCCTGCCCGTGGTGCGCGCGCACCACGGGCGGCTATTCGGACCCGTTCGTCGAGGGCCCGGGCCGGTCGTCGGCGACGGGGCGGGCGGCGGGGGCGTCGGGGGCGGCTTCGAGGAGCGCGTCGGCCTCGTCCGGCGTGGGCCCGAAGGCGTCGGGGTCGGGCTGGATGGGGTCGTCCGGCTCGGCGGCGGCCTCGGGACGGGCCTCGTCGGGTACGGCGGCCTCGGGACCGGCCGCTGCCTCCGGTACGTCGGGTACGGCCGCCTCCTCGTCCGGACCGGCGGCTTCCGGCCCGGCGGCTTCCGGACCGGCGGCGTCAGGCCCAGCGGCTTCCGGCCCGGCGGCTTCGGCAGCGGCCCCGTCGGGTCCGTCCGCCTCTGCCGGTCCGTCCGCCTCCGCCGGCCAGGCGTGGACGGCGGGCGCGGCCCCGGACGGCGGTCAGGCCCCCGGCGCTCCCGACAAGCCCCCGGTCAAGCCCCTCACCAAGGGCGAGATCGCGCTCGGCTGCGCGGCGGTCCTGATCCTCCTCGCCATCATCGGCGCCCTGGTCTGGGGCGGCATCGTGCTCGTACAGGCACTGATGAACTAGGGGTCCGGGTACGGAGGAGGGCCGGACCCCGGTGTGTCACCGGGGTCCGGCCCTCGTTCCGCCGTACGGGTCAGCGCCAGCTGTGCGGCGCGCGGAAGCCGTGCTCGCGCTCCAGGCGGCGCCAGCCGGCCGTGGTGCGGCCGCGGTGGTCGCTCGCCGCGCCCTCGTCGGAACGGGAGGCGGCGCGGGCGAGCAGCACCGCGGTGATGGCGGCGAGCTCCTCGGGGTCGGCGTGGCCCTTCTCGACGCGGAGAAGATTGGCAGGCGTGGTCACGTGGATGACTCCTCTTACTGAGGCGGGTTGCCGTGCTTGCGGGACGGCAGGTCGGCGTGCTTGGTGCGGAGCATCGCGAGGGACCTGATGAGCACCTGGCGGGTGTCGGCGGGGTCGATGACGTCGTCGACCAGGCCGCGCTCCGCCGCGTAGTACGGGTGCATCAGCTCGGCCTTGTACTCCTTGACCATGCGGGCTCGCATGGCCTCGGGGTCCTCGGCCTCCGCGATCTGCTTGCGGAAGATCACGTTGGCGGCGCCCTCGGCGCCCATGACCGCGATTTCGTTGGTGGGCCAGGCGTACGTCAGGTCGGCGCCGATGGACTGGGAGTCCATGACGATGTAGGCGCCGCCGTAGGCCTTGCGCAGGATCAGCGAGATCCGGGGCACGGTCGCGTTGCAGTACGCGTAGAGCAGCTTCGCGCCGTGGCGGATGATTCCACCGTGCTCCTGGTCGACGCCGGGCAGGAAGCCGGGGACGTCCAAAAGGGTGATGATCGGGATGTTGAAGGCGTCGCAGAACTGCACGAAGCGGGCGGCCTTCTCGGAGGCCTCGATGTCGAGGACGCCGGCCAGCGTCTGGGGCTGGTTGGCGACGATGCCGACGACCTGGCCGTCGAGCCGGGCGAGGGCGCAGATGATGTTGCGGGCCCAGCGCTCGTGGATCTCCAGGTAGTCGCCGTCGTCGACGAGCTCCTCGATGACCTTGTGCATGTCGTACGGGCGGTTGCCGTCGGCCGGCACGAGGTCGAGCAGGACGTCGGAGCGGCGGTCGGCCGGGTCCTCGGAGGCGACGGCCGGGGGGTTCTCGCGGTTGTTCTGCGGGAGCATCGACAGGAGGTAGCGGACCTCCGCGATGCAGGTCTCCTCGTCGTCGTACGCGAAGTGGGAGACGCCGGAGACACCCGCGTGGACGTCGGCACCGCCGAGGCCGTTCTGGGTGATCTCCTCGCCGGTGACCGCCTTGACGACGTCCGGACCGGTGATGAACATCTGCGAGGTCTCACGGACCATGAACACGAAGTCCGTCAGCGCCGGACTGTAGGCCGCGCCACCCGCACACGGGCCGAGCATCACCGAGATCTGCGGGATCACACCCGACGCCCGGGTGTTGCGCTGGAAGATGCCGCCGTACCCCGCCAGCGCCGAGACGCCCTCCTGGATACGCGCACCCGCACCGTCGTTCAGCGACACCAGCGGAGCACCCGCCGCGATCGCCATGTCCATGATCTTGTGGATCTTCGTCGCGTGCGCCTCACCCAGCGCCCCGCCGAAGATCCGGAAATCATGCGCGTACACGAAGACCGTCCGGCCCTCCACCGTCCCCCAACCGGTGATCACACCATCGGTGTACGGCTTCTTCGCCTCCAGACCGAAACCCTGCGCACGATGCCGCCGCAGCTGCTCGACCTCGTTGAAGGAACCCGGGTCGAGCAGCAGCTCGATGCGCTCGCGCGCCGTCAGCTTGCCCTTCGCGCGCTGGGCCTCGGTCGCCCGGT
This sequence comes from Streptomyces venezuelae ATCC 10712, assembly GCF_008639165.1. Taxonomy (NCBI): domain Bacteria; kingdom Bacillati; phylum Actinomycetota; class Actinomycetes; order Kitasatosporales; family Streptomycetaceae; genus Streptomyces; species Streptomyces venezuelae. The sequence goes on along the minus strand of NZ_CP029197.1, from coordinate 5,647,242 downwards.
CACTCGGGCCGCGGAGCGCCTGCTCGCGCAGGACGTGCAGCTCGGCCACACGGCCACGGGCGTCAGCGGGCTCGCTCGGGATCTGGTCCACAACGGTCATGTACCGACCCTACGAAGTCGAACAAGAAAACCCCGCCGTCGACTCCGTACAGTCTCCCGTGTCGAATCCTGGTGGGGCTGGACAGAACGACGCCCTGACCAGCCCGAGTCAACAGCCAGGTACCCCTCGTGTTTGTAGGGTCTCGACATGGACCTCGGTGGATCTAGACGAGCACCTCGCAACGATGGGTCGCCCCCTGGGTACCCGGGGTGATCCGCACCCGCAGCGAGCGGCCGGTGGCCAGGACCTCCACGGAGGGGTCGTGCGCGAGGACCCGGCGGACCGGACCGTCCCACACCAGCTCCAGGGGCTGCCCCGTGCGGAGCGGTTCGGAGACCCTCAGGTCGAGCACCGAGCGGCGCCGCCGGACGAGGACGCTCGCGGGCGCGGTGGCCGTGAGGCGTCCCACCGTACCGGCCTGCCAGAGGTTCGCGGCGGTCAGTCCGAGGGACGGAACGGCGATCGCCTGCCGCTCGGCCGTGTTGTCGAGAACGTGCAGCCAGCCGGGGTCGGCGGCGCGGGCCGCGAGCGTACGCCGGGAGGCGCCCGGCATCAGGAGGTACGCGTACCCGGCCGCGACCGGGTCCGTGCCGTGGTCCAGCCAGAGCGTCTGGTAGCGGCGGGTCCTGCGCTCGGTGGAGCTGGTGGTGTTGATGTCGCTCCAGGCCCCGGTGCGGTCCTCGCGCAGGGTGCGCAGGCCGTCGGCGCCGCCCGGGGCGGCGCCCCGGGGGAACACCCAGCCGCCGTGGCCCTCCAGATGGGCCCAGCCGGTGCCGGTCGTGAAGGCCTGGGTGCCGGACTCGCCGAGGAGGCGGTTGTCGACGATCGTCTCGACGGGCACGCCGTCGGTCGCGGTGATCCCGGCGCCGAGGCAGATCACCGCGTCGGCCGCGCAGAACCAGGACTTGCGGGCCTCAAGGGTGGAGCCGAGGCCCTTCAGGTGCTGGCCGATCGCCGCGTACTCGCCGTCGGTGGCCCCGCCGACCCAGCGCACGGCGGGCTTGGGCGCGCCCCACTCGCCGCCGGCCCGGTCGGCGAGCCGCCGGGTGGAGACGGTGGTCCCGGGCAGCCGGTACGGATCGACGGTCGGCCAGAACCAGTCGGTGTACTGGTCGCCCAGGCCGGGGGTCCACCAGGAGAGCATGCCGGCGCCGGTGTGCCAGCCGCGCGGGTTCTCGCCGTTGCCGCACTCGTAGTACGAGATCCGGTCCGATGCCATGGCGATGTTGGCGGCCCAGCCGGGGCGGCGGTGGACGGCCCGGTCCATGGCGGTGAAGAGCCGGTGGCCGGTGGGTTCGGGGGCGGCCGGGACGGGGGCGGCGGCCACGGCGTGCAGCCGGGCGAGGTCGGCGACGCCGAACTGCCGGGCGGACAGGATCGGGGAGACGGTGTCGCGCTGGATCCAGCCCTTCACGCGCGCGTGCCAGCGGTCGCGCTCGGCGGCGGAGGCGCCGCCCGCGAGCAGGGCGATGGCGGCGATGACGCCCTGGCCGTGGAAGTGGTCGGAGCGCATGATCCGCCGGTCGTCGTTCTTGAGGTACCCGCGGCTGATGGCACGTCCGTTGACGCTGTCCATCATCAGGCCGTCGTAGATGAGCGGCGCGTAGGCCTTCTCGACGCTGTCGAGGACGATCTGCCGGTTCGGGTCGGTGACGGCCCAGCTGGATCCGGCGAGCAGCGAGAAGAGGCGGCCGAGACCGTCGAGCATGACCTGCCCGTAGGTGCCGGAGTAGGCGATCCAGGTGTGCTGGACGAAGGAGCCGTCGGCGTAGAGGCCGTCGCCCCGGGTGACGTACGGGAAGACCGGCGAGAGCGCGTCGCGGGCGAGGGCGATCTTGGCGGGGCTTGCGCCGAGGACCCCGCGCAGGGCGACCGAACGGCAGAGGTCGACGCGGTTGGCGCCGGTGGAGGTGCCGGTGTAGTTGGTGAGCACCGAGTCGGGGACGAAGTGGTCGACGGCGGCGCAGGCGGCGGCGATCCGTTCGGCGCCGAGGTGCGGGTGGAGCGCGGCGACGATGTCCATGAGGAGGCGGGGGCTGCCGATCTGCCACTCCCACCAGTTGCCGTAGCGGGGGGCGCCCGCCCGGTAGACGGTGGCGGAGAGGTGGTCGAGGCCGCGCAGGACGTCGGCGAGCAGGCTCGCGTCGCCGGTGAGTCCGGTGCCGGGCTGTATGTACGCCTGGGTCATGGTCCACAGGCGGCTGTAGCTCTGGGTGATGCCGGCCGGCGGGTCGAAGGGGGCGTCCGGCCAGAGTGAGGTGGGGGTGGGCGCCATGCCGGTGCGGAAGGTCCGGGCAAGGGTGCCCGTCTCGGCGAGGCGGGAGGCATAGGGCTCGGCGGCGGCGTCGAAGCCGGAGCCGAGCTGGAGGTCGAGCCAGCGGAGCCGTAGCGCCTCGAACTCGTCCTCCGCCGCGTGGGCGGCGGAGGGGAGTCCGAGGGCGACCGCGGCCGCCGAGGCGGCGGTCAGGAAGGTGCGGCGGGACCAGGCGGGGACGGGCACGGGAGCCTCCCGGGGGAAGTGGTGGAGACCGTTCGGCGCCTGGTGTAACACCGGGTTTCCGACGCAATCAATGAGCACGACGGGCCCGGGGGAAGCGCTTTCCCCCGGGCCCGCCCGTGGGCGGTCAGCCGCCGCAGTGGAAGCGGGCGTCGCCCCAGTCCGCGTGGTCGTTGCCGTTGCCGTCGCCGCCGTCGTCGACCACCAGGTCGACGTAGGAGGCGCCGGTGATGTCGGCGGTGAGCGGCCAGGCCGCGTCCGTGGCCTTGAGGACCGGGGACTTCACCTTCTCCGTGCCGTCGGCGAGCACACTGAACCGGACGCTGCCCCGGCTGGTCTGCACGTCGTCCACGCCGACCTCGGCGGTGAGGGTGGTGCAGCGGCCGCCCAGGTAGTAGCGGACCTTGGCGGGGGCGTGGCTGCCGAGGCCCTTGGCGTAGGCCACTCCCCCGATCCGCAGCGGGGAGCCGTCGCCGGTGCCGGTCTCGCCGTTGGAGAGGTCGCGCTCGACGGGGCCCCAGCCGTTGGTGGCCGAGGTCCAGTCGAGGTCGCTGGCCCAGCTGTCGGCGGTGGGCGGCGGCGGGAGCGTACGGACGGTGGTGGCGGCGGTGAGCTTCCGCTCCCCTCCCCCGATCCCGTAGGTGACGGTGGCGCCCAGTTGGTACGGGCGGTAGGCCGCGTCCACCGGCGGGGTCACCTGCCAGGTGGCGGTGGCCTTGCCGCCCGGCGCGACCGTGCCGAGGGTCACGGGCGCGGCGGGTTCGGCGGTCCAGCCCTCGGGGAGGGCGAGGACGGCCCGGGCGCCGGAGATCTCGGTGGCCTCGTCGTTGCCGAAGGTGGCGGTGACGGTGTTGGCGCGGCCGGGCTCCAGGGTCTCGGGCGCGGTGAGGCCGAGCGTGCCGCAGGCGGCGGGTTCGGCGGCCGGGCCGAGGTCGGTGACGGTGAAGGCGTCGAGGACGAAGTCGGCGCCGTCCGGGGCGTCACCGCGCTTGCGCAGTCCGGTCCAGGTGTCGCCGCAGCCGGCGGTGACGGTCTCGGCGAAGTGCCCGTCGGTCCGCTGCTGCCCGATCGGGGTGCGGCGGGTCTCCACGGAGGTGCCGTCCGTGCGGTCGTAGCCGGTGACCCACTCGTACGCGCCCGCGTGGCTTGACCGGTAGTCGTACTCCACGCGGTAGGTGCGGCCGCCCCGCATGGGGACGGTCCAGGGCGCGGTCCGGTAGACGAGTCCGCTGTTCTCGTCGTGGGACTTGAGGCTCTCGGCGCCGCCGATGACGTCGTCGATCAGCTTTCCGTTCCAGCCGGCCTGGGTGTAGGGGGCGTGGAGCTGGGCGATGTGGGTGCGCGGGTCGGTGGTACCGCCGGAGTCGCCCTTGAGGAAGGGGCCCCAGCCCTGGTCGACGGCCTCGAAGTCCTCGTACACGAGGGTCCCGGGCTTGGTGGCGGGGTCGTTGGCGACGATCCGGACGTCGTCGATCCGGACGGTGGCGGCGCTGCCGCCCGCGGCCCGGACGCCGAGGTCGGTGCTGCCGTGGCGCGGGGCGGTGAAGGTGACCTTGGCCCGCTGGAAGCGGGTGCCGTTCCAGTCGGACGCGGCGACCCGGTCCTGGAGGGCGGAGCGTTCGACGGTGACGGACCTGCCGCCGGCGGTGAGGGTGGTGGGCCGGGTGGCGCCGGGCTGGACCTCGATGAGGGCGGAGGCGGTGTACCGCTTGCCCGGGGTGAGGCCGGTGATCCGCTGCTGGACCGCGGCGGGGGCGGTGCCGGAGAGCTTCGCGCTGTTGCGGCCCTGCTCGTCGGTGTCGCGGACGACGGTGCCGGTCCTGGTCCAGTCCCTGAGCTTCGCGTCGTTGAAGCCGGGGTCGTCGACGGGGGTGCCCTGGCCCCAGCGGGGGGCGCGCTCGTCGGGCGCACGGTCGGGGTACAGGACGTAGGGCTGTCCGGCGACGGCGTCGAGGGTGATCTTCCCGCCGGCGGGCCGGACGGTGCCGGTCTTCACCCGCCCGTTGTCGGTGAGCCGGTACACGGAGTACGAGCGCGTCCCGGCCGGGACGGCCCAACTCGCCGTGCCGCCGGCCTTGTTGTAGTGGTAGAGCTTCTTGCCGCCGTCCCAGGGGAGCAGGTAGGCGTCGCCGTCGAGGACCTTGCGGCCGTTCTCGTAGAAGGTGCGGCGGCCGTCCTCGACGGTGCCGCGGATCCCGCCGGTGAAGCTGAGGTCGTTGCCGTTCCAGCGGGTGATCCGCTGCTGCTGGAGGTACTTGGCGGGCAGGTTGCGCTGCCAGATGTTGGCGGTGAAGGCGTTCCAGTCGGTCTCGCCGGTCCAGCCCTCGAAGTCGACGAGGGCGGTCTGGCCGAGGACCGGGTGGTTGTTCCAGATGTCCTTCTCGCCGTTGCGGATGAAGCGGATGATCTGGGAGTTGAGGCCCTTGTTGGTGGCGCCGCCGTAGTCGAGGTCGTTGGCCCAGTGGGACCAGAGGGACGCCCGCTCGAACTTGTCCGACCACTCGGTGGCGACGTTCCAGCCCTGTGCCTGGACGGCGCGCATCGTCTCGTCGGCGATCCAGCCGTGGGTGTAGTAGACGTCGATGTAGAGGGTGGAGAGGTTGCGGTCGGTCTCGTCGCGGAGCTGCTGGAAGCGGCGGGCGAGGTCGCCGCTGTTGATGTCGCGGCGCTGGTCGATGTAGTAGCTCTGGTTGAGCCAGTTCCAGCCGGGCTTGGTCTTGTCGACGAGGGTCTCGCTGAAGTTCTTCGCCTCGGGGTACGACTCGGTGGCGTTGACGTGGACGCCGAAGTCCGCGCCCCACCTGCGGCCCTCCTTGAGGAGGACGTTGAGGTCGGCGAGGCCGCCGGCCCGCTTGTTGTAGTTGCCGCCGTAGTCGGGATGGGCGGAGTCGTGGCCCTCGGAGCCGTACCCCTTGAGCAGGGCGAACTGGCCGAGCCCGTCGGTGGAGAGCGAGATCCGCTTGACGTCGTCGAGGGTGCGCAGGAAGGGGTGCGTGGCCTGCGAGGCGAAGTTGAACGGGATGTGGGCGACGACCCGGTCGGGGGTGTCCTCGCTGCCCGGGGCCTTGATCCCGATCGTACGGAAGGCGACGGCGCCGTCCTGCCAGTCGGTGGCGCCGTCGGCGTTGGCGTCGGGGGTGACGACGACCTTCGCCCAGGGCAGGGCGTCGCCGCTCGCGGACTTCGGGGCGCCCTCGCCGCGGTAGGTCCACTGGCCGGACCAGACGCCGACGCGGGTCTCGGTGCCGGCGTCGGTGGTCCGCTTGCGGGCCTGGTGCCAGAAGCGGGCGCCGTCGCGGGCGGAGGCCCCGGTGGGCTTGTCGTAGCTGGAGTTGGACTCGACGGCGGCGGCGAGCCGCCCGGTGTTGACGATCGCGTAGGCGGCGCCCACCGGCGCGGCCTCGGCCGCGGTCGCGTCGGTGATCCGGGCGAAGACGTCGGCGGTACGGGTGGAGTCCGGGTCGAGCCGGGTGAAGGCGGTCGCAGCGCCGGCGTCCGAGGACCCCACGGAGACCAGGTCGTGGCCCGGTATGTCGAGGGTGCCGACCCGGAAGGCCTCGGTGTCGCGGACGGCGGTCACCCGGAACGTGGTGGTCCGCCGCTCGACGCTCAGCCGGGCGTCGATCTCGACACCGGGCAGGTCGGGGAAGGTGAGGGTGTACGTGGCGGAGGCGGCGGTGAGGACGGGGGCCGCCTTGACCCGGACGGCGTGGTCGGTGCCATTGAGGACGACCCGCGTGACCGGGGCCGTACTCCCGAGGAGGCGGGCGCCGGTCCCGCGGTCGGTGTACGCGAGGACGCGGGGGAAGTCCTCGGCGACGGTCACGGAGAGCTGGGCGGAGGCGATCACGGGGCCGGCCTCGGCCGTGGCCCCGGCCGTGAGGGGCGTGGCGGCGGGGGCCCGGGGCGTGGTGGCCCGGGCCTCGGCGCCGCCCTCGGCGAGGGCGGGCCCGGCCAGGGCGAACACGGCGGAGGAAGCGACGGCGAGGGCGCAGGCCGCACGGATTCTTCGCGAAGGGGGGAGGGACATGCGCTCTAGTTGGCCCCGCCCCGGCAGCACCGTCAACGAGATGGCGCCGCGCGGGCCCCTCCAGTCCAACAACCCCCTCCGGTTAGTCCAAGTGACCGGCGGAGGGGGTGTCTTGGTGCCGCTTCGGCGGCCGACGGGTCAGCAGCCGCCGCAGTTGTAGAAGGTCACGTCCCAGTGGTTGCCCTCGTCGGCGTAGACGTTGCCCGCGCCGGAGCGCCACTGCGGGGCTCCGTCGCCGCGCACACCGATGTACGTGAAGGTGTTCTTCACGTAGTTGGTGACGCAGGTGGCCTTGCCGAAGTCCAGCTTGTAGCCGTTCCAGTGGGAGTACGTGCCGCCGGCGTGGCCGGTCTCGGTGCCGCCGGTGATGTTGAGCGCGCAGCCGCTGGCGCTCTTGAGGGTCTGGGCGCCCTGGGCGGTGGCGAGGTTCAGCTGGTCGAAGGACGTGCACGTCGGGACGTTGCGGTCGGAACAGCCGCCGGACGAGGACCAGGTGATCCCGGAGGACCGGAACATCGAGGTCGCGGTGGCGTGGCTGATCTTGGTGACGGCCTGGGCCTCGCCCGCGGCGGTGAGGACGCCGACGCCGGGCGCGAAGAGCGCGCCGAGGACGAGGGCCAGGGCGGTCAGGACGGAGCGGAGCTTCATCGGGAGTGCCTCCTGCTGGTGACCGTGACGATGGGGGGAACGGCGGTGCAGGTGGTGCCGGTGGGGCGAGCGGAACCGGTGGAACCGGTGGCGCAGGGAGATGGTGCCGTATGTCTACGCGCGTCCGCCAGAGGGCCTCGGCGTCGGCGTGACGCCATCCGGATGAACATCTGCCGGAGATGTTGAAAGTTGAACGGAATAGGGCTACAGTCATTCTCGTTGAAGCTTCAACAAACACCGACAAGGAGCATGTCATGGGCCTCTTCAACCGCAAGAACAACGAGTCCGCCGTCGCCGTCGCCACCCTCCCGGTGGACCCGGCCCTGGCCGCCCTGACCGGCGAGTACACGATCGACGCGGCGCACAGCAGCATCGGCTTCACCGTCCGGCACGCCATGGTCACCAACGTCCGCGGCAGCTTCGCCGAGCACGAGGGCGTCCTGAAGCTGGACGGCGCCAACCCGGACGCCTCCAGCGCCTCCATCGACGTCAAGATCGCCTCGATCGACACCGGCATCGCCGACCGCGACGGCCACCTCCGCAGCGGCGACTTCTTCGACGCCGAGACCTTCCCGCTCATGACCTTCCGCTCCCTGCACGCCCAGCAGCTCGGCGGCGACAAGTACCGGATCACCGGCGACCTCACCATCAAGGACGTCACGAAGCCGCTCGCCATCGACCTGGAGTTCAACGGCTCCGCGACGGACGTGTACGGCAACGAGCGCGTCGGCTTCGAGGGCTCCGCCGAGATCCTGCGCTCCGACTGGGGCCTGACCTGGAACGCGGCCCTGGAGACCGGCGGCGTCATGGTCAGCGACAAGGTCAAGCTGAACTTCGACATCTCCGCGATCAAGAACGCCGCCTGACCTACGGGGAACCACCCCCGGCACCACGAGCGCGCCCGCCCTCCGCGACAGCGGAAGGCGGGCGCTCGGCGTCGACCGCGCAGGTCGGACCCTGGCGTTGTCAGTGGGGGCCGCTAGCTTCGGGGCCATGGAATTCCGTATCGACAGCGGCGTGTTGACCGAGGCCGTGGCCTGGGCCGCGCGCGTCCTCCCGGCCCGCTCCCCCATGCCCGTGCTCGGCGGTCTGCTCCTGGAGGCGACGGACGGCGGGCTGCGGGTCTCCGGGCTCGACCACGAGGCCTCGGCACGGGTCGAGGTCGAGGCCGACACGGCCGTCGAGGGCCGGGCCCTGGTCCTGGGCCGGCGGCTGCTCGACATCTGCAAGGTGCTCCCCCGGGGCGTCACCGAGCTCGCCGTCGAGGGCGCCCGCCTCTCGGTGACCTCGGGCGACGCCCGCTTCGGTCTCTCCCTGCTGCCCCTGGAGGACTACCCGGCCCCGCCCGCGCTGCCCGAGGTCCGCGGCCAGGTGGACGGGGACGCGTTCGCGGCGGCGGTCGGGCAGGTCGCGGTGGCGGCGGGCCGGGACGACTCGCTGCCGGTGCTGACCGGGATACGGCTCGCGCTGGACGGGACGACGATGACGCTGGCGGCCACCGACCGCTACCGCTACGCGGTCCGGACCCTGGAATGGAAGCCGGAGGCGGGCGGCGGCACACCGGCCGACGTGGTCGTCCCGGCCAAGCGGCTCACCGAGATCGCCCGCTCACTGGCGGGCGCGGGCCCGGCCCGGCTCGCCCTGGACGACGGCTCGGTCGGCTTCGAGAGCGGCGGTCTGCGCACCACGACCCGCCTCCTCGACGGCCGCCTCCCCCGGCACGACAAGCTGTTCGCCCTGGGCGACCCCGCCCTCGCGACCACCGCCCGGGCCCCGCTGACCGAGGCCGTGAAGCGGGTCGCGGTCGTCGCGGAGGGCGACAGCCCGGTCCAACTGGCCTTCACCCCCACCTCGCTCCACCTCCAGGCGGGCTACGAGGACGACATCGCCTCCCAGCGCCTCCCGGCCACCCTCACCGGAGCGGACACCCTGACGGTCGCCTTCAACCCCGGCTACCTCCTGGACGCCCTGACCGCCCTGGACGCCCCGGAGGTCCACTTCCACCTCCTGGGCCCGGGCCAGCGCGCCCTCCTCACCAACGGCCCGACCCCGACCCACCGCCACCTCCTGATGTCGGTGAAACCGCTGGTGTGAGGCTTCCGGGAGCCGCATGCGCCGCTCAACCGACGTGTCTTGACAGAGGGTTGGGGCTATTCTGAGCGCCGCACCACAGGTGCGTGCCGTTTGTTGACATTGCCAGGGGGATCATTTGTCGACGCATGTGGCGACCTCGCAGATCGAGCGCGTACCGCTCGTCCTGGTCGCAGGATTCGCCGGGTCGGGCAAGTCGGAGGCGGGCAAGCTGCTCTCGCTGGCCACCGGCTGGTCGCTCCTCGACAAGGACACCCTGACGCGCCCGCTCACGGAATCCCTTCTCACCGCACTCGGTGGGGACCCGGACGACCGGCACAGCCCGCTGTACGGGGAGCGGGTGCGACCGCTCGAGTACGAGTGCCTGATGAAGACCTGCTGGGAGAACGTGGAGCACGGGGTGCCTGTCATCGCGGTCGCCCCGTTCCTCAAGGAGGTCGCGGACGCGCAGTGGCTCGCCCGGCTGCTCCGTCGCTGCGACCGGACCGGCGCCGGCGCCGAGGTCCTGTGGGTCGACAGTGACGAATCGTCGATGCAGGAGCGGCTCACCGCACGCAACGCACGCCGGGACACCTGGAAGCTGGCCAACTGGCGCGAGTACCTGACCACGATCTCCCTGGACCAGCGTCCGGTGCGGGATCACCTCCTCATCGACAACCGTATGACCGCCGCCACCCCGCTGGCGGAGCAGGTGGAGAGCGCGGCGCACGAGCTTGCCTCCCGCTTCGGAACGGTGACGGCGTGACCGGCCCCCGTGGAGTGGTGCTCTTCGGTCCCCCCGCGGCCGGAAAGGACACCGTCAGCGCCGCGCTGAACGTGCTCGACACCCGGTTCGCGCAACTGGTGAAGGTGAAGGTGGGCTCCGGCCGGACCGCCGGGTACCGCATGGCCACGGAGGAGGAGCTCGGCTCGCTGCGGGCGGCCGGACGGATCGTCCTGGAGACGGAGCGCTACGGCAACACGTACGCCGTGGACCGCGCCGATCTCGACGAGATGAGGGCGGCGGGCGGGTTCCCGGTGGTGCACGTGGGCAGCCTCGCGCATCTGCGAACCTTCCTGCGTTCGGTGGGCGAACCATGGCTCCGTGTACTGCTCTGGATCCCCCGCCAGGAATGCGCCCTCAGGTCCGCGGGACGCGGCGACTGTGACACAGAAGAACGCCTGGGCGTCTGGGACGCGACGCTTGAGGACCTGGCGGCCGCCGACCCGGACGAGGCACTGTTCCACCTCCTGCTTCGCACCGACCTGCGGTCCCCTGAAGAGACGGCCGCGGCCGTGACGGAGGCCGTCGCCGCCGGAGCCGAGCGGCCGAGGTCCGGGCGGGAACTCGTCGCGTTTCTCCGTGAACAGGCCTCGCACGGCCACTGACCCTCGCCGTGGACTGCATGGACGGAGCGGATGGCGTGCGAACGGGTCCCGGGGGGAATCGCGTGATCAACAACCTCAGAGCACTGGCGGACGCGGTGGGCATGGGCCCCACCGCCGGGGACGGCCGGGACCTGCTCGTGCGACAGCGGGACGTCGAAGGACCGCTCCACCTCGACCGGGTCTCGGCCGACCGACTCGAACTCGTGCACGTCGACGCGGCGGGGATCGTCGCCGTCCGTTCCTGCGTCATCGAGGAACTGGTCCTCGACCACTGCTCGGCGGATGCCATCCTCGTCACCAACTCGAGGATCGGCCGGCTGACGGTCCGCAATGCGCCGGTGAACTGCGAGATCTCGATCACTGAATCGACGGCGTCCGTGATCGACGTGCACTCCTGCGGCCCCCTCAAGGTCACCAACGTCCGCGTCGGCGAATCGATGCAGATCGCCGCCGTCCGCGGGGGCGTGCGGCTCAAGGGGCTGCGGACGGCGGCTCTGGCCATGCGCAGCCAGGCCACGTCCGGTCGGCGCGGGCGTCCCGATGTGCACCTGGAGCACGTCCGCGTCACCGAGTCCCTCGTCTTCGACGACCTCTGGCTCGCCTCGCTCACCCTCCGGGACATCGACGCCACCTCGGTGGAACTGCGGCGGGTGCGCCTGGACTCCCCGCTGACAGGCATCGGGGTGCACTGCAGCGACTTCCTCCGGATCAACGGCATGGTCGTACCGGGCGAGGCGGGCTGTCTGGAAGAGAGCGAGGTCCAGGGCGTCATCGAGGTCAAGGGGGTGCGCCGGATCGTGGCGGCGGTGCCACGACAGCGACCCACAGGAGCCGCTGCCAGGACCGCTCCCGGCCCCACGCCTCCTGCCGGCTCCACGCCCCCTCCCGAACCGTTGGAACTGACCCTGCGCTCGTCCACTGTGCGTCGCGTCCGGGTGACGGCGGAGGACGACGCACCGCTGGTCGTCGGCCTGGACAATTCGGTCGTGACCGAAGCGCTGTCGATGCCTTCGGGACCAGCACGGTTCCGTCTCGCAGGCGACTCGACGGTTCAGGAAGTGGATCTGGGAAGTGCGGTGTTCCGCCGCTCCTCCCAGGTGAACGGTTTTCTGGAGCGGGTGTTCACTCGGGTGACGGCCAACTCTCTGGAAGCGGTTCGTACCACGTTGGCCCGACAGCGCCGTACGGCCGAGGCGGACGAGCTGTACTACCGGATCCGGCAGCGTGAGGCCGCCCAGACCCCGTGGCTGCGACGGTGGGTCGGCCACGGCCTGCTGGGCGGCGTCTTCGGCTGGGGCGTCCGGGCCCGGAACCCGGCCCGCGCCCTGGTGTGCGGCATCCTGGCGACCGCGGTCGCCCTGCGCCTTTCGGGGGCGCCGCCCGGCCTGGGCTCGCAGCGGCTGACGGATCTGTCCGCCGCGGGCAAGTCGTTGGTGTTCGCCTGTGCCCTGTGGCTCAACGTCGGCGTGGGAGCCCCGTCCGAGGCGAAGACGTACGACTGGACGGCGATGGCCGTGTGCTTCACGATCGGCGGGATCATCTTCACGACCCTGACGGTCGGCATCGTGATCCGGAAGCTGGTCCGGTAGTCGCTCTCCCGATCGCGATCACCATCGCCATCGGCGCCCTCAGGTCCCGGCGTCCCTCAGAGCCCTCAGTGCCTCGGTGACGTCGAGCGGCCGTTCGGCCTCGGGCGACCACCGCTCGAGGGTCTCCGCCGCCGCGCGCACGGTGTCGGCGGGCAGGCCCACGGCGGTCAGGAGGTTGGCGGCATCCGCCACCTCCGGGGCCCAGCGCCACGCGCGAGCCGCGGTCTTCGGAATGTAGCCGGTCTCCACGAGGTAGCTGCGCGTGCGCCGGCCTGCCACGTCGAGGAGTTCGTCCGTGACTCCGTAGGCGTCGGCGGCGCCGTACGCCAGTGCGGCGAGCACCCGGGAGGTCTTCTGGTAGGCCGAGTAAATCAACTTGAGCACGGAGGCCTGGCCGATCTCCTCACCCACCACTCGGGCCTCGACATCAGTCCCGTCGAAAAGCCCGGCGACGTGGCCGGCCGCCGCGCTCGGGCCCGACAGGTAGAGCAGCGGTGACTTGCCGCCTACCGGCGGGGAGCCGACGACGGCGCCGTCCACCACCGTCGTGGGCCTCATCCTGGCCGCGATGGCCGCCACCCGATCCGGTGTGAGGGGGTTCGCCTCGACGAACACAGCTCCCTCCGCGAGCCCGTGGGCCGTGACGCGTTCCGCGACCTCCTCCGCACCGACCGGTGCGCAGAGGGACAGGACGATGTCGGACCGGCGCACCGCCTCCCCGAGCGACACTCCTTCCAGGCCTGCCTCGTCCGCCCGGCGGCGCGTGGCGCCGCTCCGTCCCTCGGGACACCAGAGGACGGTGACGCCCCGCGCGCGGAGTTGAGCACCGATGGCGGCTCCCATGCTGCCGGGGTGCAGAAGTGTGACGACGGGCGTCATGGTGATCTCTCCAGGGTACGAAGGTGCCGTCCCGGGCCGGATCGGGGCGGCCCACGCCGAGGCCTGCCCGGGGAGCCTACCGGCGTGCCCGCCGTCGCGGTCCGGTCAGCTCAGAACCCGCCCCCGCCGTCGAAGCCGCCGCCCCCGCCGAAGTCGCCTCCTCCGAAGCCTCCGCCGTCGCCGCCGAAGCCGCTGCCGCCGAAGTCGCCGGTGTTGAAGTCGGCTCCGGAGAAGTCGCCGCCCTCGAAGTCGTTGCCGCCGTATTCGGTGGCGTAGGCGGGGGTGGAGAGCATCGAGCCGAGGACGGTGCCGACCAGGAGGCCGGGGAGGAGGCCGCCGCCGAAGTAGCCGCCGGCCCAGGGGCCGTAGGCGGGGCCGGCCTCCCAGTACGGGCGGCGTACGCCGTCCGCGTCGACCGTGCGGGCCATCGGGTCGAGGCCGTCGTCGAGGCGGGCCGCGTCGGCGGCGCAGACCGGGACCTGGCGGGCGGCGCCGCCGGCCGGGGTCCAGGTGCGGTCCTCGGTGGAGGGCCCGTGGCGCGGGTCGAAGAAGCAGGGGGCGCGGCGCTCGGGGAGCGGCCGGGACTCGCGGCGGGCGGCGAGGACGGCGAGGGAGTAGCGGCCGTCCTCCAGGGCCTGGGTGACGGGGCGGACGTCGTGGGGCCGGGCGGCGGCGGCCATCAGGGATTTGGCCTTGTCGTACGAGTCGAGGGCGCGTTCGTAGTCGCCGCGCATGGCGTCGTCGGCGCCGGCTTCGGCGGGGTGGAAGTCGAGCCGTTCGAGTTCCTCGCCGAAGGCGGTGATGTCCTCGTCGACGACGACGCGCAGCTTGTCGAGGGCGTCGCGTTCCTCGGCCTCCTTGCGGAGCCGGTTGCGGCGGACGACGGCGTAGGCGCCCGCGCCTCCGGCGGCGGCCACGGCGCCGAGGGTCACGAGCCCGGCGACGGGCACGCCGTCGTCGGTGCCGGCGGAGCCCCAGCCGGCGGGGGCGGAGCCGCGCAGGGTGGGCAGGGCCTGGTCGACGAAGTTGTTCAGCTCGGTGGCCGCGTCGACGCCGGGCTGTTTCACGGAGGTGACGAGGTTCCGTACGGCCTGCTGGGACATGACGGAGCGGTCGGCTCCGGCGTCGAAGCCGTCGCCGAGGCGGACCGCGTACAGGCCGGTGATGCCGGTCTGGGTGCGCAGGTTCGCGAGCAGGTTCTCGGGCGGGAACTGCGCGTTCGCGGGCAGGACGGCGATGAACAGCGGCTTGTCGGCGTCCTTGATCTTCTGGGCGAGGGCGTCGGCCTGGGCCTTGGAGAGCTGGTCGGCGGCGCCCGGGTCGACGTACACCGGGCCCTGTTTCAGCGCGGCGGCCGCGTCGGATATCCCCGTGGCCCTGGCGCCCGCGGAGGGGGCCAGGGCCAGGAGCAGCAGCAGGATCAGCCCGCCGAGGGCCGACCCGATGGACATCGCCCTGGTCCTCATGGTTCGACGCTACCCGAAGCGCGCCGAACAAGACATAGAGGGGCGTTCCGGACGCCGGCCGGCTACTCCGTGGGGTCGACTCCGGCTCGCAGCACCCCGTAGGTGAAGGCGTCCTCCAGGGCCTGCCAGGAGGCGGCGATGACGTTCTCGCCGACGCCGACGGTCGACCACTCGCCGTTGCCGTCGCTGGTGGTGATCAGGACGCGGGTGGTGGACTCGGTGCCGTGGCGGCCCTCCAGGATGCGGACCTTGTAGTCGACCAGCTCGAACTTGGCGAGCTGCGGATAGATCCGCTCCAGGGCGAGGCGCATCGCCCGGTCGAGGGCGTTGACCGGGCCGTTGCCCTCGGCGGTGGCGACGATCCGCTCGCCCTTGGCCCAGAGCTTCACGGTGGCCTCGTTGGCGTGGGTGCCGTCGGGGCGGTCCTCGACGATCGCGCGCCAGGACTCGGTGCGGAAGTAGCGGCGGGCCCTGCCTTCGACCTCCTCGCGCAGGAGGAGCTCGAAGGAGGCGTCGGCTGCCTCGTACGTGTAGCCCTGGAGCTCGCGCTCCTTGACCCGCTCGACGACCCGGGCGATCAGGGCGCGGTCGTCGCCCAGGTCGACGCCGAGTTCCTTGCCCTTGAGCTCGATGGAGGCGCGGCCGGCCATGTCGGAGACCAGCATCCGCATGGTGTTGCCGACCAGCTCGGGGTCGATGTGCTGGTAGAGGTCGGGGTCGACCTTGATGGCGGAGGCGTGCAGCCCGGCCTTGTGCGCGAAGGCGGAGACGCCGACGTACGGCTGGTGGGTGGAGGGGGTGAGGTTGACGACCTCGGCGATGGCGTGCGAGATCCGGGTCATCTCGGCGAGGGCGCCCTCGGGCAGCACCTTCTTGCCGTACTTGAGCTCCAGGGCGGCGACGACGGGGAAGAGGTTGGCGTTGCCGACCCGCTCGCCGTAGCCGTTCGCGGTGCACTGCACGTGGGTGGCGCCCGCGTCGACGGCGGCGAGGGTGTTGGCGACGGCGCAGCCGGTGTCGTCCTGGGCGTGGATGCCGAGGCGGGCGCCGGTGTCGGCGAGGACGGTGGCGACGACGGCCTGGATCTGGGCGGGCAGCATGCCGCCGTTGGTGTCGCAGAGGATGACGACGTCGGCGCCGGCCTCGTGGGCGGCGCGGACGACCGCCTTGGCGTAGTCGGGGTTGGCCTTGTAGCCGTCGAAGAAGTGCTCGCAGTCGACGAAGACGCGGCGGCCCTGGGAGCGCAGGTGGGAGACGGTGTCGCGGACCATCTCCAGGTTCTCGTCGAGGGTGGTCCGCAGGGCCAGCTCGACGTGCCGGTCGTGTGACTTGGCGACCAGGGTGACGACCGGGGCGCCGGAGTCGAGGAGGGCCTTGACCTGCGGGTCCTGGGCCGCGTCGCCGCCGGGCCTGCGGGTGGCGCCGAAGGCGACGAGCTGCGCGTTCCGGAAGGTGATCTCCTGCTGGGCGCGGGCGAAGAACTCCGTGTCGCGCGGGTTGGCCCCGGGCCAGCCGCCCTCGATGAAGCCCACGCCGAACTCGTCGAGGTGCCGGGCGATGGTCAGCTTGTCCGCGACGGTGAGGTTGATGCCTTCACGCTGCGCCCCGTCGCGCAGCGTCGTGTCGAAGACATGGAAGCTGTCGTCGAGGCGCGAGCTCTCGGCGTTCTCCGTGGTCATGACTGTGATGGCTCCTGTCGGATGTGGCTCCGGAAGGTCTGGATCCACTTGCCCCCATTCTCACGCGTCGTCCGTTTCCGGCGTGGGTGGGGCCGGAAAACGAAAAAACCCCTCGCGGGTGCGAGAGGTCTGCGCGCGGGTCTGGGGCACGGTGTCCACCGACGCGGGGGTATTGCCGCGGTTCAGTGGTCACTGCGGACCGGCGCGCTGCTGCCGATAATCATCGTGGTAGCAAGCACGCCGGAAGTCTGACACAGGTGTGAGGTCAACGGGACGGCGGTCTCACGATACGGGCAGCCGTTCGGGGGACCCTCCGGCCGGCCCGCGGTTCTGCCCGGGCACGGCCGCGCCCGCCGTACCCACCCGGCCCAGGTCGATGTCCCGGGTCTCCCGCATCGTGAGGTAGACGACCAGGGAGACCGCCGCGCAGCCCGCCACGTACCAGTAGAAGCCCGATTCGACGCCCGCGTCCTTGAACCACAGGGCCACGTACTCGGCGGTGCCGCCGAAGAGCGCGTTGGCGATCGCGTACGGCAGGGCGACGCCGAGGGCGCGGATGCCGGTGGGGAAGAGCTCGGCCTTCACGCAGGCGTTGATCGAGGTGTAGCCGGTGACGACGACCAGGGCGAGCAGGGAGAGGCCGAGGGCCGGCCAGAAGGAGCCCGCGTGCTTGAGCATCGTCAGGATCGGCACGGTCAGGACCGTGGAGCCGACCGCGAAGGTGATCAGCAGCGGGCGGCGGCCGATGCGGTCGGAGAGCCGGCCGGCCAGCGGCTGGAGGCAGGCGAAGACGATGAGGGCGCAGAAGGAGACCAGGGTGGCGGTCTGCTTGGGCAGGCCGGCGGAGTTGGAGAGGTACTTGGTGAGGTAGGTGGTGTACGTGTAATAGGCCACGGTCCCGCCCATGGTGAGCGCGACGACGAGGAAGGCCTCGCGCTTGTGCGCCCACAGGGCCTTGAGGGTGCCCTTCTGGTCGCCGGCGACCCCGTCGTCGGCGGTCGTCTCGTACACCTCGGTCTCCAGCATGGTGCGCCGCAGGTAGAAGACGACGGCCGCGCCGAGCGCGCCCAGCACGAACGGGACGCGCCAGCCCCAGCTGTGCAGGGCCTCCGTGGACAGGGTGTGCTGGAGGACGAGCAGCAGGCCGAGGCCGAGGATCTGGCCGGCGGTCATCGACACGTACTGGAAGCTGGAGGCGAAGCCGCGGTGCTCGGGGGCCGAGGCCTCGGTGAGGTAGGTGGCGCTGGCGGCGTACTCGCCGCCGACGGAGAGCCCCTGGAGGAGGCGGGCGACCAGGAGGACGGCGGCGCCGCCGTAGCCCGCGACGGAGTAGGTGGGCGCGACCGCGATGAGCAGCGCGGAGGCGGACATCAGGGTGACGGTGAGGGTGAGCGCGGCCTTGCGGCCCTTGCGGTCACCGACCCGGCCGAGCAGCCAGCCGCCGACGGGCCGCATGAAGAACCCGACGGCGAAGATGCCGGCGGTATTCATGAGTTTGGCGGTGTCGTTGCCCTCGGGGAAGAACGCCCCGGCGAAGTAGGTGGCGAAGCTCGCGTACACGAACCAGTCGAACCACTCGACCATGTTCCCGGCGGATCCGACCCAGATCTTCTTCCACTGCTCTCGTCCCATGGACGGGAACCGTGCCGGAGGCGACGCCGGGGTAACAAGGGTGTAGCGGACAACGATCCTGTGTACTTACGTGCGTTACGGTCGCGGCAGCAGGTCCTGCTCGATGAACTCCCGCACGTGCGCGAGCACTTGCTCCCGCCCGGTGCCCGGCACCCCGACGGCCACGTGCACGCTGAAGCCGTCCAGGAGCGCCCTCGTACGGGTGGCGAAGCGGTCCGGGTCGACCGGCCGGAACTCGCCGCGGGAGACGCCTTCGGCCAGGATCGCGACCAGATCCCGGTGCCAGGCGCCCTCGATGGCGGCCTGGCGGGCCCGGGCCTCGGCGTCGGCGTTCTGGGACCGGTTCCAGACCTCCAGCCAGAGGATCCAGTGCGGGTCGCGCGGCCCGTCGGGCACGTACACGTCGACGTACCCGTCGAGCCGCTCGCGCGCGGTCCCGGGGCGGGAGAGCAGCGCGCTCCGCTCGGCGCCGAGGCGCCCCTCGCTCCACTCCAGGGTCTGCAGCAGCAGCTCGTCCTTGGTGCGGAAGTAGTACAGCAGGTGCCCGCTGCTCATCCCGACCTGCCGTCCGAGCCCGGCCATGGTCAGCCCGTCGAGCCCGCGCTCGGCGATGGTGTCCATGGCGGCGGCGAGCAGCTCCTCACGGGGAGGAGCGGCCTGGTTGCGCCGGCGTGGCGCGGGGGCCGGGGCGGCGGGGTGGGAGGGGGCGGAGGGGTCCATACGGGTCACTCGTACGTTCTACCTCATGCCCCGCCCGCCTCAGGGCTTCGGCTGCTGCTGGGTGATGCAGTGGATGCCGCCCCCACCTGCGAAGATCGTGCGCGCGTCGACGAGGACGACCTCCCGCTCGGGGAAGAGGCGGCGGAAGATCTCGGCGGCCAGCTCGTCGTGCGGGTCGTCGAAGGCGCAGAGGACCACGCCGCCGTTGCACAGGTAGTGGTTGATGTACGAGTAGTCGACCCAGTCGCCCTCCTCGTCCTTGAGGACGGTCGGGGCCGGGATCTCGACGACCTCCAGCGGGCGGCCCTGGGCGTCGGTCTGGCCGCGCAGGATGTTCACGTACATCCGGGACCGCTCGTAGTCGGGGTGGGCCGGGTCCTGCTGGCTGTGGACGAGGACCGTGCCGGGGCGGGCGAAGGCGGCGACGATGTCGACGTGGCCCTGCGTGCCGTAGAGGCCGTAGTCGCCGCTGAGGCCGTGCGGCAGCCAGATCGCCTTCGTCGTGCCGAGCTTGGCGTGGATCTCGGCCTCGACCTGCTCGCGGGTCCATCCCGGGTTGCGGCCCGAGCCGAGCTGGACGGTGTCGGTCAGCAGGACCGTGCCCTCGCCGTCGACGTGGATGGCGCCGCCCTCGTTCACCAGGGGGCTGCTCAGTACGGGGACTCCCGCCGCGTCGGCGACATGGCAGGCGATCTTGGAGTCGTGCTCCCAGCGGGCCCAGTCCTGGCCGCCCCAGCCGTTGAACACCCAGTCCACGGCGGCGAGCCCGGTGCCGTCGGTGACGAAGGTGGGGCCGATGTCGCGCATCCAGGCGTCGTCGAGGTCACGCTCGACCAGCGTGACGTCCTCGCCCACGAGGGCGCGGGCGGACTCGGCGTCGCCGGGGGCGACGACCATCGTCACCGGCTCGAAGCGGCGCACGGTGCGGGCCACCGCCGCCCAGGCCTGGCGGGCCTCGGCGAGTTCCTCGGCGGTGGTGAAGGTGGGGTTGGGGCTGGGCCAGGCCATCCAGGTGCGCTCGTGCGGCATCCACTCGGCGGGCATGCGGTAGGTCATGGTGACGGGTCCTAGAGGAAGTAGCGGAACCAGGGGGCAGCGGAACCAGGTCGTGTTTGAGCAACACTCTAAATGTTGAGAAGCTGTCTTCCAAGCATTGACGCGAGGCACTGGCACGGGTCACATTGAGCGCCACTCTAAAACTGTCCGCCGCCCCGTCCGCTCCCGTCCCCAGGAGTCCCCATGCCGATCGAACAGCGCGGAGTCGACACCGTGCCCGAGGCCGAACGCACCAGCGGCCCCCGGGACCTCGTCGCGATCCTGCTCGGGTCCAACCTCTGCCTGGGGGTGATCGTCTTCGGCTGGCTGCCGGTCTCCTTCGGCCTCGGCCTCTGGGCCTCGGTGACCTCCGTCGTCACCGGCACCCTCGTCGGCGTCGCCGTCACCGCCCCGCTGGCGCTGGTGTCGCTCCGTACCGCCACCAACCTCTCGACCTCCTCCGGCGCCTTCTTCGGCGTACGGGGCAGGCTCGTCGGCTCGGTCGTCGGACTGCTGCTCTCGCTCGGCTACACCGCGCTGACCCTCTGGATCGGCGGCGACGTGATGGTCGGGACCCTCGCCCGGCTGATCGGCCTGCCGACCGGCGGCGCCACCCACGCCGTCGTCTACGCCCTGCTCGCCGCCTGCACCGTGGTCGGCGCGGTGTACGGCTACCGGCTGCTGCTCAAGCTGAGCAAGGCGCTCGCCGTCGGCATGACCCTGCTGCTCGCCCTCGGACTCCTCGCCTACGCCGGGGACTTCACGACGGCGGCGGTGCCGGACACCCCGTACCTGCTCGGCTCGTTCTGGCCCACCTGGCTGCTCTCGGCCGTGGCCGCCGGCCTCAGCGGACCGGTCGCCTTCATCACCCTGCTCGGCGACTACACGCGGTACGTCTCCCCCGAACGCCACAGCTCCCGCAGCGTCTGGCGGGCCACCTGTCTCGGGCTGCTCGTCGGACTGCTGATCCCCCAGCTCTTCGGTACGTTCACGGCGCTCGCGGCCCGCGGCTCGCTCGACTACGCGGGACCGCTCGTCGACGCCTCGCCCGCCTGGTACCTGGTCCCGCTGCTCGTCGCCGCCACCGCCGGCTCCGTCGGCAACGCCGGCCTGATGCTGTACTCGATGGGGCTCGACCTCGACGCCATCCTGCCCAGGGCCACCCGCGCCCGTGCCACGCTCGTGGTCGCCGCGGTGGCGACGGCCTTCGTCTTCCTCGGCCACTTCGCCTCGGACGCCCAGTCGGCGATGACCTCGTTCGTCCTGCTGCTCACGGCGATCGGCACCCCGTGGGCGGTGATCACCCTGATCGGCCATCTGCGCTGCGGAGGGGTGTACGACCCGGAGGCGCTCCAGGTCTACAACCGGCGCTCGCGCGGCGGGATCTACTGGTTCTCGGCGGGCTGGCACCCGCGCGCCACCGCCTCCTGGGCGATCGGCGCGGCGGTCGGCCTGGCCGCCGTGTCCACGCCGCTGTACGAGGGTCCGCTGATCGCCCTGACGGGCGGGATCGACTGCAGCTTCGTGCTGTCGGGGATCGTCGGCGGGACGCTGTACGCGGTCCTGACGCCGAACAGGGCCCCCGCCGCCGGTACGGCGGCGGAGGCCCTGGTGCCCGCGGAGTGACGACTAGCCGAGCTCGTGCATCCAGCCGTGGACGTCGTCGGCCTTGCCGGTCTGGATCGCGAGCAGCGCGTCGCGCAGCTTCATCGTGACCTCGCCGGGCTCGCCGCCCGACTGCTGCCACTCGCCCCGGGCGGACTTGACCGTGCCGACCGGGGTGATGACGGCGGCGGTGCCGCAGGCGAAGACCTCGGTGAGGGTGCCGTTCTCGGTGTCGGCCTGCCACTGGTCGATGGAGACGCGGGCCTCCTCGGACTCGTAGCCGAGGTCCCCCGCGACCTTGAGGAGCGAGTCACGGGTGATGCCGGCGAGCAGCGAGCCGGTGAGGGTGGGCGTCACGATCTTGTTTCCGTACACGAAGTACAGGTTCATGCCGCCGAGTTCCTCGACCCACTTGTGCTCGACCGCGTCGAGGTAGCAGACCTGGTCGCAGCCCTTGGCCGCCGCCTCGGCCTGCGCGAGCAGGGAGGCCGCGTAGTTGCCGCCGGTCTTGGCGTCGCCCACGCCGCCGGGGACGGCGCGGACGCGGTCCTCGGAGGCCCAGATGGAGACGGGCTTGACGCCGCCCGGGAAGTACGGGCCGGCCGGCGAGGCGATGACGACGAAGAGGTACTCGTTGGCCGGGCGGACGCCGAGGCCGACCTCCGTGGCGATCATGAACGGGCGCAGGTAGAGCGAGTCCTCGCCGCCGTGCGCCGGGACCCAGGCCTCGTCGTGCCGGACGAGGACGTCACAGGCCTCGACGAAGGTCTCGACCGGCAGCTCGGGCATGCCGAGCCGGTGGGCGGAGGCCTGGAAGCGGCGGGCGTTGGCGTCGGGGCGGAAGGTGGCGACCGAGCCGTCGGGGCGGCGGTAGGCCTTCAGGCCCTCGAAGATCTCCTGCGCGTAGTGCAGGACGTTCGTGGCGGGGTCCAGGGAGAGCGGGCCGTACGGCACGAGCTGGGCGTCGTGCCAGCCGCGGCCCTCGGTCCACCGGATGGTGACCATGTGGTCGGTGAAGTGGCGGCCGAATCCGGGGTTGGCCAGGATCGCCTCGCGCTCCGCGGCGGACAGCGGGCTGGAGGAGGGCTTGAGCTCGATCGTGGGCGTCGTCATGAGTGCGTGTCCTTCACCGGTTGTGTGGGAGGACCGCGCACCGCACGCCGCTGTCGGAGACTGCTGTCCCTGACGAGGGTGGACGTCCGAGCATGCCCGCATGCCGCGGCCCCACGTTCGATTATCGCTCGTGGGGACCGGTGCGTGAAACGGGTGAACGCGGTCCGGGGTTCGGGGGGTGCGCCCGGGGCCGCGCAAGGGACAGCCGCCGGGCGCTGTGCGACCCGGCGGCTGCTGTCAGATGTCAGTCGGCCGGGTCAGCTCGCTACTCGCGCGGCGAGCGCGTCGCCGATCTCGTCCGTGGTACGGACCCGGTCGCCGCGCTCGGTGAGGTCGGCGGCGACGGCCTCCTCGACCCGGACGGCCTCGGCCTCGTAGCCGAGGTGGCGCAGCAGGAGCGCGACGGAGAGGACGGTGGCCGTGGGGTCGGCCTTGCCCTGGCCCGCGATGTCCGGCGCGGAGCCGTGGACCGGCTCGAACATGGACGGGAACTCGCCGCTCGGGTTGATGTTGCCCGAGGCGGCGACGCCGATGCCGCCGGAGACGGCCGCGGCGAGGTCGGTGATGATGTCGCCGAAGAGGTTGTCGGTGACGATCACGTCGAAGCGGGCCGGGTCGGTGACGAGGAAGATCGTCGCGGCGTCGACGTGCAGGTAGTCGGTGGTGACCTCGGGGAACTCGGCGGCGACCTTGTGGAAGGTGTCCGTCCAGAGGTGACCGGCGAAGGTCAGCACGTTGTTCTTGTGGACCAGCGTGAGCTTCTTGCGCGGGCGGGCCTGGGCGCGGGCGAAGGCGTCCCGGACGACCCGCTCGACACCGAAGGCGGTGTTGACCGAGACCTCGGTGGCGACCTCGTGCGGGGTGCCCTTGCGGATGGTGCCGCCGTTGCCGGTGTACGGGCCCTCGGTGCCCTCGCGGACCACGACGAAGTCGATCTCGGGCTGCCCGGCGAGCGGGGTGGCGACGCCGGGGAGCAGCTTCGAGGGACGCAGGTTCACGTGGTGGTCGAAGGCGAAGCGGAGCTTCAGGAGGAAGCCGCGCTCCAGGACGCCGGAGGGCACCGACGGGTCGCCGATGGCGCCGAGCAGGATGGCGTCGTGCTTCTTGAGGGAGTCGAGGTCGGCGTCGGTGAGGGTTTCACCGGTGGCGTGGTAGCGCTTGGCGCCGAAGTCGTACTCCTCGGTCTCCAGCTTCACGTCCTGGGGAAGGACGGCCGCGAGGATCTTGAGGCCCTGGGCCACGACCTCCTGGCCGATGCCGTCGCCGGGAATGACTGCGAGATTGATGCTGTGAGACATGTCGGCACCCTACTCTTCGTCCCATCGTCTGACACGTCTCGTCCATCATGTGGACGAAGCGCCATCCGGGTGAAGGTGTGTCAGTGGCCGGTGGAGCCGCCGTTGTCACGGCGGTCGAGGGCGCGCTGGAGGGCTGCGGCGGCGTTCTGGCGGGCTTCGTCGCTGGAGCGGCCGGCGGAGTGGCGGACGCGGCGGGTGGTCTGAGCGGCCATGAGGGATCGACTCCTTGAGATCAGTGGTGATCCGAAGTGCGGAGATCAGTGATGATCGAAGGTGCCGGCAGGGGCGGGGAGCGCCGCCGCAGGGGTTACCTGCACAGGGGCGTCGCGCTCTCGACCGCCATTCGCTGATGAAGCGAGACGTTCGGCTTCTACAAAGCTAGGCCAGGTCCGCGTATCTGTCTCCACAATTACTCGGACTTCCTACTATCTGAGACGGGCCGGGACAGCGCGTCCGCCGGAACGGGACAGCGCGTCAGCCCGCGACGGCCCTCAGCTCGCGGATCAGGGCCCGGACGGCGGGGGAGACGGCCAGTTCGGGGGTGGTGACATAGCCCACCGAACGGGTCGGGCGCTCCGGACCGAGATCGGTGATCTCGACCGAGGGCGATGCTCCGACCAGGGACAGCTCCGGCATCACCGCCATACCGAAACCGGTGCTCACCATCGAGAGCACCGCTCCGTCGTCCTCGGCCTGGACAGTCGCCGGCGGCAGCCACTCCTGACCCGCCCACCACGCCCGGGTGTACGAGGTGCAGTTCTCGGTCCAGTCGATCAGCGGCAGCGAACGGGGCGCCGGATGGCCCGCCGGATGCACCAGCGCGTACCCCTCCTCCACCAGGACGCCCCCGACCAGCTCCGGCGGCACGGGCGAGGTCGTCCCGAGCGTCGCGATCCCCAGGTCGGCCCGCCCGTCGAGCACCTCGCCCGCCGTACCCCGCCCCACCTCCCGCACGATCCGCACCTCGGGCACGATCCCCGGGTGCCGCTCCGTCAACCGCCCCAGGGCGCGCGGCAGCAGATGGAGCGCCGCGCTGCGGAAGGCCGCGATCCGCAGCGGCCCGGCGACCTCCTCCGGGCCGTCACCCGCGCCGCCGCCACGCGAACCGCCGTGCGAGGCGGCCCTGACCTCGGAGCCCATCACCTCCAGGAGCCGCAGCACCCGCCGCGCGTACCCGAGGGCCCGCTCCCCGGCCGGTGTCGGGACGGCGCCGGACCGCCCCCGGTCGAAAAGGACGGCGCCGAGCCTGCGTTCGCTGCCCCGCACCGAGTGGGAGACCGCCGACTGCGTCATGCCGAGCGTGACGGCCGCGGCCGAGAAGCCGCCCTGCTCCGCGACGGCGACGAGGACGCGCAGCTCGCGGGGTGCGAGATCGGTCATGCGGGGCTCCCACCTCTGTCTATGAGCGACTTTCATGGATGAGCCGCGGCCATCGACGCTACCCCCTGCCCGGCCCGCGGATTCCTTCCTACGGTCGGCGCATGACGAACGACACCATGATCACCGTCCAGCAGACCGCCCGTCCGGACGGCTTCCCCACGCCCGGCCTCTTCTCCTTCGTCGAGTCACCGGTCCCGGCGCCCGGGCCCGGCACCGCCCTGGTCGAGAACCTCCAGTGGTCGGTCGACCCGTACCACCGCGAGGCGATGGACTCGGACGAGATCTGGACCCTGAACTCCCCCATGGAGGGCCGCACCCTGGGCCGCGTGCTCGACTCCCGCGACCCCGCGCTGCGGCCCGGCGACCTCGTCCTGCACCGCGCGGGCTGGCGGACCCACGCCCTGGTCACCCCGACCAAGGCCCGCAAGATCCCGGACCTGGGCCCCGGCGTCCCGCTGGCCGCGCATCTGAGCCTGCTGGGCGGTACGGGCCTGTCGGCCTACGTCGGCCTCACCCGGATCGCGCGGCTCCAGCCGGGCGAGGACCTCTTCGTCTCGGCGGCGGCCGGCGGGGTGGGCACGGCGGCGGGCCGACTCGCCCGGCTGCTCGGCGCGGGACGCCTGGTGGGCAGCGCGGGCTCGGCGCGCAAGGTGGCGTACCTGACGGAGGAGGTGGGCTTCGACGCGGCCTTCGACTACCACGGAGGGCCGGTCCCCCAGCTGCTCGCGAAGGCGGCCCCTGAGGGGCTCGACGCCGTGCTGGACGGGGTCGGCGGGGACCATCTGGAGGCGGCGATCGCGTCGCTGCGACCGTTCGGCCGGATCGCCTGGGTGGGGGCGGTGGGCCAGTACCACTCGCTCTCCGCTCCCCCGCCCGCGCCGCGCAACCTGTTCGACGTGGTCGGCAAGAGCATCCGGCTCGAAGGCTTCCTGGTGCGGGACCACGCCGACGCCCTCGACGAGCTGTACGACCTGGCGGTGCCGCGGCTGCGGGACGGGTCGCTGCCCCTGGACGTGACGGTGGTGACGGGCTTCGAGCGGATCGTGGACGCGTTCCTGGGGATGCTGCGCGGCGAGAACCTGGGGAAGATGCTGGTCGCCCAGGAGCTCTAGAACCCTATCTAGTTTGCATTCCTACCTAGCTGGTGCTGCAATACACCCATGGCCGCAGACCGCAGATCCAGCTGGCTCAAGGGAGTCCTCGACCTGCTCGTCCTCTCCCGGCTGACCGACGGGGAGAGTTACGGGTACGAGATCGCCAAGGCGCTCGCCGAGGCGGGCCTCGGCGAGATCAAGGGCGGGACGCTCTATCCCGTACTGAACCGCCTGGAGGAAGCCGGTCTGGTGGAGGCCGAGTTCCGCGCGGCGGAGCGCGGCCCGGGACGCCGCTACTACCGGCTCACCGAGCGGGGGCGCGAGCACCTCGCCACCGAGAGCCGCGACTGGCTGCGCTTCCACCGCGCCGTCGAGACCACGCTCCACCCAGGGGGAAGCACGACATGACCACGGAATCCGAGCGCTACTTCACCGAGCTCTCCGACGCGCTGCGCACCACGGGGGTGCCGGCCGAGCAGATCGCCGCCACCGTCGAGGACCTGCGCGGACACCTCGACGGGACCGGGACGGCCCCGGAGGAGGAGTTCGGGCCGGCCGCCGCGTTCGCCGCCCAGCTCGGCGGCCTCGCGCCGCTGCCCGGCGAGCCGGACGGCAAGGCGGAGACCTGGACCTGGACGGCGGACCTCTTCAACGACCGCCGCATGCTGGCCGTCCACGGCGAGCAGGGCTGGGAGGTGGAGTCCCTGGACTCCCTCGGCCGGTTCGTCTGCCGCCGCTCGGCGACGGCGCCGCTGCGCTGGGAGTACCGCCGCGAGGTCATCGGCGTCCGGCGCCGCGCCAAGGTCCTGGCCGAACTGGAGCCCGAGGGCTGGGAGTTGTGCGGAGAGTGGCTGGTGTACGGCTACTTCAAGCGGCCGCGCGCGGCGACGGCGGGTCCGGCCGGCGCCCTGGACGCCCGTCCGGCCGCCCCGCTCCGGTGGCTGTTCCTGAGCCGCCGCGGCAAGGTGGCGCTGGTGCTGTGGGCCGTGATCGTCGGCGGGGCGACGGCGGCGTGCTTCATCGGGACGCTGGGGATGGGCGGGCTCGCGATCACCATCGCCCTCACCTCCTCGTTCTCCGCGCTGGTCACCGCCCAACTGGAGACCACCAAGGGCCGGGTGGACCAGGGCCGCGTAGACCAGGGCTGACGCCCCGCCCCTCCCTCACATCACGTCCCCGTCACGCCAGTCGAAGACGAGCGCGGCGGCCGGATCGGGCAGCTCCCGGCCGGCCGCCGGACGCAGGAACACATGGCCCTCCTCCTCGGCGAGGTGGACGACCCCCTCGGGTCCCAGGGCTTCGAGCCGCCCTTCCCAGACCCGCCAGCCGCGCGCCCGGTAGAGCGCGGCCCCGTCGTCCGAGGCGCCGAGCGCCCCGAAGACGTACGCCCCGTCGATCACCCGCTCCAGCTCGGTCATGACGGCCCCGCCGAGCCCCCGGCGCCTGAGACCGTCCCGGACGGCGACGCCTTCGACGTATCCGACGCGGTGCCAGCGCCCGCAATGGAGGGCCCGCCGCATGACGACGGCGCCGTGGGCGGCGATGCCGTCGCCGTCCTCGATCCAGGCGTGGACGCCGCCGAGGGTGTGGTCCCAGTCGTCGTCGGAGAAGTCGTCGTCGAAGGCGGCGTCGAGCATGGCGCGTACGGAGCGGAGCCGGGCGGCCCCGAGCTCATGGGTGGGCGCGGTCCTCACGGTCATGGGCCAAGGCTCCCACACCCGCCTAACCCCTCACCATTGATTTACCGGTGAGGCATCGCGGACCCCGCCGACGCGCGTCCCGCACCCTCGCGGGGGGGGGGCGCCGCTCAGGCCGTGGCCCTCTCCAGGTCGCGGGCGATCCGCTCCACCCAGTCGGTGAGGCCCTCCCGATGGAGCCCGTCGCCCGCGCGCAGCGCCGCGATCTGCGCGTCCGTGAGCCGGTCGGGCCCTTCCTCGGTCAGCAGCCGATGCAGCTCCTTCATCAGGGACGTCAGCCGCAGCGCGTCGGCGTGCTCGATGGGGTCGACCCCGTGCCCGGGGCGGATCGTCGTCGAACCAGGCATGTCGCGCCTCCCAACCGGAAGCCCCCTCCCAGCAGGGTAAGCCCGCCGCATGAGAACCGCCCCCGTCCTCGGTGGGGGCCGGGGAGGGGGGCGGTGTCAGGGGCCCCCGGGGTCGGGGGCGGGGGGCGTCAGCCCATGTGGGGGTAGCCGTACTCGGTCGGCGGGACCAGCGTCTCCTTGATGGCGCGGGTCAGCGTCCAGCGCATCAGGTTCTGCGGGGCGCCGGCCTTGTCGTTGGTGCCGGAGGCACGGCCGCCGCCGAAGGGCTGCTGGCCGACGACGGCGCCGGTCGACTTGTCGTTGATGTAGAAGTTGCCCGCGGCGAAGCGGAGCTTCTCCATCGTGTACGCGGCCGCGGCGCGGTCACCGGAGATGACCGAGCCGGTGAGGGCGTAGTCCGAGACCGACTCCATCTGGGTCAGCATCTCGTCGTACTTCTCGGCAGAGCTGTCGTCGTAGACGTGGATCGCGAGGATCGGACCGAAGTACTCGGCCTTGAAGACCTCGTTCTCCGGGTCGGTGCACTCGATCACGGTCGGGCGGACGAAGTAGCCCACCGAGTCGTCGTAGGTGCCACCGGCGACGATCGTGCACGTCGGGTCGGCCTTGGCAC
This sequence comes from Streptomyces venezuelae ATCC 10712, assembly GCF_008639165.1. NCBI lineage: Bacteria > Bacillati > Actinomycetota > Actinomycetes > Kitasatosporales > Streptomycetaceae > Streptomyces > Streptomyces venezuelae. Next base: position 5,618,361 of record NZ_CP029197.1, on the reverse strand, counting down.
GGTCGATCGCGGCCTTGTTCTTGGCGAACGAACGCTCGTCGATGACGGCGCCGATGAAGTTCGACAGGTCGGTGACGTCACCCATGGTGATGCCGTCGACCTCCGCCGCAAACTCCTCCTTGAAGCCGTCGTTCCAGATCGACGCCGGGATGTACGCACGCGAGGACGCGGAGCACTTCTGGCCCTGGAACTCGAAGGAGCCACGGGTCAGCGCGGTCTTCAGGATGGCGCGGTCGGCGCTGGGGTGCGCGACAACGAAGTCCTTGCCGCCGGTCTCGCCGACGATCCGCGGGTATGAGCGGTACTTCTCGATGTTGGTGCCGACCGTCTTCCACAGGTGCTGGAAGGTCTTGGTCGAACCGGTGAAGTGGATACCGGCCAGGTCCGGGTGGTTCAGGGCCACCTCGGAGACGGCGATGCCGTCGCCGGTCACCAGGTTGATGACGCCCTTCGGCAGGCCGGCCTCCTCCAGGAGCTCCATGAGGAGCACGGCGGAGTGGGTCTGCGTCGGGGACGGCTTCCAGACCACCACGTTGCCCATGAGGGCGGGGGCGGTGGGCAGGTTGCCCGCGATGGCCGTGAAGTTGAACGGCGTGATCGCGTAGACGAAGCCCTCGAGCGGGCGGTGGTCGAGGCGGTTCCACACGCCGGGCGAGTTCGCCGGCGGCTGCTCGGCCAGGATCTGGCGGGCGTACGCCACGTTGAAGCGCCAGAAGTCGACGAGCTCGCACGGGGTGTCGATCTCGGCCTGCTGGGCGGTCTTCGACTGGCCGAGCATGGTGGACGCGGCCAGCGTCTCGCGCCACGGGCCGGCGAGCAACTCGGCGGCGCGCAGGATGATCGCGGCGCGGTCGTCGAAGGACATCGCGCGCCACGCCGGGGCCGCGGCCAGGGCGGCGTCGACGGCGTCCTGGGCGTCCTGGGTGGTGGCGCCGCGGAAGGTGCCGATGACGGCCTTGTGGTTGTGCGGCTGGACGACCTTGAACTCCTCGCCGCCGCCGAGGCGCTTCACGCCGCCGATGGTCATCGGCAGCTCGCGCGGGTTCTCGGCCAGCTCCTTGAGCTTGGTCTCCAGACGGAGGCGCTCGGGGGAACCGGGGGCGTAGCTGTGCACCGGCTCGTTGACCGGAGCGGGGACCTGGGTGACAGCGTCCATAAGTCTCGATACTCCTTGTGAGAGGTGGGCTCAGCCCTTGGTGAGGATGGAGCGGACGAAGAAGAGGAGGTTGGCCGGCTTCTCCGCGAGGCGGCGCATGAAGTAGCCGTACCAGTCGGTGCCGTACGCGGTGTAGACGCGCATGCGGTGCCCCTCGGCGGCCAGCCGGTTCTGCTCCTCGCTGCGGATGCCGTACAGCATCTGGAACTCGTACTCGTCCAGCTTGCGCCCGGCGCGGCGGGCGAGCTCCTGGCCGATGGAGATCAGGCGCGGGTCGTGGGAGCCGATCATCGGGTAGCCCTCGCCGTCCATCAGGATCTTCATGATCCGGACGTACGCCTTGTCGATCTCGGGCTTGTCCTGGATGGCGACGGAGGCGGGCTCCTTGTAGGCGCCCTTCACGATGCGGACGCGGGAGCCGTTCGCGGCGAGGCGGCGGGCGTCGTCCTCGGTGCGGAAGAGGTACGCCTGGATGACGCAGCCGGTCTGCGGGAAGTCCTTCCGCAGCTCCTCGTGGATGGCGAACATCGAGTCGAGGGTGGTGTGGTCCTCGGCGTCCAGGGTGACCGTGGTGCCGATCTCGGCGGCGGCCGCGACGACCGGCCGGACGTTCGCGAGGGCCAGCTCGTGCCCGTTCTCCAGCGACTGGCCGAACATCGACAGCTTCACGGACATCTCGGCGCGCTCGCCGAGACCCAGCTCCTTGAGCCGGCCGATGAGCTCCAGGTACGCGTCCCGGGCGGCGTACGACTGCTCGACGGTGGTGATGTCCTCACCGACGACGTCGAGGGTGACCTCCAGGCCGCGCTCGCTCAGCTCCTGGACGATCGGGACGACGTCCTCAACCGTCTGACCGGCGATGAAGCGGGCGACGACCTGCTTGGTCCCGGGGGCGGCCGACACGAAACGGCGCATCTTGTCGCTGCGCGACGCGGCGAGGATCACGGGACCCAGCACGGGGACCTCCAGAAGGACAGGGTGACGAAGGGTGCCTTACCCGATCTTTCGTAAGGAATCGGGAACAGCACGAAGAACCACCGTGAAACCTATGGATCGCTCCGATCGTCCGCCATCTACAGCTGTCACGCATCCGTGGGCGCGCTCTCATACATATGTCTGAGAGGGTGCGAGAATGGCGCTGTGAAGGGCGATTACCAAGACCTGGTCGACGAGATCTCCGCGCTGCTCGGCGCGCCGGCGACGCTGGAGAACCGCGATTTCGGCCTGATCGCCTTCGGCGCCCACGACAGCGACGACGACACCGCCATGGACCCGGTCAGGACCCGGTCGATCCTGACCCGCAAGTCCACCCCGGCGGTCCGCGCCTGGTTCGAGGGCTTCGGCATCACCCGGGCGACCGGCCCGGTCCGCATCCCGGCCGCCCCGGACGCCGGGGTCTTCCGGGACCGGCTCTGTCTGCCCGTACGCCACCGGGGCGTCGTCCTCGGATACGTCTGGCTGCTGGACGCCGAGCCCGGCCCCAGCCCCGCCCAGCTGACCGCCGCGATGGAGGTCGCCACCCGGATCGGCGGCCTCCTCGCCGACGAGGAGCGCGCCGACGCCGACCTGTCCCGCGAGTTCGCCGCGGTCCTGACCGCCGGGCGCGGCTGGCAGAGCGACATGGCCGTCGCGGCCCTGCGGGTGGCCCTCGGGCCCAGCGCGGACGGGCTGCACACCCTCGTCTGTGTGACGCCCTGGCAGGGCGAGGCCCCCTCGATCCGGTCGGTCCCCGCCGCGGCGGCCGTCACCACGCTCCCGGAGGGCGCGTCCCTCGCCGTCCTCGTCCGGCTGCGCACGGCCGAGGACCTCTCCCCCGCCCACACGGTCGCCGACCGGCTGCGCGCCGCCGCCCCGGCCGGCATCGCGAACCCCCGCCGGGGCCTCACGGAGCTTCCGGCGGCCTGGCGCGAGGCCAACACGGCGGCCCGCGCCGCCACCGCGCAGCCGTCCCTCGGCCCGGTCGCGGAGTGGACCGGGATCGGCCCGTACCGGCTGCTCGCCGCGCTCTACCACCCCGAGATCGACCCGGCCGTCGCCCCGCTGATCGTCCCCGCCCACGCCGAACTGGCCCGCACCGCCGAGGTGTTCCTCGACAACGCCGGCCAGGCGGGCCGCACGGCGGCGGCCCTGGGCATCCACCGCCAGACCCTCTACTACCGGCTGTCCCGGGTCGAGCAGCTCACCGGCCTCGACCTGGACGACGGCGAGGACCGGCTGCTGCTCCACATGTCCCTGAAGTCCGCCCGGCTCTGACGCCCTGCGCTGACGCCTGCCCTGACGGCCGGCTCCGACCGCGAGGCTCCGACCGCCCCGCTCGACCGCCCGGTTGTCACCGCCGAACGACCGCCCCTGCGAGCCGGTTTATAGGATCTCCCCATGACCACGGGGAGTTGGGCGGCGGCGCCGACGCGGACGGAGCGACTGCTGTACGAGGCGGGGGCCCGCGGCGACCGGGCGGCCGTCCTTGACGTCCTCGGCGGGGCCCGCCTCTACGTGCTCCAGGCCCGGGTGCACGCCGACGCCCCCGGGTACGTCCCGCCCCTCCCCTCCCAGCGCGACAAGGCCGCCCGGCGCACCGTCGTACCCGTGCTGACCGAGGGCATGCTGCCGCCCTGGCACCCCGACTGGGTGTTCCAGCAGACCACGCTTCCCCGGCTCGCCGCCGCCTGGCAGCACGACCGGTGGTGGCTCGCGGTCAACCCGGGCACCCCCTACGAGGCCGCGCTCCCCGCCCGGGCCGCCGACCGGCGGGCCTGGCAGGAGGCGGGCGCGCGGGGCGGCGGACCCGCCCGGCTGCGGCTGCTCACCCACGCCGGAGAGCAGCTGCACGGACCGGTCGCGCACGCCCTCGCGCTCGGCGCGCACCTCGCCGTGCTCAACGGCCTGGTGTGGAACGGGCTCCGCGCCCAGTACGAGGACTACCCCTCCGACGTCGCCCGGCTGCGCCACCCCTGGGCCGTCCACCACCGGGCGGACTTCCGGGACACGCTGCGGACCCTGATCGCCACCCGGCTCGTCGGCCGGGTCCCCGAGTCCGTCCTGGGGATCAGGCGCACCCTGACCGCCCGGCTGGGCGCGGCGCCCAGCGGCGAGCAGTGGGCGGCGGCGGTCGGCACCGCGTCCGAGCGGGACGACCGCTACGGCGAGGACCCGGCGGAGGCCAGGGAGTTCCTGCGCCGGATCACCCACTACGAGGAGCGGTTCCGCGCCGACGGCCTGCTGCCGCCGGGCGGCCGGGTCGACACCCTCGCCGCCTTCGACCACGGCCGCGCCGTGAACGTCGTACGGCTCGCGCTCGGCGCCCGGTACTGCGATCCGCAGGAGGCCGAGGAGTCCGTCCTGAGGGTCCTCGAAGCCGCCCGGCGGACGTACGGCTCCTGGGAGGAGTTCTCGCTCGGCTACGTCCTCGCCCGGCTGATCCACTTCGACGAGGGCGACCCCGAGCCGATGTACCAGGAGTCGCTCGCCCTCCACCGCGCCCTCACCCAGGACCCTTCGAGCCCCTACCGGAACATCCCGTGGTCATGAACCCCCGCCGCAAGCCCGCGCCGCAGGGCGCCCCCTGGACCCCGCCGTCCGAGACCGAGCAGCTGCTTCACGAGGCGGGGCTGCGCGGCGACTTCGCGGAGCAGATCCGTGTCCTCGCGGACGCCGAGCTGTTCATCGGCGCCCTCAAGTCCGACGTGGACGCCCGCCCGGACAACGTCTACTGGCCGCCCCAGCAGCTGCCGAAGGGGCTCGTCGCGCGGGCGCTCCTCACCCGCGGGATGCTGCCGCCCTGGCATCCGGAGTGGGTGTTCCACGCGGTCACCCTCCGCTGGGTCGCCGAGTTCGGCTGGTCCGACCACCGTCTCCTCCTCGCGGTCAACAGCGGCACGCCCGCGCAGCTGCTGCTGCCCACCACGCCCGAGCACCGCGCGGGATGGCTGCGCGCGTACGCGGAGCGGGAGCGGGGGTCGGGCGACCGGCTGGTGGCGCTGCGCCACGGGCCGCTGCACGGGCCGCTCGCCTTCGGCCTCGCCTGCGGCGGTCATCTGGCCTTCGGCAACGGCGTCCCCTGGAACGACGTCGGCTCCGTCTACATGGGCTACACCCACGAGCTCGACACCCTCCGCGAAGGCTGGGGCGTCACCGACCGGGCCGGCTGGCGCAAGCAGCTCGACGCGCTCCTCGACGGGCGCAACAGCCCGCCCGAGCCGGACTTCGCCCTCCGGGTCCGTGAGGAGCTGCGTCTCGCGCGCGGTGCGGTGCCCTCGCCCGACGAGTGGCGCGAGACGGCCGCGGGACACGCCCAGGACCTGGGCGCGGGCCCGGCGGCGGTGCGGCACATCGAGGAGCTCGTACGCCGCATCGTGCGCTACGAGGCCCGGTTCCGGGCCGAGGGGCTGCTGCCGCCGGAGGGCCGGGTGCGCAGGACGGTCGCGTACGACTACGGGCGGGCGGTGAACCTCACCCGCTGGGGCCTGTCGGCCCGCTTCTGCGCGCCCCCCGAGGCGGAACAGGCGATCGTGCACGCGGGGGCGCTGGCCCGGTCGGCGTACGGGTCGTGGGAGGAGTACTCGGCGGGGTACGCGCTGGGTCGGGTGCTGCGGTTCGACGGGGAGGAGTACGGCCGGTTCCACGAGCAGAACGTGGCCGCCCACCGCGCCCTGACGGCGCACGAGGGCAGCCCCTGGCGCAACATCCCGTGGCGCTGAGCCGGTCCCGTCACTCCCCCATCAGGACCTTGAGCCCCTCGGTGAGGTCGTCGGCGCTCGGTGCCGTCTCCGGGTCGACCATCCACTGGATCATCACCCCGGCGGCCAGGGCCTGGCAGAGCAGTCCGGCGACCCGGGCCTTCTCCGGCTCCGCCTCCGGGTCGATGCCGAGCATCCCCTCGGCCATGCCGAGCCGGCCCTCGCGCTGGGGCTCCTTGATGGCCTCGCGGAGCTTCTCGTCGTCGTCGAGCCGGGTGACGACCTCCGTCTGCAGCTTCCAGACGGGCCGGCTGGCCTCGGCCGCGCCGATGACCTGCTGCCAGACGGCGTGGAAGCGCTGGTACGGGTCGGCCGGCAGCTCCTGCTTCTCCTCGCCGGAGCCGGCCGGGCCGACGGCCTCGCCCCACTCCTCGGTGAGGGCCAGGAAGGCCTGCTGGAGCAGGGCGTCCTTGGAGCCGTAGTGGTAGCCGATGGAGGCGAGGTTGGTGCCGGAGGCGGCGACGATGTCGCGGGCCGTGGTCCGGCCGTACCCCTTCTCCAGGAGGCAGCGCTTGGCGCCTTCGAGCAGGTCTTCCTTGTGTCCCATGACAGCACTGTACCCGGTCGATAGACGTTCGTATAAGACGGGCGTCTATCGGCCGGGTACGGGGTGCTGCCGGGGCCGTACGTCAGATCAGGTTGACCGAGCGGGCCGAGGTGGCGCCGATCTCCGCCGCGATCTCCGCGAGCACCGGCGCCGGGAGCGTGTCGTCCACGGTGAGCACGACGAGCGCCTCGCCGCCCTCCTCCGCGCGGGACACCTGCATGCCGGCGATGTTCAGACCGGCCTCGCCGAGGATCCGGCCGACCGTGCCGACGACACCCGGGCGGTCCTCGTAGCGCAGCACGACCATGTGGTCGGCGAGCGCCAGGTCCACGTCGTAGTCGCCGACCGCGACGATCTTCTGGAGGTGCTTGGGGCCGGCCAGCGTGCCGGAGACCGCGACCTCCTCGCCGTTCGCCAGGGTGCCGCGCACGGTGACCACGTTGCGGTGGTCGGGCGACTCGGAGCTCGTGGTCAGCCGCACCTCGACACCGCGCTCCTGCGCGAACAGCGGGGCGTTGACGTACGACACGGTCTCGTCGACCACGTCCTCGAACACGCCCTTGAGCGCGGAGAGTTCGAGCACCTTCACGTCGTGCTGGGTGATCTCGCCGTACACCTCGACGTCGAGCCGGGCCGCGACCTCGCCCGCGAGCGCGGTGAAGATCCGGCCGAGCTTCTCGGCGAGCGGCAGACCCGGCTTCACGTCCTCGGCGATGACACCGCCCTGGACGTTGACCGCGTCCGGGACCAGCTCGCCGGCGAGCGCCAGGCGCACCGAGCGGGCGACGGCGATGCCCGCCTTCTCCTGGGCCTCGTCCGTCGAGGCGCCGAGGTGCGGGGTGCAGACGACCTGGTCGAGCTCGAAGAGCGGGGAGTCCGTGCAGGGCTCCTTCGCGTACACGTCGAGGCCGGCGCCGGCGACCCGGCCCTCCTTGAGCGCCGTGTACAGCGCGGCCTCGTCCACGATCCCGCCGCGCGCGGCGTTGACGATGCGGACCGAGGGCTTGACCTTGTGCAGCGCCTCGTCACCGATGAGACCGAGGGTCTCCGGGGTCTTCGGCAGGTGGACGGTGATGAAGTCGGCGACCTCCAGGAGCTCGTCCAGGGCCAGCAGCTTCACCCCCATCTGGGCGGCGCGGGCGGGCTGCACGTAGGGGTCGTACGCGACGATCTTCATGCCGAAGGCCGACATGCGCTGGGCGACCAGGACACCGATGCGGCCGAGGCCGACGACGCCGAGGGTCTTCTCGCTCAGCTCGACGCCGGTGTACTTGGAGCGCTTCCACTCGCCGTTCTTCAGCGCGGTGTTGGCCTGCGGGATGTTGCGCGCGGTGGCGACGAGCAGACCGCAGGCGAGCTCGGCCGCCGTCACGATGTTGGAGGTCGGGGCGTTGACGACCATCACGCCGGCCTTGGTGGCGGCGGAGACGTCCACGTTGTCCAGGCCGACACCGGCGCGGGCGACGACCCGCAGCTTCTCGGCGGCGGCGATGGCCTCGGCGTCGACCTTGGTCGCGGACCGGACCAGGATCGCGTCCACGTCGGCGATGGCGGGCAGCAGTTCGGCGCGGTCCGCGCCGTTGCAGTGCCGGATCTCGAAGTCCGGGCCCAGGGCGTCGACGGTGGCGGGCGACAGCTCTTCAGCGATGAGTACGACGGGTTTCGAGCTCACGTGAGTCCTCACAGATCCAGTGCGGACGGCCGTCCCGACGGCCGCAGGCGGTGGAGGGGGCTTGCCGCGTGAAAGCGCACGACGCTGTGGGCCTGAACGCGAATGTTGTTGAGCAGTGTAGTGGTGTGGCGGCGCCGTTCATGCGCCTCGTTGGAAGGATCACCCGTCCGTGGTTGGACGGGCTGTCCAACGATGTGACGAGGGGCCGGACACACCGTCCGGCCCCCCGTCCGAAGGCTTACGCCTCCTCGTCGTTGACCCAGCTCATGAGCTTGCGCAGCTCCTTGCCGGTGGTCTCCAGGAGGTGGTTGGCGTCCTGGGTCTTGTACTCGTTGTACTTCTTCAGGCCGCCGTGGTACTCGGCCATCCACTCCTTGGCGAAGGTGCCGTCCTGGATCTCCGCGAGGACCTTCTTCATCTCGGCCTTGGTGGCGTCGGTGATGATCCGCGGGCCCGTGACGTAGTCGCCCCACTCGGCGGTCTCGGAGACCGACCAGCGCATCTTCTCCAGGCCGCCCTCGTACATGAGGTCGACGATGAGCTTCAGCTCGTGGAGGCACTCGAAGTACGCGATCTCCGGCTGGTATCCGGCCTCGGTCAGGGTCTCGAAGCCCGCCTTGACCAGCGCCGCGGTGCCACCGCAGAGGACGGCCTGCTCACCGAACAGGTCGGTCTCGGTCTCCTCGGTGAAGGTCGTCTTGATGACGCCGGCGCGGGTGCCGCCGATGCCCTTGGCGTACGAGAGCGCCAGCGCGAAGGCGTTGCCGGTCGCGTCCTGCTCGACGGCCGCGATGCACGGGACGCCGCGGCCCTCCTCGTACTGACGGCGGACCAGGTGGCCCGGGCCCTTCGGGGCGACCAGGGCGACGTCGACGCCCTCGGGCACCTTGATGAAGCCGTAACGGACGTTCAGGCCGTGGCCGAAGAAGAGCGCGTCGCCCTCCTTCAGGTTGTCCTTGATGGACTCCTCGTAGACCTGGGCCTGGATCGGGTCCGGGGTGAGGATCATGATGAGGTCGGCCTCGGCCGCCGCCTCGGCGACGGAGACGACGCGCAGGCCCTGCTCCTCGGCCTTGGCCTTGGACTTCGAGCCCTCCTGCAGACCGACGCGGACGTCGACACCGGAGTCACGGAGCGACAGCGCGTGGGCGTGGCCCTGGCTGCCGTAACCGATCACCGCGACCTTACGGCCCTGGATGATGGACAGGTCGGCGTCGTCGTCGTAGAACAGCTCGGCCACTGGGAATCTCCTTGAGGTGCTGGTGTTGCGTCCCACCGTACGGCGGGGAGCGGGAGGAAAGTCTTCGGGTCTCGTCAGTCGGACCGGCCGGTGGACCGGCGGTCGACCTCCGGCGACTCTCAGGCGCTGCGGTCGAGGGCCCGCAGGGACCGGTCCGTGATGGACCGGGAGCCACGCCCTATGGCGATCGTGCCGGACTGCACGAGCTCCTTGATGCCGAACTGCTCCAGCATCTTGAGCATCGCTTCGAGCTTGTCACTCGAACCGGTGGCCTCGATGGTGACCGCCTCGGGCGAGACGTCCACGGTCTTGGCGCGGAACAGCTGCACGATCTCGACGATCTGGGAGCGGGTCTCGTTGTCGGCGCGGACCTTCACCAGGACGAGCTCGCGCTGGATCGCAGCGCTGGGCTCGAGTTCGACGATCTTCAGGACGTTGACCAGCTTGTTGAGCTGCTTGGTCACCTGCTCCAGGGGCAGGTCCTCGACATTGACCACGATGGTGATGCGGGAGATGTCGGGGTGCTCGGTGACACCGACGGCGAGGGAGTCGATGTTGAAGCCGCGGCGCGAGAACAGGGCGGCGATCCGGGCGAGGATGCCGGGCGTGTTCTCGACGAGAACGGAGAGCGTGTGCTTGGTGGACATGGTGTGGGTCTCTTCCTTTTCGCTCTGCTTCGTTCCGCGCTTCAGTCGTCTTCGCCGTCGCCGAAGTCGGGGCGGACGCCCCGGGCGGCCATGACCTCGTCGTTCGAGGTGCCGGCGGCGACCATCGGCCACACCTGGGCGTCCTCGTGGACGATGAAGTCGACCACGACCGGACGGTCGTTGATCGCGTTGGCCTCGGCGATGACCTTGTCCAGGTCGGCCGGGTCCTCACAGCGCAGGGCGACACAGCCCATGGCCTCGGAGAGCTTGACGAAGTCGGGGACGCGCGTGCCCTTGTTCGCCTGGATGTCGTCCGGGCCGGAGTGCAGGACGGTGTTGGAGTAGCGCTGGTTGTAGAAGAGGGTCTGCCACTGGCGGACCATCCCGAGGGCGCCGTTGTTGATGATGGCGACCTTGATCGGGATGTTGTTCAGGGCGCAGGTGGTGAGCTCCTGATTGGTCATCTGGAAGCAGCCGTCGCCGTCGATCGCCCAGACCGGGCGGTCCGGCTGGCCGGCCTTGGCGCCCATCGCGGCGGGGACCGCGTACCCCATCGTGCCGAGGCCGCCGGAGTTCAGCCAGGTGGCCGGCCGCTCGTAGTCGATGAAGTGGGCGGCCCACATCTGGTGCTGGCCGACGCCCGCGGCGAAGATCGTGTCGTCGGGGGCGAGCTGGCCGATCCGCTGGATGACCTGCTGCGGCGAGAGGCTGCCGTCCTCCGGCAGGTCGTAGCCGAGCGGGTAGGTCTCGCGCCAGCGGCTCAGGTCGCTCCACCAGGCGCTGTAGTCGCCCTTGTTGCCCTCGCTGTGCTCGGCCTGGACGGCCTGGACCAGATCGGCGATGACCTCGCGGGCGTCACCGACGATCGGGACGTCGGCGGCGCGGTTCTTGCCGATCTCGGCCGGGTCGATGTCCGCGTGGACGATCTTGGCGTACGGGGCGAAGCTGTCGAGCTTGCCGGTGACGCGGTCGTCGAAGCGGGCGCCCAGGGCGACGATCAGGTCGGCCTTCTGCAGCGCGGTGACGGCGGTGACCGCGCCGTGCATGCCGGGCATGCCGACGTGCAGCGGGTGGCTGTCGGGGAAGGCGCCGAGGGCCATCAGGGTGGTGGTGACGGGGGCGCCGGTGAGCTCGGCGAGGATCCGCAGCTCGGCCGTCGCGCCGGCCTTGATGACACCGCCGCCGACGTAGAGCACGGGGCGCTTCGCCGCGCTGATCAGCTTGGCGGCCTCGCGGATCTGCTTGGCGTGCGGCTTGGTCACCGGGCGGTAGCCGGGCAGGTCGGTCGTCGGCGGCCAGCTGAAGGTGGTCTTCGCCTGCAGGGCGTCCTTGGAGATGTCGACCAGGACCGGGCCGGGGCGGCCGGTGGAGGCGATGTGGAAGGCCTCGGCGATCGTCCGGGGGATGTCCTCGGCCTTGGTGACCAGGAAGTTGTGCTTGGTGATCGGCATCGTGATGCCGCAGATGTCCGCCTCCTGGAAGGCGTCCGTGCCGATCGCCTTCGAGGCGACCTGGCCGGTGATCGCGACGAGCGGGACCGAGTCCATGTGGGCGTCGGCGATCGGGGTGACGAGGTTGGTCGCACCGGGTCCTGAGGTGGCCATGCAGACGCCGACCTTGCCGGTCGCCTGGGCGTAGCCGGTGGCCGCGTGGCCCGCGCCCTGCTCGTGGCGGACCAGGATGTGGCGGACCCTCTGCGAGTCCATCATCGGGTCGTAGGCGGGGAGGATCGCGCCACCGGGGATGCCGAAGACGGTGTCGGCGCCCACTTCCTCGAGAGAACGGATGAGGGACTGCGCACCCGTGACGTGCTCGACGGTGGTGGCGGGCTGCGCGCCGTTACGGGGCCGCGGCTGCGGATGGTGCCCGGTGGCCTGCTCGGTCATCAGCATCTCTTCTCGAAGCAGAGGGTTTTTGCGAGGTGTTTTGCGAGGGTTTGCGGCGACTTTTAAGTGAGCCGGTGCAACAAAAAACCCCTCGTGCCGTGAGGCAAGCGAGGGGAGCGCGTCGGGTGCGTTCTCAGCGGGGCCTGTCGTGGCCCTGCTTCAGCCGACGCGCTTTCCAAGTACGAGAATTCGGGTGCGCATGGCACTGACCCTCCCTCTCCGCCCTCACCACTGTCAAGTGGGTGGGACAGGCGTCTCATTATTTGAGCCGAACGGGAGACGGTTCCCGACCCGTACGGGGACCGCGCCGGGCAGCGGGTACTCGTCCCGCACCAGGGCCCTGCGCAGCCGGTACTCGTCCAGCGGCCCCGCGAAGGCCATGCCCTGGGCGTGGGTGCAGCCCATCGCCCGCAGGGCGACCACCTGCTCCGGCACGTCCGCGCCCTCGGCGATCGTCTCCATCCCGAGCTCACCGGCGATACGGAGCACCCCGCGGGTGATCTTGCGCAGCCGGGCCGACTCGACCACGCCCTCGACGAGCCCCCGGTCCAGCTTCAGTATGTCGACGGGAAGCCTCCGCAGGGCGTTGATCGCCACATGTCCGCTGCCGAATCCGTCGAGCGCGATCCGCACCCCGAGCCGGCGCAGGGTGACCAGGCGCTGCTCCAGCTCGTCGAGCGGGATCCGGGGGTCGCTGTCGGCGAGCTCGACGATCAGCGAGCCGGACGGCAGCCCGTGCCGGGTGAGCAGCGACTCGACCGAGCCGAGCGGCAGCGAGCGGTCCAGGAGGCGGCGGGCCGAGAGCCGGATGGCCACCGGCGTGCGATGGCCGATCCGGGCCCGCTCGGCGGCCTGCTCGACCGCCTCGTCGAGCAGCCAGCGACCGAGCTCGGCGGTGCGCTCGCCGTCGTCGGTGACCCGGAGGTACTCGGCGGGGGTGAAGAGGATGCCCTGGGCGGAGCGCCAGCGGGCCTGGGCGCTGACGGCGGAGATCCGGCCGGTGGCCAGGTCGACGACCGGCTGGTGGAGCAGCGCGAACTCGCCGTCGTGGAGGGCGGTGCGCAGCCGGGCGGCGAGTTCCGTCCGGCGGACCACCTCGGCCTGCATCTGGGGCGCGTAGAGCTCGACGCGGTCCTTGCCGGCCGCCTTGGCCCGGTACATCGCGAGGTCCGCGTTGCGCAGGAGGTCGCCGGCCCCGATGCCGGGCTCCGCGAAGGCGACGCCGATGGAGGCGGCGACCCGGACCTCGGTGCCGCCGTCGACGCGGTAGGGCCTGGACAGGGTGAGCCTGAGCCGGTCGGCGATCTCCTGGACCTGGTTGCGGCGGGCGGCCTGGTCGCGTCCGCCGTCGCCCAGGATGAGGGCGGCGAACTCGTCGCCGCCGAGCCGGGCGGCCGTGTCCCCGGCCCGTACGGAGTCCTGGAGCCGCCGGGCGGCCTGGACGAGGAGGTCGTCGCCGGCCTGGTGGCCGTGCCGGTCGTTGACGCCCTTGAAGCCGTCGAGGTCGATGAAGAGCACGGCGGTGCCGGGGTCGGAGGCGCGGCGGCCGCTGAGCGCCTGCCGGACCCGCCGGGTGAACAGGGCCCGGTTGGGCAGGTCGGTGAGCGGGTCGTGCTCGGCGTTGTGCTGCAACTGGGCCTGGAGACGGACCCGTTCGGTGACGTCGCGGCTGTTGAAGATCAGGCCGCCCTGGTGCCGGTTGACGGTGGACTCGACGTTGAGCCAGTCGCCGCGGCCCGAGCGGAAGCGGCACTCGATCCGGGTGGTGGGCTCCTCGGCGGGCGAGACGGCCAGGAAGCGCCGTACCTCGTGGACGACGGCGCCGAGGTCCTCGGGATGGATGAGCGAGGCCAGTTCGGAGCCGATCAGGTCCTCGGCGTCCCGTCCGTACACCCCGGAGGCGGCCGGGCTGACGTAACGGAGCACGCCGGTGGGAGCGGCGATCATGATGACGTCGCTCGACCCCTGCACGAGTGACCTGAAGTGGTTCTCCTTATGGGCCAGTTCATGGGTCAGCGCGATGTTGTCGAGCAGCATGATGCCCTGCCGTACGACGAGGGCGAGGACCACCGTGCAGCCGGTGAGGACGACGACCCGGTCGACCCGCCGTCCCTCGACGACGTTGTACAGGATGCCCAGGGTGCAGACGGCGGCGGCGAGGTACGGGGTGAGGGCGGCCAGCGAGCCTGCGACCGGGCGGCTGTGCAGCCACGGTCCGCGCGCGGTGGCGGCGGTGTCCGGGAGCCGGCGCGCGCCCCAGGGCGCGTAGGCCAGCAGCAGGGAGCCGGCGAACCAGCCGGCGTCGAGCAGCTGGCCGGAGGCGTAGTTCTCGCGGAGGAGCGGCGAGGTGAACAGGGCGTCGCACAGGACGGTCAGGGCGAGGGCGGCGATCGCGGTGTTGGTCGCCGAGCGGTTCGCCTGCGAGCGCCGGAAGTGCAGCACCAGGACCATGCTCACGAGGACGATGTCGAGCAGCGGATACGCGAGGGACAGTGCCGCCTGGGCGACCGGCTCGTTCTGGAAGTGAGCGGTACGGGCGAGGGCGAGGCTCCAGGAGAGCGTGAGGAGCGAGCCCCCGATGAGCCAGGCGTCGAGCGCCAGGCACACCCAGCCGGCCCGGGTGACGGGTTTCTTGGCCAGGACGAGGAGGCCGACGATGGCCGGCGGTGCGAAGAGCAGGAAGAAGAGGTCGGCGACGGAGGAGTCCGGCACCTCCGTGCGGAGCACGACCTCGTACCACCCCCAGACGGCGTTGCCGGCGGAGGCCATGAACGAGGAGAAGGCGAAGAGCAGCCAGGCGGGGCGGGCGCTGCCGCGGTGGGCCCGGCCGTAGAGGAAGCAGGACACCGCGGCGGTGAGGGCGGCGGCGCTGAGCCCGAAGTCGCCCATGAAGAGGGCGAGTTCCGGCGACCCCCAGCCGAGCGAGGCGCCGGTCGTGTAGCCCGCGCAGATCAGCCCGAGGGCGATCTGGGAGAGGACCGAGCCGATGCCGGGGCGCTCGGGGTCCGGGTGGCCGGGGTCGCCTCCCGCGCCGCCGACGGTACGGCGTGCGAGGACGGCCCCGGGGGCGGTCACCGGTCCCTCCGGAGCCGCGCCACCGCACCCGGCCGCGTCGTGCGGGCGCGCCGGCGGCTCGCCGGAGCCCGCGGGGGCGTGCCCGTCGCAGTCGTGGGGGCCGTCGGGGCCCCGTACGGCGGGCGCGGTCGGCTCGGGCGGGGGCGTGCCGCCGCGTGCGGTCGGCTCGGGTGCGGGGGTGCCGCAGGCCTCGCAGGGGGTGTCGGCGCCGGGCCGTGGGGCGGTGGACGGTGGTTCGGCGGCGTCGGCGGCGCTGTGGCGCGCGGCCTGGTCCGGCACGGCGGCGGCGAGGGCGCCGGCGGGACGGAGAAGGTTCGCCGACGGCGGCGTCGCCGCGTCGGATCGTCGGTCCTCCGGCCGTGCCTCACCCGTCGCCCCCCTCGGAATCTGATGTCCCGTCACGTCACTCCCCAGCGTCAGCCCGTACTCGACGCAGTCCCCCGATCCGGGACGATACACCAGGACCGTCACTCAGGGACAGGGTGGCAGTACTCTCCGTGACGGCCAGCGGGCTTGCACGCGGCGCGTGTCGGGGGCGCGTACCACCCGACCGGCCCATCGTGGCCGGTCAGGTGGTGGTGAGGAGGACGTTCACAGGCTCCTCGCCCGCCGCGAACCGCCGCAGCTGTCCCGCGATCAACCGCTTCGCACGCGGCATGAAGGCCGACGTGGAGCCTCCGACGTGGGGGCTGACGAGGACACCGGGAGCGTGCCACAGCGGGTGTCCGGCCGGGAGCGGTTCGGGGTCGGTGACGTCGAGCGCCGCCGTGATCCTTCCGGTCTCGACCTCCTTGAGCAGCGCGGCCGTGTCGACGACCGGTCCGCGGGCGACGTTCACCAGGAGCGCGCCGTCCTTCATCCGGGCCAGGAACCCGGCGTCGGCGAGGTGCCGGGTCTCGGGGGTGAGCGGCGTGGAGAGCACGACCACGTCCGCCTGCGGGAGGAGCGCGGGCAGTTCCGCCAGGGGGTGCACCGGACCGCGCGCTGTGGTGCGCGCGGAGCGTGCGACGCGCACCACCCGCGCGCACTCGAAGGGCGCGAGCCGGTCCTCGATGGCGGCGCCGATCGATCCGTAGCCGACGATGAGGACGGACTTGTCGGCCAGGGCCGGGTAGAAGCCGGCCCGCCACTCCTCGGCGTCCTGGCCGCGCACGAAGCCGGGGATGCCGCGCAGCGAGGCCAGGATCAGCGCGAGGGTGAGTTCGGCGGTGCTCGCCTCGTGCACGCCCTTGGCGTTGCAGAGGGCGACGCCCGGGGGCAGCGCGTCGATGCCCGGCGTGACGTGGTCGATGCCGGCGGAGAGGGTCTGCACGATCCGGACCGAGGTCATCGCGGCCAGCGGCCGGACGGCGATCTCGGGGCCCTTCATGTACGGGACGACGTAGAAGGCGCAGCGCGCCGGGTCGGCCGGGAACTCCGGTCCGCCGTCCCAGAAACGGTAGTTCAGCCCCGACTCGCCCGGACCGGGGAGATCGTCGATCTCGTCGGCGGGAATCGGAAGCCACACGTCAGCGGTCGTCTCTTCGCTTCTCATGAGCGGGAGGCTATGCGAAGAATCCCGGTCGCCATTGGTTACTTTGGGGGACGGCACAGGGAGGGGTACCGGCAGGTGGAGCGCAGGACTATCGGGGCGACGGCGCTCGACGTGGGTGCGATCGGCCTGGGGTGCATGCCGATGAGCTGGGCGTACAGCCGTTCGGAACAGCGGGGGGACCGCTCGTTGCGGACGGTGCACGCGGCGCTGGACGCCGGGGTGAGCCTGCTCGACACCGCCGACATGTACGGACCGTTCACCAACGAGCTGCTGGTGGGGCGGGTGTTGAAGGAGCGGCGGGCGGACGTCTTCGTGTCGACGAAGTGCGGACTGCTCGTCGGCGACGGCGGCGAGCGGCGTCACGTGGTCGCCAACGGCAGGCCGGGATACGTGCGCCGGGCCTGCGACGCCTCGCTGCGGCGGCTGCAGACCGATGTGATCGATCTGTACCAGCTGCACCGGGCGGACCCCGAGGTGCCGGTGGAGGAGACCTGGGGCGCGATGGCGGAGCTCGTCTCGGCGGGGAAGGTGCGGGCGCTCGGGCTGTGCGCCGTCGGCGCCCGCTCGGCCCGCCGGGGCGCGACCGGCGTCGGCCGGGACGGCTACGAGGGAACGATCCGCCAACTGGAGCGGATCCAGCAGGTGTTCCCGGTGGCGGCGGTGCAGGCCGAGCTGTCGGTGTGGTCGCAGGAGGCGCTGGTGCGGCTGCTGCCGTGGTGCGTGGCGCGGGGCGTCGGCTTCCTGGCGGCGATGCCGCTGGGCAACGGGTTCCTGACCGGGACGCTGACCCCGGGGGGCGGTTTCGAACCGGACGATCCCCGGGCCCGGCATCCGCGCTTCACGGCGGAGATGATGGCCGCGAACCAGCCGCTGGTGGCGGGGCTGCGGCGGGTGGCGGCGCGGCACGGGGCGGAGGTCACCCCGGCGCAGGTGGCGCTGGCGTGGGTGCTCGGCCGGGGGCGGCACGTGGTCCCGGTGCCCGGGGCGAAGCGGGAGCGCTGGGCCGTGGAGAACGCGGGGGCGGCGGGGCTGCGGCTGACGGCGGCCGATCTGGCGGAGATCGCGGCGCTGCCGGCGCCCCGGGGGTCGTGGGACTGAGCGGGGACCGAGCCGGGAGTGAGCGGCCGGGAACCTGATCGCGTCGGGCGGTGTATCAAGGGTGAAGGGATGCCGCTCGACTCGTCGAAGGGGACCGTGCCATGAGCCGTCCTGCAGTTGTGAAGGCCCTGTGGGGCGCCGCCGTGCTGGTCCTGGTGGCGGGCTGCTCCTCGGGGGGTACGGAGGACCGGCCGGGCACGGCTCCGCCGACGTCACCCCCGGTCACCGTGTCGGCGTCGGCGGGTCCGTCCGGGTCCGCGTCCGCTCCGACCGGCGGCCGGGTGGCGGTGGCGGGGACGCTGACCGAGGGGCTGAGGTCGCCCTGGGGGCTCGCGGAGCTGCCCGGCGGGGATCTGCTGGTCTCCTCCCGTGACGAGCGGACGATCACCCGGGTCGACGGGCGGACCGGGGCGAAGACCCCGCTCGGCGAGGTGCCGGGGGTCGTCCCGGGTGGCGAGGGCGGGCTGATGGGCCTCGCGGTGCGGGACGGCTGGGTGTACGCGTATCTGACGGCGGAGTCGGACAACCGCATCGTGCGCATGCGGTACGGGGGCGGGGACGGCGACCGGCTGGGCGCGCCGCAGCCGGTGCTCACGGGCATCCCGAAGGGCCTCGTGCACAACGGCGGGCGGATCGCGTTCGGACCGGACCGGATGCTGTACGCGGGGACGGGTGAGACCGGCCGGACCGGTCTGGCCCAGGACCGGGAGTCGCTCGGCGGGAAGGTCCTCCGGATGACCCCGGAGGGAAGGCCCGCGCCGGGCAATCCCTTCGCCGGCTCGGTCGTCTACTCGTACGGTCACCGCAATGTGCAGGGGATCGCCTGGGACGACGAGGGCCGGCTGTGGGCGGCCGAGTTCGGGCAGAACACCTGGGACGAGCTGAACCTGGTCGAGCCCGGGAAGAACTACGGCTGGCCGGAGGCCGAGGGGCGGGCCGGTGAGTCCCGGTTCGTGGACCCGGTGGCCCAGTGGCCGACCTCGGAGGCCTCCCCCAGCGGCATCGCGTACGCGCGGGGCGCGATCTGGATGGCCGGGCTCAGAGGCCAGCGGTTGTGGCGGGTGCCGCTCTCCGGCGCGGAGCGCTCGGGGGATCCCGAGGCGTTCCTCTCCGAGGAGTACGGACGCCTGCGCACGGTCCTCGCGGGGGGCGGCGGGCGGCTCTGGCTGGTGACCAGCGAGACCGACGGTCGGGGCACGCCCGGGCCGGGGGACGACAGGATTCTCCGGCTGGAGGTGAGCTGAGGGCCGACCGACGGGTGACGATACGGGCCCCCCGCCGCCCGGCGGCGGGGGGGTCAGAGGGCCGGGTCGAGGAGGTGGAGGCGGTGGGCGAGGGCGGCGGCCTCGCCGCGGCCGGAGACGCCGAGCTTGGCGAGGATGTTGGAGACGTGGACGCTGGCCGTCTTCGGTGAGATGAACAGCTCCTCGGCGATCTGGCGGTTGGTCCGGCCGGCCGCGACCAGGCCCAGGACCGCCTGTTCGCGGGGGGTCAGGCCGAAGGTGTCGTCGCCGGGCTCGGCGGCCGCGGGCGGCTTCTCGGCGGCGAGGGAGAGGCGGGCGCGGGCCGCGAGGAGTTCCACGTCCTCGCGGAGCGGGCGGGCGCCGAGGCGGACGGCGGTGGCGTGGGCCTCGCGGAGCAGGGCCGTGGCCTCCTCGCGGCGGCCGCCCTCGACGAGCAGGGCGTCGGCGAGGCGGTGGCGGGCGCGGGCCAGCTGGTACGGGCGTTCGACCGGCTCGTAGGCGGCGACGACCTCGGCCCAGCGGGCGGCGGTGTCGCGGCCCTCGGCACGGGCGAGTTCCTCGGAGACCTGCAGGGAGTACGCCTC
Source organism: Streptomyces venezuelae ATCC 10712 (assembly GCF_008639165.1). Classification (NCBI taxonomy): domain Bacteria; kingdom Bacillati; phylum Actinomycetota; class Actinomycetes; order Kitasatosporales; family Streptomycetaceae; genus Streptomyces; species Streptomyces venezuelae. The sequence continues at coordinate 5,598,942 of NZ_CP029197.1, read as the reverse complement.
CCAGACCGGGGCCTGGACGGCGAGGCCGCGGACGCAGCGGCGGACGACGTCGAGCGCCTCGGCGCGGCCCTCGTCGGCGGCGGGCAGCCCCCGGCTGTCGGCCTCGGCGGTGACGGCGGTGAGGACGAGCGGCCAGCCGTACCGGTGGGTGCCGGGCGGGAAGCCGGCGTCGGCCATGGCGGCGAGCTGGTGCCGTACGTCCGCGAGGCGGCCCTCGGCGGCGGCTATCGCGATCTCGACCTGTGCCATGGGCAGGGTGTACTGCGGGATCGGGTCGCGGGTGCCGTAGCGGGTGCGGGCCTCGGCGAGGTGCTCGGCGGCCCTGGCCGGCTCGCCGCGGGCGGCGGCGAGGTGGGCGAGCTGCAGCAGGGCCGTGCCGCCCGGCTTGGTGCTGCTCGCCCCGGAGCGGAGCAGTTCCTCGGCCTCCTCCTTGCTCCGGTCCCATTCGCCGAGCGAGAGGAGTGACTCGGAGAGGTTGGCGCGGATCCAGCCGGCGCTGTCGACGAGGCCGCGGGAGCGGGCGAGGTCGATGCCGGTGGTGGCGATCTCCACGGCTTCGCGGGAGCGGCCGAGCGCTTCCAGGGAGGAGGAGATGTTGATGTGGGCGCGGGTCGCCTCGTGGAACTGGCCGAGGGCGATGGTCCGTTCGCGTGCCTGGTGCAGCGCGGCGAGGCCGCCCTCGGTGTCGCCGGCCGAGACCATGATGGTGCCGAGGGTGATCCGGGCGTTCAGCTCGATCGGCTCGTTCTTGACGAACCGCGCGTACTCGACGGCGCGTTCGGCGGCGGCGAGTGCCTCGGGGCCGGGGTTGCGGAGCATGCCCCAGCCGGCCGCGCCGACGAGGACGGTGGCGTGGACGGCGGACGGCGGGAGGCCCTTGACGAGTTCCTGGGCGCGGGCGATCTCCGGCCAGCCGTCGCCCCGGCCGAGGTTGGACTGGAGCCGGGCCGTCTCCGTCCAGAACCAGGCGGCGCGCAGCGGGTCGTTCTCGTCGTCGAGGATCCGCAGGGCCGTGCGGCAGATCTTCGCGGCCCGCTCGCGCTCTCCGCTGAGCCGGGCGGCGACGGCGGCCTCGGCGAGCAGGTCGAGGAAGCGCAGGGAGGTGGTGTCGGGGTCGCAGCCGCAGGCCGGGTAGGCGTCGGCGTAGTCGATGGGGCGCAGCGAGTCGCGGGTCTCGGCGGGGGCCTTGTCCCAGAGTTCCATGGCCCGTTCGAGGAGGCTGAGCTGTTCGGCGTAGGCGTGGCGCTTGCGGGTGGCGACGGAGGCGCCGAGGACGGCGGGCAGGGCCTTGGCCGGGTCGTGCGCGTGGTACCAGTAGGTGGCGAGCCGGTTGGCGCGCTCGTCGGCCCGGACGAGCGTGGGGTCGGCCTCCAGGGCTTCGGCGTAGCGCCGGTTGAGGCGGGAGCGCTCGCCGGGGAGCAGGTCGTCGCTGACGGCCTCGCGGACCAGGGAGTGGCGGAAGCGGTAGCCGTCGCCGTCGGGGGCGGCGAGCAGGATGTTGGCGCCGACGGCGGCCCGCAGGGCCTCGATGAGGTCGTCCTCGCTGAGCCGGGCGACGGCGGCGAGCAGGCCGTACTCGACGGTGGAGCCGCCTTCGGCGACGATCCTGGCGACCCGCTGGGCGTCCTCGGGGAGCGTCTCGACCCGGACCAGGAGGAGGTCGCGCAGGGAGTCGCTGAGCTGTCCGGCGGCGCAGCCGGCCTCGTGGGAGACGACGAGTTCCTCGACGAAGAAGGCGTTGCCGTCGGAGCGTTCGAAGACCTCGTCGACGAGTCCGGGGTCGGGTTCGGCGGCGAGGATGCCGGTGAGCTGGCGGTGGACCTCGGTGCGGCTGAAGCGGGCGAGTTCGATGCGGCGGATGGTGCGGAGCCGGTCGAGTTCGGCGAGCAGGGGGCGCAGCGGGTGGCGGCGGTGGATGTCGTCGGCGCGGTAGCTGGCGACGACGGCGATCCGGCCGCGGCGCAGGGTGCGCAGGAGGTAGGTGAGGAGGTGCCGGGTGGAGGCGTCGGCCCAGTGCAGGTCTTCCAGGACGAGCACGATCGTACGGTCGGCGGCGAGCCGTTCCAGGAGCCGTACGGTCAGTTCGAAGAGGCGGGCGGTGGAGTCCTCGTCGGAGGAGTCCTGGCCGCCGGGGTCGCCCAGTTCGGGCAGCAGCCGGGCGAGTTCGGCCTCGTGGCCGTGGGCGGCGGCGAGGAGTTCGCCGGGGAGCCGGCGGTGGAGCGAGCGCAGGGCGGTGGCGAAGGGGGCGAACGGCAGCCCGTCGGCGCCGAGTTCGACGCAGCCGCCGAGGGCGACGACGGCGCCCCGCTCGCAGGCGGCGTCGAGGAACTCTTCGATGAGCCGGGTCTTGCCGACCCCCGCCTCGCCGCCGATGAGCAGGGCCTGGGGCTCTCCCGCGGTCGCGCGGGAGAGCGCCTCGGTGAGGGCGGTGAGTTCGCCGGCGCGGCCGACGAACACGGGGCTGACTGACCTGGTCTCCACGGCGCCGAGCATCGCACAGAGATCCGCGTGTGCGCTCATACGGGGGTCACGCGGCCCGGACGAAGCGGCCGCGTCCGCCGTCGTTCACCCGCCCCTCCGGGTCCTGGCCCCCGCCGCGGCGGCCGAGGCGGCGCAGCCCCCGGGTGGCGCCGGCCGTCTCGGCGGCCTGGTGGGCCAGCCGCTCGGCGGCGGCCTCACGGACGAGCTGGGCGTGGTTCATGCGGTGGAGTTCGTACTCGAACATCGGGTGCTCCCTGGTTCTTCTCGGTTTCGGTATCGCTCCTTGCGATGCCTCTACTGTCGTTTCCCAGGGGGTGCGGCCACATCGGGCGAGTGCCGCATGTTCGGGGTACGGGGGGCCTTAGACGGGTCCTAGGGGGGCCTTAGGCGGGCTCAGGACCCGGCGGTGGGGAGGCTCAGGAACAGGTCGAAGTAGGTACCGACCGACAGGAGCAGTCCGAGGCCGCCCAGGACGGCGCCGGCGACGGCGACGGCCCTGACCCAGGCCGGGCGGCCGGGGAGGACGAGCACGAGGACGGCGACGAGCAGGGCGATCAGTGCGAAGACGCCGTTCACGAGGGCGGTGCTGTGCCAGGCGTCGCCGTAGATCTCGGAGATCTGCTGCGCCGGGGTGCCGGTCCCGGAGGTCTTGATCTGTCCGAGGAGGGTCTCGCGTTCGGAGACGACCTTGCCGGTCCAGGTGCCGGTGAGCGCGACGGCGCCGAGGGCGGCGGAGACCACGGCCGCGGCGGCGCCGCCGATGCCGGCGGGGGCGGGAGCGGCCTCGCCGGCCGGCTCCTCGTCCTCGTCGTCCCGGTCCGCGTCGCCGGCCTCGTCGCCGTCCGCGTTCGCGTCCGCTTCGATCGGGGCGGTGGCCGGTTCGGTGTCCTTCTTGTCGAGGGCGACCGCGGCCGTCTCCTCGGCGGTCCCGGAGGCGTCCGTGCCCTCGTCGGTCTTCTCGGTCGTCGTCTTGGTGTCCATGCGCGGCACGCTAGGCGGCCCGGATGAGAACCGTATGAGGAAGGCGCGTCACACGGTCTTCGCCGCGCGCCACTCCGGGGCCAGGACGGCCCAGAGCTCGGTGTCGGCGCGGACGCCGCGGTGCGGGTAGTGCTCGCGCAGCACGCCCTCGCGGGTCATGCCGAGGCGGCGGGCGACGGCGATGCTCGGCTCGTTCTTCGCGGAGGCGTACCACTCGACCCGGTGGATGCCCCGCTCCTCGATCGCCCAGTCGATGATGACCCGGCAGGCGCGGGTGATCAGGCCCTTGCCGGCGGCCGAGGGTTCCAGCCAGCAGCCGGCCTCGGCGATGCCGTGGGCCGCGTCGAAGGTCCGGAAGAGGACGCCGCCGACGAGCGTGCCGTCGACCCAGATGCCGTAGATCCGTCCGGTGTCGCTCGCGGCCTTCTCGGCGTAGGAGCGGAGGAAGGAGCGGGCGGAGTCGAGGTCGGTGACGACGTCGGCGAGGACGATGTGCTCGCCGACGAACGCGCGTCCGCGGTCCATGTGGGCGAGGAACTCCTCGGCGTTCGAGGGCTCCAGGGGGCGCAGCTCGGCGCCGTCGTCACCCAGCGGTATCGCGAACATCGTCGTTCCTCTCCTCGGCGGCCGCCGCAGGAGCCGCGGCCTCGGCCGTCACGCGCTGAACGGGTATCTTCCCACGCGTCACGACGGCCTCGGGGCTCACGCCGGCCTCGCGGAAGTCGGCGGCCTCGCGGCACTCGGGGGGTTCGATGCTGAGCCGGGGCAGCAGGCGGTCGAGCCACTTCGGCAGCCACCAGTTCGCCCCGCCGAGCAGGTGCATGAGGGCGGGGACGAGGAGGGTGCGCAGGACGAACGCGTCGAGGGCGACGGCCGCCGCGAGCGCGATGCCGAACATGGCGATGACCCGGTCGCCGGAGAGCACGAAGGCGAGGAAGACCGAGATCATGATCACGGCGGCGGAGTTGATGACGCGGCTGGTCTCGGCGAGGCCGACCCGGACCGCGCGCCGGTTGTCACCGGTCTCCAGCCACTCCTCGTACATCCGGCTGACCAGGAAGACCTGGTAGTCCATGGAGAGCCCGAAGAGGACCGAGACCATGATCACGGGCAGGAAGGGCTCGATCGGGCCGGCGCTGCCGAGGCCGAGGAGTTCGCTGCCCCAGCCCCACTGGAAGATCGCCACGACGACGCCGAAGGCGGCGGCGACGGCCGCCACGTTCATGGCGGCGGCCTTGAGCGGGATGCCGATCGAGCGGAAGGCGAGCAGGAGCAGCAGACAGCCGAGGGCGATGACGACGCCGACGAAGAGCGGCAGCTTGCCGACGATGATCTCGGCGAAGTCGTCGTACGAGGCGGTGACGCCGCCGACGTGCACCTGGAGCGAGGTGCCCGTCCCGGCCTCGGGGAGCACGTCGGTGCGGATCCGGTCGACGAGCTCGCTGGTGGCCTTGGACTGGGGCGAGGACTCGGGGACGACGGTGAGGAAGGCGGTGTCGCCGGAGCCGTTGTACGTGACGGGGGAGACGGACGCGACGCCCTTGGTGGCGGAGAGCGCGGCCGGGAGCTGGTCGAGGGCGACCCGGTCGTCGGCGCCGTCGAGCCCGGCGACCAGGGTGAGGGGGCCGTTCACGCCGGGCCCGAAGCCGTCGGCGATCAGGTCGTAGGCCTTCCGCGTGGTCGCGGTGGCCGCGCCGTTGCCCTGGTCGGAGGTGCCGAGGTGGAGCGAGAGGGTGGGCAGCGCCAGGACGCCCATGACGACGACGGCGGCGAGGCCGAGGAGCTTGGGGTGCCGCTCGACGAAGGCCGACCAGCGTGCGGCGAAGCCGGTGGGCAGCTCGGGCTGCGGGCCGTGCTCGGCGAGCGCCCGTCGTTCGCGCCGGGAGAGCGCCCGCACGCCGATGAAGGAGAGCAGCGCGGGCAGGAAGGTGACGGAGGCGGCCACCGTGAGGACGACGGTGAGGGAGGCGGCGATGGCGACGCCGTTGAGGAAGCTGAGGCGCAGGATGAGCATGCCGAGCAGGGCGATGCAGACGGTGGCTCCGGCGAAGACGACGGCCCGGCCGGTGGTGGCGACGGCGGTCTCGGCGGCCTCGGCGACGGACAGGCCGCGTTTGAGGCCTCTGCGGTGCCGGGTGACGATGAAGAGCGCGTAGTCGATGCCGACGCCGAGGCCGACGAGCAGGCCGAGCATGGGGGCGAAGTCGGCGACGGTCATCAGATGGCCGAGGAGCGCGATCCCGGAGTAGGCGATGCCGACGCTGACGAGCGCGGTCGCGATGGGGAGCGCGGAGGCGGCGAGGGAGCCGAAGGCGAGGAAGAGGACGACGGCGGCGACGGCGACGCCGACGATTTCGGCGATGTGCCCGCCGGGTGCCTCGGTGAGGGCGACGGCGCTGCCGCCGAGTTCGACCGCGAGGCCGTCGCCCTCGGCGGCCTTCGCGGTGTCGACGAGGGCGCGCGCCTGGGCCTCGGGGATGTCGTCGGCCTGCTCGTGGAAGGTGACGGTGGCGTAGGCGGTGTGCCCGTCCTCGCTGACCTGGCCGCGGGTGTCGCCGTACGGCGAGGTCACGGCGGCGATGCCGGGCAGGTCGGCGACCTGGTCGAGCACCGCGGTCATGCGCTTCTCGACGGCGTCGGCGCGGACGCTGCCCCGGTCGGTGTGCCAGACGATGGTGTCGCTGTCGCCGCCGAGGCCGTGGAAGCCGCGCTCCAGGAGGGCGGTGGCACGGCCGGACTCGGTGCCGGGGACCTCGTAGTCGTTGGAGTACGCGTTGCCGGCGAGGGCCGCCGCGGTGCCGACCCCGCAGAGGGCGACCAGCCACAGCAGGACGGCGACGAGGCGGTGCCTGATGCACCAGCGTGCGATGGCTGCCAAAGGACGTGCTCCCTGGGTGGTTCGTGGATCTTCAGCGGGAACAGCCCGAAAAAGAACGCTTGACCTATGGGCCCACTGTGGCAGCCAAACGTGATCGTTTGCCCGTTTCGTGGCGATGCTCACAGGGGTGCCCGGAGGTTGGGGACCGTGGTCCCCGGCCCCCGGGCACAACGGCTCACCGTGGGTGGTCAGCCGGAGACGCTGGCGCGGCCGTTCTCGATGTGGCCCATGAGCCGGCGGCGGAAGCCGCCGGGCGCGGTCACCTCGATGTCGTACCAGCCGTGCGCGTCGGCGGCCGAGTGGACGAGGGTACGGGTCTTGCCGGGCTTCACCTTGACGGTCCTGGTCCAGTCGTCGAGGTCGTCCTCGTCGACGTATCCGAGCGGGCGGACGGTGAAGAAGACGGCGGAGGGTCCGGTGTTCCGGACGGTGAGGTGCAGGTCACGGTCGTGGTGGTCGATCCGGGAGACGAGTTCGGCGCCGCCTGCGGCGGGGCCCTCGAACTCGCGCCGGAAGCCGTTGGGGCCGGTGATCGTGAAGCGGTAGTGATCACCCGGAACGGGGACGGTCCACTCCCCCGTCCCCCTGACGTCCCGGTGCTGCGGCAGGTCGAACTCGCCCGCGTACGGGTAGAGCGCGAAGTGCGCGCTCGCCTTCCCCCGGTTGCTCAGCGCCACGCGGACGGCGCCGGGCGCGACGGTCGCGGAGGCGTCCGGCTGGTACGGCAGGGGCCGCGCCGGGCGCACGCCGGGCTCCTGGACCGGCATCCGCTGGACGGCCGGGGGCTGGGGCCGCCAGCGGCCGGTGAAGGGCGGAATGGCTCCGGGCTGCTCGACGGGCGGCAGGCGGCGGGTCCGCCGGAAGTCGAAGGCGGAGGTGAGGTCGCCGGTGACGGTCCGGCGCCAGGGGGTGATGTTGGGCTCCCGGACGCCGGTGAGCCGCTCAAGGAAGCGGATCACCGAGGTGTGGTCGAAGGTCTCGGAGCAGACGTAGCCGCCGACCGACCAGGGGGAGACCACGAGCAGCGGGACCCGGATGCCGAGGCCGGTGGGCCGGCCCTGCCAGCGCTCCGCGTCGCCTGAGGGGTCGTCGGCGGGCGGGACCGGCGGCGGCACGTGGTCGAAGAAGCCGTCGTTCTCGTCGTAGTTGATCAGCACGACGGTGTGCCGCCAGACGTCCGGGTGGGCGCCGAGGGCGTCGAGCACCTTGTAGACGAGGCTCGCGGAGGCGACCGGTGAGGAGGAGCCGGGGTGCTCGGAGTCGATCGCCGAGGGCACGAGGTAGGAGACCTCGGGGAGGGTGCGGGCGGCGACGTCGGCGCGGAAGGCGTCGGCGAGGGTGCCGGACTCGACCCGGCGCAGTCCGCGCTCGAAGAGGGAGCGCTCGGCGTCGGTGAGGGTCGCGACGCCCTCCTCCAGGAGTCCGAGGAGGCGGGTCCGCTCGGTGAGGTCCTCGGTGTCGCGGACGGCGGCGTAGAAGGACTCCATGAAGGTGTGCCCGCCGGTCTTCGCGAGCGCCTTGCGGGCGATCTTCTTGAAGCGGGTGAAGAACTCGATGTTGTTGTCGGTGAAGTTCTCCCACTCGGTGTACGTCTTCCAGCTGCGCCCGGCGGCTTCGAGGCGCTCGGCGTAGGTGGGCCAGCCGTAGCCGGGGTGGGTGTCCTCGGCGTACGCGGCGTTGGTGACGGCGCGGCTGCCGTCGGCCTCGTAGCCGGTCCAGCCGGACCACAGGTGGTTGCGGTTGGGGCTGGTGGAGGTGTGGATGGAGGAGTGGTAGGCGTCGCAGATGGTGAAGGTGTCGGCGAGCTCGTGGTGCAGGGGGATGTCCTGCCGGTCGTAGTACGCCATGGTGGCGGCGGTCTTCGCGGAGACCCAGCCGTCCATCCAGCCGCCGTGCCAGGCCTTGCCGCCGCCGCCCCAGGAGTGGTCGAGGTCCCCGATGTACTGGAGGTCCTTCCGCTGGGTCTCGGCGGCGCCGCGGATCGGGAAGGGCAGCACGGTCCGGCCGAGGGCAGCGGGCTGCTCGAAGACGGGCTTGCCGGAGGGCAGTTCGATGGCGTTGCGGTCGGAGAAGCCGCGGACGCCGCGGAGGGTGCCGAAGTAGTGGTCGAAGGATCGGTTCTCCTGCATCAGGATCACCACGTGGCGGACCGCCGACATCCCCCCGGCCGGGGGCTCCGCGGCCATCGCGGCCTGCAGCGAGGGCGGCAGCAGCGAACCGGCGGTGGCGACGCCGACGGCGCCTCCGCCCAGCGCGAGGAGCCTTCTGCGGGACAGCTCGGGGGACTTCTCGGATGACAAGACCGACCTCCAGTCGACGGCCAATGGTTCGCCTTCGAGCCATTGGGTGGTTCCGGGGCGACGGTAATGAGCCGGAATGACAGAGAGAAGGCCCGACGGGGGCGCGGCGGTGAACGTCCAAGAGCACGGCACGGGAGTCCAAGCGACGCCCCGCCCCGCCGCGCCGCGTCCGTGGCTGAGTCCCGGTCCGGGACCTCGCCGAGCGGCCGCCGCGCCGCTTCCGTGGCTCAGGTCCCGGTCGGGGTCACGCAGTGGCCGGGACCGCTCGGGAGGACCCGCTTCTCGCCGTACGGGTCGACCAGGGGCCCCTCGGCCGCCCGGGCCGCCTTCCAGCGCCCCTCGGCGAAGAGCGGGTGGAGGTACCCGTCCCTCGGCGCGGAGCAGTCGTGGTTGCCGACCTCGCTCGCGTACGCGCCCAGGACGAGCTTCCCGCCCCTCGACGTGACGGTGAGCTGCCGCCGTACGGAGATCCGGGCCACCTCGGGGACGCCCGGAAGCACCTCCCGGCCGGCCGAGGCGGACACCAGCGGATACACGAAGCTGTAGTCGGCGCGCACCACCAACTCCCCCGCCGCCGACAGCTCGTGGGTCAGGGTGCCCCGCGTCCTGATGCCCGTCTCGTGCAGGTACACCTCGTCGGGGTCGAAGCGGGTGACCAGGTCCTTCCGCACGGCGGCGCCGGCTCCGCGCGGGTCGAGCAGGGCGAGCGCCGCCGCCGGCTCGGAGCCGCCGAACAGGGTCTCCTCGGAGAGGTTCGTCCCGACGAGCAGGGTCTTCACGTCGTCGAGCACGGCGGTGATCTCCTCCCGGGTGAACTCGCCGGACGGCATCGGCTGGGGGACGTAGATCCCGTCGGCCCCGGCCTCCCAGTCGAACGCGGGCGAGTCCCGGAACGGCATGTTCTCCGAGTACGGCCATTCCCGGGGCCAGGAGGCCTCGTAGAGCATCTCCGGGGCGTACGGCTCGTACGGCGGCCGCTCCCCCGTCACGTCCGCCAGCCAGAAGCCGAATCCCCCGAGCAGCAGCACCCCCGCGCCGGCCGCGAGGGCGATCCTGCGGCGCCGTACCGTCCTGTCGCGCCGCAGCGCCTCCTCGCGGCCCGGATCGTTCGCCTGCGCGCGCAGCCGGGCGACGTAATCCGCGGGTTCGATCGACATGTCCTGTTCCCTCCCCCGCTCCGTCAGGGTCGACGGAGCGGAGCGGAGTGTTTCACATCGATGCGCCGGTCCTTTCGCGAATTTCTCTTGCTGACCAGGCGTGTTCGCGAGGATCCTGAGCGCGACGCACGGCCACGGCGCGGTTCGAGGGGGAGTCGTATGGCCAGACGCAAGGTGATCAGGGTCGAGGTCAGCAAGCGGGTGCTCTGGATCGGCGCCTCGGCCTATCCCCTGCAGAACATCGCCCGGGCGACGACGGTCAGCATCAAGCCCCGGCGGGCGCGGGCCGTGGGGACCTTCGCGAAGGCCGTGCTGGGCGTGGGCCTGCTCCTGGTGGTCGCCCTCGCACTCGCCCAGGCCGACGAACTGTCCTACGGCGACCAGGAGCTGATCGCCCGGGGGGCGAAGGTCACGGCGACCGTCCTCGTGGCGGCCTTCCTCGTCCGGCTGATCGTCACCCTGTCCACCAGGACGTACTACGCACTGGTCGTCGAGACCTCGGGCAACCCGCTCACGCTGCTCGCCAGCGTGGACCGCGACGAGGTGCACCAGCTCGTGCGCGACATCATGCGGGCCATCGAGGACCCCGCCTTCACCGGCTTCGTCAAGCAGATGGTCACCTACAACATCGGCAGCATGCGGGACTTCTACAACGCGTCCGGCCCGGGCAGCGTGGGGAGGATGGGCCATGAGCGGGAACGGTGAATTCCACATCGGCAGCATGCGCGACTTCTACAACGCCTCCGGGGACGGCGCGGTCGGCCGGATCGAGTACCACCAGCAGGGCACGGACCCGCAGGCCGTGTACGAGGCCGTGATCCGCGCGATCGAGACCCTCAGGAGCCAGGTGTCCGCCGAGGACCGCGAGGTCCTCGACGCCTCCCTGGAGACCATCCGCCAGGGCGACGGGGCGCCGCCCGGCGCCTTCCGCCGCGCCCTCGGCACCGCCGCCGGGGTCGCCGCCCTCGTCGGCGAGGTCGGCGCCCCGGTGGCGGAGGCGGTCCGCCAGATGCTCGCCCTGCTCGCCGGTTAGCCGCTCCGGCCCGGAAGGCCCGGGAGGTCCGCGGCCGCGCCGGGTATGACGAGCAGCTTGCCGGTGGTACGCCGAGCCTCCAGGTCGCTGTGGGCCTGGGCGGCCTCGGACAAGGCGTAACGGCCCGTCACGGTGACCTCAAGCGCCTTGGAACGCACCCACGCGAACACATCGGCGGCCCGTCGGAGCAGTTCGGACCGATCGGCGATGAAGTCCCCGAGGCTGGGCCGGATCAGAGTCAGCGAACCGCCGTGGGCGAGCCGGATCGGATCGAACGGCGGCACGGCACCACTCGCCGCGCCGAAGAGCACGAGATGGCCGCGGGTTCGCAGGCTGGCGAGGCTCGCATCGAAGGTGTGCGCGCCGACGCCGTCGAAGACGACCGGCAGTCCCTGACCGCCGCCCAGCCGCCGCACCTCGGCCGCGAGATCGTCGACCGCGGAAGAAAGGATCACCTCGGCGGCCCCGGCACGCTTCGCCAGCTCGGCCTTCGCCGCGGTCGACGTCGTGCCGATCACCCTGCCGCCGAGATGGGTGATGAGCTGGGTCAGCAGCAGCCCCATGCCACCGGCGGCCGCGTGCACGAGCACCGTGTCGCCCGCCTGAACCGGGTAGGCGTCCTTGATGAGATAGTGCGCGGTCATGCCTTGCAGGAGCACGGCTGCGGCGGTCTCGAAGTCGATGTCGTCGGGCAGCGGCACCAGCCGGGAGGCGTCCACGACGGCCCGCTCGGCATACGTGCCGGGAATCTCCACCCAACCGACCCGGTCCCCGACCGCGACGTCGGTGACGCCGGGTCCGACCTCGACGACCGTGCCGGCGCCCTCGGCGCCCGGGGTGAAGGGCAGCGGGAGGGTGTACCGGCCTTCGCGGTGGTAGACGTCGAGGAAGTTGACCCCGGATGCGGCGACCTCCACGACCGCCTCGCCCGGACCCGGCCGCGGCTGGTCCACCTCGGTCTCCCGCAGCACCTCGGGACCGCCCACTTCGTACACCTGAATCTCGCATGACCCTCCGATGATCGGCTCGTCCCCGCACCAACCCCGTTGACGGCGATCCGATTCCCGGCAAGCGGACGCAAGACCGCATGACCCGCGGGAACACGGCTAGGGGCTGTCCGGGAAGGCCTCGGGGCCGCCCTCCGCAGGGGCGAACTCGCACCAGACGATCTTGCCGGGATGGCGCGCCCCCACGCCCCAGCGGTCGGCCAGGGCGCCGACGAGGAGCAGGCCCCTGCCCGACTCGCCGGACGGCTCCCGGACGGCCGGGGTCCCGTCGCCGCTGTCGTGGACCTCGACACGGAGCGGGCCGGGCCGCTCCAGGTACAGGTGGAGGCGGTAGCCGCGGCCGGGCGGGACGCCGTGCCGGAGGGCGTTGGTGGCGAGTTCGCTCACGCACACCAGTACGTCGTCCGCACGCGCGTCCAGACCCCAGTCGGCGAGCGCCTTGCGGGCGAAGTCGCGGGCGAGGGGTACGGACCGGCGTTCGCGGCGGTAGAAGGCCTCGCGGAACAGGGGGAGTTCGTCGCTCATGACGCTCACGGTGGCCTGCGGCGGCCCACCCGCCCCAGGGCATCGAGCCGTACAAATTCTTTGTACGGGTCCGGAACGCGTCGAGTACGTACGGAGCGGGGAAGGCACCGCTCATGCAGCGCGGTACGAACTCCAGGAAGAAGGTCCCCTCGTGGGAAGTGGTCGGCGCCCTTCTGGCGCTTTACCGAAAACAAGCGGGCCTGACCCAGCCCCAGTTGGCCACGCAGGCGTGTGTGGCACTGGAGACGCTGGGGTCGATCGAACAGGGGCGGCGGGCTCTGCGGCTGGGGCTCGCGGGTGAGCTGGACGGCATCCTGAACACGGGCGGCGCGCTGGCGGTGGCCGTCGGGAAGGCGCCGAAGAAGGAGCGGTTCCCGGCGTTCGCGCAGGAGTTCATCGAGCTGGAGGCGCAGGCGCTCAGTCTCATGGGGTACGAGAACGGGGTCGTCCCGGGGCTGCTTCAGACCGCCGAATACGCCCGCGCGGTCTTCGACTGTCTCTATCCGCCGATCACGCCGCAGGAAGCGGAGGACCGGATGCTCGACCGACTCGACCGCCAGCGGGTCTTCGAGCAGAAGCCGTGGCCGCCGATGATGTCCTTCCTGCTCAACGAATCCATCCTGGAGCAGCCCATCGGCGGACGCGAGGTGCTGCGGGGGCAGGTCCTCCACCTGCGTGAGATGGCCGAACTCCCCTTCCTCGCCCTCCAGATCATCCCGAAGTCGCGGACCACACACGCGGGGCTCAACGGGCCCATGGTGCTCATCGAGACGCCCGCCCACGAGCACGTCGCCTACATCGAAGGGCAGCGCGTCAGCTTCCTCATCGACGACCCCGACGAGGTCGGCATCCTCCAGGCCAAGTATGGAATGCTGCGGTCACAGGCCCTGACACCCGAGGACACCATGGGCCTGCTGGAACGCCTGGCAGGAGTGACATGAGCGCAGCAGCACTTTCGTGGTTCAAGTCCAGCTACAGCGGCGACGAGGGCGGCGCCTGCCTCGAAGTCGCCTACGACTGGCGCAAGTCGAGCTACAGCGGCAGCGAGGGCGGCGCTTGCGTCGAGGTGGCCGCCCACCCCGCCGCCGTGCACGTCCGGGACTCCAAGCTCGGGGAGACCAGCCCCGTCTTCACCGTCTCCCCCACCGCCTGGGACGCCTTCGTCGGCGCGGCGAACTGACGCCGGCCGGGGCAACCCTGTGCCCCGGCCGTGTGTCTAGTTCCCGTGATTCGATCTTCCTCCCCCCTGTCCCGGAGGGCCGCGCGCGCCGGCGCCGTGCTTCTCGTCGCCTCGTCCCTCCAGCTCACCACCCCGGCCACGGCCGAACCCACCCCCGACCACCCCCCGCTCGGCGCGGTCTTCCCGCTGGGCGACCACTCGGCGCCGAAGACCGGGTCCAAGGAACTGGCCCCCGGCGTCACCTACCGGGTGTTCACCCAGGGCGCGGCGAACGACGTGTGGACGGTCTGGGTGCGGTACGACGACGGGCAGGAGGTGACCACGGGCAAGACCACCGCCACCGCCCTCGCGGAGAGGCTGCGGACCGCCGGGTACGGGGACGCACGGGTCGTGCCCCTCGACTCCCCCGCCACCGCCGACACGTACGCCCAGACGTTCTACGGCGTCCACGTCGGCTCGTACGCCACCGCGACGGAGGCCAAGGCCCTCCAGGAGGAGCTGAAGACCAAGGGGTTCGCCGACTCGCGCACCCTGTACACAGCCGAGACGAACGCCGACAGCCGTGGCCCCTGGCAGATCCGGGTCATCACCGTCCGGCCCGACGCCCAGGTCGACCTGCGCACCGAGCACGGCACGAACGTCTCCGGCTCCGAGACCGTACGGCAGCTCTCCGCGGCCGCCGGGGCGCTGGCCGCCGTCAACGGCACCGAATTCGACATCGACTCCATCAACAACACCGCGTTCACGGGCCACGAGGGCGTCCCCCAAGGCCTCTACATGAAGAACAACGTCCTGCTCGGCTCCCCCAACAACGGGCGCACCGCCCTCCTCCTGAACGCCGCGGGCGGCGGACACCGCATCACCGAGGTGAAGTCCCGGACCTGGATCACCGCGCCCGACAAGACCGAGCGGGACGTCGACGGCGTCAACCGCGTCGCGGGCCAGATCCTCGGCTGCGGAGGCGTCGGCGACGACTTCCGGAAGACCGCCAGCCTGGGGAACGTGCCGCGCCTCGACCCCTGGCGCAACGGCATCTGCTACGACCCGAACGAGATCGTCGTCTTCCGGCCCGAATGGGGTACCACCACGCCCGCACCCGCGAAGGAGTGGGCGGGCACGCCCGTCACCGAGGTCGTCATGAACGGCAACTGGGATGTCCTCTCCCTCCGCGACGCCCCCGGCCCGATACCGGCGGGCGGACGCGTCCTCCAGGGCATCGGCAAGGGCAGGGAATGGCTGCGGACCCTCAAGCCCGGGGACAGGGTCACCCCGCACACCACCGTCACCGACACGGCGGGGACCCCGGTCACCGCGCCCACGCTCTCCGCCGTCGGAGCCGGCACGCCCGCGCTGATGCGGGACGGCCAGGTGTGGCTCAACCCCGCCGCCAACGGCATGGCGCACGTCGCCTGCGCCCTGCCCGCGCCCGCCGGCGGCTGCCGCCCCAGCGGCGCGCTCACCGCCCGCCACCCGCGCACCCTCGCCGGGATCTCCCCGGAGGGCCACCTCATGCTCGTCACCATCGACGGACGGAACCCGGGGGCCGGCGTCGGCGTGACGCTGCCCGAGGCCGCCCGGGTGATGGAGTGGCTGGGCGCGCGCGACGCCGTCGGGCTCGGCAGCGGCGGTGACACCACCCTCATGGTGGAGAACACCCTCTACAACCGGCCCCGCGACCAGTGGTCCGACACCGCGTCGCACGAGCGCGCGGTGAGCAACGCGGTGGTCGTGGTCCCGCGCTCGTAGCAGTCTCGCGCTCGTCGGAGGACACATATGAGAGCGGCCCGCACCGGAATCCTCCGGTGCGGGCCGCCCTCGTGTGCGTACGGGAAGGGGATCAGCCCTCGCTGACGCCCAGCTTCTCCAGGATCAGGTCCTTGACCTTCGCCGCGTCCGCCTGGCCACGGGTGGCCTTCATGACCGCGCCGACCAGGGCGCCGACCGCGGCGACCTTGCCGCCGCGGATCTTGTCGGCGATCGCGGCGTTGCCCGCGATGGCCTCCTCGACCGCCGTGCCGAGCGCGCCGTCGTCGGAGACGACCTTCAGACCGCGCTTCTCGACGACCTCGTCCGGGGTGCCCTCGCCGGCGAGGACGCCCTCGATGACCTGACGGGCCAGCTTGTCGTTGAGGTCGCCGCCGGCCACCAGGGCCGAGACCCGGGCCACGTCCGCCGGGCTGATGGGCAGCTCCTCGAGGGAGACGCCCTTCTCGTTGGCGTTGCGGGCCAGCTCGCCCATCCACCACTTCCGCGCCGACGCCGCGTCCGCGCCCGCCTCGGTGGTCGCGACGATCGCGTCGACCGCGCCCGCGTTCAGGATGGACTGCATCTCCTGCTCGGAGACGGCCCACTCCTCACGCAGCCGGTTGCGGCGCACCCGCGGCAGCTCGGGCAGACCGCCCCGCAGCTCCTCGACCCACTCGCGGGCCGGGGCGACGGGAACCAGGTCGGGCTCCGGGAAGTACCGGTAGTCCTCGGCGTTGTCCTTGATGCGGCCGGAGGTGGTGGAGCCGTCGTCCTCGTGGAAGTGACGGGTCTCCTGCACGATCGAGCCGCCGGACGACAGCACCGCGGCGTGACGCTGGATCTCGAAGCGGGCCGCGCGCTCCACCGAACGGAGCGAGTTGACGTTCTTCGTCTCCGAGCGGGTGCCGAAGGTCTTGGTGCCGTGCGGGCGCAGCGACAGGTTCACGTCGCAGCGCATCTGGCCCTTGTCCATGCGCGCCTCGGACACGCCGAGCGCACGGATCAGCTCGCGGAGCTCGGCGACGTACGCCTTGGCGACCTCGGGGGCCCGCTCGCCCGCGCCCTCGATCGGCTTGGTGACGATCTCGATGAGCGGGATGCCGGCCCGGTTGTAGTCGAGCAGCGAGTGGGACGCGCCGTGGATACGGCCGGTGGCGCCGCCGACGTGCAGCGACTTGCCGGTGTCCTCCTCCATGTGGGCGCGCTCGATCTCCACGCGGAAGACCTCGCCGTCCTCCAGCTGGACGTCCAGGTAGCCGTTGAAGGCGATCGGCTCGTCGTACTGGGAGGTCTGGAAGTTCTTCGGCATGTCCGGATAGAAGTAGTTCTTCCGGGCGAAGCGGCACCACTCGGCGATCTCGCAGTGCAGCGCGAGGCCGATCTTGATGGCGGACTCGACGCCGATCGCGTTGACGACGGGCAGCGAGCCCGGCAGACCCAGGCAGGTCGGGCAGGTCTGCGAGTTCGGCTCCGCGCCCAGCTCGGTCGAGCAGCCGCAGAACATCTTCGTCTTGGTGCCGAGCTCGACATGGACCTCGAGGCCCATGACGGGGTCGTACTCGGCGAGTGCCGCTTCGTACGACAGCAGTTCAGTGACAGTCACGGTGAGACTTTCCCTCTCAGCCCAGCAGGACGTCGTCGTCGCCCAGGCGCTTGAGCTCCCGGTAGAGGATCGCCAGGCCGGTAACGATGGCGGCGGCGGACACGGCGGAGTCGATCAGCCGCAGCATGTCGTGGTCGTTGCGGGCCAGCTTGGCCTGCTTCGCGACACTGATCGCGCCGAACGCGGTCGTCGCGAGCGACACGTAGACGCCGGTCTTGGACTTCTTGAAGTTCTTGGCCTTCTTTGCCATGGCACTCACAGCGACGGAGCCTCCTCAAGCAGCGGGTGCCCCCACTTTTCCACGAAGGCGGCCTCGACGGCGGCGCCGACCTTGTACAGCCGGTCGTCCTTCATGGCGGGAGCGATGATCTGCAGGCCGACCGGCAGACCGTCCTCGGGCGCCAGGCCGCAGGGCAGCGACATGGCGGCGTTGCCGGCCAGGTTGGTCGGGATGGTGCACAGGTCCGCGAGGTACATCGCCATCGGGTCGTCGGCGCGCTCGCCGATCGGGAAGGCGGTGGTGGGGGTCGTCGGGGAGACGATCACGTCCACGTCCTCGAAGGCCTTCTCGAACTCGCGGGTGATGAGGGTCCGGACCTTCTGCGCCGAGCCGTAGTACGCGTCGTAGTAGCCGGAGCTCAGCGCGTACGTACCGAGGATGATGCGGCGCTTGACCTCGTCGCCGAAGCCGGCCTCACGGGTGAGGGCGGTGACGTCCTCGGCCGAACGGGTGCCGTCGTCGCCGACCCGCAGGCCGTAGCGCATGGCGTCGAAGCGGGCCAGGTTCGAGGAGCACTCGGACGGCGCGATCAGGTAGTACGCCGACAGGGCGAGGTCGAAGGTCGGGCAGTCCAGCTCGACGATCTCGGCACCGAGCGACTTCAGCAGCTCGACGGACTCGTCGAAGCGCTGCACGACACCGGCCTGGTAGCCCTCGCCGCGGAACTGCTTGACGACGCCGACGCGCATGCCGGCGACCGAGCCGTTGCGGGCGGCCTCGACGACCGGCGGGACCGGGGCGTCGATGGAGGTCGAGTCGAGCGGGTCGTGCCCGGCGATGGCCTCGTGCAGGAGCGCCGCGTCCAGGACCGTACGGGCGCAGGGGCCGCCCTGGTCGAGGGAGGACGAGAAGGCCACCATGCCGTAGCGGGAGACGCCGCCGTAGGTCGGCTTGACGCCGACGGTGCCGGTGACGGCGGCGGGCTGGCGGATCGAACCGCCGGTGTCCGTGCCGATGGCCAGCGGGGCCTCGTACGCGGCGAGGGCGGCCGAGGAGCCGCCGCCGGAGCCGCCGGGGATCCGGGTCAGGTCCCAGGGGTTGCCGGTCGGGCCGTACGCGCTGTTCTCCGTCGAGGAGCCCATCGCGAACTCGTCCATGTTGGTCTTGCCGAGGATGACGACGTCGGCGGCCTTCAGGTTCTTGACCAGGGTCGCGTCGTACGGCGGGATCCAGCCCTCGAGGATCTTCGAGCCCACGGTCGTCGGCATGCCGGCGGTGGTGAAGATGTCCTTGAGCGCGAGCGGCACACCGGCGAGCGGGCCGAGCTTCTCGCCGCGGGCGCGCTTCTCGTCGACGGCACGGGCCTGGGCGAGCGCGCCCTCACGGTCGACGTGCAGGAAGGCGTGGACCTTCTCGTCGACGGCCTCGATGCGGGCGAGGTGCGCCTCGGTGACCTCGACGGCGGTCAGCTCGCCGGCGGCGATCTTCCCGGCGATCTCGGCCGCGGTGAGCTTGATGATGTTGTCCGTCATGACTGTTAGTCCTCCCCCAGGATCTGCGGCACCTTGAAACGCTGCTGCTCCTGGGCCGGGGCGCCGGAGAGCGCCTGCTCGGGGGTGAGCGACGGACGGACCTCGTCCGCGCGCATGACATTGGTCAGCGGCAGCGGGTGGGAGGTCGGCGGTACGTCTTGGTCGGCGACCTCGGAGACGCGGGCGACCGCGCCGATGATGTCGTCGAGCTGGCCGGCGAAGTGATCGAGTTCTTCGCCCTTCAGCTCCAGACGCGCCAGCCGTGCGAGGTGGGCGACCTCCTCGCGCGTGATGCCAGGCATGCGGATCCTCACGGGGTGAGCTTGATGGTGTGGGCCCATCCTATGGGGCCGGTGCCGCTGCCCGTGAAACGGTTTGCCCGGGGTCGTCGCGCCGGGGTGACACGGCCTACTGGACGACCTGGCCGGAGGGGTGGTCCACGGCCAGTTCGGCCGCGATGTCGGCGGGGCGGCGCCAGCCGTGCTCGCCTCGGGCGAGGAGCCAGGCGGTGGCCTCACCGGGCGGCATCGCGGCGGCGACCAGCCAGCCCTGGACGGCGTCGCAGCCCAGGTCGCGCAGGCGCTCCCAGGTCTCGTCGTCCTCCACTCCTTCGGCGACGACGAGGAGGCCGAGCGAGTGGGCGAGGTCGACGGTGCAGCGGACGATCTCGGCGTCCTCGGTGTCGACGGCGAGCCGGGCGACGAAGGAGCGGTCGATCTTCAGTTCGCTGACGGGCAGGCGGCGCAGATGGACGAGGGAGGAGTAGCCGGTGCCGAAGTCGTCGAGCGACATCTTCACGCCGTGGCCGGTGAGGCCGTTGAGCGTGTCGGCGGCCCGCTGGGGGTCCTCAAGCAGCACGTGCTCCGTTATCTCCAGCTGGAGCGCGCCGGCCGGGACGCCGTGGCGGGCGAGCCGGGCGGCGACGGCGCCGGCGAAGCCGGGGGTGTGGACGTCGCGCGGGGAGACGTTGACGGCGACCGGCACGTTCAGCCCCTGGGCGCGCCAGCGGGCGACCTGGGCGAGGGCGGTCTCCAGGACGTACTCGGTGAGGTGGGGCATCAGGCCGGAGGACTCGGCGATCGCGATGAACTCGTCCGGCGGGACCTTGCCGCGCTCGGGGTGGACCCAGCGGACGAGGGCTTCGAGGCCGGCGACCTGGCCGTCGAACTGGACCTTGGGCTGGTAGTGGAGTTCGACCTCGCCGGCGTCGAGGGCGCGGCGGAGGTCGCCGAGGAGGCCGAGCCGGTCGGGGGTGTTGGAGTCGCGCTTGGACTCGTAGACCTCGACGCCGGTGCGGTCCCGCTTGGCCTGGTACATGGCGACGTCGGCGCGGCGCAGCAGGCCTTCGGCGTCGAGGGCGTGGTCGGGGAAGACGGCGACGCCCGCGCTGGCCTCCAGGACGAGGGTGAGCCCGTCGAGGTCGAGCGGGGAGGAGAGTTCGGCGACGAGGTGGCGGGCGACCCGCTGGGCGCTGGTGGTGGAGTCGGCGGTGGGCAGCAGGACGGCGAACTCGTCGCCGCCGAGCCGGGCGGCCTCGGCGCCGCGGGGCAGCGCGAGGCGGAGCCGTTCGGCGATCTGGAGGAGCAGCCGGTCGCCCGCGAGGTGCCCGAGGGTGTCGTTGACCGACCGGAAGCGGTCGAGGTCGATCAGCACGAGGGCGGCGCGGGCCCCTTCGCCCTCGGCCTCCTCGAGGGCGGTCCAGGCGCGTTCGAGCAGCCACTGGCGGTTGGGGAGGCCGGTGAGCGGGTCGCGGAGCTGTTCCTCGGCGCGGGCGCGGGCGATCCACAGGGTGGAGTCGAGGGCGATGAGGGGGACGGCGAAGAGCGGCAGCAGGACGGGGCTGCTGGCGGCGACGACGCAGATCAGCGGGGCGATGCCGAGGAGGGCGACGGCGACGAGGCCCTGCCGCAGGAGGGCGGTGCGGGCGACGGTGGGCAGGCCGCGGCCCTGGGGGGCGAGCGTGTACCACAGCAGGAGCCGGGTCACCACGAGATAGGTGGCGGCGGCGAGCACGACTTCCGGGAGGTCCCCGATGGTCCAGTCGAGGGGCTGCCAGGGCTGTTCGACGGTGGGGACGTCCCCGAAGAGGGCGAGGACGAGGGCGGCGACGGCCACGCCGAGGACGTCGGCGGCGCCGTGCAGCACGCCCTGGCGCCAGCGGTGCCGGCGGGCGGCGCCGACCAGGGCGACGACGGTCATGGAGACCAGTCCGGCGGGCACCCAGCCGTACAGCAGGAGGACGGCGAGGGTGAGGGCGGCGCCGGAGCCGGTGCCGCCCCACCAGCGGTCCCGGCCCAGGGCGACCAGGTGGCCGACGATGAGTCCGGTGAGGACGGCGAGGGACCAGCCGGTGACCCCGTCGGGGAAGAGTCCGTGGCCGGCGGTGAGGGCCTGCTGGAGGCCCGCGACGAGTACGACGGCGGCGATGCCCACCACGGCTGCGGGCAGCCGGGAGGTGAAGCCCTCGGGCGCCACACGGCCGTGCGGCCGTGGGACCGGGGCGGCGCTCTCGGTCGGTTCCATTTCCGTCCCTCTCACAGGCGGCGGTGCCGTCGGTGTGCGATGGGCCGCGGTCAGGCGGCCGTACGTCGTCCGGCCGGTCCGTCGTACGGCCGCTGTCGGGCGGCCGTGCGTCGTGCCACGGGGCCGTTGTCCTGGCGCCACGACCGGCTCAGCCCTCGCGCGGCCGTGCAGGACTGGGCGCACGGTCACCACACTAGGCCGCCGAGGGCTTCGACGGGCAGCGCTCTCCCTGTCTTGCCCGAATGCGACCCGGCCACCCGTAACGATCTGGTATGCGCCGAACGGGTGAGCTTCGCGCGGCCGTCGCGAGGGGGCCGGGAGGCTACTCCGCGACGGGGACGGCGGCCTCCCGAGCGGCCTCGGGCCCTTGTTCGAGCAGGACCTTGAAGCCGTCCTCGTCCAGAACCGGAACTTTCAGCTGCATCGCCTTGTCGTACTTCGAACCAGGGTTTTCACCGACCACCACGAAGGAGGTCTTCTTCGAAACGGAACCGGTCACCTTCGCTCCGAGGCTCTGGAGGGACTCTTTTGCGCCATCCCTGGTGAAGTTCTCCAGCGTCCCGGTCACGACGACCGTCAGCCCCTCCAGCGGACGCGGGCCCACGTCCTCCCCCGCGCCCTCGTCCTCCAGACTCACCCCGGCCGCCCGCCACTTGCGCACGATCTCGCGGTGCCACTCCTCGGAGAACCACTGCTTCACCGCGGCCGCGATGATCCCGCCGACGCCGTCGACCGCCGCCAGCTCCTCCTCGCTCGCCTGTTCGATCCGCTCCAGGGAGCGGAACTCACGGGCCAGCGCCTCGGCCGCGACCGGCCCCACGTGCCGGATCGACAGCCCGTTGATGAAGCGGGCCAGCGGGCGCGTCTTCGCGGCCGCGATGTTCTCCAGCATCGCCAGGGCGTTCTTCTTCGGCTCGCCCTTCTGGTTGGCGAAGACCGTGACGATCTTCTCCTCGCCGGTCTTCGGGTCCCGCCGGGGCAGCCCGCTGTCCGGGTCCAGCACGTACGCCTTGATCGGCAGCAGCTGCTCGATGGTGAGGTCGAAGAGGTCGCCCTCGTCCACCAGCGGCGGCTCGGCCGGCTCCAGGGGGCGGGTCAGCGCCGCCGCGGCCACCGCGCCGAAGTTCTCGATGTCCAGGCACTGGCGCCCGGCGAGGAAGAACAGACGCTCCCGCAGCTGGGCCGGGCACGTCCGGGCGTTCGGGCAGCGGAGGTCGATGTCGCCCTCCTTCATCGCCTTCAGCGGCGTCCCGCACTCCGGGCACTCGGCGGGCATCACGAACTCCCGCTCGCTGCCGTCCCGCAGGTCGGCGACCGGCCCGAGGATCTCCGGGATGACGTCACCGGCCTTGCGCAGCACCACCGTGTCGCCGATGAGGACGCCCTTGGCCTTCACCACCTCCTGGTTGTGCAGGGTGGCGAACTCCACCTCGGAACCGGCCACCGTCACCGGCTCCACCTGCGCGTACGGGGTGACCCGGCCGGTCCTGCCGACGCCGACCTTGATGTCGATCAGCTTGGTGTTGACCTCCTCCGGCGCGTACTTCCAGGCGATCGCCCAGCGCGGGGCGCGCGCGGTGGAGCCGAGCCGGCCCTGGAGCGGGATCTCGTCGAGCTTGACGACGACCCCGTCGATCTCGTGCTCCACGGAGTGACGGTTCTCCCCGAAGTACGCGATGAACTCCCGCACCTCGCCGAGCGAGCCGACCACCTTGTTGTGCTTGGCGGTGGGCAGGCCCCACTCGTGGAGGAGCTCGTACGTGTCGGAGAGCCGGGAGATGTCGAAGCCCTCCCGGGCGCCGATGCCGTGCACGACCATGTGGAGCGGCCGGGAGGCGGTGACCTTGGGGTCCTTCTGGCGGAGCGAACCCGCCGCCGCGTTCCGCGGGTTGGCGAAGGGCTTGTCACCGGCCTCCACCAGGCGGGCGTTGAGCCCCTCGAAGGCCTCCATCGGGAAGTAGACCTCGCCGCGGATCTCCACGAGGTCCGGGACGCGGTCCCCGCGCAGCCGCTCCGGGATGTCGGCGATCGTCCGGACGTTGGGCGTGATGTCCTCGCCGGTGCGGCCGTCACCGCGGGTCGCGGCCCGGGTCAGCCGCCCGTGCTCGTACGTCAGGTTCACCGCGAGGCCGTCGACCTTGAGCTCGCACAGATAGTGGAAGTCGGGGGTGCCGACGTCCCGCGCGACCCGGTCGGCCCAGGTGGTGAGCTCCTCGTCGTCGAAGGCGTTGTCCAGGGAGAGCATCCGCTCGCGGTGCTCGACGGACGTGAAGTCGGTCTCGTACTGCCCCGCGACCTTCTGGGTCGGGGAGTCCGGCGTGCGCAGCTCCGGGTACTCCTCCTCCAGCGCCTCCAGGGCGCGCAGGAGCTTGTCGAACTCGCCGTCGCTGATGACCGGCTGGTCCTTCACGTAGTACCGGAAGCGGTGCTCCTCGATCTGCTCGGCCAGCTCGGCGTGCTTCTCCCGTGCCTCGGCGGGCAGGGCCCCCTGTTCGACTGCCACCGTTTCGTCCTCCCGTTACTCAGGGTTGTCCGCGAGCGACCGTGCCGCTCTGGCGCAGTGGGCGAGCGCCGCGCGGGCGTAGGCGGGCGACGCGCCCGCGAGCCCGCACGTGGGGGTGACGACCACGGACTCGGCGAGAGTCCCCGGATTCAGCCCCAGCCTGCGCCACAGCGTCCTGACACCCATGACGCTACCGCCCGGGTCCGACAATGCCGTGTCGGTGGACGGCACCACACCGGCGAAGAGCTTCGTGCCGGCCTCCACCGCCTCGCCGATCGGCTCCTCGTCACGTTCGGTGAGGAGCGAGAAATCGAACGAGACGCCCGCCGCGCCGGCCCGCCGCAGCAGCGCGAACGGCACGTCGGGGGCGCAGGAGTGGACGACCACCGGCCCGTCGTGGACGGCGACGACCTCGCGCAGGGCGCTCTCCACGACCTGCCGGTCGACGGCCCGGTAGGTGCGGTAGCCGCTGGCGGTACGGACGTGGCCGCGCAGCACGGCGGTGAGCGAGGGCTCGTCGAGCTGGAGGACGAGCTCCGCCCCCGGGATCCGCTTGCGCAGCTCCGCGAGGTGGCCGTGCAGCCCCTCGGCGAGCGAGCCCACCAGGTCGCGGCAGGCGCCGGCGTCCCCGAGGGCGGCCTCGCCGCCGCGCAGCTCCAGGGCGGCGGCGAGCGTCCAGGGGCCCACGGCCTGCACCTTGAGCGGTCCCTCGTACCCCTGGGTGAACTCCTCCAGGGCGTCCAGGTCCTCGCCGAGCCAGGACCGGGCGCGCTTGGTGTCGCGGCCGGGCCGGTCGCTGATCCGCCAGCCGCTCGGCTCCACGTGCGCGTAGAGGTCGACGAGCATGCCGACGGTCCGGCCGATCATGTCGGCGCCGGGGCCCCGGGCGGGCAGCTCGGCGAGGAACGGGAAGTCCTCGAAGGACCCGGTGACGGTCTTCGCGGCCTCGCGGGCGTCGCCGCCGGGCAGGGAGCCGACGCCGGTGGCGGACCCGAAGAGCTTGGTGTCGTCTCCCATGGCTACCGCCCCGGTCGAACGGTGAGGTCGTTGATCTCCGCGTCGCGCGGGAGGTCGATCGCGGTGAGGATCGCCGTCGCGACGGACTCGGGGTCGATCCACCGCGACGGGTCGTACTCCTTGCCCTCCTGCTGGTGCACCTTGGCCTGCATGGGGCTCGCCGTGCGGCCCGGGTAGACCGAGGTGACCCGCACGCCGTTGCCGTGCTCCTCGTGGCGCAGGGAGTCGGCGAGCGCCTTGAGGCCGTGCTTGGAGGCGGCGTACGCGCTCCACTCGGCGTGCGCGGCGAGCCCGGCGCCCGAGTTCACGAAGACGACGTGGCCCTGGGAGACCCGCAGTTGGGGCAGGAAGTGCCGGGTGAGCTCGGCCGGGGCGATCAGGTTGACGTTGAGCTGGTGGTGCCAGGTCTTGGGGGTCAGGTCCCCGACCGGTGCGAGGTCGACGACGCCCGCGATGTGCAGCAGGCCGTCCACCCGCTCGGGCAGGCTCTGGTGGGAGAACGCCCAGGAGAGCCGGTCCGGGTCGGCGAGGTCTCCGACGAGCGTCCGCGCGCCGGGGAACCGTCCGGCGAGCTCCTTGGCCCGCCCCGCGTCGCGGGCGTGCAGCACGAGCTCGTCCCCGCGCGCGTGGAGGCGGCGCGCGACGGCCGCGCCGATGCCGGAACCGGCTCCGGTGATCACATGTGTAGCCATGGTCACCATGCTCGCATCAGCGGGAGGCGATGTTCTCCTCCAGGTGGGCCAGGGCCGTCGGGGCGTCGTCCGCGAACAGGGCGAGGCCGGCCAGGGGGACGGGCAGGAAGCCCTCCTCCTCCATCCGGCGGAACTGGTCCTTGAGGCCGTCGTAGAAGCCCGCCGTGTTGAGCACGACGACCGGCTTGGAGTGCTTGCCGTGCTTCTTCAGCTCCAGGATCTCGGTGGCCTCGTCGAGGGTGCCGGTGCCACCGACCATGACCACGATCGCGTCGGACTTGGCGAGCAGGAGCGCCTTGCGCTCGGCCAGGTCCTTGGCGACGACCATCTCGTCGACGCCCGGGCGGGCCTTGTGGGCGAGGAAGTCGACGGAGACGCCCACGAGCCGGCCGCCGGCCTCCTCGACGCCGTCCGCGACGACCTTCATCAGGCCCGTGTCGGAGCCGCCCCAGACCAGGGTGTGACCCGCCTTCCCGAGGAGGCGCGCGAAGTCCCGGGCGGGGCCCGTGTAGCGCTCGTCGAGGTCGGCCGCGGAGAGGAAGACACAGATGTTCATGGCCCCACCGTAGGCCCTGACCAGGGACTTCAGAATTCCTCCGGGAAATCCCGCCGCGGGGCGATGAGTTCGGGCGGCGGCTCCGGTCTCACCTGCCATGGATGAGGTGAGCACCCCGCCGGCCGGGGTTCGGGGACGGGTCGTGTCGCGGGACGGGACGCCGATCGCGTACGAGCGGTACGGCGAGGGGCCGCCGCTGGTCCTGGTGAGCGGGGCACTGGGCACGGCGGCGGGCGAGCGGCTGCTGGGCGGGCTCCTGGCCCGGCGCTTCTCGGTCGTGGCGTACGACCGGCGGGGGCGCGGCGGCAGCGGGGACGGCGGGCCGTACGCGGTGGAGCGGGAGGTCGAGGACCTGGCCGCGGTGGTCGCGGCGGCGGGTCCGGGGGCGGCGCTGCACGGGACGGGGACCGGGGGCGCGCTGGTCCTCGCCGCGGTGGCCGCCGGTCTGCCGGCCGGGGCGGTGACGGTGTTCGAGCCGCCGTACGCGGCGGCGGCCGAGCGGCGGCGGGTGGCGGAGCTGCTCGGCGGGGGCCGGCCGGCCGAGGCGCTCGACCTGTTCCTCGCGGAGTCGACGGTGCCCGCGGGGCTGCGGCCCGGGTTGGCGGAGCTGGCGCACACCCTCGCGTACGACCTCGCGGTGCTCGGCGACGGGGCGGTGCCGGAGCGGCTCCTCGCGCGGGTGCACGCGCGCGTGCTGGTGGTCGACGGGGGCGCCAGCCCGGCGGGCACCCGGCAGGTGGCCCGCGCCGTGACGGCGGCCCTCCCCCGGGCCCGGCACCGCACCCTGACGGGCCAGACGCACGAGGTGGCGCCGCACGTCCTCGCCCCGGTCCTCGAGGAGTTCCTCGGCGAAGAGCGGGAGCCCGCGGAGGCGGCCTGAGCAGGCCGCGACCGTGACCGGGCGGGCCGGGGGCTACGCCGTCGCGGGGGCCGCCTCGGGGGCCGCCTCCGGGGCGGTCCTCGTGCGCCGTACCGTCGTGGCGATCGTCGCCGAGCCCACCACGCGCGTGCCGTCGTACAGCACGATCGCCTGGCCCGGGGCCACGCCGCGGACCGGCTCGTCGAAGGAGACCGTGAGCTCGCCGTCCGCCAGGGACGCCGTCACCTCGGTCTCGCCGCCGTGGGCACGGAGCTGGGCGGTGTAGCGGCCCTCGCCCTCCGGGGCGGTGCCGCACCAGCGGGGCTTGATCGCGGTGAGCGCGGTGACGTCGAGGGCCTCGACCGGGCCCACCGTCACCGTGTTGTTCACCGGCGAGATGTCCAGGACGTAACGCGGCTTGCCGTCGGCGGCGGGGTGGCCGATCCGCAGGCCCTTGCGCTGGCCGATGGTGAAGCCGTAGGCACCCTCGTGGGTCCCGACCTTGGCGCCGGCCTCGTCGACGATGTCGCCCTCCGCCCTGCCGAGCCGGGAGGCGAGGAAGCCCTGGGTGTCGCCGTCGGCGATGAAGCAGATGTCGTGGCTGTCGGGCTTCTTCGCGACCGCGAGCCCGCGCCGCTCGGCCTCCGCCCGGATCTCGTCCTTCGTGGTGAGCGTGTCGCCCAGCGGGAACATCGCGTGCGCCAGCTGCTTCTCGTCGAGCACGCCGAGCACGTACGACTGGTCCTTGGCCATGTCGGAGGCGCGGTGCAGCTCGCGCGAGCCGTCCTCGTTCAGGACGACCGTGGCGTAGTGGCCGGTGCAGACCGCGTCGAAGCCGAGGGCGAGCGCCTTGTCGAGCAGCGCCGCGAACTTGATCTTCTCGTTGCAGCGCAGGCACGGGTTGGGGGTGCGGCCGGCCTCGTACTCCGCGACGAAGTCGTCCACGACGTCCTCGCGGAAGCGCTCGGCGAGGTCCCACACGTAGAAGGGGATGCCGATGACGTCGGCCGCCCGGCGCGCGTCACGGGAGTCCTCGATCGTGCAGCAGCCGCGCGCTCCGGTACGGAAGGACTGCGGATTCGCGGAGAGGGCGAGGTGCACACCGGTGACGTCGTGACCGGCTTCGGCGGCGCGGGCGGCGGCGACGGCGGAGTCCACTCCGCCGGACATGGCGGCGAGGACGCGGAGAGTCTTAGTCATAGCCCTACCAGGGTACGGGGCGCCGGGAACCACGGTCGCGTTAGTAAGCGTTCTCTCCGGCATGGGGAGCAAGTCGAAGGACACGGGGAGCGGGGCGGACCGCCGCCGGGTGGGGCGACGGGCCGTGCTGATCGGCGGCGCGGCCGCCGCCGTGGGCACGGTCGCGGTGGCCGGGGACGAGCTGGGGCGGCTGTGGTGGCGGCTGCCGGGAATGGAGAAGAAGCGGGTCGAGGGCGAGCTGGACCACAAGCCCGCCGAATGGACGGCGGCGTCCCGGGCGAACTGGCGGCGGGCCGACCGGCCCGACGCCTACACGATCGACCGGGTGGTGATCCACGTCGTCCAGGGGAGCTACGCCTCCGCCCTGAAGGTCTTCAAGGACCCGGCGCACGGCGCCGCCGCGCACTACGTGGTCCGCAAGGACGGTCACGTGGCGCAGATGATCCGCGAGCTCGACGTGGCCTTCCACGCCGGGAACCGCGACATGAACGAGCGGAGCGTCGGCATCGAGCACGAGGGCTTCGTCGACCGGCCGCAGGACTTCACCGCCGCGATGTACGCCGGGTCGGCGCGGCTGGCCGCCGACATATGCGCCCGCCACGGGATACCCGTGGACCGGCGGCACATCATCGGGCACGTCGAGGTCGAGGGCACCGACCACACCGACCCGGGTCCGCACTGGGACTGGGACCGCTATCTGAAGCTGGTGCGGGAGGCGTCGAAGGCACGCGCGTGAGTGCCTTCGACGCGGGCGCGCCGCGGCTCAGCTGAGGCCCGCGGTCCTCGCCCGCTCCACCGCCGGGCCGATCGCGTCCGCGACCGCCGCGACGTCCTCCTTGGTGGAGGTGTGGCCCAGCGAGAAGCGCAGGGTGCCCCGGGCCAGGTCCGGGTCGGTACCGGTGGCGAGCAGGACGTGGCTGGGCTGGGCGATGCCGGCGGTGCAGGCCGAGCCGGTGGAGCAGGCGATCCCGGCGGCGTCGAGCAGCAGGAGCAGGGAGTCTCCCTCGCAGCCGGGGAACGTGAAGTGGGCGTTGGCGGGCAGCCGCTCGACGGGGTCGCCGCCGAGGATCACATCGGGGACGAGCGCCCGCACGGCGGCCACGAGCTCGTCGCGCAGGGCGCCGACCTCGCGGGCGAACTCCTCGCGCCGCTCGGTGGCGAGCCGCGCGGCGACGGCGAATGCGGCGACGGCCGGCACGTCGAGGGTGCCGGAGCGGACGTGCCGCTCCTGCCCGCCGCCGTGCAGCACGGGCACGGGGGTGTGCTCGCGACCCAGGAGCAGGGCGCCGATGCCGTAGGGGCCGCCGATCTTGTGGCCGGATACGGTCATCGCGGCGAGCCCGGAGGCGGCGAAGTCGACCGGGACCTGGCCGACGGCCTGGACGGCGTCGGCGTGCAGCGGCACGCCGAACTCGGCGGCGACATCGGCCAGTTCGCGGACCGGCAGGACGGTGCCGATCTCGTTGTTGGCCCACATGACGGTGGCGAGCGCGACGGAGTCGGGATCCCGGGCGATCGCCTCGCGCAGCGTCTCGGGATGCACCCGGCCGTACCGGTCGACCGGGAGGTACTCGACGTCCGCGCCCTCGTGGGTGGCGAGCCAGTCGACGGCGTCGAGCACCGCGTGGTGCTCGACCGGGCTGGCGAGGACGCGGGTGCGGCGGGGGTCGGCGTCGCGGCGGGACCAGTAGAGGCCCTTCACGGCGAGGTTGTCGGCCTCGGTGCCGCCGGAGGTGAAGACGACCTCGCTCGGCCGCGCGCCGAGCGCGGCGGCGAGGGTCTCGCGCCCCTCCTCGACGGTCCGCCGGGCCCGCCGTCCGGCGGCGTGCAGGGAGGAGGCGTTGCCCGTGACGGCGAGGTGGGCGGTCATCGCCTCGATCGCCTCGGGCAGCATGGGCGTGGTCGCGGCGTGGTCGAGGTAAGCCATGGTGGGTCGATTCTACGAGCCCACCGCCCCGCACCCGCCGGGTGGCCGGTTTACGCCGCGGGGCGCGCCGACCGGTGCGCCGGCTGCGCGCCGACCGGCGCGCCGCGGGACGTGCCGGACGTGCCGTCGGCCGTCGGGGCCGGCCACGTGTCGGGGTCGGCCCCGCGCGGGTCAGCCGCGCGGTGCGCGCGCCAGTTGACGGGACTGGGCCACCAGGCGGTCGGCGCTGTCCCAGACCTCGGCGTCCTCCTCCAGGAAGCCGCCGGCGAGGTTGCGGGTGGTGATCGAGACCCGCAGCGGGCCCGGGGCCGGGCGGCAGCGGACGTGGGTGGTGAGTTCGACCGTGGGGGTCCAGCCCTTGAGGCCCAGTTCGAAGGAGGTCGGCGGCAGCGCGTCGACCGCCAGGAGCAGGGACAGCGGGTCGGGCTCGCGGCCGTCGGCGAGGCCGAACCAGGCCCGCATCTCGCCCTTCCCGGACGGCGCGCCGACCGCCCAGCCGACGCACGACGGGTCGAGCCGGATGTCGAGCCGCTCGGTGATCGCCGAGGAGCCGGGGATCTGCGGGGTCGGGCCGTCCGAGGCGCCGAAGCAGTTCTCGATGGCGGCCATCGCCGGGGGCGTCGCGGTGGTGCGGACGTCGTCGGGCAGGGCGTCGAGGTCCCCGTACGAGGCGAGGACCCGGATGCGCTCGACCTCGGTGCCGTCCTCCTCGTACTGGAAGAGGGAGGCCGTGCCGGTGGAGAGCGTGCGGCCGGTGCGGACGGTCTCGGTCCTGATCACCGCGGGGCCCGGCACGGACGGCGTCAGGTAGTGCGCCGAGATCGTGAACGGGTCGGGGTGCGGGAGGTGGTCGCCGAGGGCGCGGCCGAGCAGTGCGAGGAGGTAGCCGCCGTTGACCGCCTGGATGATCGTCCAGCCGGCGGAGAGGTCGGCGTCGTACACGCCGGGCGCGCGGAGGGTGACGGCGGTGTCGCGGTCGAACTCGCTCCCGCTCTCGTTCTCGCCCGTCACGGCGGGGATCTCGATGCTCGTGCTCATGTTTCCGACGGTACCCCAGAGAGGCTACTGAGCGGTAGCTTTTTCGGGTTCCTCACGAGCCGAGGACCGCCGGTTCCAGGCCCGGGGCGCGCGCCAGTGGTAGCGCATCGCGAGCAGACGCAGGGCGAAGGCGGTGAGCACGGCGGCGGCACTGGTGAACCCGTTGAGCGCGTCGAAACGGATGCAGAGCACGACCATCGCGGCGCCGACGATCGCCGGGACGGCGTACAGATCGCGGTCCCAGCGCAGCAGCGAGGGGACCTCGTTCGCCAGCACGTCCCGCAGCACACCGCCGCCGACGGCCGTCGCGAGACCCAGCGCGGCGGAGGAGGTGAGACCGAGGCCGTAGTCGTACGCCTTCGTCGTCCCCGTCACACAGAACAGGCCGAGGCCCGCGGCGTCGAAGACGTTCACGGCGGTCTGGGTGCGCTCGACCTCCGGGTGGAGGAAGAAGACGAGAACCGCCGCCACCAGGGGCATCAGGAAGTAGCCCAGGTCGGTGAAGGCGGCGGGGGGCACGGCGCCGATGATCAGGTCACGGAAGAGACCGCCGCCCAGCGCGGTGACCTCGGCGAGGACGGCGATGCCGAAGACGTCGAAGTTCTTGCGGACGGCCAGCAGGGCGCCGGAGATGGCGAAGACGAAGATGCCGACGAGGTCCAGGGCGTGCTGGACATCGGGGCTGAACAAATCATGAAGCACGCCCCATTGTCTCCGCTGCGGGCATGCGCCCCGCCGGGGCGGAACGCATGCCCCCACGGGGCGGGCGCCGCCCGCGGCGGGGCGGCGGGGGCCGCTACTCCTCCGGGTCGGCCGGGGCCGGCTTCTTCGTGATGGTGACGTCGACCGACTCGCGGGCCTTCGGAACCGTCAGGGACTCCGCGTTCTCCGGGTGGTGGCAGGCCACCCGCTGGCCCGGGCGGAGCTCCACCAGCGGGGGCTCCTGGGTCTTGCAGACCTCCGTCGCCTTCCAGCAGCGGGTGTGGAAGCGGCAGCCCGGCGGCGGGGCGATCGGGGACGGGACGTCACCGGTCAGCAGGATGCGGTCGCTCTTGGCGCCCCGGCGACGGGGGTCCGGGATCGGGACCGCGGACATCAGGGCCCGGGTGTACGGGTGCATCGGGTTCTCGTAGAGCGACTTCCGGTCCGCGAGCTCCACGATCTTGCCGAGGTACATCACCGCGATGCGGTCCGAGACGTGCCGGATGACCGACAGGTCGTGCGCGATGATCACGTACGTGAGGCCGAGCTCCTGCTGGAGGTCGTCCAGCAGGTTGACCACCTGCGCCTGGATGGAGACGTCCAGGGCCGACACCGGCTCGTCCGCGACGACCAGCTTCGGCTTCAGGGCGAGCGCGCGGGCGATGCCGATGCGCTGGCGCTGACCGCCGGAGAACTCGTGCGGGTAGCGGTTGTAGTGCTCCGGGTTGAGGCCGACCAGGCCCAGCAGGCGCTGGACCTCCTTCTTGACCCCGCCTTCGGGCTCCACGCCCTGGAGCTTGAAGGGGGCGGAGACGATCGAGCCGACGGTGTGGCGCGGGTTCAGCGAGCCGTACGGGTCCTGGAAGATCATCTGGACGTCCCGGCGCAGCGGGCGCATGCCCGAGACGCCGAGGTGCGAGATGTCCTTGCCCTGGAACTCGATCCTGCCGTCGGTCGGTTCGAGGAGCCGGGTGATCAGCCGCCCCATCGTGGACTTGCCGCAGCCGGACTCGCCGACGACGCCGAGGGTCTCACCGGGCAGGACCTCGAAGTCGAGACCGTCGACCGCCTTGACGGCGCCGGTCTGGCGCTGGAGAAGCCCCTTCTTGATGGGGAAGTGCTTCTTCAGGCCGGTGACCTTGAGGAGGGGTTCCATGGTCTCGCTCACAGTTTCGGCGCAATCTCTTCGGTCCAGATACGGGTCCGCTCCTCCTGCGGCATGTGGCAGGCCGAGTAGTGGCGGTCGCCGGCGAGGGCCAGCTCCGGCCGCTGGGTGCGCGTGATGCCGCCCTTGGGGACGTCCGCGTACGGGCAACGGGGGTTGAAGGCGCAGCCGCTCGGGATGTTGATGAGGCTGGGCGGGTTGCCCTTGACCGGGATGAGCCGATCGGTCTGCTCGCGGTCGATCCTCGGCATCGAGCCGAGCAGGCCCCAGGTGTAGGGGTGCTGCGGCTCGTAGAAGACGGACTCGGCCGGTCCCCGCTCGACGCAGCGCCCGCCGTACATCACGAGGATGTCGTCGGCGAGCTCGGCGACGACGCCGAGGTCGTGGGTGATGATGACGACCGCGGAGCCGAACTCCTTCTGGAGGTCCCGCATCAGGTCCAGGATCTGGGCCTGCACGGTGACGTCGAGCGCGGTGGTCGGCTCGTCGGCGATCAGCAGCGAGGGGTTGTTGACGAGCGCCATGGCGATCATCGCGCGCTGGCGCATGCCGCCGGAGAACTCGTGCGGGTAGTTGTCGAACCGCTTCGCGGGCTCGGGAATGCCGACCCGGTCGAGGAGTTCGACGGCCCGCTTGCGCGCCGTCTTCTTGTCGACGCTGTGGTGGACGCGGTACGCCTCCACGATCTGGTGGCCGACCGTGTAGTACGGGTGCATCGCGGACAGCGGGTCCTGGAAGATCATCGCCATGTCGCGGCCGCGCATCTTGCGGACCTCGTCGGGGTCGGCGGTGAGCAGCTCGCGCCCGTTCAGCCAGATCTCGCCGGAGATGCGGGCCTTCTGGCGGCCGTACTGGCCGACGGTGTGGAGGCCCATGATGCCGAGCGAGGTGACCGACTTGCCGGAGCCGGACTCGCCCACGATGCCGAGGGTCTTGCCCTTCTCCAGCTGGAAGCTGAGCCCGTCGACCGACTTGACCAGACCGTCGTCGGTCGGGAAGTGGATCTTCAGGTCGCGCACGTCGAGGAAGGCGTCGGAGGGGGCGGACCCGGTGGCGACGGGTTCTCCCACCGCCGCGCCGGTCTTCGTCAGCTTGTCCGTCATGCGAGCCTCACTCGGGGGTCGAT
The DNA here is from genome assembly GCF_008639165.1 of Streptomyces venezuelae ATCC 10712. NCBI lineage: Bacteria > Bacillati > Actinomycetota > Actinomycetes > Kitasatosporales > Streptomycetaceae > Streptomyces > Streptomyces venezuelae. The sequence goes on along the minus strand of NZ_CP029197.1, from coordinate 5,564,991 downwards.
CACTGCGTAGAGAAGGTCCACGACGAGGTTGGCGACGACGACGCAGGCCGCGGTGATGAGCGTGACGGCCAGGATCAGCGGCAGGTCGCGCTCGCTCACGCCCCGGATGGCCAGGGCGCCGAGGCCGTGGAGGCTGAACGCGGTCTCGGTCAGGATCGCGCCGCCGACGAGGGCGCCGAGGTCCATGCCGAAGATGGTCAGGATGGGCGTCATGGTGGAGCGCATCGCGTGCTTGCCGAGCACGACGGACTCCGGCAGGCCCTTGGCCCGCGCGGTGCGGATGTAGTCCTCGCCGAGGACCTCCAGCATGGTGGCGCGGGTGAGCCGCGCGTACATCGCCGCGTACAGGAAGGCGAGGGTCACCCAGGGCAGCAGCAGGCCGCCGAACCACCCGCCGAAGGAGTCGGTGATCGGCACGTACGAGGCGTTGAGCCAGCCCAGTTGGGTGCGGAAGACCAGCATCGCCAGCATGGCGGTGAAGAAGATGGGCAGCGAGACACCGGCGAGCGCGGTGATCATCGCCGCGCGGTCGATGATCGTGCCCCGCTTGAGCGCGGAGACGACACCCGTGGAGACACCCAGGATCAGCCACAGCACGGCGGCGCCGAGGACCATGGAGAGGGTGACGGGGAAGGCGTCGACCAGCATCGACCACACGTCCTGCTCACTGCGGAACGAGTAGCCGAAGCACGGCATCGCACAGTGGATCGTGTCGCCACCGCCGGTGTAGTCACGACCGACGAAGATGCCGGAGACGAAGTGCCAGAACTGCACCAGGAGCGGCTCGTCCAGACCCAGCTTCTGCCGGACGGCCTCGATGGAAGCCGGATCCGCCTGCTTGCCGACGAACATCGCGGCAGGGTCGCTGCCGGTCATCTTGGGGATGAGGAAGAAGATGCTGAGCGTCACCAGGGTGACGACGAGCAGCATCACGACGACTGCGAAGAGTCGCCGGACTATGTATGCAAGCATGCGGTCGGCCGGTCGGCGGCCGGGGGACCCGATCGGGTCCCCCGGCCGCCGCCCTCGGCCATCACCTGCCCTTCGGACCTGGCGGCGGGTGGTGCGCCGGTGAAGCGGGTCGGATTACTTGACGACGCCGAGCGACGCGTAGTCGTAGCGGCCGTTGTAGGCGTCGGCCGTGTAGACGTTGGTCAGCCGGGAGCTGCGCCAGATGATGTTCTTCTCGTGGGTGAAGGGCAGGTAGACCGCGGCCTCCGACACCTTCGTGTTGATCTGCTTGTAGAGCTCGCCGGCCTTGTCCGGGTCGGTCTCCTTCAGCGCCTGGTCGAACAGGCCGTTGACGGCCGGGTCGTTCAGCTCCGAGAAGTTGTTGTTACCGCTCTGGAGGATGAAGCGGCCGTCGACCAGCGGCTGCAGGAAGCCCTGGCCGGTCGGGAAGTCGGCGCCCCAGCCCATGATGATGATGCCGTAGCCCTTGTCCTTGACGACCTTCGGCGAACCGATGATGCCGGAGGTCTGGGCGCCGTCGAACTGGTCGATCTGGGCGTCGATGCCGACGGCCTTCAGCGACTGCTGGAGGGACTCGGCGGTCGCGATCTCGATCTTCTTGTTGTTGCGGACCGCGATCGTGGTCTTGAAGCCGTTCGGCTTACCGCACTTCTTCAGGGCCTCCTTGGCCTTGGCGAGGTCCGGGGCACCCCCGAGCTTGCCGTACGGGTCGGCCTTCGGGTCGGCACCCTTGATCGCCGGCGGCAGCATGTTGGAGGCGATGTCGCCACCGGCCTGCGGGCCGCCACGGGCGGTCTGCAGCGACTTGGAGTCGGCCGCGTAGATGATCGCCTTGCGGCACTCGATGTTCGGGATCACCGTCTGCGGGAAGACCGCGTAGCGGATGAAGCCGGTCTGCGGGTTGTCGACGTTGCCCTTGTGCTGCTGGAGCACCTTCTGGCGGGCGGAGGCGCCGACGCCCGTCGCGTTGATGTCGAGGTCGTACTCGCCCTCGACGAGGCGGTTGTCCATGTCGTCGGCGTTCGTGGTGAACGTGACGCTGACGCTGTCCGGGAGCGCCTTGCGGACGTTGTCCGTCTTGGCGTCCCACTTGTCGTTGCGGACGAGCTTGATGGACTTGTTCGGCGTGTACGACTGCCACTTGTACGGGCCGGAGGAGAAGGGCTTCAGGCCGTACTGGGCCTTGGTGTCCTTGTCCTGGCGGACCGGGGAGGCGGCGGGCATGGCCAGCATCTGCAGGAAGTCACCGTTGGCGACCGGCAGCTTGAAGATGATGGTCTTGTCGTCCGGGGTCTCGATGGCCTTGAGGCCGAGCTTGTCCGCGGAGGTGTCCTTGTACGGGCCCTTGTACTCGCCCTTGGGGTCGAGGACCTGCTGGAGGTAGATCGGGCCGCCGGAGATGACGTCCTGGGCCCAGATGCGCTCGATGCCGTACTTGATGTCCTTGGAGGTGATCGGCTTGCCGTCCTCCCAGGTGACCCCGTCCTTCAGCGTGAAGGTGTAGGTGAGGCCGTCCGCCGAGACCTTGCCGGCGTCGGTGGCGAGGTCCGGGACGAGCTCGGTGGAGGCGGTGCCCGGCGCGGCCTTGAAGGTGACCAGCTGACGCGTGTAGTAGCGGGCGAAGTCCCACACGAAGCCGTAGTAGCCGCGCTGCGGGTCCCACGAGTCGGCCTCCTGCGAGCCGATGAACTTCAGCTCGCCGCCCTTCTTGTCGGAGGCGTTGGCGACCTTGTTCACGCCGGCGTTGAAGCCGGGCGTTCCGCCCTTGCCCTTGTCGCCGCCGTCGCCGTTGCCGCCGCCACAGGCGGTCGTGACGACCATCGTGGCCGCCGCGAGCAGCGCGCCCGCGGCGATTCTGCGCTGAGAGCTCTTCAGCATGGTTCCAGCAACCTCCGGGATAGTGGCGGCCGATACGGCGGTCCGCCGATTGGGGATGGGCCTCCTGTCGCCAGCGGCAGGGGCGGGTCGTGCGGGTCGGCGAACGGTCAGCGGGAGCCCTTCGGGTCGAGCGCGTCGCGCACGCCGTCGCCGAAGAGGTTGAACGCCAGGACGGTGACGAAGATCGCGAGGCCGGGGATCACCATGAACAGCGGGTCGGCCTCGTAGGTGGTGATGGCCGTCGACAGCATCTGCCCCCAGGAAGCGGTGGGGGGCTTCACACCCGCGCCGAGGAAGCTGAGGGCCGCCTCGGTGAGGATGTTCGTGGGGATCATCAGCGTCGCGTAGACCGTGATCGGGGCGATCAGGTTGGGCAGCAGCTCGCGGCGCAGGATGTACAGGCGTCCCGCGCCGAGGCTCTGGGCGGCCTCGACGTACTCGCGGTTGCGCAGCGAGAGGGTCTGGCCGCGGACGATGCGGCCCACGTACGGCCAGCCGAAGAAGCCGATGACCAGCACCAGGGCGGCGATCCGGACGCCCGAACCGTCGAGGCCGAGCAGCGAGTTCGGCAGCACGGAGACCAGCGCGATGGTGAAGAGCAGCTGCGGGAAGGCCAGCATCACGTCCATGACGCGGCTGAGGGCGGCGTCGATCCAGCCGCCGAAGTAGCCGGCGATGATGCCGAGGAGGGTGCCGAGGACGACGGCGAAGACCGCGGCCAGGAAGGCGACGAGCAGCGAGATCCGCGCGCCGTAGACGATCCGGCTGAAGACGTCGCGGCCGTTGACCGGCTCGACCCCGAAGAGGAAGTCGGAGCTCACACCGCCCCAGGAGCCGATGGGGGTGCCGAAGAGCGGGTCGATCTGGTCCTCGTGGAACTCGTCCGGCGGGTGGCCGAGCAGGCCGACGATGACCGGCGCGAAGAGCGCGACGAGGATCAGGAAGACGACGACGAACGCGCCCGCGAGGGCCAGCTTGTCGCGCTTGAGGCGGGTCCAGGCGATCTTCCAGGGCGAGCGGCCCTCGATCGCCTTGCCGGAGTTGTCCGGAATGCCGGATGCGTCGGGCGCGCCGCCGACGGTGGCGGTCGACTCGCCCGCACTCGTCTCGTGCAGTGGTGCCGTCATCGTGGTGAGGACCCCTCTCGGCCGCCGGTAGCCGGCCCTTGCCCGCCGCGGGTAGCGGCTCGGTGGAACAACCTGCTGGGCATGTGCTCGAAAGGAGCCGAACGCCCGGTGTTCCGGGGAGTCTTCAATGCGCTTGTGATCACCCGCCAGCCCTGACGAGGAATGTTTGCTCAAACGTGATGCGGTGCTGCGACTTCCGTTATCCGGACGTCGCGATCACGTGAGCGGACCATCTCGGGGCCTCTTCCCCCCAATCGGACATGTCGCTCAACTGGGCGTTCCACCGGCTCTATTGGGGCGAACGAAAACCTCCGGAGCGAACTCCGGAGGCCGGTGGGGTGCGGTGCGGAAAGGGAGACGTCTCAGTATCCGGACGGCGCCGGGGGCGGGTAGCCGTAGCCGGGGACGGCCGCCGCGCCGCGCCCGGCGTGCGCCTCGCGGTCGTAGAACGGCCGCCCGTTCGCCCGCAGCCAGAGCGCCACCGGGTCGTACGCGTCGGAGAGCGCGACCGTCGAGACCGGCAGCCCCTCCGGCACGGCGCCGATCGACTGGCGCATCATCGCCCGCACGGCGTCGACCGCCGCCGGGGAGGTGTCGTACAGATCGAGACCGATGGCGAGGTACGGGGTGCCGAGCGCGGGCTGCACCCAGCCGCGCCGGAGCGCCCGGACGGCCGGGGTGCGGTGCGCGTTCTGCGTGAGCAGGGCGTAGAACTGCGGGAGCTCCAGGGTGGGCTCGCCGACCCGGAGCGGCCCGGCGGGCATCCGGTCGAGGCCGGTGGCGATCCGCCGCAGGTCGGCCCAGGGAATGCCGACGCCGCCGCCGGGGGCGTGCGGATTGAGCCAGACGCCCCAGCGGTCGGGGTAGAGGGCGCGGGCGATCTCACGGCCGGTGACCAGCTCGTGGGCGCGCTGCCAGCCCGAGGCGGACAGTTCCTGGGCGGAGGTCACACAGGGCGCGTAGCCGAAGCCGTCGACCTCCATGTTCCCGTACTGGGCGTCCGCCGAGCCGGGCGTGCCGTGCCAGAGCAGCATCCACAGCTCGCCGTCGGCGAGGGCGTGCAGCAGCTGCTCGTACGCGTCGTAGCGTCCGGGTGCCACCTGGCGCAGCATGTGCTCGACCTGTCCAGCCGCAGCGGTGCCTGACGCGCTCACCCTGGGTTCCGCCCCTCTTGTGTCCACCGAATCAGTTCAGCTTAAACAGGCCGTCCGTCACACGGCGGCGCGCTGGTAGAAGGGCCGCACCCGCTCCAGCATCCAGTCGCCCACCGGGTCCTGCGCCATGTCGAGCAGGATGAGGTTCACCGGCCAGGCGACCTCGACCTGACCGAGGGCGCGGCCGAGGGCGTCCAGGGGTGCGTTGCGGTCGACGCCGTCCCAGGCGGCGAGCTGGACGCCGATGAACAGGGCGGGTTCGGTGCCCTCGACGCTGGCGAGGGTGCGGCGGGCGGTGGTGACGACGCCGGTCGCCTCGAACTCGGCGGAGGCGGCGGCGAGGAAGTCGACGGGATCGTCCTGCCAGTCGGGCTCGAAGAGCCGGACCCGGCCGCCGGTGGCGGGGCCGTCGAGCGGGGTCCGGCCGGCCCGGCAGAGCTCGGCGACGGCGGGCGGGGGCAGCGGGACGCCGACGGTGCCGCCGGGGTTCACGGCGATGCCGAGCTGCGGGGGCAGGCCGCGGGCGAAGTCGCGGGCGGGGGCGACGGTGAAGGACATGTGGCCGCCGACGACGGCGAGGAACTGCTCCTCGGAGCTGAAGACGGGGACGTACGCCGCGCCGTCGATCTCCATCGTGGCGAGGTCGAGGTCGGGGCTGTCGGGTCCGCCGCCGTTGGGCAGCGGCACCCAGACCGGGCTGCGGCCGAGCACCTCGACCAGCCGGCCGCCCGCCGCGGGGTTGCCGAGGGAGGCGGCAAGGACCTCTTCGAGCTCGTTGCCCGGCCACGTCACGTCCACGGTCCCGTTCCCCCTCCTCGCACGGCCTGCCGCACCGGCCGCCCGGCAGCACCCTAACGCCGCCCCGGCACCGCCGTGGCCAAAAAGAAGGGTACGAGGACCCTGCGGGGCGGGGGAGGTACGTCACACGCCCCGGAGGTCGCCGGTCGGGGGCGCGGGCGGTCCCGGGCGCCGACGGCCCCGGGCTCCGACGGTGTCGGCCCCCGGCTCAGGTGGTCTCCCTGAAGCCGATCTTCCGCAGGGTGTCCGCCGCCTCCCGGTCCAGGAGGGTCGCGGAGGCGCAGCCGTGCGGCAGCCGGCCCGACTCGGCGGCCGCGACGAGCCGCCCGACGGCCCGCCGGTGCCGGGCGAAGGCGTAGGCGGAGACGCCCCGGCCGCGGGCGCGCTGGCCCTCGCGGGCGGTGTCCGGGGCGACGTCGAGGAGGACCAGGTGCAGGGCCCGGCCGCGGCGGCGGGCCTCGCGGGCGAGCCAGCCGCGGACCCAGGACTGGGTGCCGCAGTCGTGCACCACCACCCCGGCGCCGGAGCGCAGGGCGCGCCGCAGCCCCGCGTAGTGCGCGAGCCGGACGAGCGGGCGGTACACGGCGTACGGCAGGAACCGCGGCATCCGGGCGTCCCAGCGCTCGCGGGCGTCCTGGGAGTCGATGGCGGCGCCCCCGGCGGCCCGCTTCATGAGGGTGGACTTGCCGCTGCCGGGCAGCCCGGAGACGACCACCAGGTCACCGGCGGCGAAGGTGAGGGCGCGGGGACCCCTGCCGCCGCGCTCGCGCAGGTCGCGCAGGAGCCGGCCGCGGCCGCGGGTCCTGGCGCGGGCTCGCTGGGACGGTATGCCGGTACTCGACGCGTACGCGCCGGTGTGCTGGATCCTCATCGCTTCTCCCCCTGCCGGGCCCGGGAAGACCCTTGCCCACAAAGTGTAAAGAAACGGTAATGGGACACAAGCGATGTGCCCCGTCGGGCTCGCGTGCAATGATGTGCGCGCCAGGCGCGCACAGTCGCCACACAATCGCATACCGGCCGCTCGAATCCGCGCGGGAGAGTTCCGGACCGCACGTCGTGTCCGGACGCCGAAGGAGCAAGACCCTCCCTTGAATCTCTCAGGCCCCGTACCGCGTGGATGAGGCAGATCTGAAAAGCGGGACACCCTGCCGTGTCCCCACCCAAGGTGCAAGCCGAGGATGCCCTCGGTGAACCTCTCAGGTTCCATGACAGATGGGGAGGACGTCCTCGCCCGTCATGTGTTTCGTCACCGATCACGCCCTTGGGACCCGGGAGCCACCCATGAGCATTGCCCCCCGTCTGACTGCCCTCGATGCCCTGCATCGTTCGCTGGGCGCGACCATGACCGACTTCGCCGGCTGGGACATGCCGCTCCGGTACGGCAGCGAGCGGGACGAGCACGTCGCCGTCCGCACCAAGGCGGGCCTCTTCGACCTCTCCCACATGGGCGAGATCACCGTCACCGGCCCGCAGGCCGTCGAGCTCCTCGACCACGCCCTCGTCGGCAACATCTCCACCGTCGGCGTCGGCCGGGCGCGCTACACGATGATCTGCCAGGAGGACGGCGGCATCCTCGACGACCTGATCGTCTACCGCCTCGGCGAGACGGAGTACATGGTCGTCGCCAACGCCTCGAACGCGCAGATCGTCCTGGACGCGCTGACCGGGCGCGCGGCCGGCTTCGACGCCGAGGTGCGCGACGACCGTGACGCGTACGCGCTGATCGCCGTGCAGGGCCCGGAGTCCCCCGGCATCCTGAAGTCGCTCACCGACGCCGACCTGGACGGCCTCAAGTACTACGCCGGCCTCCCCGGCACGGTCGCCGGAGTCCCCGCGCTGATCGCCCGGACCGGCTACACCGGCGAGGACGGCTTCGAGCTGTTCCTGAAGCCCGAGCACGCCGAGGGCGTGTGGAAGGCGCTGACCGAGGCGGGCGCCCCGGTCGGTCTGATCCCCTGCGGCCTGTCCTGCCGCGACACGCTCCGCCTCGAGGCGGGCATGCCGCTGTACGGCCACGAGCTGACCACCTCGCTCACCCCCTTCGACGCGGGCCTCGGCCGGGTCGTGAAGTTCGAGAAGACGACCAACGAAGGCCGGTTCGTCGGCCGCGAGGCCCTGGAGAAGGCCGCCGAGCGCGCCGAGACCGCCCCGCCGCGCAAGCTGGTCGGCCTGGTCGCCGAGGGCCGCCGGGTGCCCCGCGCCGGCTTCTCGGTCGTCAAGGACGGCGTGGTGATCGGCGAGGTCACCTCCGGCGCCCCGTCGCCGACCCTCGGAAAGCCGATCGCGATGGCGTACGTGGACGCGGCGCACGCCGAGCCCGGCACCCAGGGTGTAGGTGTGGACATCCGCGGCACCCACGAGCCGTACGAGGTCGTCGCGCTGCCGTTCTACAAGCGCCAGAAGTGACGTCCGCGCCGCGGAAGTGACGCATCCGTCTCACTTCCCGTCTCACCCCGCAAGACCCACGTTCATCAGCACTCCCCCGATCCAGGAGAATCAGGCCATGAGCAACCCCACGCAGCTGCGCTACACCAAGGAGCACGAGTGGCTGTCGGCCGCCGAGGACGGCGTCGCGACCGTCGGCATCACGGAGTTCGCGGCCAACGCGCTCGGTGACGTCGTCTTCGCCCAGCTCCCCGAGGTCGGCGCCACCGTCACCGCGGGCGAGACCTGCGGTGAGCTCGAGTCGACGAAGTCCGTGAGCGACCTCTACTCCCCCGTGACGGGCGAGGTCGTCGCCGCCAACCAGGACGTGGTGGACGACCCGTCGCTGGTGAACACGGCTCCGTTCGAGGGTGGCTGGCTGTTCAAGGTGCGCGTCACCGGTGAGCCGGACGAGCTGCTCTCCGCCGACGAGTACACCGCGTTCGCCGGGAACTGAGACCGGGCCCGAGACCCTTAGGGATCGATTCATGTCGCTTCTGAACACCCCCCTCCACGAGCTGGACCCGGACGTCGCCGCCGCCGTCGACGCCGAGCTCCGCCGTCAGCAGTCCACGCTCGAGATGATCGCCTCGGAGAACTTCGCTCCGGTCGCCGTCATGGAGGCGCAGGGCTCCGTCCTGACCAACAAGTACGCCGAGGGTTACCCGGGCCGCCGCTACTACGGCGGCTGCGAGCACGTCGACGTGGCCGAGCAGATCGCGATCGACCGGATCAAGGACCTGTTCGGCGCCGAGTACGCCAACGTCCAGCCGCACTCCGGCGCCTCCGCGAACCAGGCCGCCCTCTTCGCGATCGCCCAGCCCGGCGACACGATCCTGGGCCTGGACCTGGCGCACGGCGGTCACCTCACCCACGGCATGCGCCTGAACTTCTCGGGCAAGCAGTTCAACGTGGTCGCGTACCACGTGGACGAGGCCGGCCTGGTCGACATGGCCGAGGTCGAGCGCCTCGCCAAGGAGCACCGCCCGAAGGTGATCATCGCCGGCTGGTCCGCCTACCCGCGCCAGCTGGACTTCGCCGAGTTCCGCCGGATCGCCGACGAGGTCGAGGCCTACCTGTGGGTCGACATGGCCCACTTCGCGGGTCTGGTCGCGGCCGGTCTGCACCCGAACCCGGTCGAGTACGCGGACGTGGTGACCTCCACCACGCACAAGACGCTCGGCGGCCCGCGCGGCGGCATCATCCTGGCGAAGAAGGAGTTCGCGAAGAAGCTGAACTCCTCGGTCTTCCCCGGCTTCCAGGGCGGCCCCCTGGAGCACGTGATCGCGGCCAAGGCCGTCTCCTTCAAGGTCGCGGCCTCCGAGGAGTTCAAGGAGCGCCAGCAGCGCACCCTGGACGGCGCCCGCATCATCGCCGAGCGCCTGGTCCAGGACGACGTCACCGCCCACGGCGTCTCCGTCCTCTCCGGCGGCACGGACGTCCACCTGCTCCTCGTCGACCTGCGCGACAGCGAGCTGGACGGCCAGCAGGCCGAGGACCGGCTCCACGAGGTCGGCATCACGGTCAACCGGAACGCCGTTCCGAACGACCCGCGCCCGCCGATGGTCACCTCCGGTCTGCGCATCGGTACGCCGGCGCTCGCGACCCGCGGCTTCCAGGCCGAGGACTTCACCGAGGTCGGCGACATCATCGCGGAGACCCTGAAGCCCGGCTTCGACGCCGACAAGGCCGCCTCGCTCAAGGCCCGGGTGACGGCGCTCGCCGACAAGCACCCGCTGTACCCCGGCCTGAAGTAATTTCGTACCCTTTTGTTCGTACGAACCTTCGGGGCACCGCGCACACTGGACAGTGAGCGTGGTGCCCCACCCCATGTGATCACGCTGTTCCCCGCGCTTCTCTGCTCCACCCCGGCAGACAACGGCGTCTAGCCCCCACAAGGAGTCATCCCGTGGCCATCTCGGTCTTCGACCTGTTCTCGATCGGCATCGGCCCGTCGAGCTCCCACACGGTGGGACCGATGCGTGCGGCCCGGATGTTCGCCCGCCGCCTGAAGAACGAGGGCCTGCTCGCCCACACCGCGCACCTCCGGGCGGAGCTGTACGGCTCGCTCGGCGCGACCGGCCACGGCCACGGCACCCCCAAGGCCGTCCTCCTCGGCCTCGAAGGCAGCTCGCCG